>JBNPEE010000009.1:0-136701 GCA_051117475.1 Anaerolineae bacterium | reverse complement strand
TTAAAATGCAAAAAGCGAAAATTTATAGTTCAACATACGATAATAATGAGACTTTATGAGACGTTACAGGAAAAAATCATTATGGACTACAGAGTGAGTACAAAGGTTTATGCGAATGGAGAATTCCTTGGCTTAATTGCTTACTTGATTGTTGCACCCTACACGCGTCAAGTGACACACATTGTCATCCAGCAAGCTACGAACCCCAAGCGTAAAATAGTATCTCTGGATATGATTGAATTACAGACAAAGCGGGCAATCATTCTACCACGAACCTTAACATGGGAAGAATTGCCTGATTATCAGTCAGAACATTATATATCTGTCGACGAAAATTTACTCACCGCAGTCCCGAAATCCTATCTCCATCCCCTATATTGTACATTTGACTATAATATTAGTGAAGAACAACATGGTGTGTTTGATGATGAGCTTGGTATGATTGGTATGTCCGTATTTGATACGGATCGGGAATTTTGTGGGCAAGTCGTTGGCTGGGAGGATACAGGTAATCCCGTCTCTGCTGTTATTCAGTTGAATAGTGACGAGCATGATGAAATATACATACCGATTCGCTGGATATCATACACTAAAGAACAAAATCTGTATCTCGACGTTGCACTTAGTACCTTGTTTGACATCATGAAATGATGATGATGTGGATAAGCACCTCGTTTCGTAGTTTGCCTTGTTGATACATCCTCGGCTGGCACACTTAGCATCATACCGCTAACACATAGATTGGCTAGTTATGCAAGAAAATATGTTGACTTCGTTTTTCCAACTGACGCCTTTACCTCATGTGATCCTAAATAATGTAGGCAAGATTATGATGGCAAATACCGCGAGTGAGGCATTACTCGGAGAGTCTTTCGATTCATTGAAGCATCAACCACTTGATGACTATATCCATGAAGCACACCATGCACAATATCGCGCATGGATCGGTAAAGAAGATACAGTGCTACCTATCCTTGTTATTCCGCTAAATAGATCACAGCAAGGTGAGCTACAAGTACAATTACAGGGGCGCAAGACAAATGACAGAACGATTATCAGTTTGACACAATTGAGCAAAAGACCAATCCTTGATCCAGAATCATTGCTGCACCCTCTCCAGCAATTAGACTCTGATCTTGATATCGCTGAAATAAGAAATGTTGTTGTCTCAAATGCTCTGTATGATTCAATTCTTGCGATTACAGGGACGCTTGAATTAGATGAAGTACTTGATCAGATTTTAGAGAATATAAGCCGCGTTATTCCGCATGATGCCGCCGATATTATGCTCATTAGAGATGATGTAGCATCGATTGTGCGAAGCCGAGGTTATCATGAACATCAATTAGAAGATGTGATCAAGACCTTGCGTTTCCCGGTTGATAGCACCCCGACCCTTGCCCATATGATACGTACCCAAAGTCCAATCATCATGGATGATTTACAGTACAATAGTGATTGGGTTGAGCGTCCGCGACAAACATGGATGCGTGCCTATGCCGGCGTTCCAATCCGCATAGCAGAGAACGTTATTGGCTTTCTCAATCTTGTCAGTCAGCAAAGCGCATATTTCAAAGAGGCTCATCTTAAATGGCTCAAAATTTTCGCAACACAAGCAGCGGTTGCCATCAATAATGCACGCGCGCATGAAAAATCGAACGAACTCGCGGTAGCAGAAGAGCGCCAGCGTATGGCAGGCGAAATTCACGATACCGTGAGTCAGATGTTATTCTCAGCCAGCATGATAGCCGAATCGCTCACAACGGATGAATTAATCAATGATGTTGCTATCTTAGAGCAACTAACGCATATTTCCCGTCTCAATCGAGGTGCCCTCTCAGAAATGCGATTGCTGCTCATGGAGTACAAGCCAGAGAATTTAGTACGAATGGAATTACCTCAACTCCTCGAACGCCTCAAGCAAGCTGTTGAAGGGCGTTTACCTATCGAGATTAAGCTTAAAATTAATGATGGACATCCGGCGCCTTCTGATGTTCGTCTCGTATTTTATCGTATCGCTCAGGAAGCACTCAATAACGTCAGTAAGCACAGTCATACCACACAGGCTCAACTGCAGTTCATCAGCACAGAATTATATGTTAAGATGGAAATTATAGATCAAGGAGTCGGTTTTGATTCAAACACAATACACCGTGGCTTCGGCTTAGAAAATATGCGTAAACGAGCTGCATCAATTGACGCAAGTCTAACTATCGAAAGCCATGAAGGAGAGGGAACGGCAATAAGAGTTCACTGGTTGCGTGATAAAATCCGTCAAATACGATACTTAGATTCAGACTAATCAAAATTATTGGAAGGGGTAATCCATGAAACCAGTCGAAGAAGAAAAAATTAAAATTATGATTGTTGATGATCACCACATGGTGCGTGTTGGTTTAAGCACATCGCTTGAAAAACATACTAAATTAGAAGTCATTGCACTGGCAAATGATGGTCGGGATGCTGTTGTAAAATATCAAGAGCTGAAGCCAGATGTTGTCTTGATGGATTTGCTAATGCCAGATATTGATGGTGTCGAAGCCACAAAGCAAATTCTGGAAATTGATCCGAATGCCCGTATCATCGCACTCACCAGCTATGACGATGATCCCCTCATTCATTCTGCCATTGAAGCAGGTGTTATCAGTTATTTACTCAAAGACATCTCGATGAAAACACTCGTCTCTGCGATCCAGTCAACCTATAGCGGTGAATCTATACTCGCACAGGAAGCAACCAAAGCACTGATGCGTGCTGCTCAGGGGGAATTTCCCGGTCATGATCTAACTTCAGCAGAATTGCGTGTCTTAAAACTGCTCACAGAAGGCATGAGCAATGCCGAAATAGCACAAGCACTTGTAATCAGCAAATCAACTGTCAAAAAGCACGTTAGCAAAATACTTGAGAAATTAGATGTCAGTAATCGTGCAGAAGCGGCTGTTATGGCAGTGAAACACAGGTTAGTCGATATTGATACTAGCGTGTAGACAACAACTACCCCCAAAGAAACGGGTTACTATCCACCCTACAAAATCCTCATAGCACGATTGACCAATGCAACTGTGCCTGTAAGGTCAATTGTGCAACGAATCATATATAGATAACATGAAAACCCACATCAATGACTGTATTAAAGAACAGGAGTACTTATGGCAACAGTTCTGATGACAGATAAAGAAATCGAAGAGCATGTCAACATCCAGATGCAGTGGGATAGTCGTGTTGCTCATGAAGGAATTATTGTCACTGTTGAGGATAACGAAGCGACTTTATCCGGCACTGTGCCAACATATTCTGATCGACTCTATGCAGAAGAAAATGCCAAATTGGTCTATGGTGTGACCGATGTTGATAATCGTCTGATCGTCTCTTTACCCGGTGGCACACGGCTCCCAACTGATGCTGAGTTACGCACAAATATTGAAAGTATCATTAAGTGGAGTAGTCACCTTCAAGATGAAAAAATCGATGTCTCTGTACAGGATCGCCATGTCTTGCTATCCGGTACAGTGGATGCCTATTGGAAGAAATTACGTGCGACGGAATTGACCGCTGCTATTCAAGGGGTCACGGAGATAACGAATGAAATCACAACTGTTCCAACTGAACATCCCGCAGATGAGGAAACTGCTCAAGATATTATGGATGCTCTTTCGCGAAACGCCCATATTGACGTAGATAATATTAATCTCACCGTCAGAGATGGGCATGTTACGCTATCTGGCAATGTCAATTCCATGTCTGAATATCGAATGATTAATGATATCGCACGCTATACATTCGGCGTTGTCAATGTCATTAACTTGTTGACAGTTAAATTCGAGTAATAAATCAAGTTGAGGAGAGATGAACATATGGTTGATCAATTTGTAGTACCCCTACCCGAAGGTTGGGGCGTGCGTGCCTCAACCTCGCGCGAGGTCTTGAAGGTTTTCGAAACACGCGAACAAGCAATTGAATTCGCCCATTCACAAGCAGAAAAGCAACACGCAAGTTTATTTATACAGGGCAAAGATGGCGAACTTACTAAAGACGCCGATTATCACAAGCGTGAGAATCCGGTTGAAATTCAATCGGTCATGATCGGGAACGAGTATATGCCACGCCTTGATGAGGACTAAGAACCCCATGAATCAAAAAAGCCATTGGTTTCGATCAATGGCTTTTTTGATTTGGCGTTAACCGCTAATACACCTCAGACTCGGGGTCATAATTGGGAACGGCATCCAGCGTTTCTGAATGAACGCCAAGCAATACTTTTTCTTCTTCAACACGCTTAATCCACGAGACAGGTATAAGCTTATGTGCGTCAAAGAAGATGCCCTGTGATATGACAAAGTGTGTGATGCGATTCGCATCATCTGTTGTGAATACACTATCAATATCACCCACGTGTTCATCGTCACTGCTGTAGACCTCAGCCCCTTCATCTAAAGCAATGGCATTGTCAGGGATATTGCGTTCAGTCACCTCGACTGATCCGGCATCAAAAAGTGGGTTATAGAACCAGCCTGTTCCCCAACTGGCAGTTGTACCAATTGCTGGATAAGCATAATACGGATGACGATTGATTGCGACATCACGATCAGTATTATTATCCAGTGCCTGAGCAGGAATGAACTCTGTTTCGGTGAACGGTTGCAAATCCAACTGATCCTCCATCTTCTTAAGCAACACACGCTCAGCACTTGCTTCTGCGACCAATGATACGGGTATGACCTTGTCTTCCGGAAAAAAGAAGCCTTTCTCCACAATTAGATGCGATACTTCTCCTGTTGATGGATCAATCACAACACGATCAATCTGACCCACTTTTTCTTCATCCGCTGTCAAAACGGGTGTTTCATCATAAAATTGCATAAGTTTGTTCCTTTCGTAGTTGTTGAATTGTTAGCGTACGAATAGTGTGACACTTAAACTACGTTCTTCTATTTTTAGCGTAAAAGCTTTACCCACAGTCGGCTATACCACATACGGACGTGATTTGCAGGTAAATCGTATTGGGGTTGAATGGGTCAAATGGCTATTTACTGATACTTTTAAGTACCCTGCCCTATCGCACGACGGCCAGGCAAGATACCTTCATTGATATCAGTTTGTATTTGCAACCATTTAAGCACATCGCGACGACGTAATAACCCCTTTAATCGATCACCATCTGCCACCACTAATTGTCGAAAATCATGTTGACTCAACGTTTTCAATGAGTCAGCGGCATCATCATCCGGAGAAATAGTGATTAGATCAGAAAATGGGGTCATAATGTCACGGACAGTCGTTTCGCGCCACTGTTCGCGACTAATTTTTCGGACATCAGTCATCGTAATGATCCCCAATAATTGATCATTATCAACCACAGGGAAGGCAGAATCATCACTGCGCATGACGTAGTCGTGCAGGAAACTATCGACAGGTATTGTAGGCGCTACGGTCGGCGGTTTGTGCCGCATCACTTGTTGAACCGTGACATCAGCCAAAACATCCTGAATTACAGTGCGTTTGTAACTGGTAATCGCTGCACCATTGAGAAACCAACCAATGAATGCCAGCCATAAACCGCCGACGACGCCTGTACCAAAGAATGGCACTTGCACGCCGAAGATCATGGCGATACCCGCGATGATGAGTAACCATGCGACTGATTGACCTGTCCGCGCTGCCCAGAGTGTTGCTTTTCGTAGATCGTCCGTAACACTCCACAGTGCGGCACGCAACAAGCGACCACCATCTAATGGAAATCCGGGAATCAAGTTAAAAAGCGCCAAGATCAAATTGATTGACCCTAACCATAAAACAACAACACTTAGCGGACTGATACTTTGCATGAAAGCCTCAGAATTTTGTGGCATTTGACTGAAATCAACGCTAAACGCCCCAACTCCTAGAAATAGAGCTCCTAATACAAAACTCGTCACAGGACCCACTATAGTGATCCAGAATTCAGCTTTAGGTGAAGGGGGTTCGCGCTGAATATTTGAAACACCGCCAAAAAGAAACAGCGTAATGCTGCGTACCGATACACCCTGTCGAATCGCCATCAGTGAATGGGCTAGTTCGTGCAACAACACCGATACAAAAAACAGCACTGCAGCCACAACGGACGTGACGATCACGACCAACATGCCCCATTCAGGGTTAGATTGTGAGAAGGATGCACTCAAATTCCATACAACCAGTAGAAAAATGAACAACCAACTCCAATCAATACGTATTTCAATGCCAAAAATGCGACCCAAACTCAAGCCACTTTGCATAAAACTCCTTTAAAACTCTTACCAACGGACTTGTAGATACCACTCATTTTACGAGAGAAAATTAATAAGCCTATTGTCCTTCTTGATACGCTTCAATGGATCAAACGAGCCATTATGTATGTCAACAATCGCTCGCTTGAATAGCACTTTTATTCAGAGTCTTCACCTGTACTCAAATCAAGCGCGACTGAATTAATACAATAACGTAACCCTGTTTTATCCTGTGGGCCGTCTTTGAAGACATGTCCTAAGTGGGATTCGCAATTTGCACAAATAACCTCGATACGTTGCATACCGTGGCTATTGTCCTCGACTAATTTGACATTACCTTCTTCAATAACATCCCAAAAGCTAGGCCAACCACTTCCCGATTTATATTTGGTATCGGAAGAAAAGAGCGCCTGACCACAGGCTACACACTGGTAAATGCCGTCACGTTTCTCATTGACATATCTTCCCGTAAATGGGCTTTCCGTACGCTTCTGACGTAAGATGGCGTATTGTTCTGGGGTGAGTATTTCGCGCCATTCAGCATCTGACTTCTTGATCTTCTCTGACATGTTGAAGCCTTCCTTTTGGGTTATCGATCATTACATTCACTATAAACTACAAACATTAATATGACGTCAATACCGTCAGTTAGATAGGATATGTAATAATTCTATGACAAAAATGTGCTAGCCTATAATCAAAGAAGTCAAGGGAGACAAAACCATACGAACCTAAACACAGATTTACCTGATTGCGTTGGAAACAGGTGGTAGCGTTGGATGTGGCGATAGTACGATACCTTTCACCATTGATATTGAACCTACTGTTGCACCACTAACCGCCGCACTGAACCTGTTATTCTCCATTGGTAAACAGCCTTTCGGTTACTACTCTTAGTCTGAGTGTAAGGGGTATTGATATTGATGAGGGGAATGCCGAAATTGATCTGGTTGGTAGTTTCAGCACTGCAGGTGTTTGTGATGCACCACGCATTGAAGCACAAATTCGCCAGACTGCCTTACAACTTCACGATTGATAGTGTAACCATACTTGTGAATGGACAACCGCTGGAGAACTACTCTTCGGGTCAATAATAAAACATCATCTCTGAGTATGAATGAAGAATAACATAGGTCAAACCTGCTGTGATTCGACTACAGCAGGTTTTTATTATGGCGCTATGCGATTGAAGAAGTCTTCTTGGATTCTTGGTTGAAATTAGAACTTATTTAGATGATATCTTCTACTGCGGTCACAATATCATCAGGCATCAGCCCATATTTCACGAGCAAGTCTTGCGCTTCACCGGATTCTGCATAGGTATCATCAATTCCAACGAAAGCCATTCGAGTGGGGTGTGTTTCTGTGACGACCCGTGCCACTCCTGCACCTAAGCCACCCTGTAGCAAGTGTTCCTCTGCCGTGACGATAACCCCGGTTTCTTGCGCCGCTGCCTCGATTGCCTCTCTATCAAGGGGCTTAACCGTGTGCATATCAAGAACACGGGCTTCTATGTCCTGCTCAGCCAGTATATCTGATGCCTCTAAAGCGACTGCAACCATTAATCCACAAGCAATAATTGTCACATCATCGCCATCACGCAATTGATTGGCTTTACCCATTTCAAATTCAGATTCATCATCATAAATTTGGGGGACTTCGGGACGACCTGTTCGCATATAAACTGGCCCTTCATGTGTAAACATCGCCCGTGTTGCTTTACGTGTTGATGCTTCATCTGCGGGAACAAGTGCCACGAAGTTGGGTAGCGAAGTTGCGAGGGCAATATCTTCAATAGCCATTTGGCTCGGTCCATCTTCGCCAATGCTAATACCACTATGAGAACCAACCAACTTCACATTCATACGCGGATAGGCGATGCCCATACGAATCTGATCATAAGCATTACAGAGTAAGAAAGTAGCAAAACTCGCCGCTAAGACATCTTTACCACTCGCAGATAAGCCACTAGCAATCCCGATGAGATTACTCTCGGCAATCCCTACATTGAAAAACCGTTCTGGATACGCATCTGCAAAAAAATTGGTGCGCGTGGAGTTATGCACATCACCATCAACCACCACAATATGCACATTCTCACCACCTAAAGCTTCCAAGGTTTCCCCGAAGGCATTACGAGTCGATAATCCATACTCCAGTCCAATGCGTTCGCCAATATTCACCTTTATACCTCCTCTGAGTTATACATGCGGTCAAGTTCTTGCAAGGCTGTTGTTGTCTGTTCGAGAGTGAGTGCTTTACCGTGCATCCGGTTGGTATCATCATCTTCAAAGGGAGATAAACCCTTCCCCTTTTTTGTATGAGCAACGATTACCTGTGGTTGATTCTTAACCGTTTTAGCATGCGCAAATGCTCCTTTAATTTGTGGGATGTCATGCCCATCAATCTCTTTAACATCCCAACCGAACGCTTGCCATTTTTCTGCAAAAGGCAACATTGACGGCATCACTTCGTGAACAGCACCGGTTTGCTGGAATTGGTTATAATCGAGAATACAGGTCAGGTTATCGAGCTTAAACTTTGCCGCAGACAGTGCTGCTTCCCATATTTGCCCCTCATCTGCTTCACCATCACCGATCAACACATAAACACGATAATCAAGCTTATCAACCCGTGCCGCCAGCGCGTGACCAATCCCAATTGACAGGCCTTGTCCGAGTGAGCCTGTTGATGCCTCAACACCGGGCAGTGCACGCATATTCGGATGTCCTTCTAATGGACTGCCCGTTTCACGCAATGTATATATCAAATTGTTGTCGAAATACCCGGCTTCTGCTAGCGTGACATACAAACCGGGTGCACCGTGCCCCTTACTGAGAATAAAACGATCCCGTTCTGCCCAATGAGGCTCTTGTGGTGCATGGTTCATCACATCTCCGAAGTACAAGACAGTAAGAATATCAATCATTGATAGTGAACTTGAAGGATGTCCCGAACCTGCATTTGTCGTAATTTCGATAATCTGGCGACTTAATTTGTGAGTGATGTGTTGCAATTGCTCTGTATGGAGAATCGTCTTATTTTGTGCATTGCTCATAGCGAATTGCTCCTTGGGTATTATTACATTCGGCTGAAATGAATGTCTTCTATCGCACGGGTAAGAATGGTCGATAGATCGATAACGTTGAAAAACGCAAGCTCTTGAAAAGCTTCTGTTTGTGGAATGGTATTCATCGTAATGACACGGCGTAGACCGTGTTCTGCGTGTATTTGGCATAGATGATGGTAGGCTGAATCACTACATAGATTGTGTGAAATAGTTAAGTGCATATCATCTATATTTGTATCTTCGGCTAATTTTTGAACCAACTGAGATACAGTACCACCACTGCTCATCATGTCATCAAAAATCAACGCCTGAGATTTGTTGGCAAAATCACCAATAATCTGTGTGATTTCTGTCTCTCCCTGATTAGGATGGAACTTGGAGGCAATCGCCACAGGTAATTCGAGATCACGTCCTAAATATGTCACCAACCGTGATGCACCAGCGTCTGGTGCAATGATGATCGTATCATCGGAACCTTTAAACTCATCAAAAATATCCGTGAACAGATCAAACGGCTCAAGGACTGTTACTGGAATCTGACCATAAAATCCGTGTATCTGCTGGTAATGTGGATGCCATGTTATCAAACGATCAATTCCGGACATGATACTCAAATCTGCCATTAGTTTTGCCGTGGTAGGTTCGCGTTTGAGGCGTGTAGGCTTATCCTGTCGCGCATAGGCGAGATACGGCAAAATTGCCGTGACCTTGTGTGCACCCCATTCGCGCAGTGTCCGTGCTGCAATACACATTGCCAGATAATTCTCACTGACTGATGTCTCTGCCAAACCATCATGCAGTGATTGCATCAAAAAAACATCGCAACCACTGACGTCCTCATCTAAGCGCACACATATCTCAGAATCCGCAAATTGAAAATCAATATTGCTGAGATATGGTATATCAGGGTGACCGTTTGCTTGTAATTGCTTATGAATGGCATTTGCCAGATAGGTGCCCGAACGACATGACGCAAGCAACAGCCGCCCTCTAGGGTTCGTGCTCATGTTGCGCCCTGCGCTGTTGCGTAAGTCCCCATGAGAACGGCTTCGTCCAGAATATGCGGTTGAATAATGTGTAGGATCTCTTCACGATCAACCCCAGCTTCGAGGTCAAGCATCGTATTCAAGGCATACAATCTGAAAAAATATCGATGTTCGCCGGATGAAGGACACGGGCCATTATACGCAATCTCAGCAAAATCATTCATGCCTTGCATGGCACCATTGTCGAGCGTGCCAGCCGGTTGAATGTCTTCTTCCAATTCGGTCACTGTTGGTGGAAGGTTATAGAGTACCCAGTGCGACCATATTGTGTCAGGTGCATCAGGATCTTCACAAATTATAACAAAACTCTCTGTATCTTTTGGGATATTATTCCAGATAAGTGGTGGGGAAATATCATCGCCATAACAACTATAATTAAGAGGGATCTGGTGCCCATCTTTGAATGCTGGACTTGATAAATTCATAAATACTCCAAGAAACTTCCTAGATATTTATTGCTATAATAGGTAAGTTTCGGAAAAATCCGAAGGTATGGAGCGTGCCGTTTTGATTGAACCAATCGTTCTATAGCAACGTCTACAATCGGCCCACCCTTCTGAACAATGTGATAGCTGATTTTGCAGAGACGTATACACACTCTGTTGCAAAATCAGCCAACAGCCAAAAATGATTACTCAATCATCTAATGGATCTCCCTGAGTGATGCATAATATAAAACAGCCCACATCACAAATCTGTTTATATGGCTATGAACAATGACCTGATAGGATAGCCTGCAAATGGTTCACACGGTCAATATGATTTTTGACGATGTATTTTATGCTTGTTGTGATTGTTCGAACAAATGAGGGAGCCAATCATGGCAATAGTTAAAGTCATTGAAGTTTTAGCAGAATCGGAAAATAGCTGGGATGATGCGGTAAACGTCGCACTCAAACAAGCTCAGAAATCTGTGAAGAATATCCAATCCATCTATGCCAAAGAATTTCAAGCAATTGTTGAAGATGGTGAAATCAAGACTTATCGTCTCAACGCAAAGATTTCTTTCATCGTCGATAATTGATAGTCCATAGCCAAGAGGCTAGTATTTATCAAAGTATGACATAAAGTGTGTGGTGCGTGTGGTTGGATTTTGTATCGGCAATTGTCAGACAAAATACGCCGCGCCACCGCATAACCATGTAGCACTTCGCACTGAAATCGTGAGCTAACATCAAGCGCTTCGCCACCCTGACCTACTTGTCTATGTCGCATCAGGATTTGTAATTATCTCTGGTAATTATCATCTCTTTTACACCAAGCTCCCAGTCCGAATTGATACCGCTGACGAATTAATGAAGCGGATAATGACTATCGCGCACATTCCGCAGGTAAATGGGTATCGTGTGTTGTTTTCTCAGTGGTGCGCGTCTCACGCTGAACACGGACGAGGGTTTGTAAGTCTGCCCACCCGTCATAATGACGGATGTGTTCCATCGCTAGCGGGTCTGAAATAGCCCAACAGCGCCGAATCTCAACACGACCACTGGTTTTGCTGACCGTCTCATGGTCATTCATGGTCATGTTCTGAAAATTTTGCTGGTCGCCATGCACGAACCTGTCTTCAATGTCTTGTCTCAAATTGGACTGGTTATCTTTGACGCACAGTAAATAGTCTGCTTTTTCATCGCGTATGGCTTGGGAAATTGCTGTTTGACAGCCCATCGCATCAATCGTCACTAAATAACCTGTCACATTCAGCAAGCGTAATAACTTAGGAATCGCTGTAATTTCATTGGTTTTGTTGCCTACTTTGCGCTGTCCAAGCACAACCCCATGAATTGCTACTTTGCTATTGGCTTTGCCATGACTGCCTCGTGCTGTTTTTCCATCAATTGCAACCACTTGTCCTTTGGTTACGGTTGTCACCGACTCCACCCAACGGATAAATCGTGTCTGAAATGCCTCATGGTCAAGTTTTGCAAACACATTGCCAAAGGTATCATGGGAGGGGATGCCATGCTCTAGCTCAAGAAACTCTTGAAACCATGTTTCTTTGGCTTTGCCAAACATCTCAATACCAACCCAACTGTCTGCTCCACACAGCACACACAAACTGCAATGATAATAATATCCAGTAATTTATGGTCTCAACGACCTTTCACACGCGGGGCGGGCAAGTCACCAAAGCAGTCCTTCTAGGCTTGGAACAACTTCTGCGGGCATGAGGTTTCTTTTTTGCTCATTATCCCTCTTTTTCTGTTTTGATGCGATTACCCTGCATTTTGGCGTTTGTCTGTTTCGGAATGTGCGGAGATACCGTTATAATCAAGGCAATTGCGAACTCAATCACGTGAAAGACAAACGGGCATGACAAAAGTCGTTATCCTCGATGATGGCATCTCATACTTCACCAACCCGACTAAACTCCAAAAAATCTATGGACGCTTCTGGGACGAAGGTATCCCGGTTAATCTGGCGATCACCCCCGCGCTACACGGTGCAGTACACTCGGCGCAAGATCCCACACAGTATTATGGGGGCATCCCACAACCCGAACAGGGCACACAACGCCCGTTCAAGATCAGCAATAATCATAGGCTGTGCGATTACCTCAATGTGATGGCTGAACAGCGCCTAGTTGAGATTTGCCTGCGCGGATACAGTGGTGCGCTCGATGAATTCAACAGCGATGATGACATCCTGCTACAGCAAAAGATCGAAGAAGGCTTATCCGAATTACAGAGCGCCTTCCCGGATGCCAGCATTCAGACCTTTATCTTACCGGAGAAAGATCACGCTAAGACCGCGATCCAACTATTAACCGAGTACGATTTTCACATTGGCGCCTATCATTCCCAACCGAGCGCACCCCGTCAGCTCGCCACCAGCGATGAGCCTGATGAGCCTGCCCGCACTTTATTCACCTACGGCAAACCGCTACTCAGCCCAAACACGCATCAAGCACAAGTAGTCATCCAGCGTTTACAAACAAATGGTGATGATTTCGTCATCATTCGGCAAGCGTACTGGGCACTCTACGACACCCATCAGAACCAGACCGGCGCACTCTATCCTGCATGGGAGACGTTCGTCAGCGAATTACTCGCCCTACCCCATCTGGAGATCGATACCTTCAGCTTCATCTGAGAGGGGCTTAACAGATAAGCCTCACATTCTGACGGATTGCCCCGTACAATATGAGCAGATTCTGTTTAAGCAAGGGGAACATGATGCAACGGATCAGCGTGTTTGACATGTTGAAGATCGGCGTAGGCCCATCGAGTTCACACACGATGGGCCCCTGGCGCGCCGCCGAGCGTTTTTTACAGGAGTTAATTGAAGATGATCAACTCAACCGTGTATCACATGTGACAGTCGAACTCTACGGATCACTCGCTAAGACAGGTCGAGGACATGGAACTGACATTGCAATCATGATGGGATTACTCGGTGAAGACCCTGTCACATGTGATACCGGTGCAATATTCGAGAAAGTAGAGCAGATCAAACAACGGGGTGAGCTAGCATTACAGGGTAAACAGGTAATACCCTTTCATCCTGATGATGCCATTATCTTCTATTTTGACCAAACCTTACACTTTCATCCTAATGGCATACGCTTCATCGCTGACCTTGTGACTAACCAGCAAGTACAAGCAACCTACTACTCAGTAGGGGGTGGATTTGTAGTCAAAGATAATACCCTGCTCAATGATACAGATGATGACATTAACTTACCTTTCCCTAATGACTATGCGAAAGATATACTGCATCACTGCCAACAGCAAGGCATGAGCATTGCCGAGATAGTCGCGCAGAACGAAAGTACATGGCGTACCCCACCAACAGTCGATGAAGGCTTGCTCCACATATGGGATACCATGGCGCACTGTATCTATCGTGGATGCCATATCACTGGCATTTTGCCCGGTGGCCTGAGTGTGCGTCGCCGTGCCTACAACATACAACACAAACTACTTGACTATACGAATTATGACAATTATGATGCGTGGCTCAGTGCCATTCAAGCCCGCCCGTACACATTTCAAGAGACAATACGCTGGGTGAGTTGTTTTGCTTTAGCCGTCAATGAGGAAAATGCCGCCTTCGGGCGCGTGGTCACGGCACCGACAAACGGCGCATCCGGTGTGATACCGGCGGTGTTGATGTATTATGTGTGCTTCGGGGGCGCACAAGAGCGCGACATCATCAACTTTCTATTAGTTGCCGGCGAAATCGGCGCAATTTTCAAGAAGAATGCCACTATTTCAGCGGCGCAAGGCGGTTGTCAGGCGGAGATTGGCGTATCGTCTGCGATGGCGGCAGCAGCGCTCACCGAATGTATGGGCGGATCAGTCGAACAGGCGCTGATGGCAGCTGAAATTGCGATGGAGCATCACCTCGGCATGACCTGTGATCCGATTCGCGGGTTGGTGCAAATCCCATGCATCGAACGTAACACGATGGGCGCAATCAAAGCGATCACCGCCAGCAATCTGGCGCTCGAAAGTGTCGCCAGTGAAGCCCGTGTCTCGTTAGATGAAGTCATCCAAACCATGTGGGCAACCGCTCAGGATATGAGCGACAAATACAAAGAAACATCCGATGGTGGGCTGGCAGTCAATGTCGCTGTCATCGAATGCTAAAAATCGAATACCAATCAGGAGAGCCAAGACCTTATGAGTTTAAAAATCGGATTAGTCGGCTTGCCCAATGTGGGTAAAAGCACGCTGTTCAATGCGTTGACACAAGCCCAAAATGCAGAAGCGGCAAACTATCCATTTTGCACGATTGAACCGAACAAAGCCGTTGTCACTGTGCCTGATGCACGGGTTGACCAGCTCGGCACAATTGTGAATGTGGATAACGTAATCCATGCCACGATTGAGTTTATGGATATTGCCGGCTTAGTTGCTGGAGCCAGCGAAAACGAAGGACTGGGTAATCAATTTCTCGGCAATATCCGCGATGCTGATGCCATCCTGCACATTGTGCGCTGTTTCGACGATCCCAACGTGGTGCATGTGCGTGCTATGCCCGATCCTGAACTGGATATCGACATCATCAACAGTGAACTAGCGTTTGCTGATCGTCAACAACTACAACACAAGATCGAAAAACTCGATCGGCAGGTCAAAGGCGATGCCGATCTGCGCCCGATACTCGAACTTGCGCAGAAGCTGGTTGATTTTCTGGCAGATGGCACACCGCTCGCCACCCATCCAGAACGCGAGAGCAAAGCCTTCAAACACTTGAACAATGAACTGCGCTTCTTGAGTGCTAAACCTGTGATTTACGTCGCCAACATCGATGAGGATAGCTTGATTGAGGATAACGATTACGTCCGCACCACCCGCGCTATCGCTCAGGCACAGGGCGCACAGGTGATCAAGTTATGTGCGCGGTTAGAGGCAGAGATCATCGACTTACCTACCGATGAACGCGCTGAATATCTGGACTTACTCGGCATCCATGAACTAGGCTTAGCCCGTGTGATCCGCGCCGGCTATGACATACTAGGCTTAATCAGCTATTTCAGCTTCAACGAGAGCGAAGTCCGCGCATGGACAATCCAAAAAGGCTGGACAGCGCCTCAGGCGGCTGGCGTGATCCACACCGATTTTGAAAAGGGTTTCATCCGTGCCGAAGTCGTGCCCTTCAGTGTGTTCGCCCAACATGGCAACCGCACGGCAGTCCGAGATGCTGGCTTGATGCAAATCGAAGGCAAAGACTACGTCGTCAACGATGGTGACGTGATCCAATTCCGTTTCAACGTGTGAGCAGTGCGGGAAACGATTTAGAAGCACGGACTATATCAAAAACAGGTCTTACCCTGTTTGTTCGTTTCACATCATGCTTGATTTGCCACTGCCCGCAGTCAGCAGTCCAATCGGGTTGTGAGTGAGGCGAGCTGTAGGTATCATTGATCAGCAGATTAATACCAGCCTGAGGATGACTGATGCGTCAACGCGATGATCTCGCTTTTCCGATGACCGAATACCAGCACCGACTATCCGCCTTGCGCGAGCGAATGGCACAGCACGAGGTGGATCTCTTGCTGATCACTACGCCGGAGAACAACTGTTACATCACCGGCTACGAAAGCCCCGGACATTTTCGCTTTCAAGCGGTGTTGATCCCGTTAGTTGATGAGCCTGTAGCGATCCCACGTCAGCTTGAGGAGAGCGGGGTACAAGCACATTCGTGGATCAACATCATCCGCCCCTATCAGGATGTGCAAGACCCGATGGCGGTTATCCGCGATGTGCTAACCGAGTTTGGTTGGTCAGGGGCGAGGATTGGCTATGAGCGTGATTGTTGGTTCTTCACTGCCAGCCAACAAGATCGACTGTTCGCGCATTGTCAGGGAGCGCGGTGGATTGATTGTTCGGGCATTGTGGAGCAAGGGCGCGTGGTCAAATCCGCGCATGAAATTGACTGGATGCGCCGTGCATCACGCTGTGCCGAGCGTTCGATGCAAGCCGGCATCGACGCCGTACAAGCCGGTGCCACTGAAAACGATGTCGCTGCTGAGATGCACCATGCGCTGATCACTGCCGGCAGTGAGTGGCCGGCTATTGCGCCCTTTGTCGCTTCTGGCTATCGCGGAGCAATCGGTCATGCCACGTGGTCAGGGCGGGTGATGCAAACGGGTGACGTGGTGATGCTGGAAGTGGCCGGATGTTTAAAACGCTATCATAGCGCCCTGATGCGCTCCGGTTTTATCGGTGAGCCATCACCCATCATTCAACAGGCGGAAGCACTAGTACTGGAAGCCTTCGACGCGATGCAAGCGGTGATGCGTGCAGGCATACTAGCTAGCAAACCGGACGCCGTCGCCCGCGAGGTACTCCGCTCCGGCGGAGCCACGCAAGCCTCGCGCTCCGCCTATTCAATCGGTATCGCGCTCTCGCCGGATTGGGGTGAGGGGCACATCATCAGTATGCAACCAGACGATCAGCAGATGCTACAGGCAAACATGATCTTTCATGTGTTACCGTGGATACAGATCGCCGGGCAAGGAGGTATCAGCATCTCGGAGACGGTGCGTATCACCGAGGATGGATGCGAGTTTCTCACGCAGTTTGAGCGGCGCATCTTCCTACGATGATTGAACACTACCTTGATATTTGCTGAGAATCTCACACAGCGCAATGGGATCGTGTAGAATACTCATCACATAATAAATGATAACTTTCACTGATGGATTAGAACGCGATGATACCGGGCCCCGCAACCACTTTCGGCACGCTTGCAATTTACAAAAACTTGATTGATTTTTTCCGCAATCCCATCAAAACTATGGTGGACTATGACCGCCGTTTCGGACAGTTGAGCGGGGTATTATCGCAGGTTCCGAACGGTGAACAGGGCTTCGTGTTCGCTTTCGGGGCAAATTACAACCGCGAGGTGTTCAGCAACCCGCAACAGTATCATTCCTCAGCCATGCTCGAAATTGATGATCCCTCAGTACGACGCCTCGCCAACGGGCTGACCTTCATGAATGGTGATGAACATCTCAGCAAACGGCGCTTGATCATGCCAGCCTTTCACAAGAAATATATCGAGACCTACCGTGATGAGATGGTACGCATCACCGATGAGATGCTCAGCGGATGGCAGGCGGGCAAAACTGTCGATGTTAATCAAGCATGCCACGAGCTGACCGCACAGATCGCTATCAAAACGCTGTTTGGTCTCGATGCACATGCCGAAGGACGGGCGATGAGTGCGCTCATCGCCCAATGGATGACACTAGCAACCTCGCCACTCTTGCGCATTATCCCACTTGATTTGCCTCTGTCGCCGATACGCCGATTGCGTCAGGTATCGCATGAGCTTGAACAGCACCTGTATGATCTGATCGCCCGCAAACGTGCCGAACAAACAGGTATGGGCGATGTGCTATCTCTATTGATGCAAACCGAAGATGAACAGGGCGATCGGCTCAGCGATGATGACCTGATCGGTCAGATCAACGTGCTATTTCTCGCTGGTCACGAAACGAGCGGTAACGCGCTGACGTGGACGCTGTTCTTACTCTCACAATATCCGGATGTACTGGATTCCGTGTGCGATGAACTGGATGGTGTGTTAGGGGGAGATGCGCCGAGCATCGAGCAGTTATATCAGTTGCCTCTGCTAGAGGCCGTCATCAAAGAGAGCATGCGCGTGCTTCCGCCAGTGGTCTGGATTCAGCGTATTACCAGCGAAGCGGTAACACTCAATCAGCACCAACTAGGGGCAGGCTCAACAATCATTCTCAGCCATTACATGACGCATCAAAATCCGGATATATACACCGACCCGCAACGCTTTCAGCCGATGCGCTGGGAGACGGTCAAGCCCGGTACTTACGATTATATGGCGTTCAGTTCGGGACCTCGTCGGTGCATTGGTGCAGAGTTTGCAATGATGGAGATGAAAATTGCGCTGGCGATGATCTTACAGCGCGTGCGTCTGGAGATGATGCCCAACACGCGCCTGGATCGCCATGTGACCGTCACACTATCGCCTGCTGGTGGACTACCGATGCGCGTCAAAGCACCTTCAGCACGCATCGAGACACATACACCCACTGGCAACATTCACGATCTGCTTGATTTGCGCGCTCAATCCATATAGGGATGAGCGATCTTGCTCAGTCGGTCTAAGTACCAATCACTGCGCTTGAGGTGTGTCGCAGATTCCTGCGCCAGTTGCACCTGCTCTTTCAATGGCGGTAAATCCAGCAACAAGCGATAGAGCCAGCGTAACCAGATCGGCACATCCATCAGCGCTTCAATCAGACCGTAACGCGCACGACACACCCAGTAAAACTGATCTTGCTTGTGATAGTAATCGAGGATTTGTTTCGCGAAGCGCACCAGAACAAATTTCGACCAGATACCAGCTTTCTCTCGCCAGTAGCTTAATTCCGCATCGAAGGATAAATCCAACCACTTTGCACCATGCCAATCTAACTCACGCATCTGGAAGCGCACTACTTCAGCGCGTGACCAGTTCTGCTGATACGCATGAACGGCTGATAATACAGTCAGTGAAGCACGTTGAAAATCTGGCGATTGGTGCGCCAGCGCAACATCATGTGCGAGTTTGGCGTTTCCCTGTGCTTGCTCATAATCACCCAGTGCGAGATAGGCTTGTGCCAGATAAAGATGCGCGTTGATGGCATCCGGCAGGAAATCATCGCTGAAACGCAAGAGCAAGCTGGCACTCTCCAGCACGTTCTCCGGTTCTTGTAATTCATAGTGCAGGCGCGTTTTTGCCAGCAACATGCGCTGAAACGTGTTCTGCTCAATGGGGATATGATCGCAGGTGTAGGTGATCGCTTCACGGATTTCACTGGCATAGCTGATCGGATCATTCCACACATAGGCATCAATCAGTGAGGCGTAAATGCGCCCCAGCAGAGGGCAATCATGGTAAGCGGGTTGATTGGCTCGCATGAATAAGCGCATCGCCCTGTCAATATCACCGATGGCGGGTGCTGTCGTCGTGTAATGCCAGTACGCGAACAACAATTCCCAGTAGGGATGACCTTTTTCGCTCTGTGCCAGCGCCCAACCTTGCTCCAAGTAACCCAGCGCCAGCTTTTTATCGAGGCGCTGATTGCGTGCGAACAGATCGAACAATTCGGCCATCTCTTTGCGATGTGCGTCGTCACGCATCCGTGCTTGGAAGTAATCATCACGGAACCAGTTCAGGCTATCAACAAAATTTGGAATGTGCATGATATGTCACTCTATCACTCCATTTCATAAGATCATGGGCGCTGAACGGTGATACCCGCAAAGGCATCGCCGGCAGTGTTCAGCGCGGTTCGTGCCCCAGCATCATCGTAAAATGTTGCCCGCAGGAACGCTGTCGCCAGATGATTGGTCAGGTTATGCGCCCGCGCCAAATCCCACACCGGATCGCTACAGGACGCATAAAAGCCCGCATTAATCAGCACTGGCGGGCACTGATCGACGAATAAGCTGTGATCGCCCAGCACGAACTCCACCAACGTCTTATCCTCACTGCCTAACCACGAGTAGAAGTTATGCGCATCGCGCTCGGGCTTGGTGGTGTTGTCGTTGCTCCCGACCATGATCAACGCCGGCAAAGTGATTTCAGTGAGGTTCTCCTCGCCGAAGATTGGCGCGTTCCATGGTGCGAGGGCAATTACCGCACTAATTCGTTCATCACCTAACGAGGGCCATGCGCCGGTTGGCACATCAGGTAAGCGCATCAACTCGGCCAGACGGGACGCATTATCCAGCAGATAACACGCGCCATCTGCCAGCAACACATCACGATTGCTCGCCGTCAATGCTGATTCGTTACGTACATCACCAACCGTCACACCATCGTTATCCGCGCACCATTGGGCTAAAGCATCGAGATTGAGGCGAGCGCCGGCACTGGCAAAACTGGTATATCCGCCGAAGGAATGTCCTGCCACTGCAATGCGTTCTGCGTCGATCATACCGGATAATGCCCCTACATTGAGATCATCCAGCGCATAGTCGATGGTACGGCGTACATCTTGCGGACGATAGATATAGTTATCTACCACCGCATCATCATAGGCTTCGTTGGAGCCTATGCGGTCAATCATGGTGTTGGCAGGATGTTCAGTGGCGATCACCACAAAACCCTGCGATGCCAGATGCTCGGTGAAGAACAAACTCAACAAGGGCGATGCTCCGCTACCATGCGAGAACACTACCAGCGGATACGGTGCGCCGTCATTGCGGGGTTGTGCATCCCAGTTAGCGCGTCCCGACGCTTCGAACACGCCATTGAAAGCGCTATAATTAGCAAGTTCAGGCGTACCTTGTGCCGGATACCACACCCACCCATTGAGCGGACGATCCTCACCTGTGATAGTAAATTGTTGTACGCCGACGGTGTACGCCCCCCTTTCACCATAAGTAGGCGCATCCGGACGATAGACTTTTTCGTAGGGTTGGCGCGTATAAATCAACCAAGCCAGCGCAACACTCAACACAATCACAATCAACAACAGAACAAACGACAACATACTCAGACCAACGCGCATCATTCACCTAATCTCATCAAGAAATATCCATATAATCATCAATCATCCAGTAAGGTATCAATTGCACTTGCCGACATACTGAAAGCATGAGTGATGTCGCTGGTGTTCAGCATACGCGCCGCGAACAACCGCGCCATCTGATAGACCAGTTCCAGAGCGGCATCGCGGTTAGGGCTAGCGGGCATCTGTGCTAATTTTTGTACCAGCGCATTATCGGCGTTGAGGTGCAGGGTGCCAGCGAGTGCGTCTTCATCAATCTCCATGCGGTTCATATAATCGCCCACTAAACCGGCGAAAGGCGTGGGCAAATCACCCTTATCGAGCGCGTCGCGTGTATCGCGAATGAACTCAGCATCTTTGGGATAGCTGACAATCGCCGGCACATCCTGCGGTTTGAAGGTCACCATCTGTGCGCGAATTTTGTGCGCTTTGAAATGCGTAATCAAATTGATGAAATCGGCTTCCGGCGCGGGTTGTAGTAGTTGATTGGCATCATTCTCCATATGGATCACGCGCACGTTGGGGTGCATGTGTGCGTATTTACGCAGGAACTCTGGTTCGAGCGTCATCGGTGCGTCGATCACGGGAACGCCATAACCCGCGCCTAGTAGTTGATCCTGCTGTGAGCCGACACGCTTCTGCACATAGTAGATTGTACCGTCAGTTTCGGCGAGGTAATCGGGAAGCGTCTTTTCCCCATCGGGCGTGTGAAACGTGATGATATCCATGACCTCTTTGAAGAACGCATCATCTTTGACCGCCCACCCCATGATTAAATAGCGATGTCCGCGCACGATGCGTTTCCATGTCATCAAGTCATTGCGGGCAATCTCGCGCATTCCTCTGGTAATTTGTTCATCGAGCGCCTTCTGCACATTGAAGAACATCTCGTCTTGCTGGATATCTTCACGGCTGGCAGTCGGTTGTAAATAGGGGCAGTCGATCACCCCACGCACAAATTTTGCCCATGAGGGTAAGAGGCGCGTGTGCGTTTCAGTGATGAACATCCCGCGAATGTAAATGTTCACGTCACCGTATTCCTGTACAGAAGCCAGCGTCCCCGGTGGCACAAACAAGAAACCTTCCAACGGAATCGTCATCGAATCATGACCGAGGTTAATCTCTTGATCGGTCAAGGGAATGATGGCGAGGGGCGCACTCTGCCCGAAAGCACGGTTGATATAATCGCGCATGGCCGTATCAGCGTCGACGGATGCCCACGGCGGAATCATGCTGTTGATTGGCGTTTGTCCCGCACCGACAGTCACCGGAATTTCGAGGAAATCAGCATAGGTGCGCACGATCTCAACCATCACGCGCTCGTTGAGCAAGAACGAGGCTTCGGGCTTCACGCGCAGTTCAACCCGCGTGCCAATCGAGACATCGTCAACCGTGGTCACATCATAATGCACATCGCCGGCAGAGCGCCACATGATCGCGTCACTATCCGCTTGATAAGAGCGCGTGGTGAGGATCACTTCTTCAGCAATCAAGAAGGCACTGAGGAAGCCTAAGCCGAATTGCCCCACCAGACGGCTAGCTTCTTCCGGGCGCAGGATGGCGAGATCTTCCCCGAGTTGGCGTGTGTAACTGCGCCCGATGGTGGAGAGGTACTCGGTCACTTCGTCGCTAGTCAAGCCGGAGCCGTTGTCCTCAACGATGATACTGTGCTGGTCAAGATCAATATGGATCTGAATGCGCGGTTTATAATAGGTCTCATTAGCTTCAACCTGTCGCCGCACACAGCTATCATGGGCATTCTGGATAAGTTCACGAATTCCGACTTTTTTGCTGGAATACAGGCTCTCGGCGAGCACTTTCAGCAAGCCGGGCAGATGAATCTGGAATTGTCTCTTGTTATCGCTCACAATAATCCTTTGCAATGCGTTAGCGTGTTGGTATTGAGCTTGATGGCTATCACCCGCGCTACGGGGATACTAGCATCCCCATTATAATCCACTTTGGAGCAGATGATAGTTCAAGTGGAAATCCATACAGGTAACGATCTCGACTGAATTTGATCTTTATTTCATAGGGGGAAGGCTTTATAATACTAGGCTGATTAGACCGAAGAGGAGATCAAACATGGCAAGCAAACGTAAGATCACCAACACCAAGCCACTCTTCGGGCAGAGTCGTTCCAAGGCGTTCAACACCGTGAAACGTACCTTCAAGCCCAACATACAATCCAAACGCATCTGGGTAGAAGAACTTGAGCGCTTCGTGCGCGTGCGGATCACCGCCAAAGAAATCAAGACCATCGATAAGATCGGTCTGCGTGAATTCTTGCGCCGTCAGGGCAAAACGCTGGAATCGATTCTCTAAATGGGTGGCATCGCTACTGAGGCCTATTGTCTTGTCCGCATATTCTAGGACAAGACAAGCGCCTTTGTTAGCCCTCGACCTGATTGAATATAACAGGCATCACACGATGTCTTTTTTCACTTATGGTAGCAATCATTAGCATGTGCAAAGTCTAGATCAATATGCAACATGTAACTTATCTTTCCGGCTACCTGCGATAAGAGCGATATAAATCCACAAATAATCCATCACACCCGCATAGGCAAATACCGGATTGGTAATCCCCATTAAGATCATAACTAAAAAACAAGTTATGGTTGCGAGAGCGAGAGAACTCATTATGGTGGATTCGTGACGAAAAACATACAAAAGCCATATCAGAATAAATCCTAACCAGATAATGAAAGCGATCAGAGAAACAAAACCTTTACTTATTAACATCTCAAGATATTGGCTATCGACATGAGCAAATGAATATTGCTCAAAACTTGCTACTGCGCCCCAAATAGGGTCTTCAGCCACCAGTGGGATATATATGTCATTCCATTGCTCAAACCTCCAGGCTAGCGTACGTGGAATAATGCTATTGCTAGAGCCTGATGATTCGAATTGGAATAGGAAGCGCTCACTAATGACCGGAAGCAACAAAATAATGCCGAACGCGGCAGCGATAAACACGGGTATTAGTTTTTTTAGACCCCGTGGATCAATCAATTTCAAAAATACAAAACCAAGCATCGTCCCAAAAATACTCGCATATGACCCACTAGCCAGCAATGCTAACAAACATAAAATTGCTGAAGAAGCCATGTTAATTGTATAAAGTCTTGGCATTTTTTCGTTTTGTAGGGATACCAGGCAAAGGAAATTGACCATCAAAAACGTGCCTAATACGTTCCACGCACCAAAGACTGACGTAGTCCGCCCCAGCCCACTTCCGGTAGCAAAAACAGCATCCTCAGTATGTCCACTTGGATACCAATTCAACAGCAAATCTAAGATAATTGGTATGCGTGCTGCCTGCAATAATGCAATAATCGCAGCTAAAGAAGCACAAAAAAACATGACCTGAAGCACACGTACTCGCTCCACCCTTGTCCGTGGAATAGTCGAAAATATCCAGAATAATAGTAGATATTGGGCAGGCGCAACCCATTTAAAAATCGTCTGGAAAGATACAGGAATATCTCTGATGTTGTAACTGAGTATAGGTATCACTGATGTACCTAATATTAGAATTACTGTGCCAAATAAGATTGTCACAGACATCGGTTTATCAAAAAAGTGGGTGATGACATAGGCTAAAGACAAGCCAAAGACTAGAATTAATATCACTTCGGCAGGAACAAGCATAGGGATTATTCTCCCACGTTCCATTGCTGAAGTCATCACAGTCGCAAATATTAAGATATAGCAAGCGAGTAGAGGCTTATTTATGATATCACTAATAACCAAAAAAATAATACCAATGAATAGAAAAACTGTAATAAGGGGGGATAAAATTGCACCAATACCACAGATAATACCTATCAAAACCGCAAACAGGACGTGGAAGAGAGGCGACTGTTTAAACGATAACCATATACTGTAAGTCCAGCTCATTATTGGCCTCTAGTGGAGTTTCTGTACATTGAACATCATCAAGTAGAATGGGATCTATCAAACATTTAACTTATAATAGATCCAACTCGACCTGAATCCTTGTAAAGTTGCACCGCATCAATTTACATGTGACTTAATATACTTTCGAGCTTGTCTCTGACTGTTGTTTAAGTCAACACCGGATAGAATGACACCTAGAACTTTAATATCCAATTTACGCAATTCTTGGGATGCTTTTTCTGCTACTGTCTTATCTGCATCGGGTTTCATCACAATGACATTTGTACACAGTTGGCGTGCAATGACCATACCATCCGTTACAGTCAAAATTGGCGGTGCATTGAACAATACATAATCATACATATTTTCTAATTCTGTCAATAATTCCGACATTTTTGGAGATGAATATAACTCAACAGCAAAGTCAGTTCGTGTGCCAACAGAGACGAAATCCAAATGTTCAATAGCTGTAGATTGTATTACATCCTTAATCTCAGACTTGCCATCTAAAACATCTGTTAAGCCAAGGTTTTCTTCTAAACCTAACTTAGTGTGGATTGTCGGATGATAGCTGTTAACATCAATGATAACTGTTCGTTTAGAACTACGAGCCAATACAATCCCAAAATACGTCAAAAGCACGCCGTTTTCTTCATTGTGTTCATAATCAAGAAAAGAAATTGAATTACCATCGCACTGATCTCGCATTAGTGATTCTATTGTGTTTCGTAATCGCCGAAAGAATTCAATCAATAATTTATTTGTCCCAAATTCTAAGACATTATTGAGATCTCGCTTACCTATTTTGGGGATTGTACTGAGGATTTGTGTACGCATCACTGCTTCAATTTGCGAATTGGAGTATAATTTAGGTTGCAAAGCTTCTAACAAAAATGCAAAACTTAAGCCGCCAACAACGCCAGTTACGATGCCGGCAAAAAGATTGATTACAAAGCTTGGCCCTGCTGGTTTGTCTGGCAAGATGGCGGGTTCAAACACTGAAATCAGATTTGATTGTGCTGATTGATCGCTAATCATATCATTTAAGCTATTCTGTAGTGTTCTGTAAACTGATTCCTTCGATGCAAGTAGCCGATCAATCTCTGCGATTCTTACATTATTTCTGGGTACTTGTTCCGCCAATGCTGCTTGTTCCTGAACTAGCCCGGTAATTTCATCTTCCAGCTCAAGGACACGATTTGTCAAATCAGTTTCGATGTTATTTAGGTTAACACTATACTGTAAAGAAATTCTTTCTATCAGAATAGCCGCTAAAATATCAGCAACTTCCTGTGCTAAATTCGGATCTGAGTCAGTCACTGAAATCCGGAACAACTCGGATTCGGGTATCAGGCCGCTCGAGTAATCGGGTAAATCAGAGACATCTTCTATACCTATACTTTGTGCAACCTCTTCTTCAACTGATCGGCTTTCAAGAATATTTGTGAATGTGGTTGCTAATTGTTGTGAATACGAGTATGTTGCGTTATTAACGCTCCCTAATCCAAAGGGCTGAACTAAGAGAGTTGTTGATGATCTGTAGTAATCTGGAGTGATATATGTAATCCCTGCTGCAATACCAACTGATATGAGCATCACAAGGATGACATATTTCATGCGTTTCAATATGACTTGAACATAAATTTCCATAGTCGTCAGATTATCCTAACTAACTCAACTTGTTCATTCAACTAATACATCTATATTAAAATATACACGCAATTGCCTATCAATACCCTAAAATAGGGGGAAACTCAGAAAGTTGCCGGAGTCATCCACTCACACCCGGTCGATATACTTAACTGACAACAGGTGATTAGGCTAAGATAAATAGAAACTTTATAAATTTTCTTATAATAATAAACTTTGTGATCATGTACTAATTTGCAATAAATTTCAATACTTTCCTATACTATCGTCTTATTTTGTAGGGTTTTACTCATGAAAGGCAGAAACAAAAGCTTCTCGTGCCAAAATAGAGTCTAGATGCAGAGGTATTGTATATCGAATGAAAATAAGGCAGAATTCTTGAAAACATAGATGTCCTAGGGGAGATAATTGTGAGTAATATGATTAGTGTTGTCATGCCTGCACACAACGCAGAACAGTATATTGGGGAAGCAATTGAAAGTATTCTGAATCAAACTCATAGTAACTTTGAGTTTATTATTGTTGACGACTCATCTACTGATACAACATGGTCAATTATCCAGAGTTATGCTAACAAAGATTCACGGATTAAACCGTACCAGGCACAAGTCAAAAATGCTGGTTTAGCACGGAATTATGGTGTAGAACTTTGTCAATGTGATTATATCGCATTTATGGATTCCGATGATATTGCGTATAAAACTCGGCTCGAAAAGCAATTGGCGTATATGATAGAAAATCCGAATGTAGTCGTATTAGGGTCTTACCTGCAGATGATCACATCTGACGGGCATAAGATGGGAATTCTCAAAAATGGCCCGACAACATCTGAAGAGTTTCATAAGCTTGATCGCACAAAAAAACTTATCAGTCTATATGGAGCAAACACCATGATCAGGCGCGATGTCTTCAATCAAGTAGGTGGTTTTTTATCTGAAGGGCCAATCAAAGAAATACATGGCACAGAAGACGGTGAGTTATGGGATAGAATGGCAGAATATGGTGAGTGCCTCGCATTACCTGAAGTACTTATTGATTATCGCCAACATACTGAGAGTTTATCCACTGTCAATGTATCCAATAAGCATAAAGCTCATCGGTTTATCCATATGCGTCATGAGATGAGATTACAAGGTAAAACACTGACCTTAGATGAATTCCTTGAGTATTACCATAATTTGTCCCCTCTCAAACACTTCGGAATAGCGATGCGTACCAAAAGCGAGCAATTGATTAAGAATGGCAAAATTTATAAAGCAAGACAACAGTTTATCCCAATGGTCATCTGTTATTTAAAAGCCATTGCATATCATCCTATGCGTTTTATCAATCGATTACTCTTTGGAACAGATCCCTCTATATGGCGAATCTGAGGATCACGCATATTCGAAATTTACCATTCAGTTTTTAGAATTACCCTGTCCTTGTTCTGATGATCTGGTCTAATTCACGGCATCATCGAAGTTTGTTAGGGTCTATTAAGGTCACTCGTGATAGAGTGCCCTAGTAGTGCAGGAGTTACTACCGAAGTTAATTAGAAATCTATGATTTCCAACAATATGGAGACGATTTGAATGCCAGAAAAACTGGGATCTGTTTTAATCATTGTCGAAAATCTTCCAGTTCCATTTGATAGACGTGTATGGATGGAATGTAACACATTACGGGATGCAGGGTATGAGGTTTCTGTTATCTGCCCGACAGGTAAGCAATATACCTCTTTGTATGAAGTGATTGATGAGATTCATATTTATCGCCATGATCTGCCACCTGAAGAGAGTTCAGTGCGCGGTTATTTACGCGAGTATTCCTCAGCTTTAAGTGCACAATGGCGCTTAACGCGTAAGATTCACAAAGAACGCGGATTTGACGTGATTCATATTTGTAATCCGCCTGACCTAATGTTTATGATCTCTCTACCTTATAAATTGTTTTCAGGTAAACGGGTTATTTTCGATCATCATGATTTGAATCCTGAGTTATATGAATCGAAATTCAATAAACGTGGTCTATTCTATCATTTGCTCAAAATTACGGAACGTTTGACGTTTATGACTGCGAATACAGTCATAAGCACCAATGAATCGTATAAAGAAGTCGCAATGACACGCGGTAAAAAGTCAGAAAAAGACATTTTTGTTGTCCGCAGTGGCCCCGATATATCCCGCTTTATCAAAGTAGCACCAAACCCGGAGTATAAACACGGCAAACCATATATGATCGGGTATTTAGGGGTTATGGGGGAATTTGATGGAGTTGATCATCTTGTGCGAGCAGCTGCTGAGTTAATCAACAATCGCCAGAGAACTGACATTCAATTTTGTTTTATCGGCAGTGGCCCTATGCTTGAATCTCTCCAAAATCTATCAAAGGAACTCAATATTACAGACTATGTTGAATTCACCGGACGTATATCCGATGAAGATATGATTGCCCGGCTTTCATCTTGTGATGTTTGTGTAGACCCTGACCCTTTGAATCCGCTAAATGACAAATCAACCATGAACAAAATTCTGGAATATATGGCGCTGGAACAACCTATCGTGCAATATGATCTAACAGAAGGTCGTCGTTCTGCGCAAAATGCTTCTCTGTATGCTGAGCCGAATAATGTAGCTGACCTTGCTACCAAAATCGAAGAACTCTTAGCCAACCCTGAGCAACGCGCTGAAATGGGAAAACTAGGGCGCAAGCGAATGGTTGAAGAACTAGAATGGAGTTATCAGAAGAGCAAGTTACTTGCGGCGTATCGGTATACAATGGAATAATAGAAAATTGACACATATGTCTAACTAGCGAATAGAGGTCGATTATGAAGAAGACGATTTTATGGTGTTTAATGTTGGCTCTTTTTACCATGCCTATGAGCTTAGGCACTGTTATCGCTCAGGATGATGATACAGAACCAGTCGATGTCGAAATACAAACTGAAGATGCGCCAGAGGCAGATGATGACGAAGGTGAAGAGACTCCACGAATTTTCCAAGTCAATTCAGAGAGTGCTGTCAACGCGCGTAACGCACCGAGCACGACATCAAATGTTGTTGGTGTACTTCAACCAGGTGAATTTGTTGAAGTAATCGAAGCGGTTGAGGGTTCATTAGTGGGTGGAAATTCTATCTGGTATCGTATCATAATCACGGGACAAGATGGTTATATTCATAGCTCACTGCTTGTACCAATACCCACCTTACAAAATCAAAGTGTTGTGGTGGAGTTACCAGATTCCTTCTTGCCCAGAATCATTGTAAACACTACTGGCTCAGTTACCGTATCCCCCAATCTCGCCATAATTCAATTTGGTTTTGAGCAAGTTGGTACGGACACAGCATCTGTCTATCGGACCACCCAAACAGCACAAAGTGATGTTGTTGCTGCATTAAGGTCAGAAGGTATTCCTGAGAATGATATAGCAACCACACTCGTCACCATTATCAATGAAGATGTCCTCGACCCGGCTGGTGGTGTCACAGGGGAATTTGTCTTTCGTACACAAGCCCTTCTGACTGTTTATATTAGCGATTTAGAGATGATTCAAGGTGTTGTTGAAGTTGCACTGAGTAATGGGGCAAATAGTATCCAGAACGTCATTTACACTGTGGATGATTTCACGGAAGCAGAAGATCAGGCTCTATTAAATGGGCTTCAACGTAGTTTAGAACAAGCTAGAAATATTGCAAGTGAGTCATTAATTTTACTTGGGCCGTCTATTTTGATAACTGTATCACCATTTACAGTGACAACAGTAGAGGATTTAGTTAATGCGCCCCAGAACACCCAGAATATAAGAATCAATAGACAATTTCCGACTGTGCCTGATCAACTGGTTGTATCTGTAGATATACAAATCGAATATGGTGTCCGAACGCGTTGAATTTTATCTCAAAGAGATAAATAAAAGTCTTGGCTTTTTAGAGTTTCGCAAAGTAAATCAGAAACGTCATATGTTTCATCATGGCAATAAGCGGATTTCTCCAAGGTCAAGAACAATGCGCTGAAAGGCATGCTAAGCGCATATTCCGCAGTTGGAAATGGAAAATGGGTGGAATTAGGCCTTTCATTCTGCCTAAATGAAGATTGGCGCAACGTCGAAATGATCCTGTTTGGCACCTTTGCCAGAAGTCACCTTTCAAAGTGTCATATTGATGTTTTCACAAATCAGAGATTGGTTAAGAAAAATGCTATATAAGAATTACATTCGAGATCTCTTAGATATTGTCATGAATAAGTCAAATAAAGACACGCTAAAAGGTTACATCATTCGGGGATCATTTGGCTCATTTGCGATTAAGATTATCAACATATTCTTAATTTTCGCCTATAGCTTTGTCCTAGTAAGAATCTTAGGTGCAGAAGAATATGGCATCTATGAATATGTAATTGCATGGGTCAACTTGCTCATCATCCCTTTAATTTTTGGTCTAGATAGATTATCTATTAAGATCGTTTCTGCCTCAGTTACACAGGAAAATTGGGGACAAATACGGGGTTTGATACGGGGTTCGATTTATACCGTTATCACTTTCTCGATCCTCATCATATTTAGCATCTTCATTGTGACTTCAATGAGTGATGGCGAGATGTCTTACTCATCAATGACGCTTTGGATGGGGACGATTGCGCTACCAATCACCGCATTGACGATGATATGGGAAGGGTTTTTACGCGGCTTACATCGTGTTTTGGGTGGGCAAATGCCTATCCTGATTATTAGGCCTGGCATAGCGATCCTTTTCTTTATAGCCATTGCACTATTTACAGCCATACAACTAAATGCCTTCTTTGCACTAGTCATCTATAATTTTGCGTCTTTTTGTGCTTTATTGACGAGTATGTTCTTATTGGCGAGGCATTTACCACCACAAGTTACAATAGCAGAACCCGTTTATGAATGGAAAGAGTGGTTTACTAGTGCTTTACCCTTGATGCTTATGGGCGGGATGATCATTGTTACCGGGCGTTTAGGTACAATCTTTTTAGGTGCAAACCAAAACCCAGAGGGCGCCGGTATTTTTGCCCTCATATTTAGGATGACGAACCTGATTACATTTGCACAAGTCGCAGTCGGGGTGGTTATCTCTCCGACTATAGCTAGCTTGTTTGCCGCGCGGGATATGGGAGCATTGCAAAAAGTTACCACTCAAAGTGTTCTACTCATTTTTGTTGTATCCCTCCCTTTTGCTTTAGGTCTGTTAATCTTCGGCGATTGGATCTTGCTGGTATTTGGCGAGGAATTTACTTCAGGTGTCACTGCGCTACGTCTCTTGATTATTGCGGATATCATTAACATTGCAACAGGAAATGTTGGCGTTACTTTAGCCATGACAGGATTTGAGCGTGATGCCCTGATTGGGTTTATCATTGGGGTGATTGTAAATTTCGTCTGTTGTATCTTTTTTGTTCCGTGGTTGGGTGTCACCGGTGCGGCATTGGCGCTTGCACTCTCGAACGTAGTCTGGAATTTTTACTTAGCCTATATCGTACATAAACGTCTAGGGATTTTCTCATCAATTTTTGGGGGCTTTTTCTATAGCAAGACAAAATAGCTGAAATATATAGAGTAAGTAAGTATAGCTATATTTACCTTTTGCCTTGTATGTTTATGCTATCAGGTGCATCTATACAGCTCTATCCAGCAGTAACAGATCGAATTCCGTTTAACCTATCTGCTCTCTTTTGCTTATATGCAAAGTTGAACTTAACTGAGATGATAGATGAGGAAATGAAGCTATTGGAAGCAAAATATTTATCAATAGAATGATTAAGGTATGGTATAAAAAGACCTATGAATAACTCAAACACGAGTCCAAAACCTAGTTTTTTTGTTGTAGGCGCACCACGTTGCGGGACAACAGCAATTTGTCAATTCTTAAATCAGCATCCAGATATATTCATTCCTTATTTCAAGGAACCTCACTATTTTGGGTCTGATCTTAGCGAAACACGTCGGGGCTTCAAAACCTCAGAGGACTACCTTGAACTCTTTGAAGAAGCCAATCATGAAATTTGTGGAGAGGGATCGACATGGTATCTGTTTTCAGAAAAAGCAGCTCAGGAGATAAAAGATTTTAATCCAGATGCAAAAATTGTAATCTCTGTTCGTAACCCTGTAGAAATGCTCTACTCGTGGCATGGATTTGCTTTACAAATGGGCACAGAAGACATTGAGGATTTTGAGGAAGCGTTGGAAGCTGAAAGCGATCGTCGCCAGGGCAAACGAATTCCAATTGGTTCCGCAGTTGAAAAGCTCTACTATTCAGAGATTCCTCTCTATACCAAACAAATCGAAAGATATCAGAAACTTTTCAGTAAGGAACAGATACACATCATTATATTTGATGATTTTAAGACGGATCAAGCAAAGGTACTACGGGATTTATATGAATTTTTGGGTGTAGACCCAACGTTCGAGCCTGACGTTCAGACTGTAAATTCACATGGCGTACCCCGAAGTAAACTTGTAGCGAGATTAATTAATCATCAACCGGAATTTGTTCGTAAATATGCGAATGCCTGGGTTCCAAGAAAATTGCGAGCCCAAATTAAACACATGCTACGCGGCTTGAATAAAAAACAGGAGGAACGTCCTTCAATGAGTATAAAAGTTAAAAATCAACTCAAACAAGTGTTCAAAGCAGAAGTGTCAAGTTTATCGACATTGTTGGATCGAGATTTAAGCCATTGGGTTGACAGTGAGCCTATCGAATCCGCTCAAATCAGTTGATGCTGTATCCCAGCTAGCTAATCGTGCCAGTTATTGTGGATAAGAAATTATGTACAAACCGTTCATTACCCTAATGTAGAGAACAGTTACAAACGGGGATTAATGCATATGCATAGTCAGGTAGCTTTAGAAGCAACTTGACTTCATATACTTTATTCAGGATTATCGCCTCGATGGGTGTAATTTTGATTTCTTAACAGTGTATATGCCAGACCCTTAACTTTCAATGTAATAAAAGACAGGCTAACATGAAACTAGGCAATCAAACTCTTGAACGAATTTTACGACAAATACTTGTTATCAGTGTAGTGATGGCAAGCCTACTCACTATTTCAGTCAGCCATGCGCAAGATGAATCTAGTTCTACTCAACCATCTACACTGCTACGATGGTCACCTCCTGAGTTAGATGATCCAACAACAATCGATATAAGTGCAAGTGGAAATTACACGATCAGATTAGATGATGATAAAGATTATATCCTGAACATGCCCGATACCCCGGTTACTGAAGCACTGAAGATTGACGGTGGTCGTAATATTGTACTAATTGGTGGTGAAATCGACATACCCTATCAAGGCGATAATCCGACACGCTCTAGTCGTACCGGACTCAAAATCAGAAACGCCACCGGTATCGTCCATATTGAGGGTATGTTGATTTATGGTGAAGACCTGAGCGAAGGTATCCAGATTGATGCACCTGATGCCATTGTCCAGATCCAGAATGTACGGATCGAAGACATTCATGCGCGTGATCAGGTCGATTTCACCGATAATCATCCAGATCTGATCCAACCCTACGGTAATGTGCGCGAGTTGCGAGTTGATCACTTCACCGGGTCAACGGATTATCAAGGATTTATGCTAAAAGCAGATTTTAATGGGCCATTAGGAACAGTTGACATATCCAATGCGAATATTATAGGTCGTCCTACCGCACGTTATCTTATCTGGTTAAGCAATGTACCTGATGCCGGTGATGTGACCTTTGAGAATGTCTATTTAGATTTGCCTTCAGGACAATATGGGAGTCTGGGCAACGCGGTATGGCCACATGAACGTCGACCTTATCCGAATCAGGCACAAATTATTGATACATCAGACTTTGAAGGTGTCACGTGGCCTTCAGAGATGAGTCCTCGCGTTCATGGATACATTCAGGAAGGCACCCCACCACAGGGTGATTATGTCCGACGAGATCAAGTAGGTATTGGATATGTCCCTGTAGGCTACTCTGCCCCTACGCCATAAATGTATGATCTACCCCATTCAATTCTTAAATGGGGTAAGTATGCAATTCCCTATTCGAGCATTATCCAGTTGTCCCTAAACCATTGGCAATCGCGTTCACGGATAATAAAAGTTGAAGCAAGGTTGGCTCTGCTTGAGAGTCATCAACATTTAACTTGCGCCACTGACGCAATAGTTCAATCTGCTGTATATGAAGTTTCGTCAGGGGTTCGCGCCTCAGTTCAATAACTTGATTGACATTGGGACGACGGTCTGAAAGCATACCACCATAAATGGTTTGAAATACATCACGAGTCCGATCTAGTTCCTCAAGTATCTTTTCTAACATCAGTTCCCGGATATTATCATCCATGACAAGAGCGGCATAACGTCGCATCAGATCGGAATCAGCCAGCATTAAATTGGAAGCAACGCTACTAATGATGTAGTGTAACGGCGGATAATCGAACGCATTTGCTTGTATTAGAGAAAAATCATCCGGGCGTTCAGCTTGTAATTTTGTGAGTGCTGAACCCACACCGTACCAACCCGACAGGAAAAACCGTGATTGACTCCAACTGAAGACCCAAGGAATGGCACGCAAATCAGCGAGTGTGTGCTTACCAGTCCGCCGAGCAGGGCGCGAACCAATCCGGCTTAACTCGATTACATCAATCGGTGTAGCTTGTCGATAAAAGTCAATGAAGTGTGGCGTTTCAAGTAGCTGACGGTATGTTGTAGAGCTAGCTTTTGCCAGTGAAGCCATGATCGTTTCCAGATCAGGACGGGTAGGGACTTCGAGGTATTGATCTTTGGCTAAATTACGCGCAGTACCAGAGAGGAAAAGTTCGAGATTATGTATGGCAGTCAAGCGGTTAGCGTACCGGCGGGCGATAATTTCTCCCTGCTCTGTAAGTCGCAAGTCACCTCCTAATGTACCGCCGGGCATAGCTCGAATGAAGCGATGCGTTGGGCCCGCACCACGACTAATCGACCCACCACGCCCGTGAAAGAAACGAATCCGTACATTGTGTTTGCGACCTACATCGGTCAACATCTTCTGCGCCTGGTCAAGATGCCACAAACTTGCGAAAATGCCACCATCTTTATTGCTGTCGCTGTATCCTATCATAACCTGCTGAACATTTTCGCCTGCAACTTGATTGTGAGCCAAACTACGCTGTGTAATCGGATGCTCCAGAAAATCAGCCAGAATAGCCGGGCTATGTTCGAGATCGTCAATGGTCTCGAAGAGAGGCACAACAGGTAGTTGGCAGACTAGACCCTCCGATGTGCTGGTCATCAGCCCCCCTTCACGTGCCAGAAGATAGACCACCAACAAATCAGATAAACTACGGGTCATGCTGACAATGAGAGCGCCCAGGCCAAGCCTGCCAAACTGAGCAATGTAATCAGCCAGCACGCGGTAGCAGTTGATGACAGCATCTGCCTCTGCACCTAGTTGCATACCCGGCAACGTAAATGGTCTGTTAGTGCGGAGTTCTTGCTTCAAAAATGCCAGTCGTCGCTCTTCATCCCAGTTGGGGAAATCATCGCCATCCATAATACCGGAGGCTATCATGAGCTGTGCAACGGCTAAATCATGAAAATGGCTATTCTGGCGGATATCAAGGGTTGCCATGTGGAAGCCAAATGTTTGAACGATGCGGATAACTGGTAGAACATCGGCTGTAGCCAGACGACCTGCTTTCACCTTGTATAGCGACGTGTACAAAACGTGTAAATCCTGCACCAATTCAGTTGCTGTTTTGTAAGTCAAAACATGATTGTTATCAGCATTTGTTGGGGATGCTGGCAGGCGTGCCACCATCAGGTTAACATACTGGCGCCACGGCTCATCTGGATTACGATCAAGAGCGTCCTGCCCGAGTGAGCCGAGATCTTCGCTCATATTGGTGATGTATTCTTGTAGCGACAGCGGGGTTGTCTGCAACCATGTCGATAAACTCAACTTCTTTGCAAGTTCTACCAGTTGCTCTCGCACCAGGTTCAATGCGGTATCGCGCAATTCAAACAGTGTTTGTTGGGTCACTTCTGATGTTACAAGTGGATGACCATCACGATCACCACCCACCCAGGTACCAAAGGACAGATGTGGTAGATGATCGATATCAGGTTGTCGCTTGTGGTCAAAACCCGCTTCAATCCATGCCGACACGAGGCGATGGTCAAGTGACTGAATCACAGCAGGGAACACATTGCGTAAATAGTACAGGATATTTCGTACTTCCGAAGCAACATCTGGCTTTTCCAGATAGATTTCACCTGTGCGCCACAGACGTTCCAGACCAATCTTAATTTCATCACGAATGTCATGTTGTTCCTGTGGCGTATAAATCTGATTTTCCCGTTTAACCAGTAGTAGATAGAGACTCCGATGTTGCTCGAGCACTGAAAAGCGTTTAGCTTCAGTTGGATGCGCTGTCAGAACCGGTTCGACACGAGTCCGTGCAAGTGTATCCAGCAATTGCTCTTCAGTCAGACCTTTATCTTTCAGATAGTGTAGCGTCTGGTTCCATAAGCCAGAAAAGTAAGCCTCATTATTCTGGAGTTCTAATTGACGGCGGTACTGAACGACTGCGTTTTCCTCAACAGCATTCAACAGCTGAAATGCAATGGAATAAAGCTGAATCAGCTTGGTAGCGTCAGGTATCACTTCAGTCGAACGACTATCCTGCCATGGCAATACGTCTGCAAGAGCTTGTTCACCAACCTCTTCAAGCATCTCACGCAAGCACTGGATCAAAAAACGAATATCTTGATTAACTTTGTCATAGTTGCTTGTTTTGGAACTGGAAAGAAGCATAGGTATACATCCTCAGACTAAGCACTCAACAACACTGAATTCGAGATCGAAATAAGATGGGATAACTATCACAATTATAGTAACTGGCAACAAATATTGTGGCAACCTTCTGTACCCGAATCGCTGTTGCCGGGTAACTGCTCAAGTTGTTCGATAAGCAAAATGAGGACTAACTTGCGCTTCTGTTCACTGCAAATCTTGTGTGAATGTGCTTTCAAGTCTACAGTATTTATATCGAATTAGCATGGATAGAATGCGAATACACCTTGAACAAATTTTACAATGAATTGGCTAACTGGTGGTATTTGATCTCAGCACCGGAGGATTATCAGGACGAAGCCCACTTTTTTCTGTCACAATTGCAACCGATCACACAATATGCTCCTGTCACCCTGCTAGAGCTAGGCAGTGGGGGCGGGAATAATGCCTATCACATGAAACACACTTTTCAGCAAGTGACTTTGAGCGATCTCTCTCCGCAGATGCTCGCACTGAGCAAAACACTCAACTCGGATTGCACGCACATCGTCGGCGATATGCGAACACTGCGCCTAAAACAAACTTTCGACGCGGTGTTCATTCACGATGCCATCGACTACATGACCACCCGCGACGATTTACGGCAAACGCTGTTGACCGCCTACAGTCATTGCAAGCCGAATGGTATGTGTCTCTTTGCGCCCGATCACATCAAAGAAACCTTTGAGCCATCTACCGAACACGGCGGTCATGATGGTGACAGTCGGCAGGCACGCTATCTAGAATGGAGTTATGACCCAGATCCGGATGATGAGACTTATTGCACCGATTATGCCTTCATCCTGCACGAAGACGGCAAAGCACCCCGTATCGAACACGAACTACACACACTCGGTCTGTTCAGCCGCCAAAACTGGATACAGTTGATGCAGGACATCGGTTTTACCGTATCCGCCATCGAAGATGACTATGAACGCACGATTTTCATCGGGCGCAAATAGACAAACACCACACTTTGCATAAAGTGTGGTGTGGTAATCACATTACTGATGGGCAACATGATTGCCCGATTTTATTCACTTCTTTATTTTATTCACTTCTTTTCAGTATCACGGAGTTCGTTTAGCCACTCGTTGACCTGCTCGCGGGCTTCTTCTTTGGCGATACCATAGCGTTCTTGCACTTTGGCAATGAGTTGCTCGGTTTCACCTTCTACCTGAGTAAGCTCATCGTCAGTCAGCTCGCCCCAACGTTCTTTTGCCTTACCTTGCAAATCTTGCCAATTGGCTTTGAGTTGATCAAAATTCATTTTGTTTGAACTCCCTTGCTTATTGAACTATGCTTCTAGCCTAAATGTGTTTCGTAAGAATTGTCTTGGCGAAGTGTAAAAAACCTATCAAGAGGTGATAGGTGAGCAGTTCTTGTCCTTTTCTTACGCGCGTGGGGTAATTGGGGCGTAAATTTTTGTTCATGCTCGATTATACTGGTGCAAAGCCCGCTTGAGTTAATGAGGACTGCATTTTGAACAGCGCATTAAATTTACGCGAAATACCCCAGCATGAGACGATGTATATGTTAATCGGCTGGCGACAATGGGCGGATGCCGGCTCGATCTCCTCTGGTTTGCCCAAATACCTGGCACAAGAGACAAACGCCCGCAAAATCGGCACGATCAAACCGGATGGCTTCTACATCTTCCAGTTCCCCGGCACGCATGATTTAGCGCGTCCAGTGGTGCGCTTTGAAGATGGGTATCCAGTTACGTTAGAAACACCTCACAATGACATTTACTATAGCGAAGTCGATGGTAATGGCATCGTGTACGTCATCGGCGATGAGCCTCATATGGATGTTGAACGCTACATCGGCGCGATCCTTGATCTGGCACAAGAACTCAATGTGAAGCGGTTGGTGGGCTTCGGCGGGGTGTTCGCAGAAGTGCCCTACGACAAGCACCGCATGATCTCCAGCACCTATAGTATGCGATCTTTGAAGCCGGAGATTGATAAGTTGATGGTCAATCTATCGGATTATCACGGCGGGGCAGCGATTGGTTCAATTCTGAGCAAGCGTGCCAGCGAGCGCAACATGGAATACATCAGCTTCTATGCGTTCGTGCCCACTTATAACCTCGGTCAGTTCACTGCGCTGGAGAACACCCTGCGCTTAGAGAATGATTTCATGGCGTGGTTGGATGTAATGCGCCGTGTGAATTACTTTCTCAAGACACGCTTTGACCTCACCGAGCTGGAATCCAAGACCGAACAACTGATTGAGGTACTCAATCGTAAGGTGCAAGAGCTACAAGATTTATCATCGTCAGATATACGCGATTACTTCGAGTTGCTCTCGGAAGAATTTGAGGAGGAGATCTTCGATCCACTTGATGATGTGTGGGAGAGTGAACTCAAGCGCCTGCTAGATGACGACGATAGCGCCGATTAACACACAAATCCCCTGCCCGGTAGATGCGCAGGGGATCGTTTAATCGCAGAGTATGCCGTAGACTTAACCATCAACAGCTTCGGTAGTGTCCGGTGGGGGCGCATTAGAATCAGGCGGTTCTACAATGGCATCAGGTATCGATGGGTCAGAGTCAGGGATTACAGTGCTATCGAGCGCTGGTGCATCAGATTGTATAGCCTCCTCGGTCGTATCAGGTGCGGGAGTATCCCCACTGGCATTGCTCTCGCCACCGTACCACACCGCGTACACACCAAAGCCCATGATAACCGTGATCAACCACAGACTGAGCGTGACACGCATCGGTGTCTTGATATGCTTGATACGGAAGATGACGATTTTCTCAAAAGGCGTGTTCTCTGTCCACATCAACAATACCAGATACGTCGCCATCAACTGCGCCACCAAACCCGTGATACCGTGAATGGTCGGTATGAGGTTAAAACTATCACTCAAGCTATCCGGCAAGTTAGGCGCAACGGCTAATGAATATGAATTAATCATCACCGCGCCGATTAACACCCAGTTGAGGATCACCACCAGTGTCATCACCACTTTATGCTGTGGATCAAACATCTTACGCCGTGCAAAATAAAAACCTAAAGCCATCAATGGCACCAGTACCACAATATAAATCAGAAGCGTTATTGTACCTGCATTCACAGAGCATATCTTTCGTTAGAATGGATGATCCTTAGAGCATAGCGCAGAATTATAGAAAAGGATAATTTTACGAACAAATACTTTGCTGATGCCATATCACCCGCGTTCTCGCTCAAAAGGTTGACCGAGTGCCTGCGGGGGATCACTGCGCAAGAAACTGCGTAAGCGTCGCTGTAGCGGACGCGGAAGTGTCCGCAATAAACGTTCGATCACACCACCACTGACCAGCGCCAGCGTGACAATCATCAGCACCCAGGGCAAGGTGTTGAGCAGAACAATCGGTATCTCCAGATTCGGATCGCGCTGGATGACCGATGCCAGCGAACGCAAAGCGGCGAATAAATACGCACCAAAAGCCACCCGCGCCGGATGCCATCCCCCGAAGATCACGATTGCCAGCGCAATCCAGCCGTCGCCATCCATCGCTGGCGTTGCCCGCCAACCCGCTTTGACCCCCAGCGAATAAGCCGCGCCAGCAAGCCCAACTAACGCCCCACCCAGCAAGGTATAACCATAACGCTGAAGCGTGACATTAACCCCACGAGAGAACGCCGATTCCGGACGTTCGCCAACAGCGCGTAAGCTCAAGCCGGGGCGCGAACGAAATAAGAACACCCAAACCAGCACCAACAAGATGAAGCTGACATATACGAAGCCATCATGCTGAAAGAACACGCGCCCGATGACCGGCAAGTCCGATAAGACGGGAATCATGATGCGCCGAGCCACTGGCCCACTGATATTCTGAAAATCCGTACCGAGGAATTTCGCCAGATCGGCTGCAAGAAGCGTCAGCACGAAACCCACCGCCACCTGATCTTGACGTAAACTGAGTGAGCCAATCGCCACCAGCAAGGCAACCAGCGCCCCGACGATCATCGCCGCGATAATACCCAACCACAGCGAAGCCGTCAGCGAGGCAACCGCAAAGCCTAGCATCGCCGCCAGCAAAATTGAGCCGTTGAGCGAGAGGTTAATCACCCCGGCACGTTCGGTGATAGTCTCGCCCAGACTAGCGATGATTAAGGGGGTTGCTGTAGCGATGATGCTGTTGAGCGTGTTAAGTAGCGCGTCATTCATCGCGTTTTTCCTTCTCTGTTGTTGGCGCAGGGCTGAACCAGCGTTCGCGGATACCGTTAAAGTATAAGATCATCAACACCAGCAAGCCCTGCAACACGCCCACCAGCGAGCTATCGCCCACCAGTTCAGGATAGAGGCGCTGTAAGGCTTGCAGGCGCGTGCTACCGGATAAGAGCGCGGCGAGGATGAAGGCAATCAGAGGCATCCAGATCAGACGGAAACCTACCAGCAAAACAATCAGCAAACCAAGAAAGCCAATACCACCACTCACTAGCGGACGCAACGATGCATAGAAGAACAACACACGATGTGCGCCGGCTAATCCGGCGAACGCCCCGCCCAGCGCCAATGCTGAGAGCGCCACCCGTTCAGTTTGCACGCCCAGCAACAGTGCCGAACGCGGATTCTTCCCTACGGCTTTGAGTTCAAGCCCCCAGCGCGTGAAATACAGCAAGAAGCCCACCAGTGCCAGACCCATCAGCGTGATAACCAGTAAGATTGTCGGCACGGGGAACTCAGCAGAGAAGCGCGGGAGCAAACTGGCTTCAGGAAATGGCGGTGTCGATTGGGCGCTTCCACCTTCGGGGGGTTGCCAGGGACCAGCAATCAAGAAGATCGCAATATTATTGGCGATAGCATTCAGCGCCACCCCACCGAAAATCTCATGCACGCCGAAGCGCGTCTTGAGGATACCCACCAGCAACGCCCACAGCATTCCACCTAAAGAGGCTAAGAGCAAGTTAATCGGGATCAAAATCGGTGCAGGTAACTCGATGAACAATGCCCCCCAACTAGCAAAGACAGCCCCCATCACGATCTGCCCTTCTACGCCGATATTCCACAAGCCCGCCCGAAAAGTGACCACCAGACCAATGCTCGCCAGCGTCAGCGGAATCCACACGTTGAATACTTTGGCATAGGCTTCTTGATTCTGAAAGGCGCTCTCCCATAGCGTGCTATAGACGCGCACCGGATCACCCCCGATGAGTGCGATCAAGCCAGCCGTAGTCAGGATAGAGAGCAAGATAGGGATCAGAGTTAAAGTCAGGCGAATGGTAAAATCGCGCAATTTCATGGTACACGCTCAAATTCTCCACCGATCAGATACCCGAGCTGGTTGCTGGTTAGATTGGCAGGATCATCGATCAGGTATGTTTCGCCCGCATAGCAGACGAGAATCCGATCACTGTAGGTCAACAATTCATCGAGATCGGGCGAGCTGAAAATCAGCGCCGATCCAGCTTCGCACCGTTCGAGCAATTTATCCCATATACCCACCGCCGAATCTACATCTAACCCGCGCATCGGTTGTTCAAGTAACATCACGCCCGGCAATTCCGGCACTAGTGACATCAGGACCCGCTGTTGATTGCCACCGGAGAGCTGTTCAATGGCGTTATCGGGCGTGCCGCGCACGTCATACGCCTGAATTTTAGCGCGAGTATCGGCTTGTGCGCGTTGCCAGTCAATAAATATGCCAGATCCTTCTGTCAGGGCGACGTGTTCGGTCAACGTCAGTCCAGCGATCAAGCCTTCTTCGATACGCCCCGACGCGCAGAAAATCAACCCATGTTGCATACATTGATGATATGACAAGCCCGTTATCGGCACGTCATAGAGCGTGATAGCGCCATTATCGAGCGGGTGCAAGCCAGCAATCCCGCGCATGATAAGTTCCTGCCCGCTACCATCCAAGCCAGCTAACCCGATAATCTCGCCACGCCGCACGCTGAGGTTGATATTTGTCATCTGCAAGCGCCCGGCACTGATGGCGACATCCTGCATGTTGAGCAAGACGGCCTGTGAGTTGAGATCTTTGTGCTGACGTTGCGGTGTCGGCAAATCTGCACCGAACATCAATTGCACGAGTTCGACTTTAGTAGCCGGCATCTGTCGTGTGCCGACAATCGCGCCCGCCCGCAAGACTGCCACTTCATCACACAGCGAGATCACTTCCTCTAATTTGTGAGAGACCAGCAAGATCGTCATGCCCTCTTGCACCATTGTGCGCAGGACATCGAATAACAGGCTTTTCTGCTCGGTGGAGATGCCAGTTGTCGGCTCATCGAGGATCAACAAGCGTATATCTTGCGCCAGCAACCGCACGATCTCTAATTGTTGACGTTGAGCGATAGATAATTCAGAGATGAGCAAGTTAGGGTCAAGCTGAAAGCCGAAGCGTTCGGTGATAGCGCTCAGTTGTTGGCGGGCGTGCTGATGATCGTCGAACCAGCGCCCCCACCACGAACGCGGAGCACGCCCGAATACGAAATTCTCCAGCACGGTGAACGCGCCTACATCGAGCGGATCCTGTTGTAACATGCCAATGCCATGCGCAATTGCGGCAATCGGGCCATCATATTGCACGGCATGTCCGTCGATGATGATCTCACCACTACTCGGCGGTTGATAGCCTGATAAGATCTTCATCAAGGTGGATTTACCCGCGCCGTTTTCGCCTAAAATACCTATGATGCGCCCTTCGCCAAAGGTGATCGAAATATCTTGGTTGGCGTGAACGCTTCCGAAAAATTTGTTGATCTTGTTTAGCTCGATATGCATGAATCGCGTACCTGATTGATCGGTCAGCAAAAACGAAAGGCTTAGCGCAATCGCTAAGCCCGTTTGATCTGTGCGTTGTGTTATTCGCTCGCGCCTACCATACCGTCGAGCAATTGTGGCAAATACCAGATATCTTCTTCGGATACGTATTCGCCTTCTTCAGCGAGTACGGTGCCATCTTGCAAGCTGAGTGGGCCTTCCCACAGGAACATGCGTCCGGCGTTCTCTTCGTCGGTGGCAAAGGCAACAACCTCATCAATGAAGCCATTCAGCGTTTCCAGTTGTTCTTCCGGCATACCCGGGCCAATTTCAAAACCGGTGATGCTGGTATCAGGATTGTCGAGATCATCCCAATCAGGACCTTGCCAGTTCCACTCTTGCTGCCATTCACCTGCGATCACATCTTCGATGATGGCGAGATAAGCGGGACCCCAATTATAGTATGGCACACCCAGACAGCTATCTTCGCCGACACCACACCCCGTCGGTGAGTTGTACGGCATACTGAAGACACGTTCTCCGCCTTCGGTACGGTTCTGGGCGACGGTCACCATCTCGGTGGTATCAATACCGCTCATCACCACATCAAAACCGCGATCAAAGAAAGCGTTGGTTTCTTCTGTGGCATCGAGTGTCACGCCTGGAATCGGGAACCAGAAGCCAATCCAGGTGACTTCGAAGACGAGGTCTTGTTCTTCAGCGAGCGGGTTAAAATTGTCATAGCAATATTCTGCGCCGAGATACGCGCTACTGCTCACACGGCGAGTTTCAGCGTTAATCAGTGGCCCCAGATAACCAATCTGACCGGTTTCTGTTGCCAGCCCAGCCGCACAACCCGCGATCAAGCGTGGCCATTCGATCTGCGCCATAACATTACCAAGATTCTCCGGCGCGGTACCCAGCAACACATCATCGCCGGAAACATTGATGAAGGTCACATCGGGGAAATCGCCTGCTAATGCAGAGGTATCTTCCTCGAAAGCATCGCTGGTGGTGAAGATCACCTCTGCGCCTTCGGAGACGAAGATGGAGACGACATCGCGCAATGAAACTTCGGGGGTGTCGGCGGCATTGAGGCTATCAAAGAAGAGCATCCGTGCGCCATCGAGGTTTTCTTCGACGTACTGACCACCTTCAAAGTGGGCCTGGCTCCAACCTTGATCATTTTCTGGCCCAACTAAGACCATGCCAAAGACGAATTCTTCTTCTTGAGCAGTTGTCAGAGCGACAGATGCGATCAACAAACAAAGTGCAAGAACAAAGGAAAAGGGTATGGTGCGTTTCATGGTGAGGGGTTTACTCCCGTTTAGTCAATAACCGTTGCAAGTTTAACCAACCTCATCTACAGCGCAAGTGTTACTTAGCACATTCTTAACGTGTGTTTATCGTTGAATTTAAACAAAGACAAACTCAGTGCGGGGTTTTGCAAGATACACACCCCGCACTATCGGTACACTAGGATGCTGTTTCGTCATCCGGTACGCGCAATAAATCCGCGTAAATCCCCGGCGAGCTATCGGGGATGAGGGTCGCCCCACTAATACGCGTATAGAATTCCGCAGGCCCCACCCCGCCGATGATCGCATAACCGTAGCCCTGCGCATACATATCATGCAAGCACGCCATCAAGAGTGCCGCGCCTGTGCCACGCCCACGTCCAGTTTCACCTACACCTGTCGGCCCGAAGAAGCCCAATCGCGTGGCATCATAACAACCAAAGCCGATCATCACCCCGCCTTCGGTGGCGATGAAGCACGAGACCGGCGTGCGAGCGAAAGTCACATCGGTTTCGCTCACCCAATAATCACTGAAATGCTCGCGCACCCAATCCAGCACCAGATGCTTCTCCGGCACGAGGGCACGCCGAACGGTAATCCCCTGTGTGTGTTGGCGTTCGATGAAGGGTGTGAGAGGTGATAATTCGTACAATTTAACCAGCATATCCGGCATATTTGCCTCCTTAATCGTGATAAGTGTATCAAGCGGGGCATTATAACGAGCCACTCGCCCACAGTAAGCCCCGACGCACGATCTCACGCGCTTGAGGGACATCGAAATCTGTCAGCACATGCCCCAACGAACAATACGCCACACGCCCTTGCCCCCAACGCCGTGTATAGGCAACCGGCATCACTGTTCCAGCGATCCAATCGTGATAGCGATCATCAAAAGTAGTCGTTACCAGCACTTGATTCGACGAATCAACGTGCATGTAATATTGCTCAGAATGCATGGTGAAATCACCCAACCCGGCGGTTATAGGGTGTGTGTCATCATGGATTTGTACGCTGTATTCGATAATATCACCCGGATGCGCGACCCACTGCGCCCCGACCATGAACTGATACGGCGGGCTATTGCGGAAAGCATCCGCCATGCCACCGTGCCAACCGGCTAGCCCTACCCCTTGCTCAACAGCACGCATCAAGCTTTTCAGAGGTGCCTCGTCGATTGTATCCATCGTCCACACCGGCACGATCAAATCGAGATCATCGCGCTGATCGACATCAATTAAGCTGTCGAGCGTATCGGAAATTTCGGTCTCGTAGCCAGCTTGCGTGAGCAAGTCTGCGAATAATTCAGCAGTAGCAACAGGTTCATGCCCTGTCCACCCCCCTGCCACAAATAAGGCTCTTTTATTCATCTCTATCCTCGCTTTTTGTATATTAATGGCAATAAATCAAGGTTTTCTTTTAGACTTGAGGCAGTGTACTATAACCTCATTCTAACATCGGACTATAACATTATGATGTAAAGTTACGATAGGATAACGTAAACACACTTGTTTTCATACATCCGCGGGGGTAATAGGTCATAAACACATCAAGCAAGGATAAAGGATGGAACGCTGTGAACCTACCAAATAAAGAGAAAGTGTCGATGGCAATTCTCACCGGTTATCTGGGTGCAGGTAAGACCACCCTGCTCAACCGTGTGTTGAATGCCGATCATAAGATGCGCATTGCGGTACTCGTCAATGACTTTGGCGCAATCAACATTGATGCCAAGCTGATCGTCGGCATGGAAGGCGAAACTATCACGCTCTCCAACGGGTGTATCTGCTGTACCATACGTGGAGACATGGTGATGGCGATCGCTGATTTGCTCAAGCGTGACCCATTACCTGATTACATCATTGTTGAAGCCAGTGGCGTATCGGATCCAGCACAGGTGGTACTGACTTTCAATCGTTCGTTCTTACGCTCGCATGTACAGATTGATAGCATCGTGGCGGTTGTCGATGGCGAGCAGTTTGACAGTTTTCAAGAGAATACACAGCGACTCTTGCGCGAGCAAGTCCGCGTCTCGGATATCATCATCCTCAACAAGACAGACCTGATTGATGATACCACCCGCCAAAAAGCCCATCAGTGGATCGAAGGCATCATTGATAAGGCGCGTATCATCGAGACGCAATATTGCGATGTGCCAATCGAGACCATCATCGGCAGTGCCACTTACAACCCACAAACGGCCTTTGATACCAGTGGTCCGGGCGTACACGCGCACAACGTCGATGAGTTGCACGATCATGAACACGGCGATCACAGCCTGGTCTTTGCAACATGGGCATGGGAATCGGACGATCCACTGGTGCTAAGTGCCTTACGGCGCGTGCTTGATGATCTACCCAGCACAATCTTCCGCGCAAAAGGCGTGATTTACAGTCGCGAGTTTCCCGATCTGCAAGTGGTGTTACAATTAGTCGGTAACCGCGTCGCGCTCACCGAAGGTGAACCCTGGAACGAGCAAACGCCTAAAACTTCGATTGTCGTCATCGGTGATATTGACTCGGTCGATAAGCTCACACTACAGCAACAGTTTGATGAAATCCGCGCCTCAGAAGTGCCTGAAAGCGAGTTTACACAGTTAATCGATGGTGTGCTAAAGTGGTTACGTGCCAAGCAATAAACGGAAAGAGGAGAACACGCATGTCTGCCCGAATCGGTATCCTGACTGTATCAGATCGCGCCTCACGCGGGGAATATGAAGACCGTGGTGGGCCAGCGATCCGCGCTTATTTTGATGATGTGCTACAAATCGAATGGGATGCTATCACGCAGATTGTACCGGATGAGGTTTCGGCAATTTCACAGGCGCTGATTGACATGGCGGATGAACAGGGTTGTCATCTGATTATCACCACTGGCGGAACCGGCCCCGCCCCGCGTGATGTAACACCAGAAGCCACCGAAGCAGTCTGCCAGAAGATGATGCCGGGCTTTGGTGAGCAAATGCGTACCGTATCCCTCTTGAGCGTACCAACAGCGATCTTGTCACGTCAGACAGCAGGCATACGTAATCAGGCGCTGATTATCAACCTGCCAGGCAACCCGAAAGCCATCAAAGAATGCTTAGACGCGGTGATGCCGGCTGTGCCCTACTGCACTGAGTTAATCGGCGGCCCCTTCCTGACGACAGATACCAGCAAGATCAATGCCTTTCGTCCGCGCAAGGGGTGAGCAATTGCCCGTTGCAATTCTGGCATGATCCAGTATAGTCTGCGGGGAATTCACCCGATTACAGAAAGCAAAACCCGACTGATGCACAACAATTCACTCCCTTCACAGTCACTGACGGGAACGGATCATACCGCGATCACCACACAAACGGCACGCTGGACATCGCCGGCATATGGGATCAACTTCGGGCATATCGCTAAGATGCCGATTGACGAGCAAGAAGCCAACATCTTTCGCTTCAGCGCGTGGGGCTTATCTTCTAGTTTGAGCCGATTACTCGCCCATTATCCTGAGTCACAAGTCAAAGCCTCCGCACAGGCGCTAATCGCCGATCAACATGAGCATGTGATCGTCGCGCTCGAACAAATTATCAGTGGTATGAATAGCGAGTTTTACACCAGCGATCTCGATCATATCTTCGTCACTGTGCCCAATTGTGATATGTTTCTGGCGGGGGGGTTGCGCCTACCAGTGACCTGCGTCACCAACATTTTACAGGTGAAAGGCGGGCCGGAAGTCGCCACACTCAATAAGTTTGTAGCTGTGCTAGATGCCGGTGAAGTCCAACCCTACATCACCGAACGCATGGGCATGATTATCACCAGACAAGTTTATCTGCATTAATCCCCTACATGCCCGATGCATGTCCAGCATCGGGCACACCGGCAACATCCTTCATCCACAATTTAACGATCTTTAGTGATGAATTCCCGCTTAGTGTGATACCATTTAGCTGAGTCCTATTGTGGACAGCATGATATTGAGCGCGATGCCGTGAACGCACGCACTCCGCACATCGTCTGACCTCATCAGCGGGTAGCGACACACGCCAACGCAAAAACCGGAAAGTAGCAAATTATGGATGCTTTGCAGTATTTTCATTATGGACAACTGGTGCATCATGGCACGCCTAAGGGCGAGATGCGCGTCTTAGCGCGTTCAGCAGGCATCACTGATGCATTCATCGCGCTGGTGCTGGAAACCGCCCGCCTCACCCCTCTGCCAAACAGTTCCGGCGTGGCGTGGGGCATGTTACGCACACAGCGCAAGCAACCGCTAACTATCGCACGGGTGGAACAAGACCCTATCAGTGACGCGCTGATCTACCAATTCATTCAAGCACCGAGCGATGCCGTACGCGAGCTAGCTGGCAACCTCAGCGCTTTGCGTCCCTATGTGATAGACCCCTTACCCGTATATGAAATGCTCGGCGACACACTCACGCCGATTGACTTGCCTGATGTGCGCATCAGCACTGAACAGCAAGTAGATAGCTTACTCAACCTGATGTCGCACGCACACAACAACATTCGCAATATCGAACCGTTGATCGGCGCGATTGTATCGGGCACGCCTCTGGTGATTGTCAATGCCCCGCTAGATGGCAACCTGCGTCTGGAATTCATTGAAGGCTTGCTGATGCTCTTGCCGGCTTCCACACGCCTCGGCGTGACCTTCCTCGCGCATCACACCCCCAACAACGACCTGAAAGCGCAGATCATGTTCATGACACAGGCGAGTGATGACGATCAGCAGGTAATCTACGATTGGGAGACGGGTAAAGTCTCCGGCAAAGAGATCAAGAATGAGTACAGCCGTTTCGTCACCAGCCAGATGCGCCTTGACCCTGAACTGGTCACACGCGAGACCGAAAAATTGACAAGCACGGCAGGCTGGCGCTTCACCAATGGCGATTCGCTCTCGAAGGCACTGGATTATGCCTCACATCGCGCCAAAGTCGATCAATCACTGGCGAATGGGATGCCGGTTGAGGTGGCAAGCGTGGCCACAATCCTCGCCGATGACCCTACGCTCACCGATGAACAGCGCGTGATGTATGCGCGTCATCTAATTAATTTCTCGTTGGCACTGGATGACCTGCAATACGTCGATGCCGTGATCGCCACCATGAACCAGCACCCTGACATTGAGCAAGAAGTGTACAAATACATGTCGAACGCGCTCAATAGCGGACAGGGTGCTGTGATCTTCGAAACGCTGGTGCGCTGGCATGATAATCCCTTCAGTCCGACAGGGAACGATTGGCAACAGTTGCTCCAACGTGCCTCACTGGCTGAACTGGATGAGCTAATCGAAGACCAAGATGCCGAGATGATCAGCGCATATCTCGACGATATGCGCTTACTCGGCAAACGTGCCACGCCCATTATCGGGCGCGTGATTGACCGCGCGTTACCGCTGGCAAAACAGGATGCGACAATTCCCACCAAAATTTTACTATTGGCGATTGATCATCTCGATGATGCGAGTTTACAGACGCTGATGAATACGCCGGCATTCGTACAATTTTTGCCGGCAGATATGCGCCGTTTGCTGACGTTGTTCTCCCAGCGTGATCGCCCTGCACCCGCTGGCACGCTGTATCGGGCGGTGCAGAGCTTACCAGACGATCAACGCATCAGCGCGTTAGTCGCTTTGGTCAAACAAGCCTATACCAACCAGCGCATCGAATTGATCGACGAGCGCAGTCTGCTGGCACTGGTAAAAGCGCTCAACGTCAATCCCACGCTGATTGACGGGCGTATGCTAACTGGTATCGTCGAAGCGATGCAAACGCATACTATCGCCAACATGAAGCGCCCTGCGCCTCGCCTGCTCTTACAATTGGCGCTGTTGAGCCAGAACTATATGGCACTGGGCACACTGATGATCGCCCAATCTCGTGATATTTACGGCGCAGAAGATCAACACGATTATATCCAATCCATTCAGGAGACCTTCGCCAAAACACAACTCACCGCCAGTGATGCCTTACAAGCAGTTAAGGCACTTGAAGCGCTAGAACTGAACGACATCCAGATCATAGCAGTGATCCTCGGTGCGCTGGAAGGCACACGCTGGAGTGCAGACCTCAAGCCCCTCGCTGACCGCGTGATGCGTGATGTCGGCGACAATCATCGCTTGCTCGAGATGTTGCCTGCGCAGGTCATTTATAGTTTGTTGAAATACATATCAAGACGTGGCAATCCCCAACGTTTACGGATTGCGGCACGGATCATGGGAAGTTGTGCCGCCACCGATCACAACAAAACCGGTTTGAGTGTCATCAATCACGCTTACAAGATGCTCGCCGCTCGTGATAAGACGCGCCCCTATGCGATTGAAGTAGTGCGTCAATATGTGCGCGAAGCACAGGAAAAACCCGCTCGCCACATGATCTCATTTTATAGCGATCAGCTTGGCGCAGACGTGCGAAAGCAATTGCAACTATCGTATGAGTTCAGCAATTTGATGGCCCGCATGGATTGGTTGACTTATGCCAGTTCATTACAGATCACCGTCGATCTGTTGCAGGCACTGGTCAACAATTACGATGATCCTAACGCGCAACCCAATCTAGGTGATGCCCGTTTGCAAATTGAACATCTGCGCCGCTCGTCAAGCCTCGGGCAATTGCGCGAACTGAGCGACGATCTGCGTAAGCTGGCCCATGCAATCGTGGTACTGAACCAGCGTCATCAACAACACAGTGCCACCAGCGATAAGCACAAAAAAGCCATCGCGACCTGTAGCGCCGATCCGCGCAGTGTGCTGGATATTTATCGGGCAAGTGGCGGCTATCTGCTGGGAAAAAATACACATCCTTTCATGACCCAGGCGGGTGATGCACGTGCCCTTTTTGGCTTCACAGATATCGAAGAACTGCGCGTCAATATCACCATAGCTAGCACAGTACTACACGAAGCAACGAACGCATTATCGAACGTGCGCGATATGTGGACGATTCAAGCGCTGATCGGTGAAATTGACAGTCAAACGGCGACACTCGTCGGGGCAAGCGCAAAAGGCTTGCATCAGATGGGGCGTAACTGGCAACGGCTCGCTGATCTAGTGCTGTACATCATCGATAAGGGTGATACCAGCGTAATCGAAGCCAATAACAGTCATGGGCGCAAGCTCGAAAAGTTAGAAACTGCGCCAACAAACGCACTCGACCTTTTACGCTTCGTCTACGGCTACTTTGCCAAATGACTCACACACATTAACGATGGTCGATCAGTAGCCTGACTATCGTTAATGTCTTCATAATCTAGCATGTACATCTCTTGATTGAAAGCCGCTATACTGGACGCCTAACGATTGCACACACTCAGGGTGAATAACATGCAACAACTCAAACGCGAGTTAGGCGTATTTGGCGCGATCATGATGGGGCTAGGCTCGATTGTCGGCACGGGGATTTTCGTCAGCGTGGGCTTGAGCGCAGGCATCGCGGGCGCGTCGGTGATCTTTGCGATTATGATCGCCGCGATGGTGGCGACGTTCAACGGGCTCAACAGTGCCCAACTCGCGGCGAATCATCCGGTAAGTGGTGGCACTTATGAATATGGCTATCGCTATCTCAACCCGCAATTAGGCTTCGTGGCCGGTTGGGCGTTTTTGCTAGCCAAGAGTGCCTCAGCGGCGACGGCGGCGCTGGGCTTCTCCGGTTATCTGCTGGATGCATTTAACGTGAGCGATAACAATATCCGCGTCATCGTGGCGTTAGTGGCAGTGATTGTGATGACAGTCATCGTGTTGCTGGGGATTCGGCGCTCGAACACAGCGAACATTGTGATTGTTTCGCTTACCCTGCTGACGCTGACAGCGTTCGTGGTATCTGGTGTGCCCTCAATACAGATCGATAACCTCACGCCCTTTTTACCACAGGATGGTGGCGGACTATCGGCATTGTTACAGGCAAGTGCGCTGATGTTCGTGGCGTATACCGGTTACGGGCGCATCGCTACATTGGGCGAAGAAGTGCGCGAACCGCGCGTCACCATCCCCCGCGCTATGATCGCCACCTTGCTGGTGACAATGGTACTGTATATCTCGGTGGCGCTGGTGGGCGTGGGCACGATCGGCGCCGATGCGCTAGGACGCGCCGTTGACCAAACTGCCGCTCCACTCGAAGTTGCCGCGCAATCCTTCGCCCCGGCGATTGCCCCCCTGATCGCTGTCGGCGCGATCACCGCGATGCTGGGGGTTCTGCTGAATTTGTTACTGGGCTTATCGCGGGTGTTGCTAGCAATGGGACGCCGTCACGATATGCCCCCGATTGTTGCTCGCCTCAACGAATCACAAACCACCCCCTATATCTCCGTACTGGTGATCGGTGCCTTAATCGGGGGGTTGGTGCTGATCGGTGATGTGCGGACAACGTGGTCATTCAGCGCCTTTACGGTCTTGATCTACTACTCGCTGACCAACCTATCGGCGTTACAACTCAGCGATGAAGAACGGCTCTACCCGCGTTGGATCGGTTATGCGGGTTTGATCGCTTGCTTGTTCCTTGCGTTCTGGGTTGATCTCGCCGTGTGGGTAATCGGTGCGGTTTTGCTGGGGCTGGGCTTGCTGTGGCAAATCCTCGCACATCGCATCTTCGGGGATACCGATACCAGCGGATAATCGATAGACAAAGGCTCATCAACACCCATCAAATAACTTCGAAACAAAAATTAGAGTAGTGTTGATACCCTACAACAGCCACAATCAGCGCGGAAATGATCAATGCGTTCCGATACTGTGGCGCAATTTCCTGCTTTACTAACAGGAAGAAGATAAACGCTGTCAGCAACCTATTTTGTCGAAGCAGGTTGCTGATCCGCGCAATGTATGAATCTGGTTTAGAGGTAGCAGACCTCAAGTAGCGTACAGAAAATTGTGTTATATAATAAAGAGAGAAATGTTCACCGTTTAACAGACCAGTGGACAAGACAACCTACTCTAATGACAAGATGCGCCTTCCCAATTGCCTCAGTTCAGCTACACAGCTTGTGCATCAAGATCAACAGGGGATTATTACGGTACATAATATATGAATAACTCATCGGAAACATCCTCAGAGCTGACTCAGGAATTGGCACGTTTGCGCCAGGAAGTACAGGAATTAAAACGCGAGGCGCTCGAAAATCAATATTACGAACACATACTCAGTCACATCGCTGAGGGCGTGTATATCATCCGTGTCAGTGATGGTGTGATTGTCTATACAAACCCTGCTTTTGAGCGCATGTTTGGCTATCCGCCAGGTGGATTGCTCGATCAACCGGTGAGCATCCTCAACTCGCCACGCCACAGTGACCCTGAAAGCATAGCTGATCAGATCATCAAGATCTTACGCGAGCGCGAGGTGTGGCGCGGTGAGATTCTCAACATCACCCGCGATGGAACAGATTTCTGGAGCTATGTGTCGGTCAAACGCACCACCCATCCTGAATATGGGGAGGTATGGTTAGCCGCCCACACCAACATTGACCAGCGCAAACGCTCCGAAGTTGCGCGTCGTCAGAGTGAGGCGCTCTATCGTTCGCTGGTGGATACCCTCCCCTATAGCGTCTATCGCATTGATTTAGAGGGACGCTTTACCTTCGCTAATCAGATGCTATTAAACCTGTTTGGCGTAAATGAAGATGAAATTATAGGGCAAGTTGCTTATGACTTTTCACCACCACCTTTAGTCGAAAAATATCGCTCGGATAATGCTTATGTTTTTGAAACCGGCGAAATCTTCCATGATATGGAGGTCAACGAACATCCTAAAACTGGCGAGAAAATATACGTGCGCGTGAGCAAAGTCCCCATCTACGATGTGAATAACAACATCTGTGGCTTACAGGGCATATTCGAAGATGTGACCGAACATATCAACACCGAAAATCAACTATTTACCTCACAGAATATTCTCGAACACCTCATCCAGGAGATGCCCGTTGGCTTGCAAATTTTTGACACCAACGGCACCTGTACCAACGTCAACGCCACGCACCTGCGCATTTTCGGCGTGGAGCGCAACGATTTAATCGACAAATACAATATCCTGACTGATCCTCTCGCCGAGCGCATGGGCAATGCTGATGCGGCACGCCGTGCATTGCAGGGCGAAACGGTTGTGATGGAAGATGTCGAGTTTAATTTCACACAAGCTGATCCACGTTTCGCCGATGTGCAACAGCAACAACGTTACTTACACGTCACGATCTTCCCACTGTTCGATCATCGTCAGCAGGTGACTTCGATTGTTGGCTTAAATGTCGATGTGACCAATCGGCGCCTCGCTGAGAATGCCCTACGCCTGAGCGAAGCGCGCTATCGTGCGGTGGTAGAAGATCAACCGGAGATGCTTGCACGGTATCAACCGGGTGGCTCATTAACCTTCATCAACAGCGCATTCTGCCGATTTATGGGGCGCACTTCCACGCAATTACTCGGCACGCGCTGGCAAACCCTGCTGGACGATGGCGCACTCAAACTCGCTGTGGATACGATGGAACGCCTGAGCTACGAAAAACCACACAGTTATTTTGAAGCGCAACTCTCCAACACACAGGGATCACTGCGCTGGATTCAATGGAATATACGTGCCCTATTTGATGAGCATCAACGCATCGTTGAATATCAGGCAGTTGGGATCGACATCACCGAGAAGAAACGTCAGGATAAGCAACAATTTGAGGGTGCATTAGAACAGGAACGCATCAATATTCTGAGCGATTTTGTCATCAAAGCCTCGCATGAGTTCCGCACCCCGTTATCGATCATCACATCGCTATCGTATATTATGGCGCGCATCGAAGATGCCGATACACGCATGGAACGCCATCATAAGATTGCACGGCAGGTGACGCGCATCACACGCTTAATCGATTCGATGATTTTGATGTCACGACTCGATAGAGGCCTGATTGAACCAGAAAGCCAATTAGCAGATATCAACCAGTTGTTACATATCGTATACATTAAGTTTAAAGAGCAATTTCAACAAGAGAACCGTGTATTCAGCTTGCAACTGCACGAAAAGGCAATGATAATTGCCATCAATGAGAAAGATTTCATTCATGCGCTGAGTATGATCTGCGATAATGCCTTTCAACACACGCGTCCGGACGATACCATCACCATTCGTTCCATACAAGAAGGCGAATGGGCACAGGTGGAGGTCATGGATAGCGGGAAAGGCATGAAATCCGATACTTTACCTCACATCTTCGAGCGCTTCTATCGTGAAGATACCACCGGCAAAACGCCCGGCATCGGTTTAGGATTACCAATTGCCAAAGCGATCTTACGGCAGTACGGTGCAACAATCGAGGCAGACAGCAAATTAGACGAAGGCACGGCCATCACCATCCGCGTTAAAATCATCAGCGGTGCCATCCGTTGAGCCGATAATCCCATTAGATCACTCTAATAGCTCACATTAGCGATCGTGCCTCGGTGGTAACAGGGTTTCGGCGTATGCTAAAGGCATACTGTCCGTTAACTAGATTGACTTGAGGCACAATGAGTCGCACATCATCCAAAGAATATCGTCCACTCGACGATACACCCTTCAACATCCGTGATTACTTGCCCATCCTCGGTTGGATGCGCCACTATGACCGTACACGTACACAGCTCACCGGCGATTTGATCGCAGGGATCATTGTAGCGGTGATGCTGGTGCCTCAGGGGATGGCATATGCCCTGCTTGCCGGTTTACCACCGCAGGTTGGCTTATACGCCAGCATTGTGCCACTAATGATTTACGGAGTACTCGGAACTAGTCGCACGCTTGCAGTAGGGCCAGTAGCGATGGTCAGCTTACTAGTAGCGAGTGGGATTAGCGGGTTAGAGCCCGGCTCAGTTGCTGACTATGTGTTATTCACGGTTACGCTGGCATTCTTGATCGGGGTGATGCAAGTTGGTATGGGCGTGTTACGTCTGGGGTTCATCGTCAACTTCCTGAGTCATCCAGTGCTATCCGGTTTCACCACGGCCGCCGCATTAGTGATCGGGTTCAGTCAAGCCAAGCATATCTTGGGCTTCAATATCCCGCGCACCGAGCATTTCCACGAAATCCTAATCAGCATCGGGCAAGGGATTACACAAACGCACCTGCCGACGCTATTTCTAGCGCTGACTGGAATCGGCGTTCTACTCTATTTTAAGTTTGGTTTAGGAACACATCTGCGCCAGTTAGGGCTGAGTGAGGCGCTAGTCACACCGATCACCAAAACCGGCCCTTTGCTGATCGTAGCCATCAGCATCTTCGCCGTGTGGGCATTTGATCTCACGAACACTGGCGTATCGCTAGTCAGCGACGTGCCAGCCGGTTTACCACCGTTGACCCTGCCGAGCTTTGATCCAAACACCTTACAGAACCTGTTCCCCATCGCGCTGACAATCACGCTTGTAGGGTATATGGAGAGCATCTCAGTGGCGAAGGCGCTAGCCAGCAAACGTCGCCAGAAGGTGGATCCCAATCAAGAACTGATCGCGCTAGGTGCGTCGAATTTAGGCGCATCATTCACAGGGGGCTATCCGGTAGCGGGGGGCTTCAGTCGCTCGATGGTCAACTTCATGGCAGGCGCACAAACCGGTATGGCGTCGGTGATTACTGCCATGCTCTTACTGTTGAGTGTGATCTTTCTCACCCCACTTTTCAACTATTTGCCGAACGCCATACTCGCATCAATCATCGTGGTGGCGGTTGCCAGTCTAGTCGATGTGAAGACGGTGCGCCACACATGGCACTATTCCAAACAAGATTTCATCTCGTTGCTGGTGACGTTCTTCGCAGTGCTGGAAGTGGGTATTGAAGCAGGCATCATCATCGGAGCGATCACCTCACTGGTGTTGTACCTGTGGCGCACCAGTCGTCCACACGTTGCCATCTTAGGGCGCATTGGCGAAACTGAAGAATACCGTAACATCTTACGCCACCCAACCACCACTGATCCTAGAATCGTAGCGATGCGCGTCGATGAAAGCCTCTACTTCCCCAACGCACAATATTTAGAACAGGTGGTGCTGGCGACCATCGCCGACAATCCTGAAGTCGAGCATTTTGTGCTGGTGGCAAGTGCAGTCAACTTCATCGATGTCAGTGCGTTGGACGTGCTAGAGAACCTCGCTGATGCGTTGAACGCTGTCGGCGTGACCTTCTACATGGCGAAAGTCAAGGGGCCGGTGATGGATCGCCTGCGTAAGATCGGCTTTGTCGATCATATTGGCGAGGACAAGTTCTTCCTGACCTGCCATCAAGCCTATCAGCACATTCAAGAGGTATCCCCTACCCCACAACTAGGCTCGCAGAGCGTGGCAAGACCAGCATGGGCTGGTTCTATGGATTCAAACTCCATTTGATTGTCAATGACGGTGGCGAGTTGATCGCTTTGTAAATCACATCAGGTAATATCGATGACCGCCAGCCAGCCGTGACTTGTTTGGCAAGGTGTTTGGTGATAAAGGATAGCTGTCAAAATCACTCTTTAAATGCACTTTGGAATGATGGGTTTCAACTGATTACGATAGTTCCTAGCAACATGCAGACCCAACTCGTCGTTTTGCAGGATAAATTACTGTCACGCAAACGCTCGATCATTAAAACCGATCAATGAGCAACTCAAGACTATCTCACAGATTGCGCATTCTTGACATCGCAGTATCAATAATTTCTTTGTTAATTTGACGGCAGGGCTTATCGCTTATTGTTACCAAGAGAAGAAATCGTCTTTCAATTTGACACCACAACAGGCAGTAAAGCTGTCTGTTGTTCAACAATTAGCCATCGCTCAGGTTGGTATCTATCATGTGCCAGCCTGTTGAAAAAAATTACGGCATATTTTACTAAGCCCAGGCATCGAGCAATCTTAACAAATTCTCAGAAAATACCAGCTCTATCAGGTTATCAGTATAATGAATTCTGTTATCCACTGATAATAGGGAATGCCGATGCCTGAACCCTTGAACTTTTTTAAGACGATCGTTGTACCAATTGCTCGCCCGGATACCGCGCCACATATGCTGGAGATCGCCACCTCGTTGGTTGATCCAGATGGGGGCAAGGTCTACGCGCTGACTGTTGCCCTCAACGATGCGGGTGAAGAAGCGCAAGAAAAAATCGAAGTACTGAAGCCGATTGTCGCGCAGTTTGAGAGTGTGGAGATGGTGACACAAATCGCCAGAAGCATCACACGCGGGATTCTCGATGGCGCACGCGAACACAAAGCGGAAGCGCTGATCATCGGGGTGTATCATCGCGATCAACGCGAAGTTGAGTTGGGTAGTGTGGTAGAAAATGTCATCGAAGCAGCTCCCTGTGATGTCATCGTCTATCGCACCTCAGAAAGCCCAGAATATGATCGTGTGATTGTGCCACTGGATGATAACCACACCACACTACGCGCCTTAGAAGTCGGGGCGACTATTGCTATACGCCACGAATTTCCATTTTCGGCTCCTTACATTAAACGTGATTACACCCCCAGCGAAGAGAAAGAACGTGTCATTCAGGATGTGCTGGATAATCTATCAGAAGAACAGCTGGAAGATCACGATTACATTACCGGTCGCAAACCTGGAGTGAAGATGTTGCGCTGGCTCGGTGAGAACGATCTGCTGGTGCTGGGGTTTTCCCAACGGGGGGATTTAGATATCGAATTCGGGCGCGATCTCAGCGATGTCCTGTTACGACGCTCACCCGGCCCCGTGTTGCTGTACTCGCGTATTTTAGAAGAACGCAACACTGTGAAAGGTGCCATGCAACGGCAGTTGCAGCGTTTCAATCCAGCACTGACGCAAATCGAACGCACCGAGCTTGTATGGGGGGCGCGTAAATCGGCATTGGCAGATATCGATTATAGCATCCTCATTATGATGAGTGCCGGTCTGGCATCGCTGGGACTCCTGCTCAACAGCACGGCGGTCATCATCGGGGCGATGCTTGTTGCGCCATTGATGTCACCTCTGGGGGCGCTCTCCGTCGGGTTAGCATCCGGTGAATTAAATGTCGCACGACGGGCTGCTTTCACTCTGATACAAGGTACTTTATTGTCATTGGTGATTAGCATTTTGTTCGGATTGCTCTTGCCCACCAGCAATCCCACTTCTGAGATGCTTGCAAGGGGTACACCGTCCCTGCTAGATGCTGCGATTGCGCTGGTCAGCGGGTTGGTAGCGGCTTTTGCGTTGGCGCGTAAAGAGATTCCAGTTGCGCTGGCAGGCGTAGCGATTGCTGCTGCACTGATGCCGCCTATTGCGACGGTTGGGCTAGGGATCGCATTCGGTAACATCCCCCTAGCAACAGGTTCTGCGTTACTCTTCTCAACCAACATCATCGTCATCGTGGTGGCAGAGAATCTGTTTTTCTTATGGGTTGGGCTACGCCCGCGCCAACAAATTGACACACAAATTGGTGTGGCGCTCTGGTGGGGATTACTGGGTAGCTTGCTGGTTATTGTGATCGTAGCGTTAATCCGTTTAGGGCAGACCGCCAATGAAGAAGTCCGCATCGAAAGCATTTTGCTGGAGCGCCTCCATCCTGAAACGGTCTCGGTGGATATTGAAGAACGCGAACGCTCGGATGGCACGCTTGATGTGTTCTTCACCATACGCTCTCCCGAACGCCTCACCCCTCAACGTGTCGCCGAATTCGAGCAGATTGTTGAAGACGAGTTAGATCGCAACATTCGGTTGCAGATGGTCAATCAAGAAGTCATAACACCGCTCACCACGCAGGATGCTGATATTAGCATGATACTCAGCGAGAACTTTCCGGGGATGATGCTCTCGGATGTACGGCGTGCGACCAATGGCGATGAGCTACAGCTTGAAGTCACGCTACGCGGACAAGATGACGTGACCGGCGAGCAAATTCAGAACGCCGAGCGTGCCCTGAGTGACGCACTGGAGCAACCTGTAAGCATTATGGTGATTATGCAAACACTCATTCAAGCACCGGAAAGCACCCCAGAGCCCACACCTGAGAGCACGGCCGAAGCCACTGAGGAGTGAGTAGATTCCTGCTTTTACCATAGGCGCATCCCATCATAGTCATGATGCGCTTGTGGGCAGGATGATCATAACCCTGTCGAGCTGGCAGATATATAAAAGCCTTACACAAAAGCGAAATACAGTATTTTCACCATAACCTCTACAGCATTTTCACCTCAACTTTGCTACAATGAACAAATGTGCGGTTTTTTGCGTAATTAAGATGTGTACGCCTCTCTTCTTGGCGCGATAGCATCAATTTACGCTAGACCTGCTATTGACACAAAACAGGTTCTATGTAACCATTATGACCCTTATTGGTGTCTTAAAATGTGTTCAGATAGGTTGGGATTGTTCCACAGCGGACAATCAACGTCACCGCTTCGAGTCATACAATCTTGTGGAGGCATATTACATGCCATTGCATGCAGATATAGCTACTACCGAAACTAATTTCAACGTGAAGGCAACGGTCTCTGACAAACGCTTTCTAGGCTTATGGCGCTTGCTTAAGGGATTTCGTCGTCTGTATATCGGCGCGATCTTGATGATGGGCATTGCGGCGGTCTCCAATACGGCAAGTTTGCTGTTGTTGCGTTACATTGTTGATACCTTACTCAATCCCGATACAACCCCGCCGAACTTCGCTACTTTGATTGCCTTTTCAGCGCTAGCTTTCGTCGGCCTGGCGAGCTTGCGCGGTGTGTTCGAGTTCCTGAGTGGGGCGTGGGCAGCACAAACAGGTGAAGGCATCGCTTTACGCCTGCGCGATTATATGTTCGATCATCTACAACACCTCAGCTTCTCCTATCATGACAGGATGCAAACAGGGGAACTGATCCAGCGCAGTACGTCCGATATTTTCGCCATGCAACAATTTTTCTCCGGTCAGGCAATCGGCATCGGACGTATTATCTTGTTATTCTTCGTGAACTTCGGTGCGTTGTTGTGGTTGGATGTGCCGCTGGCGTTATTCTCGGTGATCGTTGTGCCCCTGGTGGTGGTGATGTCGGTCTTCTTCTTCGATCTAGTCGGCAAAGCCTATGAGAGCTTTCAAGAGCAAGATGAGCGCGTATCGAACGCCTTGCAAGAAAACTTGAGCGGGGTGCGCGTGGTCAAGGCATTTGCACGTCAGGACTATGAGGTTGAGCGCTTCGAGATCGAGAATCAAGAGAAGTTCAAGCGCGGTGTCTCTCTGATGCGCTTACACGCGCTGTACTGGCCCATCACCGACTTGCTAACGGGCTATCAGATGTTGGCTGGTTATGTGTTAGGGGCGTTCCTCGTGATTACGGGCGAGGGTAATGTCTTCGCAACAATCGGCCCCATCACGTTTACCGGCATCAGTCTCGGGACATTCATCAGCTATATGGCGTTGATCGGTTGGATCATTAACCCGCTGCGTAACTTAGGTCGCTTGATTGTTGAGATGACGCGAGGTGTGGTCTCATATTCACGCTTAGTTGAAGTCTTTCAGGAAGATTGGGAAGATCTCGGCTTGGGGCAAGAGCCACCGGTCAAAGATGTGCGCGGGAATCTGAGCTTCAAGAATTTGAACTTCACCTATCGTGAAGGGCCGCAGGTTCTGTACGATATTACTTTCGATGTGCAAGCCGGGCAGACCATCGCCCTACTCGGTAGCACCGGTTCGGGTAAGACATCCCTGCTGAGCTTACTCACGCGCTTCTACGATTATAGGGATGGCAGTATCTTGCTGGAAGGTGTGGAACTCAACCAATACCCGAAGTACTTTGTGCGCGAGACAATCGGCGTGGTGGAGCAAGAGCCGTTCTTGTTCAGCACCACCATCCGCGAGAATATCACCTACGGCGTGCATCGGGAAGTGAGCGATGAAGAGGTATTTGCAGCGGCACAGGCGGCGGCGGTACACGATGTCATCTTGGAGTTCCCGGAAGGCTACGCGACGAAAGTCGGCGAGCGTGGGGTGACCTTGTCCGGCGGTCAAAAGCAACGGGTGGCGCTGGCCCGTACTCTGCTCAAAAACCCGAAAATTCTGATTCTGGACGATGCGACCAGCAGTGTCGATACCGAAACCGAATCGCAAATCCGTGATGCACTCAATCAGATGATGGCAAACCGTACCAGTTTCATCATCGCACATCGTATTCAATCGGTCATGCAAGCTGATCTGATCCTCGTGGTCGACAAAGGGCGCATCATCGAACGTGGCACACATGAGGATTTGATGGCGCTAGGTGGTATGTACCGCCGTACATATGACATGCAAGCGCAGATCGAATCCGATTTAGAGAAGGAGCTGGCTAATGTCCGAACATAGTTTCCAGGAAGAGGAATTCGATACATCTATGAACGGGGGAACGCTCTTGCGTATCCTCGGTCTAACACGCCCCCACTGGCAGATGGTGACCGGTTTTGTCTTTGCAATCGGGGCTGTGGCGTTTCTGGAAGCCTATCTAAACTTCCTGAACTTACAACTAATCGATGACGCAATCATCGGACAAGACATTGACCGCCTGTGGGAGATTGTCAGTATTTACGCCGTGATCTGGGTGGTGTTCGCTGTGCTGGTGTTCACCTTCATCTATCTGGCAGGCAAGCTAAGCCAGCGCGTGCAGTATGATTTGCGAAAGCGCCTTTTTCAGCATTTGCAGGGCTTATCGCTCTCGTACTACTCCAAAACACCGGTCGGGTGGATCATGTCGCGGGCGACATCGGATACCGAACGCATCGCTGAACTGGTCTCTTGGGGTTTGATTGATACCACGTGGGCGGTGATGAATATCACCACTGCGCTCGGTTTCATGTTCTATATCAACTGGCAACTGACTTTGATCGTCGTGCCTTTAGTGCCGGTGCTAGTGTATATCAGCATCTGGTTCAAAGAGCGTATTCTCGTTCACTATCGCGATTCGCGCCGCTATAACAGCGAGATCACGGGTGACTATAATGAGATGATTACCGGCGTGCGCGTCATCAAGGGCTTGAACCGCGAAAGAACCAGTCTGCGCGAGTTCGGCAAGCTGACGCGGGGTATGCACGATTCGTCGTATCGGGCGGCTTGGTATTCGGCGCTGTTCCTGCCATCAATCCAGATCACGGCTTCGCTAGTTGTCGGTGGGATCATCTACTTCGGTGGAGGGCAGATTCAGAATGATGTGGGCATGGGCTTGACCATCGGCGGTTTGAATGCCTTCATCGGTTATATCACCTTCATGTTGTGGCCAATACAGGATATGGCACGGGTGTATGCCTCGATGCAACATGCGATTGCCAGTGCCGAGCGTACCTTCAGCTTACTGGATACCGATGCAGAAATCGTCGATAAACCGAACGCGATTGATCCGGGCACGATTGCCGGCGATATCTTGTTCGATCATGTCGATTTCTACTACAGCGCCAATGATCCCGTGCTGAAAGATTTTAGTTTGCACATCAAAGCGGGCGAGACGATTGCGCTAGTCGGGCATACCGGAAGCGGGAAATCGACACTGGTGAACTTGCTCTGTCGGTTCTACGAACCCACCAACGGCGTGATCCGCTTCGGTGAGCATGATTACACCGATCTCACCCAGAACGCGCTGCAATCGCGCATCGGTATGGTGTTGCAAACGCCGCATCTGTTCAGTGGAACCATCCGTGATAACATCCGTTATGGGCGTTTGGATGCGAGTGATGCGGAAGTAGAAGAAGCCGCCAAGCTTGCCGGCGCACACGAGTTCATCAGTCAGTTTGATCTAGGCTATGATGAGCAAGTGGGTGAAGGCGGTGTGTTGCTCTCGACCGGTCAGAAACAGTTGATCAGTCTAGCGCGGGCGGTACTCAGCAAGCCGGAACTGTTCATCATGGATGAGGCGACGAGTTCTGTCGATACCATCACCGAATACCTGATCCAGAGAGGTATGGAGCATCTGATGCACGGACGCACAAGTGTCATCATCGCGCATCGCCTGAGTACGATCAAAAATGCTGATCGCATCATCGTGTTGGATCATGGCAAGATCATCGAGATGGGATCACACACGGAACTCATCAAACAACGTGGGCATTATCACACGCTCTATACCAAGCAATTTCGTAAAGAAGCGGAAGGGAAATACACAGGCGACGGCGTCAGTGAGACCATCAGCGCCTGAGCACATAAGCAACGGGGTACGCTCACGGGCGTGCCCTCCGCCCCAAGGCTACCCCCACAAAAACACAGTCAGCGATTGAATGCCAAAGCCTCCGATTAATTAAGAAACTATCACAACACAAAACACGTTCTTTTGTTACAATTTAGATTGGATGCTTGTGGGTGCATTCACCGATCTACGATTTGTAACTACAGACACACAGCAAGGAACGTGATGGCAGACCCGACAAACGAAGAACAATTGATTGAACGGGCTAAACTCGGCGATAAGATAGCCATCAGCACCCTTTATGAGAATCACGTCGATCAGATTTATCGCTATATCGCCTATCGAGTGCCAGAAACCGATGCAGAAGATTTGACTGCTGAGGTGTTCGTGCGTATGGTCGAGAGTTTGCCACGCTTCACCTATACTGGCGCACCATTTGAGGCCTGGCTCTACCGCATCGCCGCCGCCCGCGTCGCGGATTATTATCGCAAGCGCAATCGCCAACCCCAGAATGAATTGGATGAAACCATGAGCGATGATACCCCGTTACCGGAGGAAAAATTGCTCGCTCAGCAGGAACAAGGCCAACTACGGGCAGCCTTACGCCTACTGAGCGATGAGGATCAACATATTCTCATTTTGCGCTTTGTGGAACGTAAAAGCCATGAAGAAGTTGCTGAGATCATGGGTAAGAACTCTGCCGCCATTCGTACCGCGCAACACCGCGCCCTCAAGAAGCTCGCCACACACCTCAACGCCGATGGCAAAGAGCGCCATTATCTGCGCGGAAAATCCAAGACCGACTGAGTTAAGAAGCGCCCATCATGGACGACTTCCCGAGTTGCCGTTGGCATTGCCTGTCGCGTTGCCGTTAGCCCGTCCGGGTACAGTATCAGGTGGGTTAGCATTGTCGTTGACATTCCCATCACCGGCATTATCATCACTACCCCGACCGTTACCCTGACCTGTCGCGTTGCCGGGACGATCACTGAGCAAATCCGCAGAAACCCATCCCTGTAAACCATTCGGCAAGCGTATCTCACGCCAACTACCCTGATGAGCAAGAACCATCACCGGTGTATTCTGATTAGCAACGCCGAGAACGGCATAAGATGTGCCCGCACCCTCGCGCACGTTCACACGCCCATTCGGTGTGATGTAGAGGGTGTAAGGTGAGAATACAGGTTGATCGCTCTCTACCGGTTGCGGTTCGTAGGCAGGTTCGTCGGTGACTTCGGGCGGGATGACAATTGGCGAAGGCTCATCGGAAGGTTCGTTGGTGACTTCGGGCGTGATAGCAATTGGCAATGGTTCGTCGGTAGGTGCCTCGGTGACTTCTAGTGTGCTGACAATCCGTTCAGGTTCATCAGTAAGTGCTTCATTGACTTCCGGCGTGATAATAATCGTTTCGCCGTTATCCGCAGGTAGTTGTGGGTTCTGTTGGAGCGTCCACCCGATGCCAACAACCACGACAATCAGCGCGGCGATACTGCTCAACCACAGGCCAAAACTGACCACTGATGATGTGTTCACCCCACCAGCGACAGGCACTATTTGCGTCACCTGTGATGCAATGCGCTGGCGAGTATGCGGGGCAAGTATGGGATGTTTGCCGGCTGTCAAGCGCGCCGCAGTGCGTAAAAGCACATCTTCCCCGTTTAAGGCATTCTGGCGTGCCATATCGGAGGATAGCAAGGCATCCAGTTTTTGCTCAAATTGTATTAGGTCGTCTGCGCCCTTAGTCATTGATCGCCTTTGCCCGCATCATTCGTTAGGTGAGTATGGATCACATCTCACCTATTACACCCTAGAAAGCGCGTGAATGTTTCACAATTGCCTGAATGACTCATGCATCACGCATCTTCTGAAGGATTGACTGCTTTAATTCCCATAGGCGATGCGTCAGCGAAACATGATAGATATGCGGGTTCACAATGCGTCGCACGCCAGAATCGAGTTGTTCAATGTCGGTTTGTCGGCGGGCACGCATCGCATCAATCGAAGGCGATTGATAGACGATTTCGCCATCTTTCATCACTTCAACATGCAGCGGTTCAATCCGCGTGATCTCATCCTGTGCCAACTCACGATAGATATTCGGGCGCGACGTATGATGTAGGCGCAGGTTCGATTGTTGATCGAGCGTTTCATCGGCCAGCGTGATGACATCAACGGTTGCTCGACCACGTTCGTCATAGATACGATAGGCGCGTTTGTGTCCGGGGTTAGTGATCTTCTTCGATGACTCGCTGATTTTCATCGCTGGTTGCCAGTCATCACTCTGACAAACCGCCACCAGCTTATACACCCCATCGAGCGCTCCATCACCGCTGGAGGTAATCAAACGTGTGCCGACACCATACACCAGACGCTTGATGACGTGATCGGGTTCGACCTGATAGTCAGGGGCTTCATCTTGAATTTGCGTCACAATCTGCAAGAGTACCAGCTCGTCAAGGTTGTTTGATAGCACAATCGACGCATCGGGGAAGCCGGCATTGTCCAGCATCTTCGAAGCCAGCACGCTCAAATGTGCCAGATCGCCCGAATCAAGGCGAATACCAACGGGTTCGTGCCCTTTACGGCGCAGTTCCTCAAAGACGCGGATGGCATTAGGAATGCCACTGTTGAGCGTATCGATGGTATCCACCAGCAACAGGCAATCGTCGGGGTAGACATCCGCATAGGCGCGGAAGGCATCAAGTTCAGTGCCTCCTAGCGCCATGAATACCTGCACCATGCTGTGCGCGTGTGTGCCTTTGGGTGGATAGCCCAGCACATGCGAGATGCCCGCATTCGAGGTGAAATCCGCACCACCGATGAGCGCCGCCCGTGCGCCAGCCAGTGCTGCGTCTCCCTGAGCGCGTCGTGCGCCGAACTCCATCAACAAGCCACCTCGCCCCGCCTGATGAATCCGCGCCGCTTTGGTGGCGATTAAGGTCTGGTAATTGAGCACGTTCAGCAATTTTGTCTCTAACAATTGCGCCTGCGCCAGTGGTCCCTGCACAATGGTCAAGGGCACATTCGGATGTACCACACGCCCCTCAGGGATGGCGTGGAGCGTCAAGCCGTTGAAATTGCCGTTCTCCTTGAGCCACACGAGAAAATCCTCAGCGAAGATTGTCCCGCCATCGCGCCGGCGCATCCCGCGCAATAACTCTAACTCCTCATCGTGGAACTTTGCCTCTTGCATCCAATCCAGCAACCACTCTAAACCGGCATTGATTGCATAACCGGCTTGATGCTCGCCATAATTGGGATAACTACGAAAGAAATGATCGAACAGCGCATCTTGTTCGTGGATACCTTGCCGATAATATAACTGCGCCATCGTCAGCTGATACTGATCGGCGAATAAGATACCTTCTGCGATGGCTCTCTGTTGTCGATTAATGATAGCTTGCCTTTCCTAAACAGGTTATATCAGTCAAGATTGGGGTGGTTCATAGGGTTCCATGCCCCGGCTGATGATCGGCAGGCGCGGATCTTTACCCTGCCATGTCTCACCGATCCACTGCAAACGTGGATCGACAGTATGTGCTAAAGATTGAGCCGAACCCGCCGTCACGTTCAAGCTATAGGTGGTGAAACCATGTGGGGATGTCAGAGTGTGGTAGCCACGTGGAACAATCACGATGTCGTTGTGCTTAGGGCTGACTGTTGCATTAATCTGGCTGTCATCGGTGTAGATACGTTGTAGCGCGAAGCCGTTGAACTTATCGAATTTATAGAAGCACACTTCCTCCAGCGAGGCTTCGCTCAATGTGTTCCCTGTTTCGGTATGGGTATCATGTTTATGTGGGGGGTAATGCGCCCAATTCCCGCCGGGGGTGTAGATCTCACGCGCTGTCAAACGGTGACAATCGAAGCCGGGCGCGATGATGGTGTTGACCTGATAGCTGGCTGATCCGCCGCCGTGTAACTCAATCTGACTATCACGGGGTGTGATCAACTGGATTGGGTGATCTTGATCGGTAGGTGCCCAGAAGGACGCCATCGCGAAATCATCAGTCAGTGCTTCGATCTCAAATTCGGTGTTGCGAGGCATGTAAATAGCATAAGGCAAGCCGGTGAATACATCCGGTCTGCGCCCAACATCGAGGAAATCCCCGCGACTGGTGCGGATATCACAGACGCCCCCTAGAATCACTGCGAGATATTCATACTCGCCGATGGTGATGCCGAAGGTTTTACCCGCCTCCAGACTGAGCGCCACCATATTCAAGTAAGACCAACCCGCCTGTTCCGCCGATAGTTTGGCGAACACGCTGGCAGTCAAATCATCGGAAGCCACAAAGAGCAAGTTATCAGCCGTGTAAGGCATAAATCATCCTTTTGATTTTGATTGATCGCGTTGTCTATAGCTCATAAACCCAGCGCGTCCAGTACTGCCTGCGGCAGTAGCACATCATCTACCACATGGATCACACCGTTGTTGGCTTGAATATCGGTACGTTCAAACTCAATCGTGCCGTTGAGGAACACGCGCCCGTCGTTGGCAACACGCACGAAAAATGCCTGTAGTGGTTGTAAGCGCGTGATGATGCTCGTACCCGATGCTGATATGAAATCGTCGGCGAACACGCGCTCATCAATGATATGATACAGTAATATATCAGTGAGTACTGCTTCATCAGCTAGCAGGCGCGTCCGATTGTAACCGATGGCGCTCAACAGATTGATGAACGCCTGATTGGTCGGCGCTAAGAGCGTGACTGGCTCACTGTCGGGATTGCCCAGAGCGTTAATGATCGCTTCATCCGCTACCTGAATCGCCTCAAGTAAGATGCTGAATTCGCTCTCGTTGTCCAGCACATCGACAATCGAACCGTCGCGCATATCAGCTTGTGTGGGTGTTGGCTCGCTGTCGTTGGCTTCTGGCGATTGACCACTGCGCAAGCGCATCATATCCTCTGCTGTTAACTCGATGAGCGTGATCTGTGGGGCAGATGTTGTGCCGAACAAGGCTATGAAGTAGAAGGTTTGTGGCGCGAGTGTCTGTGCCTGTGTCTCGAGCAGTACCGTATCAGCGTTGCGCGTTGCTGACATCTCAAGTTGTATCACATCGGCATCCAGATCACGCTGTTCGCGCTCACCGTAACTCAGGCTCTCAATGGTCAGGGTATCATTGAGTCTGATATTCACGGCCGATATATCTGGCGAGGCATGATAAATCAACACCCGCGCATCACGATTTGCCAGTGAGCGGTAATCCGTGTTGATTGTTTCAACCTGTAGCGCATCCTCCGCAACGGAACCGGTGACGGCAACAGTTAAGAAATCGCCGTTGAGCAATGCCAGATCAAGCGTTTGCTCAAACGCCACATTGCCGGCCGCATCAGTCCCGATTACACGGGCGCTATAGATCCCCTGTGGCACAAACTGATAGGCACTCACCTGTCCGTAAGCGTCATTACTGAGAGCGCTATCTTCGGTCAGTATTAGCTCAATACTGGCGAGATCACTCACAAAATGTGCTAGACGCACGTTCGCAGTGCTGGCGGTGCGTGCGGGTTCAGGTGTTGAAGTAGGCGTGTTTGTCGGTTCGGGTGTTGGGGTCGTCGGTGTTGCCGTACTGTGAAAAGTATCATCGAGCAAATCATTGATAACGCGGTTGAGTAGCACATCATTCAATTGATGAATCACGCCATTGCTCGCGCCAATATCTTCCTCAACGACTTCAACTAAGTTATTCACCACAATTTCATCGTCATCGACGCGAATGCCGATAAATGCTCCGCTCAGTTCGGTCTCAATCACCTGACCGGCTCGCTGGCGCAGTTGTCCTGCGGTCAGCACGCCGTTGACGATATGATAATTGAGCAATGCTGTTGCGACGTCCACATCCGCCAGCAGATCAGCTATGCTGAGGTCAATTGCGCCTTCTAGGTTACGAAATGCGGTATCGTTTGGTGCAAAAAACGTATAGTTTCCGCTACTGTTCAAGCGTTCACGCACGGCAGGCGTGACATCGAGAAAATCTTGTAAAATCGTGTATTCCAAGCCGGCCTGACTCTGGCGGGTAATGGTATCGACAATCGTGCCGGAGCTTTGCGCCCACGTTGGCGAAATCGCCACAGTCAAGAGCGTGTAAATTACAATGAAAATGCTCAAACGCCGCATTCAAGTTCTCCACAGATTGTTTTATCATGTCCCTCATTATATCGATATGGCTTGGACTTGGCTACAGGCTATCATCAGAAAGATAGAGCATAGAACATACGTCGATATACCTATACATCTATGCGATTTTTCAAAATAATGGCGTGTTACACAACCAAACAAGCTCTTGCTCATCATTTAGAAATTGCCCCCTTGACCTAAAGTGCGCTTTAGGTTGTAAAGTGATTCCAAGCTTAGGCAAAATGGTGTAACAATGACAACCTACACAACAAAAACAATCTCAGAAATGACCGATGTCAGCATCCCGACGCTGCGTTACTACGAGCAGATTGGCTTGCTCGATCCTGTTGAGCGACTTGCCAACGGACATCGTCGCTACTCGGTTGCTGACCTGCGCCGCATTGACTTTTTGAAGCGGTTACGTGCGACAAACATGTCGATTAGTGAAATGCAGTACTACGTCGATCTCTATCGGACTGGTGATGACACGCTCAGCGAACGACGCGAAATCCTTGAAGCACATCGCAAGACCATCAAGGCGCAGATTGACACGCTCTGGGAGACTATCGCACTGCTCGATACAAAAATTGAGCGCTATCTCGAACAAGAACGCACTCAGGAACTGGAACAGGAGCCAACGACATGAAACTCGGATTTATTGGACTCGGTATCATGGGCAGCCGTATGGCCGCCAACGCACAAGCCGCAGGCCACGAACTTGTCATCCACAACCGCACGCGCAGCAAAGCCGATGACCTAATCGTCAAGGGCGCGACCTGGGCCGCTACGCCGGCTAGCGTCGCAGAACAAGTCGATGTGCTGATTACAATGCTGGCACATCCTGAAGCTATCGAAGAAACTGCACTGGGTGAAGGCGGTTTCTTGAAAGCCCTGCCAGAAAACGCACTCTGGGTCGATTGCAGCACGGTCAACCCGTCTTTTTCGCGGCGCATGGCACAGGCCGCCGCCGATCACCACGTCCGCTTCATCGACGCACCCGTCGCCGGTTCGAAGAAACAAGCTGCCGATGCTCAGTTAGTCTTCCTTGTCGGCGGCGCAGAGCACGACATTGAGCAAATTCGCCCTGTGTGTGAGGCGATGGGTCGCGCTATCAACCACGTTGGCTCTCAGGGCATGGGTAGCTCACTCAAAGTCGTCGTCAACATGTTACTGGCAACGGCGATGGCGACCTTCGCGGAAGGGATGGCGCTGGGGGAATCACTCGGCATCTCACAGGAGACGTTGCTCGATTTGCTGGTCGGTGGGGCTGTCGTCGCGCCCTTCATGGCGAGCAAAAAGCCCAAGATCGAGTCTGGCGATTATGAACCGGACTTCCCCTTGCAATGGATGCACAAAGATTTACAGATGGCCGCACTCACTGCTTACGAGACAGGCGTTGCCATGCCTGTCGCCAATGCCAGCAAAGAGCTTTATCAGTTGGCACTTCGAGAGGGCTTGGGCGAAATCGATTTTTCGGCGATCTATCTATACTTAAAGGCATCAAAACCGGCTGAATAACTTGCCTTCTCTTGTATTTTTGGCCTGTTTGAGGTGGCAACTGCTTGCTCAACAATTGAGACTCCTATACAAGATAATTTACTTGACCTGTCGCAGTTCTATCGAATTGCCATCAGGGTCATGGATGCTCCAGCCAATCTCAGCTTCGGTATCATGTCGATCCCCATATGCGCCACCGCCGTTCGCTTCGGCACGCTGAATGACTGCTTCGATATCTTCCACAGTAAACCGTATTTGGATGCGGTTTTTCTCTGCCTGGACTTCGGCAACATCGTTGGGACAAAACAGCAGATCAAATCCTCTAAGCTTCCCTGCATAGAACGGTGAGTTTGGAATCGCTACCAGCCCTGCATCAAAAACGGCGTTGTAGAACGCAACCATAGCTTTCATGTTCGTTACTGCGATTGTGAATTGATCCAGCTTCACGTGCTCGTTCTCCATGTATAATGTGGCTCAGTTACAGAAAGAATAAAGGTGTAGAGCGCGTCCGTCGCCTGCACGATCCATATAGTAACCAATGCGGCATAATTAATTATTACATCACAAAAACCAATCTCCTGCGGTGCATTGTGAGAGCGTTGGATCGCATATATACTCATAATCACATCGCGCAGAGGAGCAGTCACCGATGCAGACTTATTCACATTTCATTATCACAGCCTCGCTCAACCGATTTTACCGCAATAAATCCTCGATGACAGTCCATACATCGGCGCTCTTGCTCGGGTCGGTGTTGCCCGATGTGCCTCTGGTGCTGTTGAGTGCGCTCTACTTCGTTGACCGCTGGCAAGCCGGCACGCTGAATGACGGCGGGTTATTCGGCATAGAATACGATACCCTCTATTTCAGCGATCCGGTGTGGGTGACAGGGCACGCACTCTTTCATGCGCCTTTGTTGATCTTGCTCTATCTGCTGATCGGCTATTGGTTCGGCGTGCGAGGGAGGCAATCGTGGGCACGGGCACTGTTCTGGTTGGGCGTGGGCTGTGGCTTACACAGTGTCATTGACATCCTCACCCATCATAATGACGGGCCTCTACTCTTGTTCCCCTTCGACTGGTCAACGCGCTTCAGCAGTCCGGTCAGTTATTGGGATCCGCGCCACCATGGCGATAGCTTCGCACTGTTTGAACATGTGCTCAACTTGATCTTGTTAGGAAGCTTGTGGGTGTCATGGCGCAGAAGCCGTCAGGTATCGTTAAGCGATTAACTATCCTTCTTTTGTGTATTTCTCAGCTATAATGGACAGTGGATTATTAACCCATATCGCTCATCGTTGTTGTCACTTTGCGCCGGCTCAGACGATGATCACTTAATTTTAGAAGGGTGTTTTTCATGCGTGCCATCCACTTATTTAACTATGATTGGCTCTATGTACCACAAGCAAATGCTGACAATCTGCCAGATGACGACTTCACGGCGGTGACGCTTCCGCATACCAATCAGCGTTTGCCGTGGCATAACTTCGACGACAGCGAGTATCAGTTCATCAGCACCTATCGCAAGCGCTTTCAGTTGCCGGAAGCACCTACAGGACGGCGTGTTTACCTCGACTTTGAGGGCGTGATGCAAGCGACGATACTCACCATCAACGGGCATACTTTCCCTGAACATAAAGGTGGGTTCGTGCCTTTTAGCTATGACATCACTGACTACCTCACAGACGGTGAAAACCTGTTGACGGTACAAGTCGATAGCCACGAACGCCCCGACATCCCCCCACATGGCGGACAGGTGGATTATCTGGTATTTGGTGGCATTTACCGCGATGTCTATCTGCGTTATGTGGAACCGGCACATATCAGCAACCTGCGCGTGATCGCCTCCGACGCGCTGAGTGATACCCCACAGGTGACCGTTGATGTGTGGTTGACCAATAGCAACGCCGAGCAACAGACATTAGAGCTACGCGCTCACGTTGCTGATACCGATGCCCGCGCCGAGCAAGCCATCACGCTGGCGCCGAATAGCACACAACAACTGACACTGACACTCAGCACCCATGCGTGGCAACGCTGGTCACTCAATGATCCAACATTGTACCGCGCACAGGTCAGTTTACATGCGCCCAACGGCGAAGTACTCGATGAGATGGAACGGCGCTTCGGCGTGCGTGAGGCACACTTCCGCGCTGATGGCTTCTACCTCAACGGCGAGAAAGTTTTTTTGCGCGGGTTGAATCGGCATCAGATGTATCCTTTCGTGGGTATGGCAGTTTCGGGCCGCTTACAAGCCCGCGATGCCGAAATTATCAAGGATATGGGTTGTAATATCGTGCGCACCTCACATTATCCTCAAAGCAAATATTTTCTTGATCGCTGTGATGAAATCGGGTTGCTGGTATTTGAGGAAATCCCCGGCTGGCAACACGTCGGCGATACAGACTGGCAAGCGATCACCCTGCGCGACGTGCAGGTGATGATTGAACGTGATTGGAACCACCCATCGATTGTGGTGTGGGGCGTGCGGATCAATGAATCGTGGGATCACACCGAATTTTACACGCGCACCAACGCGCTCGCCCGCGAATTAGACCCCACACGCCAGACAACCGGCGTGCGCTACTTTTCTAATAGCGAATTTCTGGAAGATGTCTACAGCTTCAACGATTTTACCAACGGTGTACTCGAACCGATGGAATCCCCCTGGCTCATCACCGAATACAACGGGCACATGTTCCCCACGAAAACTTTCGACAATGAAGAACGCCAGACCGAGCATCTAGTGCGCCATGCCCGCATCCAATCACAGGCGATGAGTACCGGCGGGGTGAGCGGTGCGATTGGTTGGTGTGCCTTTGATTACAACACGCATCTCGATTTCGGCAGTGGGGATCGGGTGTGTTATCACGGGGTGATGGATATGTGGCGACAACCCAAATGGGCATCCTTCGTCTATCGCAGTCAACGCCACCCCGACGACGAGCTGGTGATGGAGATCGCCACCTTCTGGACGATGGGTGATCGTGCGGGCGGGGGTAATGATCCCTTTTATGTGCTGACCAACGTCGATGCAGTTGATGTGTACGTGGGCGATCATCATCACGGGCGCTTTGAACCCGCCCACGAGCAATTCCCCACCCTGGCACATCCACCGATTATGATCACGGGATTGGATTTGCACTGGGGCGGTAAGTTCGAAGCCTTGCGCGTGGTAGGCTATCGCGACGAGGCTATCGTTGCCGAAAAGCAGATCGAAGCCGATAGTATCCCGCGTCAGTTGGTGTGTTACGCAGAAGACTCCGAACTACACGCCGATGGCATGGACATGACCCGTCTGGTATTCAAGATCACGGATCGCTATGGTAACCGCCTGCCCTATGCCACACAAGCAGTACAGTTTGAATTGCTCGAAGGCGATGCTGAACTGATCGGCGAGAACCCCTTCGCGCTGGTCGGCGGGCAAGCGGCGTTGTTCGTGCGTGCCGGACGTAGCGCCGGACAGGTACGGATACGCGCGACGACATTCCGTCTGCCCGCTGCCGAAGTCGTGATCGAATTGGTGTGAGTCACCCTGTAAGATGCTCAATTGCTCGTAAGGGCAGTTGGGCGAACCCGCAACAAGCTGTATAATCGAATCACGGTTTAATTAATTTTCTTGAAAGGCACCATACGATGAGTGATGCAGTCACATTAGAGCTGGTCAATTCAGTGATTGGCAAGGCACAACCACCGATCGAATACACCTTCAACAAGCGCGACACGGTGATCTATGCGTTGGGAATCGGCGCACCGGCAGATCCGCTGGCACAAGATGAACTGAAGTTTGTCTATGAACTGCACGCAGATTTTTGCGCTTTGCCGACGATGCCGGTGGTCTACAGTGGGCGCTTGATTGAAGATATTGTGCGGGGTGATATTCATGGCATCAAGTTCAACCCGATGATGCTGGTACATGGCGAGCAGGCACTTGAAATTAAAGCGCCTCTGCCGGTAGAGGGGACAATCATCTGCACACCGACCATCCGCAACATCTTTGATAAAGGCAGTGGTATGGTAATTGAGACCGAAGTCAGTTGTGTCGATCAAGCTGGCACAGAAGTCGCTATCACCACCAGCGCGATGTTCATTCGGGGTCTGGGGGGCTTCGGTGGCGAGCGAGGCAGTAGCGAGAAAATCGCCATGCCAGAGCGCACGCCGGATGCCGTACATGAGGAAGCCACCCTCCCCCAACAGGCGCTGATCTATCGCCTCAGTGGCGATATTAACCCCTTACATGCTGATCCTGATATGGCGAAAATCGGCAATTTTGATAAACCGATCTTACACGGCTTATCCACGTATGGGTTTGCTGGACGTGCGGTACTCAAGCACTTTGCCGATAACGACCCATCACGCTTCAAGAGCATGAAAGGACGCTTCAGTCGGGAAGTGTATCCGGGCGATACGCTCATCACCGAGATGTGGCAAACGGATGACGGCGTGCTGTTCCAGACCACAACCAAAGAACGCGACGTGACGGTTCTCAGTGGCGGGCAGATTGTGATTGAATAGGGGTGAACACCAATGGGCATCTGCATAAACAATCGGGATAACACAAACAATTAAGCGGACACCTCAATCAGAAAGCGATAAACTTTCTGTTGCGAAAAAGCAGAAAAGGGTATCCTTAAAGTCAATTCCTTCGCCCAAATAGAGTCTGGTGAAAATGGGTAGTCTCAGTAAAGTAGTTGTTACGAAACGACGACACAATCGAGAAACCGTGTCTGAGATTATCTCACTGCTGTTACGTCTGTAACCGATTATGGCTCAAGCAACGTTACATCAATTGCATCATGCGGTTTTTGCGATGATATGCATGGTCAGTCATAACTGCCAGATGAGCATCAAACCACCTGCCAGGCTCAAAAGTGTCACGATGGTCATGCCGATGCCCACTTTGAGAAAGTCGTTGAATTGATACCCCCCTGGCCCCATCATGAGCAGGTTGACCGGATGCGCAATCGGCGTGAGGAACGCGGTTGAGCAAGCAATCGCCACCGCGACAGACATCGCCTGTGGGCTAATGTTAATCTGGAGGGCTGTGCTGATTGCCACGGGGCCAATCAAGAGCGCACTCACCTGCCCGCCCATCACCTGTGTGATGAATACCGTCAGCGCAAACATGCCCATGATGACGACAATCGGCGGATATCCACTGAGCAAATCTACAATCGCTGTACCGGCACGTCCGGCTAAGCCACTATCGGTCAAGGCAATGCTCAAAGGTAAGATGCCAGCAATCACGAAGATCACTTTCCACTCGATTGAATCGTAGAATTCTTCGATAGTCAAGCATCCAGTGAGCACCATGCCGACTGCCCCTGCCAGCATCAACTGTGGAATCGGGAATAGTTCAAAGATCGCCAGCAGAAGCACCACCGCCGTGATCGCCATGGCAATCAGGGCTTTTTGTGGGCGCACAGCTTCGCTGTATTGTGCGGCGGCAGGAACCAGATAACCCGGATGTGCTGCCATTTTTTTGATGCGTTCGGCATATCCCACAATCAACAGGGCATCACCGACGCGCAATTCCATCTTACCCACATCCGTCCGAAAACTACGTCCCTCGCGCCAGATGGCAACAGCAGTCACGCCGAATTGATCGCGGAATTGGAGTTGTGTCAGCGTTTGTCCGATAGCTTCTGAGCGAGGTGGGATAATCACTTCGGTGAGGTTGACATGGCGGTTGAAATTCGCTGTGCCATCCATATGCGTGCCGTTGCGCAGTTGTGTGCCCCACGTCAGCAAAATATCGACGCGCTCCTGCCGTCCTAGCACCAGCAAGTAATCATCGAGGCGGATGATCTCATCAGATGCTGGTGTGAACATAGCGTGATGCCCGCGCCAGATCGCCAGCACCGTTAGTCCAAGTTCTTCGCCGATACCACTGGCGCTCAAGGGCTGGTTGATCAAGGGCGAATCCGCCATAATACGCACTTCCCATGTGCGCTCATCCAGTTGATACGTTTCCTGCAAGTTATCAGGGAAGGTAGATTGGGTGATCGATTCACGATCCGGCAACAGATGCCGCCCGATTACGAGCATATACAGCACGCCTGCCGCCACAATCAAACTACCAACCGGAATGAAGTCCATCATGTTCAAACCCTGCAAATCATTGTCAATCAACAGGGTACTCATAACAATATTGGCTGTTGTGAGGTACGTTGCCATGCCTCCTAAGAGTGTGCCGAAGGACATCGGGATCAACAGTTTAGACACTTTAACTTTTGAGATCCGCGCTACTTGCACCACAGCTGGCAACAGTACCGCCCCTGCCGCGACGTTATTCATAACCAAAGACATGCCCGCCCCCGCTAACATGAATACCGTGATGAGGCGCGTCTCCGAGCCTTTGCCAATGCGGTTGAGCCGTTCTGCCAGTGATTGAATCACGCCGGTTTGTTCCAGAGCGCGGGTGATGACGAATAAGCCCAGCAAAGTGATGACCACCGTACTGCTAAATCCAGATAAAACACGATCCGGCGCGACAAGTTCGCTCAAGCCCAGCACGACCAGCAAGAGAAGCGCGACAATCTCAATCGGCAAACGATTCCATAAGATCAGCGCGAAGGTGATAATGGTGATGATGAGCAATTGTATTTCAACGGGTGATAGCATAGCGTCTCACGATGTCAGCTTGTGATGTGATGGATATAGTGAGGGGTGGCATATGCATTCAATCTACACATGCCACCGTGTGTTCACTCTAGCACGATGGTCTGATTGGCAGATAGGTTCTCATAGGTGATGCGTGTGCCATCCGGTAGCGTGATTGTAAGCGTGTCGATTTGCGTATGATCGCCCAACCCGAAGTGCAAACGCGGGTCTTCCGAAGCCAGATAGCTACTGCCAACATGTAACTCACGCTGTAAAACGGTGTCATCAGGCAAAGTAAGTTCAGCACGTAAACCAGGACGGGCACTGCCACTATCAACCATCAACCAGTTGCCCTCAGGCGCATGATTGCGCAACAGCAATGCCTGACCGCCGATTGTGTTGATAGCGATGTCTAAATCGCCGTCATTGTCAAAATCAGCGAGCGCACTACCCCGTGCCATCAACACGCCGAGATCATCCAAACCCACCCGCTCTGACCACTCACGGAACTGCCCTGCGTAACCTTCAACCTGTCGATTGCCATACAGGCGTACCTGTTCCGCGTCGTTAGCGAAGTTGACCACCGGCACGCGCCCGTTGACGGTCAGCATATCGAGATCGGTATCTTGGTCAAAATCTGCGAAGTGCACGCCCCAACCGGTCATGTTATTGCCGAAGCCGGTCATGCCGATGCGATAGGTGCTATAGGCGAAGTTCAATCCACCCATTTCTGCGGTGCTGTTGCGGTAGATGGCGTTCAACTCGCGATCCCAGTTGGTGACCACCAAGTCAAACCAACCATCGCCTGTCCAGTCGCCACTGGCAACCCCCATACCACTCCCGCGATCATTTACGCCGGAAGTCTCATAGGTATCGACCAACACGAAGCCATAAGCATTATCCGACGGTTGATATTCATAGAGACGATTAGGTTGTCCATCGTTCGCCACATACAAATCCAGATCGCCATCGTTATCCAGATCGGTGAAAATTGCGCCGAGTGTGCGCTCATCGATCAGTAAACCTACCTCGCGGGTGATCTCGGTGAAGGTGGGGATACCCTCGGCGTTGAGACCATTATTCAAGTACAGACGATCCGGTATACCATAGTAATCCTGTGGAAATGCACCAACAGGATTGGGCACTTGATAATCGAGATCGATATAACTGCCTACAAACAGATCCAACCACCCATCTCCATTGAGGTCAGCGACTGCCGCCGCCGAGTTCCACTCCGGTGCGTTGAGTCCAGATTGTGCACCCACTTCGATAAACGTACCATCACCCTGATTGAGCAAGAGCGCGTTCGGATCATCCGTCGTTACGAAGATGTCATCCCAGCCATTGTTATCAAAGTCCGCGACGATACACCCGTTACCCCGCAGAGCGAGATCGGTCTGTGTGTTGTTGCTGACATCGGTGAAACCCTGTCCTTGCTCGTTGCGATACAGGCGATTGGTGGGCAGACCGCCCTGCGCTTCCCAGTGAGCGCGTTCATCTTCAGCGTGGCTGTTGACCAGATACAGATCAAGCCAGCCATCGCGATTATAATCAATCCAGCACAAACCTGCGCCCATCATCGCCGCCGGATCAGCGAAAATGTCGGTGGCGAAAGCACCTTGCTGAAAGTCGATGCCCAGTGCCGGCGCAACGTTGACGAAATGCCATTCACCAGTCACGGCTTCATCAGGTACAGCCATGGTGTTGGCAACGCGACGAGTCGTCTGTGGCACGCTGACTAACTCTGTCGGAATAGGATCGAGGGCTAACCCACTGACGGTCTCATCAGGCTGAAAACTGCTGAGGTCGGTGGCGTTCGGGTCAGTCAGTGCGTGCAAAAAAGCGACAAGATCAGCCACGTCTTGCTCCGTGAGGGGCAAGCCATTGAGCAACTGTGGTGAGGCGGTATGCCCCTGTCGTTCCCAGCTGAAAGGCAAAACACTGCTGTAATAAGCTGGCGGTAAATGGCTAGCGGGATCATAGTTCTGGGCACTGGCGATCATATTAGCATGGTGCCAGATAACATCTTCGAGCGTCTGATAAGCGCCGGTGTGGAAATACGGCGCGGTCAGAGTGACATTGCGCAGAGGCGCAGTGCGGAAGCGATACTGATCGCGGTAATCAAAGGTGACGTTAGCGCGCCCATAGTCTTCACGTCCGGTCACGCCGTTGCCTTTGCCGGGTCCAATCTGAGGCACGAGCAAGTTATGGAATTGCATATCGCTGAAGGCATCACCCTGATGACAGATCGCACAGTTGACTGATTCGTTCAGTTCGCCGAAGAACAACAATGCCCCGCGCCTTTGCTCAGGGGTGAGCGCGTCCGTATCGCCAGCGATATACGCATCCCATGGCGCTTGGGTGAAGATCATCTGACGTTCGAAGGCTCCCAGCGCCGACACCACATGGATCGGTTCAACTTGATCAACCCCAAACACTGCATCGAAACGCTGGCTGTACTCAGGATGCGCGTTCAAGCGTTGGGCAATCTGTAAACGAATCTGTTGGGGGGCTTCCCCACCGAAGGTTGCACCTGCCATCTCATGCACCGATGTGATCGGGAATAGCGCCTGCGTGATCAGTACATCGGTCAGGTTCAGCACATTGACGTTAGAATCAAGTGACATCACCTCATGACCAAGCGCATAAGTCTCTACGCGCCCATCCCAGAATTGTGAGCGCATCATCGCGCTGTTGAGGATTGTCGGACTATTGCGGGGCACGAGATCACCGAAGAAGGGATTGGGCACTTGCTCGCTCTCCAGACGGCGCACATCCTCACTGATCTGAATATACTCTCGATAGACGCGGTTTTCTGCTAGCCCTACCCCACCTGTGCCGATGGGCAAGACACGTGCATCCCCCATCGCCAGCGCCGGATGATGACAGGTGGCACAGGATATATTGCGATCACCAGACAGGATCGGATCGAAGAACAGATCATGCCCTAATTGCGCGAGTTCGGCATCCGGTTGCGGGATAGTCTGCCCCGGATTAGCAATCAAGCCTTCGCGGGTGATGACATCAGCTAGCACGGCATCGGGGTTGTCGATGGTGCGGTAAATCGGTTCGCTGATGGTGATTTCTGGCACGATTACATCGTTGGTCTGTTCATCAAGTGCCTGGTCAAAGGTGACGTGCAACAATTGCCCGTCGAAGATTTGCGTGATGTACAAACTGCCATCGGGCATAGGCAAGACTGCGCCGGGGAAATCGAGATCATCGAGGATGGTCACCAATTCGCCATCGTCTTTGAGGTAGCTCAGTCGTCCACTCTCAGGACGATAACCCGAACCACTGAAGCATGATCCATCCGCTGCAAAACGTGCAAACTCCAGCACCCACAATCGTTCGTCGGTCATCACCACATCAATTGGCATGTTGAGGTTATCGATCACCGTGCGCTGATTGCGTTCTTCGTCAATGGCGACAATCTCGCCGCTGTTAGCCGGATAAGGACAGCCCCCGAAAAGCGCGACATAGTATTCATCATCCACACGGGTGATACCTGTTGGTACCGCTTGCATGGTGCGTGTCGCGTCGGCGGGGTCTTGTAATTCCTCAAAACGGTGGAAGAAGCGCGTCCTGCCATCAGGCAGTTCAATCGCCACACCGTTATTCGTCGCATCGGAGACAACGGGCACGCCGTCGGCGCTATAAGTCATATCGAAGGGGTTCACGAGCAGAACGTTGTTGAAGCGTTCCATCGCCACGCCCATATCATCAGGGGTGAAGGGTGTATCAGGCAAGGTATCTGCTTGATTGGCGGGCAATGTCCACAGATGCATCCCGTTAAAATGCGCGGTGTAGATGGTCTGACCATCCGGGGATACCGAGACGAAAGGCACACCCGATAAATCGCCGGAGTCTCGCCCACTCGGAAAGCCGGAGATCAAGCGCCCGATTGTGCCATCGGGCAACATCATGCTCACACCGGCACTGAGGTCGTCGTTACCGGTTCCCTCTTCGGCAATCAAGAGATTACCATTGGGTAAGAGCGCTATACCCACCGGATTATATAAGCCTTCGGCGATGATGGTCACCTGTGGTTGTAGCAAGACACTACTCTCGTTTGCTTCTTGTGCCTGTAGGGTCATAACCACACCGGCTAAGAACGTGATGGCACTGCACAATAAACCAATTTTGAAATAATTACGGGTCATCATCACTCAATTTTCACTCAATTAACACGTATTCTCTACAACATAGTATAGCAGAATCAACAACGCTTTAAGCAGAATGAGGATATGCAATCGCATATCCTCATCTGTGTCTTGCATTAGCGATAGGCGCCGGATGCGCTCATCGGTTTACTCAAAGAATGAGTTGTAGTTGTCAAGTTCTTCGTTAGCACGTTCAACAGCTTCGTCGAGTGCTTCCTGAACGGACAGGCCATCATCGAGAACGCGGCTATAAGCGTCAATCAAGATGGTGCGGATTGCAGGGAACGGACCAGCAAGACCACCGAGAACGGCATAGTTGGTGCTGCCATCTTCGAGGACGGTGCGGGTGGTCACGAGCTGTTCAACGGCGGTTGCGAAGTTGGGGCTTTCTTCCCAGAATGCCTGTACTTCGTCGCTTTCCTGTGCGCTCTGGACAACCGGGAAGTAACCCGTGCCAACGTGCCAGGTAATTTGTTGTTCTTCTTCAGCCATGAACTTCATGAATTCCCAAGCAGCAGCATTTTGAGCTTCGTCGCCACTGTCGATCAACCACAGTGCGCCGCCACCGATCATTACGCCGTTGCGTTCACTGCTGTCGCTGTGTGGGATGAAGGTCGTTACAACCGGGAATTCCGAGTTGTTGATGATCGCTACATCGGAGGTGCTGTCGAAGATCAAAGCCGACTGCCCTGCCTGGAAGGTAGCGTCGGTGTCTGTCCAGGTGTTGCCGAGATTCACTGCGTAACCATCAAGGTAGAGACCGGTCAGGAATTCGAAGACTTCCACACCAGTTTCTGAGTTGAAGACAGCTTCGGTAGCGCGTGCGGTACGGCCGTTATCGTTGTTGTAGTACAGACCGCCACTGTTAGCGAGGATTTGCTCAAAGAACCAACCGACTTGACCGATGCTCACACATGAATCAAGGTCATTGGCTTCGATGAGTTGATCACAGATTGCGCGGAATTCGCTGAATGTCCAGTCTTGAGGCAGTTCTTCGATGCCAGCAGCTTCGAGCATGTCAGCATTGGCGTAGATCAACGGTGTACTACTGTTGAAAGCCAGTGCGGCTAAACCATTCTCGTTTGAGTAGTAATCACGAGTAGCCGGAATGAATGCTTCGGTGTCGTAATCTTCTTCAGCGACTTCGTACACAGGCAGAACGCTCGGGAAGTCGAACATAGTCTGTGAAGCGATGTCGAAGTTCTGGGTGACATTTGGCAGGGTATCGGTTTCAAGCGCGGCTAACAGCGCGTTATAGGTATCATCATAACTACCCTGGAATGTAGCGTTGACGACAATTTCGTCCTGTGATTCGTTGAAACGATCGACCAATTCCTGTACCAATTCACCGAGGTTACCGCTCATCGCGTGCCAGAATTCCAGCGTAACTGGTTCTTCTTGCGCACTGCTGATGCCGGAGAGTGCAAAGATCAGCACCCCGAAGATCATCACGCGAGCGGTTTTCAAAATACGTTTTAACATGGTTCCTCCTAAAGTGTATATGTAAGGTGTTGCAATTACGCCCGAATTTCAAAAACGGGCATGCTTAAACAGGCCTATTAGCCTGTGGAAAGCCGAAATTAACCTTTAAGGCCGGTGCTGGCAATCCCTTTGACCAGTTGTTGCTGGGCAACGAGGAAGATCAACAGCGTCGGCAACAGGGCGATCACTGCCCCTGCCATAATCGCACCCCAATCTGCACCGCGTTCCTGATCAAAAAGGAAGAAACGGATGCCGATTTGGATGGTACGCATACTGGTATCGTTGGTGATGACCAAGGGCCAGAGATATTGGCTCCACGCACTCAGGAAGGCGAACGTGCCAAACGCACTGATTGAGCCTTTGCTGAGGGGTACCACCACTGACCACAAATATCGTAAACTGGTTGCGCCATCGACTTTGGCTGCGTCGTATAGCTCACTGGGCAAGGTCATAAAGAATTGCCTGAGCATGAACACACCAAAGGCACTCGCGAGGAATGGCAAGGTGAGGCCGGCGTAGGTATTCGCCAACCCCCATTGACTGACCATGATAAAGTTCGGGATGAAGGTCAGTTGGAAGGGAACCATCAGGCTACCGAGGATCAAGAAAAACAGCAGATTGCGCCCCGGAAATTCGAGGATGGCGAAAGCATAGGCTGCCAGCACGCTCAAGATAATCTGCGCGATGACGATGATGCCGGTCTGGATCACGCTATTGATGAAATAACGAAATAGCGGTTGGGATGTCCACGCGACAATATAATTTTCAAACGTCCATACATCTGGAAACAAGGTCGGTGGGTAGTTGATCATATCCTGTGGCAATTTAAAACTGCTAAAAACCGCAATCCAGATTGGCGCTGAGATCAACAGACCGAGGAGCAATAACAACGCATGTACGCCCAAATCCAGCGGACTGAAAGGTTTCTTCACTTCGGAGCGAGCGGGTTGTATGGTAGGTTCGTTTATATCTTGTGGTTCGATCATTTGTAATGCACCTTGTTGCCGACGTACTTAAATTGAATGTAGGACAGAATCAGGATCACCAGGAACAGTACATAAGCCTGCGCCGATGCAATCCCACGTAGGGGCGTACCCCGGAACGCATCAAAGTAAATATTATAGAGCATGGTGCGTGTGGCAGTGCTACCCTGTGTGAGCACATCGATCTCGCCAAAAACTTGCAAGCTAGTGATGACGTTGATCACGAGCAAGAAAAACAATGTCGGTGATAGCAAGGGTAAGGTGATATGACGGATGCGGTGCCAGAGGTTCGCGCCATCGACTTTCGCGGCTTCATAATAAACTTCATCGATGTTCTGCAAGCCGGCTAGCGCAATGATCGTATTAAAGCCGAGTTGTCGCCAGACAACAGCGATCATCACACTGACCAACGCCCAATCGGCATCGTTCAACCAATTAGGGCCATCAATGCCGACAAAGGACAGCGCATAGTTAAGGTAACCAACAACCGGATGATAAATCCAGCGGAACAGCACACCGGTCACAGCAGAACTCATCACAATCGGCACGAAAATCAGCGTGCGATAGAGCCAGCTCAAATGCCGGAGTGGGTAAGAGAGCGCCAGACCGAGGATCACCGAAAGCCCGATGCCTGTCGGCACGGTACCCAGCGTGAACCAGAAGGTCGTCCATAAGACTTTGTGATAGCGTTCGTCGGTCAGCAGGTTGAGGTAATTCTCCATGCCAACGTAGCGCGTCGCATTGCCGAAAGGCGCAACACGGGTCAAGCTAATTTGAAAAGAGCTGATGATGGGGATGAACACGAAGATCGTCAGCACTATCAATGTTGGAGCTATGTAAGCATAGCCTTCTAAGGCAGATCGTACTTTTCGCCATGACCAATTTTCAAACGAGTTTGACAATCCACGTTTCTTCTTGGTGGTTGTAACCATATTTTCCATCATTTAAATTCCATTACTTCGGGTACGTCTGCACAAATTTACCCACAACAGTCCAATACCGCAAATGCCAACAACGAGCAAGGTTAACGTACCTTTATTATGACTTTGAGGCATTTTCGTTTACAAGATGCAAACAGCAGGTTAAGCAATATTTATGCAACCTGCCCTATAGTTGGGCATGATATAAGGCTGATGTAGGGTACATATTCAAGTATATTAATTGATCATTGGGCAAATGTGCTAAGTGACATTCATAAATAGCTGAATTGAATATGAGTAGATTATGATCAATGGGTTGTTAAATTGTGAGCATAGTATTAAAATTCCCACCAAGTGCGGTTTTACTAACATTTCCAAAGATGTCTCCGCACACAAATGAATATTTAATTTCATGAGGAGCGAGAAAACCTATGAATAAATTGCTTCGCATCGTGCCGATGGCAATGATTCTGACCCTTGTTTTGGGTCTGATGATGCCTACTCTGGCACAAGATGATATGATGGACTGGACGTCCGTCTCCGCTGAAAATTGTGATTATGGCGGTAACATTCTCTCCATCGAAGCCCTTGACGAGCTGACCGTACAGTTCACCCTGTGCGCACCTGATCCAGCATTCCCCTCCAAAGCCGCATTCGCCGCATTAGCAATCCACCCATCAGAATACCTTGAAGCAACCGGTGGGGGTGGCCCTGAGCTATTCGAAAATCCGATTGGCACAGGCCCTTACATGCTGGAAGAATGGGATCGTGGTAATCAGATCGTCATGACCCGCTATGAAGATTACTGGGGCGAACCAGCCGCAGAAGGTACACTTATCATGCGCTGGAACAGTGAAGCTAGCGTGCGTACCTTAGAATTACAAGCCGGTGAAGCTGACGGTATCGATAACCCTGGCGTGGATGACTTCGCCATCTTAGAAGCTGATCCTGACGTGAATTTGCTGGAACGTCCGGGTACAAACATCTTTTATGTCGGCATAAACAACACTGTTGAACCATTTGACAACGTGCTGGTGCGTCAGGCTGTAGCACACGCCATTGACCGCCAACGCCTGGTCGATAACTTCTACCCACCCGGAAGCTCCGCCGCAACCCAGTTCATGCCACCGAGCATCTTTGGTCACACCGAAGAAGTTGAACCCTTCCCTTATGACCCAGATCGTGCGCGCGAACTGTTAGAAGAAGCTGGCGTAGAACTGCCGATTGAAACCACCATCAGCTATCGTGATGTAGTGCGTAGCTACCTACCAACACCGGGCTTGGTTGCGGTTGACATTCAAGCGCAATTGGCTGAAGTTGGCATCAACGTAGAAGTGGTTGAGATGGAATCCGGTTCATTCCTCGATGCCGCCGATGCTGGCGAACTGAGCCTGCACTTGCTCGGTTGGGGCGCAGACTATCCTGATGCAACCAACTTCCTCGACTTCCACTTCGGTGCTGGTTCTAGCGATCAATTCGGCGAACAATTCGAAGAGATCACTGGCCCACTGACCGAAGCGGCACAAATTGCTGATCCAGATGTACGGTACGACATCTACGTAGAAGCCAACACCGCAATCCGCGATCTGGTGCCGATGGTTCCGATTGCTCACGGTGGTAGTGCTGTTGCCTATCGCGCCGAAATCGAAGGTGCGAATGTTAGCCCATTGGGTAACGAATACTTCGCAGTCGTCAGCGATCCAAGCGACGATGACTTCATCTGGGTACAAAACGGCGAACCATCTGGCTTGTACTGTGCAGATGAAACTGACGGCGAAGCACTGCGTGCTTGTGAGCAAATCAACGAAGCACTGCTGGCATACGAAATCGGTGGTACGGCTGTCGTTCCGGCACTGGCAACCGATTACAGCGCCAACGAAGATAGCACAGTCTGGACATTCAACCTGCGCGAAGGTGTCACCTTCCACGATGGGTCTGCCTTCGACGCACAGGATGTGGTCGCCAGCTATGCCGTACAGTGGGATGCAACCAACCCATTGCACGTCGGACGTAACGGTTCCTTCACGTACTTCAGCGCCTTCTTCGGAGGGTTCTTGAACAACGAGTAGGGTCTGTTCGTAAGATGAATCAGCGTTGATTCATCGCAGGTCACACAAGATGAGAACGGGGTCGATGTATGACCCCGTTCTCTGTATCATCAACTCATGTTCGGGCGTTTGATTTTGTTGTTCACTATCTATCCGACTATATCGGGCAATATACGCCCGCGCCCGCCTCCGATGTGCGCATCGCACGCGGACATTCGGTAGATAATCAGTTGAAAGCACAATTCGCATGACACAGTTTTTATTAAGGCGGTTGGTCTTATCCCTGCCGGTTTTACTAGGTATTTTAGTCGTGACATTCACGCTTGGTCGCTTGATTCCGGGGGATCCTTGCATCGCTCAATTGGGCGAACGGGCAACGGATGAAATTTGCGATGGTTTCAACCAGCGATATGGGCTTGATCAACCCATCCCGCTTCAGTTTGGTTACTATATTGTCAACGTCTTGCAGGGTGATCTCGGTCTATCGCTCAGTTTTCAAGTTCCTGTGACTCAGTTACTCGCCGAACGCTTGCCAACAACGATTGAATTGACACTGGCGGCGATCATCTTCGCGACAATTGTCGGCATCCCACTGGGGATTTTATCGGCGTATAAGCACAATACATCAATTGATGTGATCACGATGATCATCTCCAACATTGGTGTCTCTATGCCAGTATTCTGGCTAGGTATCATTCTCATCATCATCTTCAGCGTGTGGATGCCCCGTGTCGAGTTATTCGGAACACCCATTGGTGAGACGCCACTGGGCTTTTTGGTGTTACCGAGTGGTCGCCCGCCATCTGTGCGCTTCGATGACCGCTTCTATGCAGTTTATGGTCTGGTAACCGATACATCACAGATTAAACCGTGGATGGAGTTTGTCGCGCGGTTTACCCTGTTGAACGCGCTGATCACTTTCAATTGGCCTCTGTTCATCGAAGCCATGCGCCACTTGGTCTTGCCAGCCGTGGCAGTTGGTACGATTCCGTTATCAATCATCGCTCGTATGACGCGCAGTAGCTTATTGGAATCACTCAATCAAGACTATGTACGGACAGCGCGAGCCAAGGGCTTGAGGGAGAGCTCAGTTGTCATCGGACACGCGGTGCGTAATGCGATGTTACCTGTGGTGACGATTATCGGTTTGAACTTCGGCTTCCTCATCAGCGGCGCTGTACTAACCGAGACAATCTTCCGTTTGACAGGTATTGGTAAAACCTTATTTGATGGCATCACCGCCCGCGATTACACGGTCGTACAGGGGGTAACGTTGGTGACGGCAGTGGCGTTTGTCTTCATCAACTTGATTGTTGATATATTGTACGGGTATCTTGACCCGCGCGTTCGTCTGGAGTGAGGTGATCCATGAGTGATACAAAAATTGCGAATTTAAACGAAACCGACTCCAGCATACGCCCCAAAGAGAACTTATTCGTCGAGACGGTCAAGAACTTACTGCGTAATAACAGCGCCCGTGCCGGTCTGGTGATTCTGTCGTTTTTGTTGTTCATCTTTCTCTTTGCACCGGTGCTAGCTCCCTATGAGCCGAACCAGATTTTGCTGGATCGCCCTAATGGGATCATCCCACGCCTACCGCCCTGCTTAGAGTTATTTGGCTGTACCGATGGGCCTCAGTTTGTGATGGGCTTGGATGGTAATGGGCGCGATATTTATAGTCGGGTATTGTATGGTTCGCGCCTTTCATTGCCCGTTGGCTTAGCGGCTGTGTCGATTTCAATTGTAATCGGCACGCTGATCGGCTTGGTTGCCGGTTTCTATGGCGGGTGGGTTGATAACATCATCATGCGCTTCATGGATGTGTTACTGGCGTTCCCCTCGCTGTTATTGGCGATTGCCATTGTGACGGTGCTAGGGCCCGGCTTGATCAACGCGCTGATTGCCATCTCAATTGTGGCCATCCCGACCTATGCCCGCCTGATCCGCTCCGGCGTGTTGACGCTCAAAGAGCAAGAGTTCGTGCTGGCAGAACGGGCGCTCGGCGCATCGAATCGGCGCATCATGTTCGGACAGATTTTGCCGAACTCGCTCACGCCGATTGTGGTACAGGGTACACTAGGAATTGGTACGGCGGTGCTGGATGCTGCCGCGCTCTCATTCCTCGGTTTAGGCGCACAACCGCCCGCGTCTGAGTGGGGGCGGATGCTCGGTGATGCGATTGATTTTTTCCGCGCCGCGCCCCATATGGCCATCTTCCCCGGCGTAGCCATCATGCTGACGGTGCTGGGCTTCAACCTGCTAGGTGATGGTCTGCGCGATGCGCTTGATCCACGTTTGAACCGCAATTAACACAATCCAACGCATGGGGTTATACTGATTCTCAAAATAGATGAGGAGAGAACCCCATGCAACTCACCCCACAAACTGCCCTATTGCTGATTGATGTACAGGTTGGGCTAGATGATCCGGCACTCGGACAACGCAACAACCCACAAGCCGAACCCAATATCGCTCGCTTGCTCGCGGAGTGGCGGGCACATCAGCGCCCGATCTATCACGTCCAGCACATGTCCACCAGCCCTCAATCACCCCTGCGCCCCGAACAAGCTGGCAATGCGATCAAAGATTGTGCAACACCCCTACCTCACGAACCCCTGGTCCAGAAATCGGTGAACAGTGCCTTCATTGGCACGGATCTGGAAGCCCGTCTGCGAGCAGATGGCATTGAGTCATTGTTGATTGTCGGTTTGACCACCAACCACTGTGTTTCAACAACCACGCGCATGGCGAGCAACTTAGGCTTCACAAGCGCAATTGTGGCCGACGCTACCGCCTGCCATGCACGTGAGGGCTTCGATGGAGTTCACTACGACGCGGATACGGTGCATCGTCTGGCACTGGTCAGCTTACAGGATGAATTCGCCGAAATCGTTCACACCGATGATTTGCTGAAAGCGCGATAAATCCCCATCATGTCCTTGTTCGGATTTGTTGACAAATACGGCCTAATCGGCTGTAAACCCTAATGAGTGAGGTAGCGCAAATATTGAAATACCAGTATGCTGATACAGACTGTTCGTTGAGATGAGGATACCCGTGATTATGCTTAAAGAAATTATTCGCATGCTGAAAAGCACTGATCCCAATGATCGTATGGATGGTGTTAGGCGACTGGGCGCTTCCGGGCATCCTGATGCGCTCAAAATCTTGGGGTCATTTTATAAACAAGAGAATGATGCAGAGGTCAAACGCCTGACTGCACAGGTTGCCAAGCAATTGAAGTCACAACAGGCTAGCACCGGGGATAGTGTCTTCGAGATGCGTGATGAACGCGCCTCTGCGGCTGATGTTGCCGCCGCTAAAGCGGAGCTAGACCGTGCAATGGATGCGATGTTGACCTTCGACAATGACAAAGCGTGGGAACATGCACAACGTGCGTTTCAACTCAATCCTGACTTAGTCAACGATGATTTTGCGGTCAATCTCGCAGCTGATATTACCGGCAAAGATAATGCCAGCGCCGTTGAGGCATTGATGGGTGCAAGCGGGTCTGTGGGTATGACCGACAAGCCCAAACGCTCCGGGAAGCAAAAGAACACACCAGGGAGTGAGCGCGTCGGCTGGGGCAAGGCATTGCTGGGTGTGGGCTTATATGGCGTGTTGGTGGCACTGGTCTCTATGACACCGTTCTTCTTATTTGCCAGTGTGATGGGCGCCTTAATGAGTGCTATTGATCCCACGCTTGCCCCTGAAATGGCAACTGCTGGCGGTGCGCTGATAGGAATTGGCATTGTAGCGGGTGGTATGATACTGATCGGTACGATAATCGGATTGTTCATCCAGTACGGGTTAGTCCACTTCAGCGCCACGACTTTCCTCGGCGGAAATGGTTACTTCACCAACTTGCTCTATAACATGCGTATCCCGCTCATTGCTCAGCTGGTTGTGCAATCGGCATTGGTTATCTTCATGATGTTTACCCTGTTCTCATCGCTCGGCAACATTGATCCTGTTGAGTTCGAAGCCGCAATCAACACCGGTGATCTGACCTATGTACCCGGCTTTGAAGAAAATATCAATCTGATTAATATCTTGAATGGGATCAACGGACTAATCGGGCTTGGGTTCTTGATCTGGATTTCGATGGTGATTGGTAAGACCTATGATTTCGGCGGGGTGAAAGGCTGTCTATCACTGGTGCTATCTTCTGTGATCTTAGCAGTGGGTGTCTGCGGTTGTTATTTTGCGGCGTTTATGGTGCTCTTCAGCTCGGCAAACTAAAACACAATCGTGGTAACACACAACGACTCACAACACTCCGGGTCGTTGTGTGTTATTGAAGCTCCCGAGATCAAGACAATATTGTATTCACTCTGTATCATCCTTCTCAGCAGGCATTGGATCAATCATCAGAACATTACCATCTGGATCCGTCAGCATGATGTGGTCGGACGGTAGTTCTTCATTATCTGTATTGTCAGTGATCAAGCCTTTTGCTAGCAACTCCTGGCGCAAATCAGCACTTTGAGGTGGGTGGAAACTGATAATATTTGACTCAAACATGCCCTGAAACAAGCCGAGATAACTCTTACCATTGCTCAGCATAATCCAACCATCATCGGGGTTGCCATCAACGATTATGAATCCTAATTTTTCGTAAAATGTCTGGGAAGTAGACAAATCATTCACCGTGAGGTTGAGTGAAAACGCTCCAATTTCCATATCCATTAATCTTTCTCCTGTGTCGAACGATGTCTAGTATGTCTATAATAGAACAAATTTTCACCCTCTGCAAAACCAACGCTCTCTAACAGGGATCATTGCAACGTCGGATGATGTGGATAGCGTGTGTTGCGTATCGTGAGTAAAAAAGCCACAATCATCTCAGTCAACGTGAACCCGCGCCTGAATGTGGTTGTTCATTCGCTCTCATTCAACGTTGTAGCCAGCGGTGTGGGTAAACCATCAATGCTGGTGCTGTTCTTCTGTTGCTGGTAAGCAGGTAGTGCTTCCTGACCTTTGGCTTCCCAATACTTTGTCAGCGTCTCGCGTTCGCCCTTGTATTCGAAGAAGGGGACAGCATAACCACAGGCTGTCGAAACACGATGAATGTCCGCAACGATGATCTGGCGGGCGCTCATGTGTGCTGTGAATCGGCTAGCCACCTCTTGCCATTCCTCATCATTCGGTAGGATCGTGCGACCTTCTCCATACAACCGGACGATGTTTGGCGATCCCTCGAATGCGCAGAACATGAATGTGATACGCCCGTTCTCCGCGATATGCGCCGAGGTTTCGTTGCCACTGCCAGTCAGGTCAAGATACCCGACACGGTTCTCGCCTAGAATGCGAAAGCTATCCATGCCTTTAGGTGACATGTTGACATGCCCATCAGATGCCAGCGGTGCAGTCGCCACGAAGAATAACTGCTGTTTTTCGATAAATTTCTGAATATCTTCTGTAATACCGTCGAGCACTTTACCCATTTTTGAACTCCTATTGTTTAACTCGCATGATAACAAATCCATCGTAGCCCTTGCTACCAACCGTCTGCAATGCGGTAGCGATCACACGCGGTTCACTCGTGGCACGTTCTACGAAACGGCGCACACCCTGAACACGTGAATCATCGCTGTTCGCGTCGATGACTGCGCCACCACGCACTACATTATCCACGATAATCAGGCTTCCCGGATGCGATAACTGCAAGGCCCATTCAAAATAACCGACGTTGTTCTCCTTATCTGCGTCGATGAAGATCAGATCGAAAGGATCCGAGTTAGCCATCGTGGCTAGCGTGTCCAGTGCTAAGCCGATATGAATCGCTACACGATCGATCAATCCAGCAGTCGTGATATTCTGACGAGCGACTTCAGCATGATCCGGATCCGCTTCCAGCGTGATGAGGCGACCATCATCCGGCAACGCACGCGCTAGCCAGATGGTGCTATAACCGCCAAGTGTCCCGATTTCCAGAATCGATTTCGCGCCGATGCTCAATGCCAGTAACATCAGCAACTTCCCCTGATTGGGTGCAACATTATGGGCAGGCAACCCTGCTACCTCACTGAGGCGCAGCGTACCCGTCAATATCTCATCTTCCGGGATCAGTGCCTCAGCGAAATAGTCATCAACTGCTGTCCATTGGGTCTGTGTCATACTTACTCCATAGATTCTTTCCATACAATTATACGTCACTACGATATGCTAGCTCAATATTGATAAGAGATTTGAAAAGTTCATCTCCTAACCGACCCGGAATGATGTGCTGACTTTGCACAAGCCCTGGAGCAACATCACCCTCCATTGACATCACCGATAACTCATGCTATGCTCATTTCCATACGATGCACCATACAGACAGAGGTGTGCCAGAACCCGGATGTTCGGCACACAATAGGGAAAGATCGGTGAAAGTCCGACGCTGTCGCGCAACGGTAAGTGTGAACCCCACACAAGCCCGAATGCCTGCCTCTGATCCTGATTTGTTAATATGTACCTTCGCGATCAAGGGACGAGCAAAGTTATGATCACCTCACAAACTACTTACTCCGTTGTAGGTCAACCGATCAGGCAATCATGGCAATCATCATCCCACTATCATCATCTGTGGGAGTGTGCCAATGTGGCCGAAAACTGATACCACACAATCAACAACACAATACAACGCCTGTTTGCCTCCTGCCAGGCAAGCCGGACTTTACCCCATCGCGAATGGTCATATACAAGCAAATCAGCGAGTGTCTGATGTTATCGTTGATTATCTTACTTTGTCCCGATGGGAGAGCTTTTTATGAACCGTTTGACGCTTGTATTACTCGCGCTGATGACTTTCATCAGCGTCTATCAACCCGTGCTAGCACAACCCGAAGCGCTGGCGAGCAATCCGCAGGAATGTGTGACCGACTATGATCCGGATGTGGATTACTTTCCGGATAAGGCGACTGTTACCTCGGCGGATAATTTTACTGTTGAATACTTCAACAACTATAAAATCGTGACTGTCAGTGATGCGTTCGACAACGCCGTGCCATTCACCTATGTTTTGGTGCAATGTGGCACACCTGCCCCACCCGCCGACGACTTTCCACCGAATACTTTATTCACAGAAGTGCCCAGTGCCGATTTGATCGCACTCTCGACAACCTTATTACCGCACATCGTTGATCTGGAGTTGCTCGATCAATTGATTGGTCTGGATAGCTTCGACTATGTCAGTGCGCCTGCTGTGCGCGAACGCATCGACGAAGGCGAGTTGATCGCTGTGGGCAGTGGTACTAGCATCAATGTTGAAGTCGCGCTAGATAGTGAGACTGATCTGGTGCTAACTAACGCTTTCAATCCCGATACCGATGCCTATCCCCTGCTAATTGAATCCGGTATCTTCACCGCGATTAGTGCCGATTGGCGCGAGTCCGAGCCACTGGGACGGGCTGAGTGGATCAAGCACACCGCGCTTTTCTACAATGCCGAAGCTCGAGCCAATACCGTCTATGACAACATCGTGAATGCCTACGAAGAAGCGCGTGATCTGGCGTTGAGTGTACCGGAAGAAGACCGTCCTGTTGTGCTGTGGAACAGTTATTCGGGCTTCAGCGAAGCGTGGGTCATCTCTGGCTCAGAGAGTTACGCCGGACGCTTGATCGAAGATGCCGGTGGGATCATCGCGCTGGGCGAAGAAGCCCCCGAAGATAGTGCCTTCCTGAGTTTTGAAGCCGTCTTTGATGGCGCATTTGATGCTGATGTGTGGGTGACTAATCTGTTCATGGTTGAAACCGTCAGCGATCTATTGGCGATGGATGCCCGCTATGCGGATTTCTTAGCCGTAGAGACGGGTAATGTCTGGAATAATAATCTGGATGTCAATGAGAACGGCGGGGTGAATTACTTTGAGCTAGGCGTGACCAACCCGCATCTGATCTTGCAAGACTTAGTGGCGATCTTCCACCCTGAGCTATTGCCCGATCACGCGTTCAACTTCTTCCAACCCCTGACCGACGAGCGTTAACTGTTATAGCCCTCATCCTTGTTCATCATGAGGATGAGGGCTTGCTCACTCGCTTTCACATAATAATCGATTGGAAACACCGCATGTCTAGCTTATCGTATCGCCCGATACCCAACCCGCAACAATACGTGCAAGAGACACAGCGCACGCGCATCAACCTCGGATTACGACCGTTCATGCTGGTTATCTTGCTGGGGTTATTGCTGGCGATCTTCCTGCTGAGTGTGTCGGTGGGTTCGGTGTCAATCCCTTTTGATCAGGTGATTACCATCTTGCTCGGGGGCGAAGGTGAACGCGCCTCGTGGGAACAGATCATCTTCAACTTCCGCCTACCGAAAGCGACAACAGCCCTGTTAGCGGGGTCAGCACTAGGGGTCAGTGGTTTGATGATGCAGACCTTCTTCCGCAATCCGTTAGCGGGGCCTTTCGTGCTGGGGATCAGTTCCGGCGCAAGCCTTGGTGTGGCGCTGGTCGTGCTGGCGAGTGGCAGTGTCGGCGGGGCGTTGATGGCAGGTTTTGGTTTGAGTGGGGATCTGTTGCTAGCAGGTGCTTCAGCGCTCGGTGCCGGTTTGACAATGCTGATCGTGTTGTTGGTAGCGCATCGCGTGCAGGATAGCATGACCCTGCTCATACTCGGTCTGATGATCGGGCAATTTGTGACCGCCTTCGTCAGCTTATTGCTATACTTCGCTGTGCCGGAACGCATTCAAGCCTATATCAACTGGACATTCGGCACATTCAGCGGGGTGACGTGGAATCAAATGCCAATCTTAGCTGGTGCGACGTTCATCGGTCTGGTGATGGCACTTCTGCTGATTAAATCGCTGAACGCGCTCTTGCTCGGCGAGCATTATGCGCGCAGTCTAGGTATGAACGTTCAGCACACGCGCCTGCTCATTGTCAGCGCGACAGCATTACTGGCGGGGGTGGTCACTGCCTTCTGTGGGCCGATTGGCTTTCTGGGGATTGCGGTTCCACATCTGTGCCGTAGCCTGTTCAACACCTCTGATCATCGGGTGCTGGTACCCGGCACGATGCTGATGGGTGCGATTGTCTCAATTGTCGCGTCGTTGATTGCTGAAGTGCCCGGTCATTCGCTGGTCTTGCCACTGAACGCCGTAACCGCCCTGATCGGTGCGCCGGTGGTGATCTTAGTTGTGTTGCGTCAGCGTAACGTACGCCAGTCATTCGCCTCATGAAGACGATCCTACGCACGCACGATCTGAGCATCGGTTACCGCAACCGCCACACAGTGACGACGATTGCCAGCGACTTATCCTTGAGCATCGGTGAGGGTGAACTCATCGGCTTACTGGGGCCGAACGGCGCGGGTAAATCCACCTTGATGCGCACACTGGCAGGCATGCAAGCCCCGCTCGGTGGACGGATTACCTTATTAGGCGATGACATCAACAACTTAGCGGCTGAACAAATGGCAAAGCGCATGAGCATCGTGCTGACCGAACGCCCCAACTTAGGTTTACTCAACGGCTATGCGCTGGTGGCACTCGGACGGCATCCCCATACCGATTGGACGGGGCGCTTATCGCATTATGATCAAGCTATGGTAAACTGGGCAATTGATGCTGTCGATGCCGGTGATCTCGCCGAGCGCCCTGTGATGGAACTGAGTGACGGTCAACGGCAGAAGCTGATGATTGCGCGAGCGCTCGCGCAAGAATCCGCCCTGATCTTGCTCGATGAACCGACAGCCTACCTCGATTTACCGCGCCGTGTGGAAATCATGCAATTGTTGCGCCACCTCGCCGCCGAAACGGGACGGGCGATCTTGCTCTCCACACACGATCTCGATTTAGCCTTACGCACAGCCGATAGCCTGTGGTTGATGGCAGAAGGTAGGGTGCGCGTCGGCACGCCGGAAGATCTGGTGCTGAATGGCGCGTTTGAATCAGCATTTCACAGTGCAGGGGTACCCTTTGACCGTCAGACCGGAGCCTTCAGCATCGAACGCACCACACGCCCCACCATTGCGGTGCAGGGTGCAGGTATAGCGTATCTATGGACGTGTCGTGCACTCAAGCGAGCAGGCTATGGCATCGCCACTGACGATGATTCATCTTCGGTATTCTGTGTGTGCATCATCGGTGACGATGAACATCCCCGCTGGCACTTACACCATGACGACATACACACCCAGCACGAGAGCATTCACACCTTGCTGACTGCGCTCGATGTGCTCACATAGACTTATTGTGTCATCGACCACTTTCGCGTTCGACAGAGGCTGATAGTTTAGTGGATGCTGAACCTACAAAAACGTTGTGAGTCGTAGAACTGGTTTATATCAAGATCAACTGGACAAATTTCCGCCGTTTTCAATCAATCTCTGATAGGATCAATAGAAAATTTTCTCTTTTCGTGGCATACTTAAGCTATCAATAACACACAACGTAGCAGGTAGATCGACACATGGATGAGCAACAACCGCAAACCAACAAATTCCCCATTTCACGCATTCTTCGTTATGGTGGCTTTGCGATCTTAGCGATCATGTTAATGCTCTCGGTAGTCTATCAGTTGAGCAACCCCAACGCGACCGATCAGGAACGCATTGAAGCCACTGTACAGGCGGGTGTCGATCAAGGTTTAACAGCAGTCGCTGTGGAGACTGGCACACCTGACCCAACGGCGATACAGGGCACTGTGCAGGCACGCATTGATGCCACCCTGACCGCTTCGGTTCCGCCGACTGCCACCCCACTACCGGCAGATATCAGTGCGGGTGAGCGTATCGCCACACAAACGAGCGGGTTTATCGGGGGGATCTTCAGTGGTATTGTAAGCATTGTGCAAGGCGTGTGGAATTTTGCTGGATTGGGTGGTTTTGTGGTGCAATTATTGTGCTGTATCATCGTGCCAATTCTGATTGTCGTCGGTATCGCCAACGATTAATATAACAACACCTATTTTTAGATCTTCTTTACAACTTCTATGCAGGCTTCATGATATAGTGAAATAAGCTATGTGAGAGCCGTCCATGAATTACGCGATACAGTATTACTTACACCAACTTGATAAATCCAATGATTTGACCGGCATCGCTTATATCAATAAGTTGATTCAATTAGAACATCAACCGACTATTGATAAAACCTTAGACGGTCTCAAAAATGTGCAGTATCCACGCCATTTTCCCAATCATCTGGTCATGCAATTAGCACGCCTCAACCGACCGTACATCAATGAAGAACTCATCACTTACTTCAAACTGCATTTTAAAGCGACCAATACTGAATGGCATGCTATCAGCGCCTTACAGGATGAGCGCGTGGTTGAGACAGTCGTCAACGCAATTGAGCAATATCAAGTCAGTTATTTCTCGCGTAAAGTAGTGAATCGGTGTATACGCCTACTGGGTCAGATTGGCAGTTACAACGCATACGAAGCCTTGCGCGACATCATCAATGATTACTTCGATACCCGGAACCGCTTCATTGATAATTACGAAGTACCTCTTGCCGACGAAGCGCTAGATGCACTCGCCAAAATTAACCTGCCAGATGCCTGCACATATTATCAGCAAGCCAAAGCCCACTATCAAGCACGCATTGCACAAGAACTGAGCATTTATCCAGAACGCCTGAACAAAGAGCGCACCTGCATCGGCATTGATCTGCATGAAGGCTCCGCGCTGGATCGGATGCACTATCATGCCTTACCCACGCTGATCGAATGGCATCAGAGGCATCCATCCGAGAACATCCGCAATTTTGCACGCACCCGCATCATTCGTTGTTTGCAGAAAGTGGTCAAACGAAATGACCCGGAAATACAGACCGCTCGTCAATACTTAATCACACTCTACGACGAACTAAAAGCCAACAAACAGTTGATCAGTTCGCTACGCGCGCTCGATTACACGAGCGATAAGAGCATGTTGCCGTTTGCTGTTCGCATTTTTCAAGAAGACCTCGCCACAACCGAAGCCCTGCAAATATTCGCCAGACAACGTGCAAGTAGCGTGTTCAGTATGATTTATGAACGATTCAACACACTGAATGATACCTATCGCAAATCACACTTAAATATTAACTTGATGAAAGCTTATATCAATTACTTCGGGTATATCACTATCCCGCAAGCAGAAGCCACCTTGGTTGACCTCTACCATCAACAATACCCCCATCTCCAGTTGAGCATCGCCGAAGCCCTCGTCATTCATGCCCGCGAGAGCGATACTGCACTCGACTTTCTCTATTACATTATTGAAAATAATACCGATACTTACACCATCAAGCAGACGCTCTATCTACTGCCACAAATCGGCGAGCGTGCCCTGTTAATCCTGTTGAACAGCATCGATTGCAACAGCCAGCACTGCCAATACGCGGTTGAGGCGCTCGGATTAATGCGTAACAAACACGCCACCCCCCACCTGATACAAGCGCTCGTCAATGCCGATGGGAATGACGAATTACAGGATGCTATTCTTAAGGCACTTGAGCGCATCGGCACAGAAGCGTGTTTCTCAGCGCTCATGGCGTGGGAAAACGCGATTTAGCGCCATTGCCTCGATATTCAGAAATTGAAAACAAGTTTTTTGAGAATTTAAGAACATTCTCAGTCATCCATTTCTTCACTCTATCTCGTTTTGCCATTCATCTTCCAGGATGCTCATGATATGCTGGTTGTGATAATCACCCTCCCATAGTAGAACATCCCGCAGTGTGCCTTCCAATTTAAATCCAACTTTCTCATAAACACGAATCGCACGGGGATTAAAGTCAAAGACACCCAGTTCGATCCGATGTAAATTCGCCTGCTCGAAGCCATATTTCACAGCCAGTCGCATCGCAGTAGTGCCATAGCCTTTACCATAGAATTGGGGATCGAACAGCGCGATGCGAATATTCGCGTTCCTATTATTTTCGTCGATCTCATTGATAACCACCTCGCCGATTACCGTGTCATCAGGCAGGCAAATTATCCAGGCATATCGACCTTTGCCTTCGATGTTGTTTTGAACATAGGCTTCGATTTGTTCTCTGGTAAATGTTCCGTGAGTTCCAGTGAGTCGCATCCCAACCGGATCTTGAACGCCACTAAATACCGCATCGATATCAGATATATTGAATTGGCGTAAATAGATAACTCCTCCATTTAGCTTACTCATGAGTATTGAATATCCTTTTCGTGATCTTGACTCATGCAACACAGTATAAGAATCTATTCAAGAAATGTGTAGGGAAGTGCCAGTTTATGATACTCTCGACGAAATGAGAAATATGAAATCCATTTTGTAAGGAAAATGCGTGCTAAATGTAGGTTGCACATTTAGCATTTTGCGTTAGGCTCTATCTATTCAGTCCAAGGAGAGATAGAGCCTAATGTTTGACCCAACTGAACACCCCCACCGCCGATATAACCCCCTACTTGATGAGTACGTGCTGGTCTCGCCCCATCGCATGAAGCGCCCCTGGCAAGGCAAGCAAGAGCGCATCACTGCCGAGGAGCGCCCATCCTATGATCCGCAATGTTACCTGTGCCCTAATAACACGCGCAAAAGCGGCGATACCAATCCTGATTATGATAGCACGTTTGTCTTTGAGAATGACTTCCGCGCCCTCTTAGATGACATCCCCACCCCGCCCACCTTTGATGATCGACTGTTTCAGTTGGCAGGTGTAGCCGGCACCAACCGCGTGATCTGTTTCTCGCCCCGCCATGATCTCACACTTGCCGAGATGACACGCGACGAAATCCGCATGGTGGTTGATCTGTGGGTGGAGCAAACTGCCGAATTAGGCGAGCGTTATCAGTGGGTGCAGGTATTCGAGAATCGGGGCGAGATGATGGGCAGTAGTAATCCACATCCACACGGACAAATCTGGGCGCAAAACACACTACCCAACCTGCCCTATCGTGAAGATCAAACACAGGCACAGTATTATCAAGAACACGGTACACCCTTACTGCTTGATTATGCCCGACAAGAAGCCGAGCGCGGTGAGCGCATCGTTGCCGAAAATGATGATTGGTTGGTGATTGTGCCCTTCTGGGCGACATGGCCTTTTGAGACACTGGTGCTACCCCGTTACGTTGTCAGGCGCATGAGCGACGTTCAGGAAGTACAACGCATCAGCCTCGCCGATATACTCAAAACTTTGCTGGTGCGTTATGATAATCTCTTTGAAATTTCATTTCCGTATTCCATGGGTTGGCATGGCGCACCTTTTAACGAGCAGGATAATCTGCACTGGCAATTGCACGCACACTTCTACCCGCCCTTATTACGAAGCGCGACTGTGCGTAAGTTTATGGTGGGCTATGAGATGCTCGGCGAATCTCAGCGTGACCTGACTGCTGAGCAAGCCGCTGACCGCCTGCGTCAATTATCCGATATGCACTACAAACAAGCGTGAGATGTGCTGATGAACATTCAAACAACAATTACTCGAGCCTTTGAGACGACCTATAACGAAGCACCTGCTTACATTGTACGTGCCCCTGGACGGGTTAACTTAATTGGTGAACATACTGATTATAATGATGGGTTCGTATTGCCAATGGCGATCAATCGCGCTGTGTGGATTGCATTCAGTCCTATCGATACCCCGTCAGTGACATTGAGTGCCCTTGACTTCGATGAGCAAATTCACTTCGATCTCAATGACTATACGAAGGACGAGGGGTCACCTGCCGAGTACGTCAAAGGGATGGCGTGGGCCTTACAACAAGCCGGTTATGAGTTGCGCGGGTGGCGCGGTGTGATGAAAGGCGACGTGCCGATTGGCGCGGGCTTATCCTCATCGGCAGCGCTGGAATTAGCGATTGCACGAGCTTTCGCACAGGTGGGTGATTGGACATGGCAACCCAAAAAGATGGCACAACTCGCTCAGAAGGCTGAAAATCAGTGGGTGGGAGTCAATAGTGGCATCATGGATCAGATGATCAGCGCCGCCGGACAGGATCGACACGCGCTCTTGATTGATTGTCGCTCGCTTGATAGTGAACTGCTCCCTTTGCCGAGCAACACAGCGGTTGTGATCCTCGATACCAATACGCGCCGTGAGCTAGTCACATCGGCGTATAATGAGCGCCGTCAGCAGTGCGAAGTAGCCGCCCGCTATTTTGGTGTGGATTATCTGCGCGATGTGATCCCCACCCAACTGAGTGGAGCACAGGGTGTACTGGATCCCTTGATCTTACGGCGTGCGCGTCATGTCGTCACCGAGAATGAGCGCGTGCTACAGGCAAAAGATACCATGCTCGCCGACGATGCCCACACCCTCGGTCAACTGATGAATGCCAGCCATGCTAGTCTGCGCGATGATTTCGAAGTCACCAACGAAGCCCTGCGCGTGATTGTCGAGATCGCACAGGGGCAAGCGGGATGTTACGGCGCACGCATGACCGGTGGTGGCTTCGGCGGGTGTGCAGTAGCCTTAGTCGATGCAGGGCGCGTGAGCGCCTTCGCTGATGCGGTTGCCAGCGCCTATGCTGAACAAACACCCCAGCAGGCAACGATCTACATCACTGAGCCGGTCAACGGTGCAGAGGTAGTGTACACTCAAGCAGATCATTAAGCGCTCTAGGAGTACTTTTCAATATTTCGGCACGATGTTCATCATTCACAGGACGCTTGCCTGTCCACTCAAGTCATGCAGGACGCTTGCCCACACTCTATCGAATGCTTTATGTTCAACAAAGAAAAATTTGTGCCCACTTTTTGTAAAAAATGGTGGGGTTCAGGGTAAAAACCTGATAAATTGCTAAAGTTTTGAAATACCCGTACACTCTGGCAATTAGGCGACAGAATGCCAGCGATCAGGTATACTAAGAACGGTGAAATAATCCGATAGATTGCTCAATTATGTGAACTCACTGGCGCGAATGTGCCGGTACATCAAAGGACTGCCCTATATGGTGGAACTGACAGGCAGAGTATTGAAGTCTTATGAACTGCGTGAACGCATCGGAGTCGGGGGCTTCGGTGCCGTTTATCGTGCGATGCAAACGCCGATTGAACGCGAGGTAGCGATCAAAATTATCCTACCGGAACACGCCAACAAAGCCGAGTTTGTTCGGCGCTTCGAGGTAGAGGCACAACTGGTAGCGCGCCTCGAACACCCTCATATTGTACCCCTTTATGATTATTGGCGCGAACCGGGGGGCGCGTATTTAGTGATGCGCTACTTACGTGGAGGATCACTGCGCGATTCGCTCGAGCAAAACGGCGCGTGGGATGCGACACATGTCGCACAGATGCTGACACAAATCGGTATGGCACTTGCCTTTGCACATGTCAATGGGGTGGTACACCGTGACCTCAAAACCGATAATATCCTGCTTGATGAATCTGGCAATAGCTACCTGACCGATTTTGGCATCGCCAAAGACCTCGGTATACAGGAAAACTACACCAAAGATGCTATTCTCGGCACGCCGGCATATCTTTCACCGGAGCAAATTCGCGGAGAAACGGCTTCTTTCCGCAGTGATATTTACGCGCTGGGCATCTTGATCTTTGAGGCATTAACGGCTACCAAGCCTTTCTACAATGCCACCCCTGCGACCATCCTTTATAAACAGTTGAATGAACCCTTACCTGACCTGAAAGAATTCCGCGATGATTTGCCGGATGATCTTAATATCATCTTGCAACGCGCCACCTCCAAAGACCCAGAGTTACGTTATCAATCGGCAATACAACTTACCCGTGATTTTCGGGCGATCATCAGTGATAACAATCCCGGTATGCCAGCTACTGGCAACGCCACAATTGATGTGCTATCCATCACCGAAGAACAGGAGCAACTGTTCAATGCGGTCAATCCATACAAAGGGTTGCAAGCCTTCCAGACAGCTGATGCAGATAATTTCTTCGGGCGCGATACACTGGTGAATGAGTTGCTCGATCATCTGGCGTTGAGCGGTCAGAATCATGATTTTCTGGCAGTAGTAGGCCCAAGTGGTAGCGGTAAATCCAGTGTAGTCAAAGCGGGGATGTTGCCGCGCATCCAGGCTGGTGTGCTCGATGAGGAACAGAGCTGGTTCACAGCAGATATCACCCCGGGCACACACCCGATGGAAGAGTTAGAAGTCGCCCTATTGGCGATCTCCACCAGCGAAATACCCGATCTCTACGAGACACTGACGCAGGATGAACGCGGTCTGGTACGGGTGATTAAGCGCATCATCCCTGATCAGTCACAGTTTGTGCTGTTCATCGATCAGTTCGAAGAATTATTCACCCTGGTGCAGGATAACGATGAACGCGTACATTTTCTCAATTCGATCTTAAACGCAATCGAAGATGAACGCAGTCGTATCAAGATCGTTGTGACCTTACGCGCTGATTTCTATGACCGCCCCTTGCTCTATGCGAATTTCGGCAACCTGATTCGTCAGCATACCGAGCTGGTATTGCCGCTCAACCGCGATGAGCTAGAAGCCAGTATTACCCTGCCGGCGGAACGGGCGCGGATCAACTTAGAGCCGGGCTTAGTGGAAGCCATCATCAATGACGTGATCGAGCAACCGGGTGCGTTGCCTCTCTTGCAATACGCGCTGACAGAATTATTTGAACGGCGCGAAGGGCGCGTGATGATGCTCAAGGCCTACCGCGAGATCGGCGGAACAACTGGCGCACTGGCACGGCGTGCCGAAGAACTCTATCAGAACTTCAGCGCACCGGAGCAAGCCGCTACCCGTCAGATGTTCTTGCGCTTAGTGACGCTCGGCGAAGGCACAGACGACACACGGCGACGTATCTTCCAGAGCGAACTGCTCTCATTGAATGAGCAATCTCACGCGATGCCCCGTGTGATCGAACAATTCGGCAAATATCGCCTATTGACCTTCGACCACGATCCGCAAACACGCAGCTCAACTATCGAAGTTGCACACGAAGCCCTCATCCGCCAATGGGAACGGATGCGACGCTGGCTCGATGACAACCGCGAAGCCCTGCGACTGCACCGTCGTTTGACGGCTGCCGCTGATGAGTGGAATCATGCGCGACGTGATCCCAGCTTTCTGGTGAGCGGGATGCGCCTCGAACAATTCAAATCCTTGATTGAAGAAACCAACATCGCGCTCAACGAAAACGAGTTGATCTACCTCAACATGAGCATTGAAGCGCGGCAAAGACGTGAGCAAGAAGAACGCCAACGTCAACAGCGCGAGCAAGAGTTAGAAGCCCGTGACCGTCGCCGCCTGCGCCTGCTGGCTAGTGTGATGACTATCGCCGCGCTGGTCGGGATTGCGCTGGCAGTCTTTGCTTTCTCCGAACAACAACGCGCCGAGCAACAAGCTGTCATTGCCCGTGATAACGCCGCTACGGCTACTGTTGCACAGGGGCAGGCGCTAGAAAGCGCCAACGCACGCGCTACCGCCGCCGCCGAGGCACTCCAGAACGAAGCCGAAACACGGGCACTCGCGCTCGCTGCCAATGCGCGCAACGCCGCCAATGGTGGCGATCCACAACTGGCACTGGTGCTAGCGCTCGAAGCGCAAAATGCCTTCTCACCGGCACCGATTGAAGTTGTTCGTACACTGGCAGATATTACCTACGCGCCGGGGCCACGAGCCCGTTATGATCTGCACGACGGTTCAGTGACCAGTGTCGAATTCAGCGCTAACAGTCAACTGATGGTCACGTCTTCAGTCGATGGGACGGTGCATGTGATCGACACCCTGCGCGGTGAGGCGACACTCTCGCTCAGCATTGATGATGGTTGGTTTTACGATGCAGATATTCACCCCAATCAGACCAGCATCGCCGCCGCTGCTTCGGATGGCTTGATCTATGTATGGTCATATCCATCAGGCAACCTGCTCTATCGCCTGCGCGGGCACACTGATGAAGTGATGACGGTGGATTATAATCCGGTGGGGAACGTGCTCGCATCCGGCGGTAAAGATCATGACATTCACCTGTGGGACTTACGCACAGGCGAGTTAACCCGCACCTTGAGCGGGCATGAGGGCGTAGTTCTGAATGTGGTCTTCAGCCCGGATGGCACGCGCCTCGTCAGCTCCTCGGCAGATGAAACACTCGGCGATACAGGCGATGACATCGTTGATCGTACTGTGCGCATCTGGGATACCCGCACCGGCGAAGCAACCGTGGTGATTAACCCGCGCAGTGGTTTCGTGCGGGCAGTGGATTTCAGCCCGGCAGGCGACACAATCACCTATGGCGTGTGGGATTCGTCAGCGAGTGGCACAGTGCGCGTGCATGATGTCGAAACTGGTGACGAGCTACAACGCTTCCCCGCGCACACCACACCGATCACCGCCGTTGCCTATAATGCAGATGGCACGCAGGTTGCTTCGGTGGCGTGGGATCGTACCGTGCGCATCTGGGATTTGGTGCTAGGTGTAGAAGCCGATTCCTTCGTAGGCTTCGATGATCGCGTGCTGTCGATGGCTTATAGCCCCGATGGTGAATCACTGGCGCTGGGCATTGGCAATATCGGGGATAATATCTACACGGGCGATGATCGCGCTAATAATCAAACAGTCTGGGTGTGGGATATTCAAATCCGCAACCAGATTGATGCCTTCACCGAACACCCCGATTGGCATTGGACGGTAGACATCAGCGCCGATGGCACGCTCTCAGCAACAGGCGGGGGGCCTCTACGCCCAATCCGCGATCCAGAGAGCGATCCCGAAGGCTGGCAAAACCAACTCGAAGCGGCAACCGTGCTGGTCTGGGAGACGACGACACAGAACATCGTCGCACGGCTATCTGCGCATGAACTGACCGTGGATAGCGTGCGCTTTCACCCTGATAATCAGCGCCTGTTAACCTCAGCATGGGACAGTCAACTGATCCTGTGGGATATTGACCGCGCAGAGATCATCCGCACTTACGACGGGCACACTGGCGCAATCTACATGGTGCGCTTCTTTGATGAGGGCGCGAAGTTCGTCTCAGTCGGCGGGGATGGGCTGGCGCTTATCTGGGATACCGAAACCGGTGAGTTGCTCGGACAAATCGAACACGATACCGGCTTCAATGGCGTGGATATTCATCCTGATGGGAGCCAACTCGCAATCACATCCAACGATGGTAACATCTACCTCTATGACATTGTTACTAGCGAACGCCTCCAGACACTCAGCGGGCACGAAGCCACTGTCAACGAAGTGCGCTATCACCCTACCGGTAATTATCTTGTCTCAACTTCATGGGATGCCACCGTGCGCGTGTGGGATATCAGCACTGGCACAGAAACGCGCCAGTTCAACGGGCACAACAGCGAGACCTTCGGCATTGATCTCAGCACCGACGGGCGCATCTTGTTGACGACTTCATCAGATCGTACTGTACGCATGTGGGATTGGGCAAGCGGTGAAGAATTACAGAGCTTCACCGAACATAGTGATTGGATTCAAGAAGTAGTTTTTGGTCCAGACGAGCAAATCGCCCTGAGTGCCGGACAAGACCCCGCAACGCGCATCTGGCGCATCAACCGCGATGCCACTTCATTGACGCAATTCGCCCGCACCAACCGTTATATCCGTGAGCTAAGCTGTAGCGAGCGCGACGTTTATCGTTTGTCCACCTGTGAATAAGCCATATACAAAGAGGACACGCCCGATCTGAGCGTGTCCTCTTGTGTGTTACACTGAATGATCCCTCGCGTGCCTACATGCCCCACTGCACATCAAACAGCGTGCCGGGTTGGCTTTCTGCTTTGGGGTTGGCGATGATCTCCACCGTGAAACCCTCATCTCCATCACGGAAACGGGCACAAATCCCCCAGATAAACCCATACATGGCATCCGATGGATTGGGTGTATTCTCGTATACGTGATAATGCTTATCACTGATCTGCTCGATGATGAACCCTTCGTCTTCCGGCGCGTTTTGCAGGTTCATATGATGGATGGTGTGTAGCAAATTCAGCGCGGCAGGGATCGAATTGATCTCCAGTGGCATAGCGGCTTTTTCAACTACTTTGCGCCCAAAAGCGACGAACGCCATCTGGGCATTACCGCCTAATGTCTCATCAATATCTTGGAGAATATCCATCCACAACTGATGCGGATACCACGCCTCAGCATTAATTTCTGTGATCTCATGTTTTTCAAGAATGGGCTTGATAACATCAGCTTGAACATTCTCAATAAAAGCTTGCATGGTCTGACCGATCACCATCACATCCGGTGAAGCAGCCTCAAAAGGTACAGCAACATATTGGCTCATGGGGGGGTCTCTCCTCATCAATTTATACTTGTCTTCTTACAGGTTAATCGAAAAATCTCATCTTTTTATTAAGGTTTATCGCTTGGAATACAGAATTACGAATAGTTAATGAACAAATAATTAACTAAATGGTGTAAAATATATTTATCAACATTTTAAATTAATTTAAGGATGTGCAACAATGGTCACACACATGCAACGCCTTAGTCTTCTCGTTCTTGCTTTACTATTCGGCAGTATCACGAGCTTCGGTTTAGATGATGCCGGTAACCCCAACAACCCTACCACCAATGATCGCGCTAATGCTTGCTTTGAAGATGGCTCAATGGCTGGACGCTGTGAGACAGAGCTAGATTGGCAAGCGGGCTGGTATCTTATCCGCTATGAATACGGACTCATCACACGTGAAGCCTTCCCACAGTGGGCGGTATGGGTATTACCGGTTGAACCTGAGCCAGAACCAGTTGGTAGCGCGACAGTCTATTGCACAGTTTCTGTAGAAGCTCTCGGCAGTTGGCCTGGCGATCCCGGTACAGATCCTGGTACCAATGTCGTTCCTGGTTGGGATATTTGGATTTATAGCGGTGCCAACGGTGGCGTAGCAACAGATACTTTCAGCGATCCATACTTCGTTCGGTTTGTCACCACTGATCCCGGTTATATGGCTTGTGCAAAATCATAAATCACTCACTTGAGTAGCATTAGAACGCCCGCGCTGATCGTGGGCGTTTTTTGTTATCGCGCCAATTGCACACCAATTCCCCTGCCGAATTTGCCATTTCATCCTACAATAAGCCTATGAGAACACGTCTAAAACCCATCATCCAACATCCACATGATCTCATGCTAGTCGTCACTGAGCATGACAACCTGCCCGCCACACAGACCCTCTGTGAGCATCTGTGGCAAGCAGGTGATTGGGCGGTGCGCTTCATCATCATCGGTGAGAGTCATCGCGTAGACATCAGCTATAAGGGACACTGCCAGTTGCAAGAAATGCTGGCGTGTGTGCAGTTGCCGGTCGGCACATATGCCCATCATCACCCGTTTAAGGATGTGAACATACATCGCCATCAGCAAGGTGCGTATCAGGTCAGGGTGACCATGCACGATGATCTCAGCGTATGGCAGGCACAGGATGACGAGCTGGTCTACTATTTCCCGCCAATAGACGGCTTTGTGCCGGTGACGCGCATACAATGGCAAATCATACAGGGGGGCATTGCATGGCGTACCCTGCACACATATTACAATGACAAGCGCATCACCTGCGTTTATTCGGATTCACGGTATACTTTTGCACAGGATTAAACACGATAAACGGAAGGACAAAACATGTCAGAAGCAGTTCTTGTAGTAGTCAGCGCGATTGGCTGGACAATAGGCGCAACCATCGTTTCTCAATTGGTGAGCGTACTCATCATGGCGTGGTTAGGCTTATCCATAAAAAAACTTATTCATGAGATCGAAGTGGTACAAAATCCGGCAGTGGGCGCGAGCTTCTTCGTGATTTCGCTGACAGTCGGGTTATTTATCGGCGCATTCACCAGCAACGGCTTCTCAGCCAATGACCCGGCTTACGTCGATCCAGGTTATATAGGCAATACCGCATGGATCATGCTGGCTTTGTTCTTAGGTGCGGCGTTATCATGGATCAGCTTTGAGATTGCGCATCGTGTGATGGGTGTGGAAAACGATGAGAGTACCTATCGCTACATCCAGCGTGAATTGATCGAAGAGCAGAACGCATCACTGGCCTTATTCCTCGGTGGGTTATCGGTTGTACCGTTCATCGCCGTGATCTTCCAGATGATCTGAGTACCTGCTACACAGGCAAATACAGACAGACGATCGAGAGTCAGCATGAGGGCAACGCACGATGGCAACCAATGATTTCTTCATCTCGTACCGCCGTAAGAACGTGGAGTTTGTCCAACAATTCGTCAGCGTCTTAGAAGCCCGTGATAAGCAAATCTGGATCGATTGGGATGATATACCACCCGGCGTAGAACAATTCACTGCTGAGATAGAACGGGGTATCGAAGGAGCGCATATCTTCGTTGCTGTGCTCAGCCCGGATTACATGGAGTCCGAGTATTGCCTCGGCGAACTTGAACACGCGGCACAACTCAATAAGCGCATCATCCCGATTGTGCATCAAAAGTTTGAGTCCTATCCGGTGCCCGCGTCGATTCAGGCGATCAACTGGGTGTACTTCACCCCACACGCCGGACAGGATAACCCCTTCGAGAGCGCTTTTGAACAGTTCATCCGCGCCAGTGAAGCGGATTATGCCCACATACAGGAACATACTCGCCTGCTACAACGCGCCTTAGATTGGCAGAGTGCAGGGCATAATCACGCCTTTTTATTGCGCGATCGTGCCCTGAATGACGCTGAACAGTGGCTGAGTGTAGCATCTGAAAAACAATCCCCACCAGCATCGCTTCACACGGCATTTATCCTCAGCAGTCGACAACAACAAACCCGCCGACAGCGACGTTTGCTGGCCGGGACGAGCTTCTTATTGCTGATTGCACTGATCGCGCTGGTGATTGCGGTGCAACAATTCCTCGTGGCTGATCGTCGGGCTGATGAAACCCTGAGCCTCTTGATTGCCAATGATGCGCTCAACGCGCTCAATACGGATGATACCGAGACGGCACTCAATCGCATTCACCATGCCAATACTTTCTTATCAAATCCGCCGGAAGCCGTTCAAGCGCTTTTGCAACGCATCGCCTTTCAACCCGCTCCACGCCACATCATTGAGATACCGAATAACAGCGCAAGATCGCTACCTGCCCCTATCGATACACAATTGCCCATCTCAGACGGATTATATCTGCAACAAGACGATGAAACCTCACTGACTTTGCGCGGTGAGAATGATGAAGTGCTGATACCGTTCACCATCTTCCGGCTAGAAAGCCGTGATGATACGCGCATTCATCCCGATGTCATGAACGAAATCCAAACGATACAAAACAATGCTTTCAGTCCGTTCGGGGTGGGCTATGACCTATCACCCGATGGTGAACGGGTGGTGATGGGGCGCGAAGGTCAGGGGTTGATCGTATGGGAGAACCGCGCCGGCGCACCGATCTACAGCACCTATACCGATCATAGTTTCATCGTCGATAATGTACAGTTTTCGCCAGATGGACAGTACCTAATTTCGAAGGCATCGGAGGCGCAATCCGTCAATCTGGGACGAAGTGAAGTGGAGTATTTCATCTGGGATACCTCACGCTGGCAAGTGATTCAGGCGATTACTCAATTCGATAATAGCTCCGAACTCGTTGGCATCAGCGATGATGTGCGCCAGTTCATCTTCCTCGAATACGGATCGAATAGGATCACCATCTGGGATACCAATAATCCCTCACTACTCTGGCAGGTGAATACTTTAGATTTTGTGCAAGACCTCGCCTTCAACCCAGACGGGACACGGGTCATCGCATCCACGGTCATTGCCTTACGCATGGCTCCACCAAATGATATACGCTTGCTCGATGCCAGCACCGGCGCACAAATCACCCTTTACAATGGCATGGATAATCAGCATATCATTGGTTTGCCCTTGCTAACCGGCAGTGATCCCGATACCGTGCGGATCATAAGCGATGAGGGCATATTGAATCAGTTGGATGTTGTCACAGGAGATACAACGCCCATCGGCACGATAGATGTATCCTTCATCAGTGGCATGAGCGATAATGGCCGTTATGTTGCCACCGAAGATTTCGACAATTCACAGCTCATCATCTACGACTTGCAAGATGCACAACAAATAGCCTCTGTACCTTTTGATGGTTTTTTGCGAGGCGTATCCATCCATCCGGCTGGTGACTACCTCGCTTACACGGTTGAAGACCCCTCAGACGGCACAGCACAGATCATCATCACGGATTTACGCACTGCCGAGCGCGTGGCGCAGTTCAGTCAGGTCAACGCCACCTTTGCCAGCCGCGCGCACCTGTTCAGCACAGATACATTTATCTATGTCGATCAAGATCAGACCTTACACTTGATCGACAGGCAAACCTGGCAACCTATCGGACAATTGCGGGGCTTTCTAGAACCGATCACCGACATCGCTTATAACCCGACAGCACAACGGCTCGCTGTAGCCGGTGAAAACGGTGCAGTTATGGTCTGGGATAGTGCGAATGGGGCAATCATCTTCCAATTAAATGGTATCGGTAATCGGGGCATTATCGCGCTTGCTCCAGACGGTATGGCAATCGCAACTGGTAACGAAAACGGTCAAATCAGCTTGTGGCGTTTGTTCAGCCCAGCTGATGCACTGACATGGATGGAAGACAATCGTGTTATTTCGGGGCTATCCTGTACGGATCGTGTTCGTTATGGGCTTGTTGCTTGTGAATAATGCACCATACCCCTGCAATTCAGGTAAGATTACGATATAATATAATGTGCAAATCTCTAGAAATAGAGTACATTTTGTATTCAGTATTGATGACTCACTTTTACACTCTCTCTTAAGAAGGAGATAATATGATATTTTCCCGTAAACTCATGATGTTAGTCGCTGTGATGCTGATGGCTGTCAGCATTGTACCGGCAGTTACCGCACAGGAAGACGGCATTGAAAGCCTTTGCCTGATTACCGATCTGGGTCGCGTCAATGACGGCACATTCAATCAGTTCGCCCACGAAGGCGCTGTAGCTGTGTCGGAAGATTATGACCTCGACTATGATTTCATCGAAACCGTCTCAGAAGCAGATTATGAAAGTAACATCCAGACCTGTGTCAATGATGGCGCAGATGCCATCGTCACTGTCGGCTTCTTAATTCAAGATGCCACCGTTGCCGCCGCAGAAGAAAACCCTGACATCTTCTTCATCGGTGTCGATCAGTTCATCGAAGATGGCCCTACCAACTTCGTCGGTTTGCAGTTCAACGAAGATCAAGCCGGCTTCGTGGTCGGTGTGTTGGCCGGCATGATCGCATTCGATGACGGCGAAGACGTAATCGCCGGCGTGTACGGCATCGACGTACCCGCCGTGAAACGCTTCCGCAATGGTTACGAACAGGGTGCCCTGTTTGTTAACGAAGATTGGGAAATTGGCACCAACATTCTCGGCGCGTATGCAGATAGCTTTGTCGATCAAGCACAGGGTATCTCACTGGCCAACCAGTTCATCGGTGAAGGCGCATATGTGATCTTCGGTGCGGGTGGCCCGCTCGGTTCCGCAGCAATCGCAGAAGCCGCTAGCCAGGGCATCTACGTCATCGGTGTGGATCAAGATGAATACTTCACCACCTTCGCTGAAGGTGAAACCGACGGTGCTGAGTTCCTGATCTCCAGCGCAATCAAGCGCGTTGATCTCGCCGTTTACGATGCGGTATCCTTCCTCGCTGAAGGCGACTTTGACACATGGGATGAATTCGGTGGCGGTAACTACTATGGTGAAGTTGGCTCCGCTGGCCCGAACGAATCCGACATTGACGAATTCTACTATGATACCGTTGATATGGTTGCTGAACTGCTGTTCGAAGAATGTATCAGCACCAACGTTGATCCTGTCAGTGGTGACTTGCTCAGCGACGAAGAAATCGAAGAATTTGAACCAGCTGAAGGCTGTGACGCACTCTTCGAAGAATTCGAAATGGAAATGGACGCTATGATGGAAGAGATGGAAATGGAAGAAGAGGAATAAGCCCCTCCTTCTGACATTAACGCTCTCACAGACGATAGCCCTGCCTCAACGGCGGGGCTATCCTAGACTTTGGCTGTTTTTGCAAAAAGAAAGCCCTTTTGGTAAAAAGCTGAGTTATTGAGAAACAGCGAAACCGAAAGGGCTTTTGTATGTCAACTATCCCTCAAAACGACGAACTTCTCAAGCATCTCTTTGAACTCATTGAAAAACAGCGTCCTGTTTTCAAGCAACAGCGCGTCTATTATCGCGCGATTGCCTTACTCTTGGCAGAAATATTTGTATTTGCGCGTCATACGGTCACGCAATTACTGATGAGTCTCGGGATGACCGATCAGGACTGGAGTGCATGGTATCGCTTGTTCAGTCAGGCACGCTTTAATTACGACAAAGCCTGTGCGATTCTCTTTGAAGAAACGCTATGTCACCTAGATCAGGATGGGCTGTATGTGGTGGGTGGTGATGCGACCCAAACGCCGCGCAGCAGTCGTAAGATGGAAGGCGCGGGCTGGCTTAGAAATATGAGAACACCGCCCTTCATGGTGGGTATCCATGCCGCGCAACGCTGGTTCAATGGCCGTTGGTTGATGCCCCAAGAAGGCGGATACAGTCGAGCGATGCCTCTGCGCTGGTTGCCGTGTTTCACTGAGAAGAGCCAGCCACAAGCCCATGCCCCGTGCAAAGAATGGGAAGCGGCAGTCTTGTTTTTAGAATGGGTACGCCAGCAATTAATACACTGTGGACAAGCTATGCGTCAGATCCTGATGGTGGGCGATGGGAGCTATGATACGCTCAAGCTATGGCAACATCTGCCGGATGGTGTGATTTTACTCGCCCGCAGCGCCAAGAACCGTGTCTTGTACCATCTGCCTGATGCTGATGCCCACAAGAATTGCAAATATGGCGAACGTGCTCCGACTCCACAAGCCATCTGGCGTGAGCGCAAGGGCTGGCGGAAACAGGATATTGAAGTGCGGGGTAAAGTACGCCATCTGCAAGTCAAGGTACGTGGGGCATTCCGTCGCAAAGGCGCGACAAACACACCGCTCATGCTGATTGTCGTGCGCGGTAAAAAGCGCAAAGGCTACCGCCGTGACCCACTCCCCTTTTTGGTCAATGCCGCACGGAATGAACAGGGTGATTGGGATTTACCTCTGCCATTAGAAACGCTGCTGTTTTGGGCGTGGCAACGCTGGGAGTTAGAAGTCTGCCACCGCGAACTCAAATCCAATTTCGGCTTGGGCAACAAGCAATGTCACAACCCTATCGCTGCTGTTCTCAATGTCCAGTGGAGCGCGTGGGTCTATGCCTTGCTCTTGCTGGCTGGCTACCGAACCTGGGGCTTATGTCGTGCTCCTGATGTCCCCACGCGCTGGTGGCGTGGCTCACAACGCTGGTCACTCAACACCTTATGGCGTGCTTACCGCGCTGCTTTATGGGGACAGCATGATTTCCACCCCATATTCACGCCAACAGCCAACGACTGGGGTGAAAAAGAAGTGCTGTTAGTGGCTCTAGGCAATGCGATTTTCGCTTCTGCTCGTTCTTAGCTCACACTCAGCGCTTTTGAACAGTCTCTTATACAAAAATAGCCCTCAACAGCTTGTTGTGGGCTACTTAAAGTGCCAAAGCCTAGGATAGCCCTGCCTCAACGGCGGGGCTATCATCTATTTATAGCCTAGTCTTTCTTCTTGATGGCGTGCCCACCGAACTGGTTGCGCGTGACATTCAGCAGTTTATCGGTGTAACTATCGCCCTCTCGTGAGCGCAAGCGCCGTAAGAGCGACGCGGTAATCACCGGTGCAGAGACATCGAGATCAATCGCTTCAAAAACTGTCCAGCGCCCTTCGCCACTATCAGTGACATACGGCGCGATATCCTCAAATTCTTGATCTTGCTCGAAGGCATCGTGCATCAGATCGAGCAACCATGAACGCACCACCGAGCCATGTTGCCAGATACGCGAGATCTCCGCCATATCGAGCGCGAAGGCTTCTTTGGCTTTCATGATGGCAAAACCTTCGGCGAAGGCTTGCATCATGCCATATTCGATACCGTTATGTACCATCTTGACGAAGTGCCCCGCGCCATTCGGCCCCACGTATCCCCAACCTTTATCCGAAGCAGGCGCTAGGCTCTCCAAAATCGGGCGAAGGCGCTCAACCACGTCTTGTTCACCGCCTACCATCATGCTATAGCCGGCTTCTAAGCCCCACACCCCGCCCGATGTGCCCACATCAACCATGTGAATGCCCCGCTCGCCGAGTTCATCGGCGTGTTGCATGGTCAGCTTATAATTGCTGTTCCCGCCATCAATCACGATGTCACCTGCGGATAACTGCTCGCCGAGTTGGTTGAGCGTGCTGGTTGTCGGGTTACCAGATGGCACCATCACCCACACAATACGCGGGGCATCGAGCTGGCTCACCAGCGCGGGCAAGTCTGTTGCGCCGATTGCGCCCTCTTGTTCGGCTTGGGCAATCGCATCGGCATTGAGGTCTGTCGCCACCACCTCATGCCCGTCTTGTAGCAAGCGCTTGGTCATATTTGCGCCCATCTTGCCCAGACCGATCATTCCTAATTTCATCGATGTTTACTCCTCATGTTGATTGTCATTGTTAGATGTTGGGGGCGCCTCATCCCCGGCGGAGACGAGGCGACAGGATTGACTATAGACTATCGATCAGGGTTTTGAGGTTATCCTCAATCGCGCTGAGGCGGATGTGCAACACCTGCCGATCTGCTTCCAGCAAGGCATCGCGGTCACCGAGTGCCTGCGCCATCTCTAAGGTACCAAAGCTCATACCACTGGCATCAGCGCCGACCTCATCGGGAATTGGCAGATCGTTCGGCGTATCGGCGGTGAATTGCACGAATAAGCCTTTGCCAGCATCTCCCTTATGTAACTGCCCTGTGCTGTGCAAGAAGCGCGGGCCAAAGCCGATAGTCGTCGCCAGTCCGCTCACATCGCGGATTTTGCTCTGCAAGTGCGTGAGTACATCCATCGTCGAGGTCGTCATCGGGATATAAGCATGGAGCGCCACGTAGGCGCCCGCTTGTGCATCGGCGATGAATTGTGCCAGCGCTGATTGCGGGCTATCAGCTGATGTTGATCCTAAAACTTGCATGCCATCGGCTTCAGCGCTGACAGGCAACTGCTCCAACGAACCGCTCGCCATGTAGGCGTCGATCTTGGCGCGGGCAAGCTTCTTGGCGGATTCCACATTAGGCTGATCAAAGGGGTGAATCCCCAACACATGACCCACTACCGCCGTTGCCAACTCCCATAGGAAGAACTGCCCCGCGAGATCATATTTGCCATCGATAGCCAGTGTGACCACCGGCTGACCGACTGAGCGAAGCGCGTCAATCGCGCTATCATAGGTGTCATCATCGCCAACTTTGACATAGACGAACAGGCGATCTGCACCGTATACATCGGGCGCACCGATTTGCTCACCGACAATCGGCAGAATGCCTGTCCCATCTTTGCCGGTACTCTCCGCGATCAATTGCTCTACCCAATCACCGAAGTTCGCCAGCACTGGCGAATTAAACAGCGTCAGTTTGTCGCGCCCCTGTTGCGCCAATGCCCCTAGCACTGCACCCAGATCAAGCGCGGGGTTATCGTCATCGGTGACGCATCGCTCCGCCATTGTGCCAGCACGTTGAAGGAACTCAGCAACATCGACACCCAGCAAAGTCGCTGGAACCATGCCGAAGTGACTCAACACGCTGTAGCGCCCGCCAATGTTGGGATCATTGAGGAACACCGCCCGAAAGCGATGCTGTTCGCCGAGTCGTTCGAGCTTACTGCCGGGATCGGTGATGCCTACGAAATGCAGTCCAGCTTGTGCCACATCCCCGCCCACTGTTGCCAGCACACGGTTATAAAAATACTTGAAGAACGACAGCGTCTCCGCCGTCCCACCAGATTTCGTCGAGACGATGAACACAGTTTTTTGTAAATCGAGACGATCCTCATAGCCCTGTACCATCGCCGGATCGGTGCTATCCAGCACATCGAGATCAATACCTGTACCCTCATCAAAGACGAAGCTTAGCACCTCTGGCGCGAGGCTACTGCCCCCCATACCGAGCAAGAGCGCATTGGTGTAGCCCTCATCGCGTAGTGTGTCGGCGAGGGCTTGAATCCGCTCAACTTCCGTCTGCATCTGATCCATCACCGTCAGCCAGCCGAGGCGGTTGCTGATCTCAGTTGGTTCGGGATGCCATACAGTATGATCGCCGGAATGGATGCGCTCGATGATCTTATTGTCGCTGAGTGTAGCGCGTACCCGCTCATAATCTGCCTGATAGCGCCCTAAATCGAGTTGTAACGTCGTCATTCAGTTCATGCTCCCTGCGCGAGTTGGTTGGCTTTTTGACGGAGACTCTCCATCAAACTGGTGAAAGGTTTTTCAAACTTGTCCACGCCAACATCCTGCAAGTTCTGCGTGACTGCATCATAATCGATGCCCAGTTCTGCCAGACGATCCAATGCCTGTTGTGCTTCATCAAGATTCTGATCGATGGTGCGGGCTACTGTACCATGATCGAGGAAGGCTTCTTTGGTTTCGGGGGGCATGGTGTTGACGGTATCAGGGCCAATCAGTTCATCAACATATTTGGTATCGGGATATGCGTCGTTCTTGGTGCTGGTGGATGCCCACAACGGACGTTGCACCCGTGCGCCTTGATCGGCAAGGGCTTGCCAGCGATCCCCACTGAACCATTCCTGAAAGCGTTTGTACGCCAGTCGGGTGTTTGCAACGGCTATCTTACCGAGCAAATCAGTATTGCCGGCAGCTTCCAGCGCCTCGTCCATATCGCTCTCGACACGGCTGACGAAGAACGATGCCACGGATGCCACCTTGCTCAGATCACCGCCGTTTTGCGCTAGCTGTTCAAGTCCGTCGAGGTAAGCACCCGCGACGTTATCATAATCCTGCAAGCTGAACATCAGCGTGACATTGACGTTGATCCCTTCACCAATTAGCGTCTTGATCGCAGGGATACCGGCTTGGGTAGCGGGCACTTTAATCATCACGTTGGGGCGATCGACACGGGCGAACAAATCACGCGCTTCGGCAATCGTGCCATCGGTATCCTTGGCGAGTGTCGGATTTACCTCAAGGCTCACATAGCCATCGCCACCGTCACTCTCATCATAGACCACGCGCAGAATATCAGAGGCGCGTTGGATATCCTCAATCGCGATTGCCTCATAGATTTCTTCAACAGATTTACCCGCTTTGACGAGTTCAGCAATCTGCTGATCGTAATCATCACTGTGAGCGATTGCCTTCTCAAAGATTGCCGGATTGGAAGTCACACCACGCACGCCGGCATCGACGGCTGATTGTAAGCCCCCATCTTCGATGAATTGTCGGCGAATGTAATCAATCCAGACCGATTGTCCCTGTTGTTGGTATAAATCGTGTAATTTCGTCATAGCATCTCCTTACTGAGTGGTTATCTGTCTGCGCGAGCTTGCCCTGAATCGAGCAAAACCGCGTGTAGTCACATTATTATAGATGAAACGTCGGACTTTGACCTTACATTAGATCTTACTGTGATTGCCAACTGGATAGGATTGTTCAATTGGTTTGTCCTCATCATAGCCTCTACAACTGTTACCGCTTATGACTATTTATAGCTAGATATATGAGGTGTGTGGTAGTATGTGAAAGAAATAAACACCCACCAAGGATTATTATTTTATGCAAGAGCCGATACAAGAAGGTACATTATTGTGGGAACCTTCATCTAAAATTATTGAAGAAGCTAACCTCACCCGCTTCATGCATTGGCTCGCCGATCAGCGTAGCGTGCAGGTCAACGATTATGACAGCTTGCACCAATGGTCAGTCGAGCATCTGGTGGAATTCTGGCAAGCGCTTGCCGAGTATTGCGAGATCCAATTCACACGACCACCCAGCACCATTCTTAGTAACGATCCGATGCCACGCACGCGCTGGTTTGTGGGTGCAGAACTCAACTACACTGAGAATATCTTCCGTAAGATGACCGATGAACGCCCGATGCTCTACTACAAAGCCGAAGATAGTCCTCTGATTGAGATGAGCTGGCATACGGTCTATCAACAGGTCAACCAACTGGCAAGCGCTCTGCGTGCGCTGGGTGTGAGGAAAGGTGATCGGGTCGTGAACTTCATGCCTAACCGCCCCGAAAGCCTGATAGCCCTGCTCGCCACAGCCAGCATCGGCGCGATCTGGTCCAGTTGTTCGCCAGATTTTGGGGCGCGGAGCGTGTTAGACCGTTTCTCACAGATCGAGCCGCGTATCCTATTCGCCGTCGATGGCTATAATCACGGTGGGCGCACCTATGATCGGCGCGAGATCGTCGCTGAATTACAAGCGAGCTTGCCTTCACTACAACAGACGATTCTCGTGCCTCATATCAGCGCCGACATGGACAGCTTGCATCCCAACACCGTGCTCTGGGATAATGTGCTGGCGAACAGCACCCCGCCTGAACGTCTGCACTGTACGCCGGTTGAGTTCGAGCATCCGCTGTGGGTGCTGTATTCATCGGGCACGACGGGTTTACCCAAGCCGATCGTACATAGTCACGGGGGCATCACGCTCGAACATCACAAAGCGACGATTCTGCACAATGATCTCAAGCCAGGCGATCGCTTCTTCTGGTATACCAGCACGGGCTGGATGATGTGGAATTATCTGGTGGGCGCGTTGTTCTCCGGCGCGACGATCCTGCTCTATGAAGGCAGTCCGGGCTTCCCTAACCTGAACATCTTGTTTGAGTTTGCTCATCACACCAATATGACCTATTTTGGTACGTCGGCGGCGTTCATTAGCGCCTGCATGAACGCACAAATCGCGCCAGAACAAGAGTATGATCTCAGTCGTATTCGGGCAGTGGGTTCTACCGGATCGCCTCTGCCACCGAACGGGTTCGGTTGGATTTATGAGCATTTGAATGATTCGCTCGCGCTGGAATCTCTGAGCGGAGGCACAGACTTATGCACGGCATTCGTTGGTGGTGCGCGCATCAAGCCCATCTACGCCGGCGAGATACAGGGGGCTTCACTGGGCGCGGACGTGCAAGCCTATGACAATCAGGGCAAGGCAGTGATCGACGAAGTAGGCGAGTTGGTCATCACGCGCCCGATGCCTTCGATGCCCATTTACTTCTGGAGTGATCCGGGCATGGCACGCTACACCCATGCCTATTTCAGCGTCTATGCCGGGGTATGGCGACATGGCGATTGGATCAAGTTCAATCAACGGGGCGGATGTGTGATTTACGGACGCTCGGATGCGACGATTAATCGTCAGGGCATCCGCATGGGCACCAGCGAAATCTATCAAGCAGTAGAAGCCCTGCCAGAAATTGACGATAGCCTCGTCATTGACCTTGAATTGCTAGGGCGCGATTCCTACATGGTATTGTTCGTGGTCTTGCGCGAGGGCGAAAGCCTGACCGACACACTGCAACAGGCAATCAAGCATGAGTTACGGACGCAGGTTTCCCCGCGTCATATCCCCGATGAGATCGTCGCCATCGATGCTGTTCCGTATACACTCAGTGGTAAGAAAATGGAGGTTCCCATTCGCAAGATATTACTCGGTGAAGATCCACAGACTGCTATCAATCGCGGGGCGATGCGTAACCCCGATAGCATCGCCTATTTTGTCCAATTTGCAGACCGCTTGAATAACAAATAATAGGTGTGTCACCATGCAACCGCCAATTAAGATTGAACCGATCAAACCAGACTATGCCGAAGCCTTAGAAGAACTGCAACGCATCTGCCTACCCACATTGGGCGAGGATGAACTACTCCTGAAAAAACATTTCTTGAAGCACTGTGAAATTTTTCCTGAAGGTAATTTTGTAGCCATCGCCGATGAAAAAATCGTCGGCTTGGGGTCAGGCTTTTTGTGTCATTTTGACTTTGATCATCCTCAACACTCGTTCATGGAGTTCATCGATTACGGTTTCTACACCAATCATGATCCCAATGGCGAATGGTATTATGGCGCGGATATTAGCGTACATCCGGATTATCGTCGGCGTGGAATCGGGGGCAAACTGTATCGTGCGCGGAAGGGGGTGGTCAAGCGCCTGAACAAACGGGGGATCATTGGAGGCGGTCTCATCCCCACTTTCGCCGAATACAAAGATCAGATGGATGTGTACGAATATGTCGAAAAAGTCGTCGCCGGTGAGATTTACGGTCAAACGCTCACGTTTCAGTTGAACAATGGCTTTGAGGTACGCGGGTTGATCGAGGATTATCTGTTGGACGAAGCCAGTGATAACTGGTCAACGCTGATTGTTTGGGATAATCCCGACTACAAGCCAGAAGAATGACTGTCGCGAATTATATAGCCACGTTAGCACGAAAGTTATTGCTATTCGTGCTAACGTCAAATAGTTAAGAGGCACATCAGGCTTACTCGTCGTTTGCAGTCGATACATTTTCTGCTTGTGTCACATCCGGTTCAGTGTGAGTAGCGGTACTTTTTGTCTCTGTAGTTTCCACCTGTGTCGCATCCGGTTCAGTGTGAGTAGCGGTGCTTTTTGTCTCTGTAGTTTTCGCCTGTGTCGCATCAGGCTCTGATTGAGTAGCGGTACTTTCAGTGTAGGTAGCAGTGCTTTGCATCTGGGTAGTGGTGTTCTGAGATGCTGTTGCACCAACTGTCTGCACTTTTTGTAAATCAGGATGCGTCTCTTTGACCAGCTCCGTCATGAAGGCTTCAGCCTCAGCGCGGGTTTCAAAGAATTTCATACGCTCATAACGGGTAATCTTCAGAATAGTCTGGATAATGATGCGCAAGCCATGTGACAAGCCAACGAACAACATGCGCCCGCTACGTGGATGCGTCAAACCGGGCCCGGCTTTGGCAACCAACCAATTCGGCGGAATACGGCGAATAGTGGACATATCCACAATCGAATGAAGCGTATGCGGGATGCTATCGCGGAATTGTTTCTCTTCGCGGTAGGCTTCCATCAACTCATCGATATCCAACGGTTCTTGGAATTCATAGATCATATGGGTTTGATCGTCATGCAAATGGACACTAACTGGCATCACTCATTCCTTCAAAATTCGCTATAATCGTTTCTAACATTCATTATAACCATCTTTCAACCACAGAAACCGTAAGGAAACATATAACATATGAATCTCGGTGATTTGAAACTACGCAATCTATCAAGCTGGACGATGTTCATCTTCGGTATGCTGGCATTGGCATTAGGTGCAGTCGGCTTAGCTAGCCCTGAAACCACCCTGAGCCTGCTCAACTTTGACGTGATCGAACGTGCAGACCGTGCAAGCGGTGATTATAGTGTGGTCTTTCTGACTGCGTCGTCGATGGCATCGTTCAACATGGGTGTCTATTATGTGCTGGCATCGCTCAACAATATCAAGCAGTTTTACACGTGGACTGTGCCCTTCCGCATGTTGACCTTCGCCGTGTTCACTTTTGCGGTGGTCAGCGGAACAGCGCCACAGGGGTTCATCGGTGTGGCTGTGTGGGAACTCGTGGGCGCACTCGCCACCGGCTTTGCACTCTGGCGTGAACGCGGACAGTGATCGTTCCGGATTGTATTCAGAACAGGTAGCTTGACAGCGTCAGGGGATTAACTCGTAATCCCCCAAACCTTTTAAGCGGGTGCGCTGATCGGTTCTTCAAGCGTGTTCGCTTGCTTAACAGTCTGTGGTTGTACCGCCAGTTCGGCAGTCAGCACGATAATTACCATCCACATCAAGTCAGCCAGAAGCAAATGAACCATCTGCATCCAGACTGGGGCGAGCAGTGCCACGTTGATGAAGCCCCCGACCACTTGCAACGTGATCACTGTGAACAGTGCGTTCACCAGATGCTCTATGTTAGGCGCAGGGTATTTGCGTTTTTTGTCCACAATCTGATAGCCCACGTAAAACAAGAAACCACTGACGATAATCGCCAGCACTGGATGCCAGATGCGCAGTTGGATCAAGAAATTGGCTGTCGGGTCAAAGTCTTGACGGATGCCTTCCATCAAGCTCGCAGCAGGGAACAGCGTATCACCCAGCGCGGTCACTGCGCCCATCGCGCTCAACACGAGGAAACCAATCACACCAATCAGCATCATGCGCCCGTGTTTGCCCCACCCATTGAACTGTATCGCATCGCTTTTGGATGCGCCCCACGCGGTCATCGTGGAGAAGCCTAATAAGATCAGCGTGTTGACCAGATGCAAGCCGATCACCACTGCCCGCGCTACTGAGGCATTATCTCCCACTAGCTCGAAGCGCACCAGCGCGGCTCCCAGTGCTCCTTCGATGAGAATGAAGACCAGCGTCATGATCGACATACGACGGATAAATGTCTGGTTGTGTTCAAACGCTACCCGAAACGCCCAGAACACCAGAATCAGTACCAATACTCCGGCGAAAGCGCTGGTCAGGCGGTGGCTGAGTTCGATGAAGGTTTCGATCTGCTGGGGGCGGTGCAGAATTTCGCCATTACAAGCCGGCCAGTGGTTGCCACAGCCTGCGCCGGAACCCGTCGCACGCACAACTGCACCCCACAAAATCACCAGAATCATGTATCCAGAGACAAACCATGCATACTTTGCAAAACGGCTCATGTCATTCTTTCCTAAAACAAACAGCGTCTACAAGCCTATGATCGTTCAGGATTGTATTGTTACATCAGTGGGGGGCGTTTGCAATAGAAAACGGGCGCTATTTGATCAGAAATGCCAGCGCGTGGCAGTGTTGGGAAAATCTGATTCTATCCATGCCATCACCACGTCAGGTACCACGCAATAAAGTGCATTGCCTGCCAATTCATCGACGGTGGGTTCATAGTTGTGTTGCACGTACTTTCGCGCATAAATAGGTGTCAGGCGTTCCAGCACTGCGCGGTCTGTGATGACCTGTGCAACACCTTCAACGATCACCACCTCAAAACCGCTCTCCAAATGCAGGACGAGTTGCGGGTTGGCTTGCAAGTTACGCCCTTTGACTGAATGGGCATCCGTGGCGAAGTACACGGCATCATCCAGCACCACGCCCCACACCGGCGCAACATGCGGACGAGCATCGGAGCGTGTAGTGGCGATCCAATAGTTAGGCGCATCCGTGAGACGTGTCAGCACCCAATCCCATACCAGCAAGCCGGCGCTGTTCTCATCAATGCCATAGTTTTGCATACGTGGGCGGGTGGGTTTCGGAATTGTCAGTTTCATAGTCGACCTCTCACACCTGATTGCTACAAATCGTTCACTCGTAGACGATAATCCCGCGGGCGATCTTGCCGGTGAGCATCTCGGCATAGGCCTCATTGATCTGATCGAGGGTGTAACGCTTGCTGACTAATTCATCCAGCTTGAGCTTGTCCCGTTGATACATATCGAGGAATAGCGGAAAATCTCGGCGCGGGCTGACCGAACCATAATAACTGCCTTTGACGGTCTTTTCGGTACGGGTGATGATTGCGCCGGGCAGATTGGTGCCGGTTCCCATCGCGGATAGCCCGACTAAGGTCAGCATCCCACCCGGACGCACCGCATCCAATGCGGATTCTTGCACCGATGGCGCACCGACGGCCTCGAAGACGTGTTCGGCACCGCGTCCGCCGGTGAGATCCCGAATAGCTTGTATTGTGTGATCATCCGCGAGCAGGAAATGTGTCGCGCCGAATTGGCGGGCAAGCGCTTCTTTTTCGGGGGCAGTATCCACTGCGATGATTGTCGATGCGCCAGCGAGTGCCGCGCCCTGTAAGATATTCAAGCCAATGCCTCCTACACCATAAACCGCCACCGATTCACCAGCTTGCACGTTAGCCGTATAGAGTACCGCACCGACACCCGTCGCCACCGCACACCCTACCAGCGCCGCCGCTTCGAGCGAGATTGTGGGATCAATCGGGATACAACTCTGCTGAGGCACAACAGCATATTCGCCAAATGTACCCAGACCACAATAGAGGTAAACCGTCTCGCCATTCCACGATACGCGGGATGTGCCATCTAACTGCACCCCCGCCCAGATTGGCTCGGTGTAAGTCTCGCACAAGTTTGGCTGATTACGCAGACAGTAGAAGCACTCGCCGCAATCGGGTGTCCAACTCAGGGTAACGTGATCACCGACTTTGACCCGCGTCACACCCGCACCTACAGCTTGCACAATACCCGCTCCTTCGTGGCCGGCAATGACCGGCATCGGGTGGTGGGTGGTGCCGGTTGCCACATGCCAATCACTATGGCATACGCCGCTTGCCACCATCTTAATCAGGACTTCACCCACTTTAGGCTGATCAAGTTCAACCGTCTCGATAGTGAATTGACCTGTGGGTTCAGTCAACAATGCCACTCGCATTTTCATAGAGGCTTTTATCCTTCTTGTTATTGTAGGTGCTCAATATCCTGCCATGCCATCTGGACGCACATCGATCTTCTGGGTGAGGCGCTGATTCTCAGGGGTCGTGTCATGCCACTCGTCAGCGTCACCTTTCAGTTCATAATAAAAGGCGAGCATGACCTCATTCGGTTGCTGATCATGAATGCGGATATGATAAATTTCTTGCGGTTCCAGTTTCATCCGGCTGCCATGTAGTCGGCGTTGATTTGCCATTGTCCCCATCCCGGATAAATCATACAACCAGAACAAGCCATCATCAAAGACTATTTTTGCGTGTTCCTCTGCCATCACATCGTGGGTGAAGCGCACAAAATTTTCCTCACCGGTACCGATAGTGATCTCACCGGTTGTGACACGAATCTCGCGCCGTTGTTCGTTCGCACCATCGCGCACCACATGCAACAAAGGCAACACACCTGCCGGAAGCGACGGCAATTCATCAGTGATGCTAGGGCTGAGATTACTCTCCAGCAAGGTATTCTGAGTATAACGAAAATTGAGCTGAACAACATCGCGAACAATCTCAATCCGACAATTGATATCTGCTTCAAGACGGGTAAACTTGCCCGGCTCTAGCCGAAACGCTTCACCAATGCCGGATAACCAGGTGCCATTCGCACTCTGGTCAACTAGCAAGAATTGCGAATCACGCCACACAATATACGCGTGCGTCTCGGAGATCAGTGGGTGATTGATGTGTGCATCTGCCTTATCTCCGCGCCCGATGGTGGTGATGACATGCGTGAGTTGCATAGTTTGCTCGATCTCTGTTTCCGGCGAAACCCATGTCAGATGCGCTTCGGTCATATCGGGCAGTAGTTGCTGATCAGGCAAACCATGCGCGACTTGCTCCGCAATCGGGGGTATAAAAGCATCAATATAAGCGTTAAAAATATGCGCGTTTGTAATCTCGATCTGCACATCATGACGGGCAGGCATGGCATACGGACGACGCTTGATCATTGAAATCCCATCCCAGCGCGTTCCATTCGCACTACGATTATCGATCAACACATACGTGTCATTATTATCATCATAGTTAATCGTCAAATGTTGCCGCGAAACGTACACATCCTCGATGTGTATATCCGAGGTATTGTGTGTACCAATGGTAAAGGGAGTATCATCCGGTTTGATGATCCAACGTTTACCAATTGTTAGCGACTTACTCTTAGATTGACGCAAGGTTAGCACGAGATACGGGCGTGTGTCTCCATCCGTTCGCGTGATATTGGCTCGTGTCGGTGATGAATCTAGCGGTCGTTTGGTTGTGCCGTTTGTTTGATACCCCTTATCTATGTACTGTTCAGTGCCATCCTTACGGCGGATGAATAACTCATCATCCCGCTCGGCACTGAGCTTCCACGCCTGCTCGCGGGCAATAATCACAAAGGCGACGATGAGCAAGACACCAACGAGCGCCAAACCCATCACCGTCGAATTGAAGGCTTCGACGCGGGTGGGTGTAGTAGGTGTATCAACCTGTGCGACAATGCTCAACGCACTCATACTCAACGCACCTAGCGTCAGTACGAAGCGAATGAATTTCATGATAATTTTAGGATCCCCAAATACCAACAATTTCATAGTCATATTCTAACGCACAAAAAACGAAGTTCAAAATATTGTGCGATGGAGTACATTCACTGAAAAACCTGTTGTATATCAATCTACCTCGACAATCTGCAAAATTGCCAAACGTGCGATCACACAGAATGCATCCCATCAATTACTGATGGTTGACACCGTCTACAAAATAACTGTATATTAGTAGACAGTGTCAACTTATAATGATAAAGGATACAAAACAATGTTTGAGCAAAACTGGGTTAAGAAATACGGATCGTGGGCAGTTATCACCGGTGCATCGGATGGAATCGGTAAAGAAACCGCTATTCTGCTGGCAGAGATAGGTATAAATCTGGTATTAGTTGCTCGTCGGCGTCCCATGTTGGAAGCCCTCTCAGATCACTTGACAACACACTTCAACATCCAATGTCAGGTGGTTGCGCTGGATTTATCATCGCAAGATGCCATTGAGACACTTATCACCGAAACCCAAGATTTAGATATCGGTTTGTTGGTGGCAGCAGCGGGTTATGGCACGAGTGGGAGCTTCATCGATCTCCCAATTGAGAGAGAAACTAACATGCTCGATGTCAACTGTCGAGCCGTACTCACTTTAAGTCATCATTTTGGTAAGCGATTTGCCAAACAAGGGCGCGGTGGAATCGTACTTTTTAGTTCGTTAGTTGCTTTTCAGGGTGTACCGTTATCCGCCAATTATGCGGCAACAAAAGCATATATTCAATCACTCGTGGAGGGATTACATCAGGAATTATCACCGCTTGGTGTCGATGTATTGGCTTCAGCGCCGGGGCCTATTCACAGTGGTTTTGCCGTCCGTGCAAATATGCAGATGGGTATGGCGCTTAAAGCCGACGTTGTTGCTCGCGAGACATTGCGTGCGCTCGGACATAAGACAACTGTCCAACCCGGCTTATTGTCCAAAGTCATGATCGGATCACTCAGCTTCTTACCACGTCCGCTACGTGTTCGAGTCATGGGGCAAATCATGGGAAGCATGACAATCAATCAACCAGTTTCTATGATCGACATATCCTGATGCCACCTATTTTTGCAGGGCGGTTCGCCGCTCACACCGATGATCCTTTCGTGGTATTTTTAATTGGAATTCACATCAACCGTTTATTAGCGGTTAGAAAGTGGTTGCCACCTCTGGTTGCTATGCAACCGTTGCTCAAAGAGCTTGCCTCACAATCTGATAAAGGGCTTTTAGCCAGCAAGAGCTATATTGCGTGGCCAAGTATATTGATTGTACAATATTGGCGGTCTTTTGAAGCACTTGAGACATTTGCCCGTAATCCTGATGATCTGCATTTGCCCGCCTGGAAACGCTTCAATTAATGGGACGGCAAGAATGAGGCTGTCGGGATCTTCCACGAAACCTATCTTGTTACACCTACACAACACGAGGCGGTCTATGTCAATATGCCACGTTACGGTTTAGCAAGCGCAACAACACATGTTCCTGCAACGGGTAGATATGAAACAGCCCGTCGTCGACTCAACAATCAAATGAACGGATTATCGAGGCGGATAATAGTTTCTAAGCATCTTAAATGACTCATAATCGCAATTGTGATATCAATGATAATGCATTCTAGCGTCCACGCAGATAATGTTACAATAGCTGTGATCTAATCATGACACATCATATTAGGTAAACTATGACAAGAAAAGAACAGCATGACAATCTGCGTGAAGCTTGTATTCAAGAAGCTATGACGATCATCGAGACTTCCGGTATTGAGAATCTCAGCATGCGAGAAGTTTCGCGGCGGCTCGGCGTGTCACATCAAGCACCTTACAAACACTTCGAAAGCCGTGACCACATCTTAGCAGAGATTTTGATGCGTTCTTTTGAAGCATTTGCACATTATCTGGATTCACGTCAGCATTCAAAAAATCCACAAGCTGATCTCAAGGAAATGGGATTTGCCTATTTGCGTTACGCCGCAGAAAATCCGCTCCAATACCGTTTGATGTTCAGCACCCCTCTACCTGCCCCGGCACAACATCCGAAGATGATGGAAAAAGCACAATATGCATTCTCAATATTACGTGATGCAATTTCAAAAATGACGCTAGAATCTAATCCAGATTTAAACGCCTTGTTTGTTTGGTCGACCATGCATGGACTTGCCAGTATTTTACACATGCAAATGTTCACAGAGCTTTCAGTAGCAGATCACACACTAGAAGAAATGATTCAACACATCATGATGCGGGTTGATATAGGTTTGATCAATGATGGAACGCTCTGATCTAGCTGACACTAATCGTATAAATACTGCGGGTGGATCACACTGAAAGGAATGTAGTCATGAGCAGGATTATCGTTGCGGGCAGTATCAATATGGATGTTGTCGCCCGCACCACACATCATCCACAAGCCGGCGAGACGGTCTTCGGGCAGGATTTACATTATATTCCAGGGGGCAAAGGCAGTAATCAGGCGGTGGCATCATCGCGCTTACACCCGAATGTGATGTTGGTCGGCAAACTAGGGCGCGATCCCTTCGGTGAGGCATTGACGACATTCTTACAGGGTGAGCGCCTCAATCTCGACCACATCAGTTATAGTGATGATACGCCCAGTGGTGTAGCGCTGATTACGGTCAATCAGGTTTCAGAGAATACAATTGTAGTGGTCAGTGGCAGTAATTATCAACTCAGCCCTATCGATATCGAGGCGTTGGAACTACGAGCGGATGATATTGTAGTCAGTGTGTTTGAAATCCCGCAAGAGACCATCAAGACGCTGTTCAAGCGGGCGCGAGCAGTGGGCGCGACAACGGTACTCAATCCCGCACCTGCCACGCGCTTCATCGAAGGCTTATTGCCCCTGGTTGATTACATGATCGTCAACGAGACCGAGCTGGCTTATTTCGCTGAGGAACGTGCAACCCCCACTGATGCAGATACGCTAGAGGCACACATCAAGCGCTGGCGTGCTAGTCCCCAACAAACGGTGATCGTCACGCTGGGCGCACGCGGGGCATTATGTGTGCGTGGAGATGAGCGCGTGCTGGTGGATGGTCTGGCGGTGGAGGCAATTGATACAACTGGCGCGGGGGATTGCTTCACCGGTGCAGTGGCGGTGGCGCTGGCAGAAGGTCAATCCCTGATGCAAACCTTGCGTTTCGCCAATCATGCCGCCGCCTTGAGTGTGCAAAAACTAGGCGCATCGGCTTCTTTGCCCACTCGCGAGGCGCTGGAGCAGGCGCTAGCAAGATAATCTATTTATTCTCTTCATAATCCCTGCCGTTCTTCAGTGAGCGCATCTAATTGCGACCATCTAAGATAATCTGCTGTTCTCGTGCGATAATCGCGAGCGCCTCATCGATTGTCAGCTGACCTGTAATAGCCAGATTGAGATAGTTCTGCTGGATGGCGATTAAGATTTGATGATCGGGATGTGTCCAGTGATCACGCCCCAACGGTAACGCCTCCGTATAGGCACGGGCAACCGGCACACCCTGTGCGAAAGATTCGTTGCTTAGCACGGATTGCCGCGCCGATAATCCCCCGCCAGCGAGCCAGCAAGCCTGCACGGCATCGGATTGCAACCACGCTAGCAAATCCAGCGCTGAATCCAGTTGAGCGCTGTTGGCGTTGACTGCCACACTCGTCCCACCTAAACTGATAACATGCTCGACTTCACCTGCTGGAACCAGCGCGAACGCCAGCATTTCTGCCTGTGGGCAGGTTGCAGGATCACTCAGCAGAAGCGCACTACTCGCCCAGATTTCGACAATCGCCGTTTCACCATTGCAGAGCGTATCGCGCACATCATCCGGTGTGAAGTTGCCCGCATTGGGCGGTGCAGTCTGGCGGAGCTGGTTAGCCAGAATCAGCGCATTGCGTGCGGGTTGTGTATCCAGCACACCACTGACCCTGAGTGTTTCCGCATCCCACAATGCACCTCCGTAAGACCACAACAAATGATTCCAAGCATTCGCAGTTAGCTCATCAACGGGGCGCCAATGTGTCGTAAATCCATAGTCGATCAACTCACCAACGCGCAATGCACCAGCCTGCGCGAGCAACTCTGCCCACGTCATCGGTACAGAATAACCGGCTTGCTCGAATATATCCGTGCGATACGCCAGCACACGTGCATCAGGCATCATCGGCAGGGCATAATAGCGGGCGCTAGCCGGTGGATAAGCCCCGTATACATCCAACACATTAGGCAGGTAATCATCCACAGGAAGCACGTCATCGAGCCAATCAGTGAGTTCAAGCAGATGCCCGCCGTCGACCGCCATACCTAACATCTGCGTCTCCAACACCACCAGATCAGAGCCCGTACCTGTGACAAAATCGAGCAAGAGTTGTGTGTCCCACTCCACCGGTAGAACACAATCGACGCGCACACTCGCCTCAGGATAGTCGGCGGTAATCTCGGTCAACAGGTCACAGGTCAACGATTCCGGCGCACTGATGGAAAGCGTCTCCTGCCCTGATGCCATAATTGTCCAACTACACCCTATCAGCAGTAATCCGATTACCCTATAGATACGTCTCATCAGCAAGCCTCACCATCCTTCATACTTGATCCGCGTATTGATCAGTGACGACATAGTGATTATCGCGCGGAGGGCGCTCATAATGGTTTTCCCGTTCAGGTCGGGGTTCCAGCTCAATCACACCGGGGATGATGTCTTCGTATTCAATCGCGTTAAGAATATCCTGAATCACGTTGAGTCGCGCCCGACGTTTATCATTGCCCTCGACCTGTCGCCACCGCGCTTCAGGGATGTCGGTATGCTCGATCATAATATCTTTGGCTTTGGCATACTCCAACCACTGCGTGCGCGATTGTAAATCAATCGGGCTGAGTTTCCAGCGCCGTGCCGGATCTTTCGCCCGCGATTGAAAGCGCCGTTCTTGCTCATATTCACTGACCGAAAGCCAGTATTTGAGATAGATAATGCCCGAATTAACCAGCATCCGCTCGAAGTTCGGCGCGGCACGCATGAAATCCCAGTATTCTTCATCCGTGCAGAAGCCCATCACACGCTCTACCGTAGCACGATTGTACCAACTACGGTCAAAGATCACGATCTCGCCGGCAGCAGGCAAATGTTGCACATAACGCTGAAAATACCATTGTGTGCGCTCCACATCAGACGGTTTCGCCAACGCGACCATCCGCACACCACGCGGTTGTAGCGGTTCGGTAATGCGTTTGATGATGCCCCCTTTGCCCGCCGCATCGCGTCCATCAAAACTGATTAACACACGCAAACCCTTCTCTTTAATCCAGTATTGCAATTTAACCAATTCAAATTGCAGACGGTCTAACTCCGCTTTATAGTGTTGCTTATCGAGACGAACGGGTTTGGTCTCCGATTTTTTCTTCGCCATTTTGGGCGCACTCCTCATTAATTTCGTGCTTATCACATAATCTAACATACCATATCTGTCACACACTGACGAATACACCCTGTGCATAGATCGGGCAATTGCATCAAACTTGGTGTAGCAATTGTGCCGAGAATGTGGTGTTGAGTGCAGCTCTGTACGGTTTGTTGCGTAAACTGCCCTTGGAAGTATCCTTTTTTAGGATATTGAGTGCCAAATGGCGCAAAACACTCATATTTTGTGGGCTACTTCCAGTGCGGATACGCGAAACATCTTCACAGAAGAAGTCAGCGAGATGCTGGCAGTCAGTTTAGGGAGTATCTACAACTGGCATTCGCGCTGGCGTAGAGAAAGCTTAGCAGGGTTAGCGAATAAAGCAAAAAGTGGTCGTCCAAAGAAAGCTGACCAAGTGTATTGTGACTTACTTGAGCAAACGGTAGCTCATGAGCCAAACGACTATGGATATGGCTTTGGGATATGGACAGTGAACCGATCACGCGAACATCTGCGTCTGAAACAGGTATTTTGCTTAGTAATCGTCGGTTTCGTGCTTTATTGAAGGATTTGGAATATGTGTATCGTCGCCCGAAACACGATTTGACCCGTTTACAGGATGCTGAAGAGAAAGAGCGCAGTAAGGCTTTGTTGGACTGGCTAAAAAAAGATGAGCCACAGGGGAATACGTCCTCATCTTTATGGATGAAACAACTCTGAGCTTGCATCCCCCATTGCGCTGTTGTTGGATGAAAAAAGAAACGCAGAAAGATAGCCAGATTCAATAGCTGAGACAGTTATTACTGATCCACCTGTAACTTTCTAAAGAAATCGTTGTAGAATTATGAGATGGATATGAAAAAGAAGACACAACCAGAAAACTGGCGAGAAGCCAGACGATTACAAGCATGGGAACTCAAGCAAAAA
>JBNPEE010000071.1:0-24720 GCA_051117475.1 Anaerolineae bacterium | reverse complement strand
TGCCCAGATGATCCAAATTTTGTGTGCTGAACCTCTCACTCATGGCGTTTTCTCCTGCTTGATTCGCGTCTCCATGAGCTTACCCTTAATTATTCCTTTTTGCGATTTGGGGGCTCTGAATGTCGGCATAGGGTAACACCGGCTCGCTATCTAAACTGTAAAAAGCGGATGGGTCACTTAATCACAACAGAGTTACGCAGGATAGCCTGACAACTCGTACCATCAATATTAGACTTTACGATAGTGGCAATCAAATCAGGGATTTGACTTGCAAGTAATGGTCGGCACAGCCAAGCGCGCTTAAACACTTGCTCGTACCCGCTCAGGTGTTTCTCCAGTCCATGAACGAAACGCACGAGAAAAAGAATTTGGATCTTCATAGCCCAATAAAAATGCGATCTGCGTGCTACTATAAGCCGATTTGAGCAGATAATGGCGTGCCAATTTTTCACGTAACCCATCTAGAATTTCTTGGAAAGTTGTTCCTTCGTTACTGAGATGGCGTTGCAGGGTTCGGCGACTAATAGCTAAATGAGATGCAACATCATCGACGCTATATTGTCCACTTGCTAGCATTTCCATGAGGCAGGCACGAACTTTTTCGGTGTAAGTCGCACTCTGTGTCAAATCCTGCATCCGCTGATTGAGTTGTGGCTCAAAAAATGACCACATTGAATCATTCGCTGTGAGAAAAGGACGCTCAGCATCCTGGTTGGAGAAAGTCACACCGTTAAAGTCCGACTTCGTAAGGCGCACCCCAAAATAGTCTTCATATGCAGCTTTCTCTGGAATATCGACCGAGGTATTGACGCTCAATGGCACAATCTGCTCACGGGTCGCTAAACGGGGCATGTAAACCCACCAAGTTAACTCCATTGCGATGACACTAGATGATGGATCATCAGAGTCGGACGATGAGTCTATCTTGATAGTGGTTTGAGTTGTTGTTGTTTCGACACTCAAATTTAGAGGACACACGAGGGGCTTGTAATATGTAATACGCTTGGCAGCAATATTTAAGTTCTGACTACAGAACGCAGCAAATAGTGGTGGACTGAACGATTCCGGTGTTCGGCTCGTTGCAAGATCTAACGGGAAAGTCGGATTATCACGTAAGACAGCCGCAATCCCATCCCACAACTTGAAGTACTCCTCGGCAGTGACCATTAAGTATTTGCGGGATAACAAATCGAGCGGCAAGCCCGCATAACGCAAAACATCCTGTGACGAAATACCCATATCTCGGAAGTGAACCTTCCAGTTTGTTTCTATTGGATACTTGCGGCTAGACATATTAGACGTTCCCTTCTCAAAACCAGTCATCTAAACCATTGATTACCTGATACGAGGCATATTTGTTTGGAATAGGAAGTACCCAATATACTCAATTTATGGGCACCTTCCACTTTGAGCAATACTCGTTATATGCCACTTTGCCGCTTCATCAACGCGATATACTCCGCGTCAGACAGGTTCTCTCTCGTGGCAATCGTTCGCGCCGCACCTGGACCAGCCGTGTAACGCAGTTGATCTGATCCATCTGTAACAGCTTGGTAGACCACTTCTGCAATCACGCTCGGTTCCGCGCCACCACCAGCACTTGCTTGTACGCCTGCTACGAACTTATCAACAAGCGGTTTATACGCCGCCGGGCTATCCTCAACATTCATGTCAAAGGATGTCGTCCCGAAGTGAGACTTGATACCGCCCGGTTCAACAATTTTTACGGTGATACCAATGGAAGACAACTCATATGATAAGGCTTCAGACATGCCTTCCACAGCAAACTTTGATCCATGATAGAGTGTGCCCAGCGGAAAGGTAATCTTGCCGCCTACTGAAGAGATATTCACGATGACACCCGCACCATTTTCGCGCATGTTTGGCAAAAATGCTTTCGTGACCATCAGCATACCAATCACGTTGACATCAAACTGCCGCCGCATCTTCTCCTCAGAGGTTGCTTCAAGAATACCATATGAGCCATACCCGGCATTGTTCACGATGGCATCTACTGTCCCGAAGTCACTGATAATTTGCTGTGCGGCATTGTTGATTGATGCCGTATCACTAACGTCTAGTTGATAGACTGAAACATTCTCAATTTCAGTCAGTTCCGTTTCTTTTTCAGGGCTACGCATGGTGGCTGCGACGCGCCAACCATGTTCTGCGAAGTACTTTGCAGTTGCTTTGCCAAGTCCTGAGCTTGAACCCGTAATGACGATTGATTTCACGATGTTTCTCCTCTATCTATCAGGCGTTTACAGTCCAACTTGTTGCTTGATAAGAGCGATAAACTCACTATCGGACATCTGCGCTCTAGCACCGACCAATTGCTCGGCATCTGCACCCATCACATAACGCAGTTGATCTGTACCATCTGTGATCGCTGCGTAGATTGCCTCAGCAATGGGTTCTGCCTCTGATGCCATGGGTGTTGACTGCATGGCTGTGACGAACTTTTCAACGAGTGGCATGTATTCTTCTGGACTGCCTTCAATGTTCATATCAAAGGATGTCGTGCCAAAATTCGTGCTGACACCACCGGGTTCGATAATTTTGACCTTAATGCCAATGGTGGATAATTCGTATGACAGGGCTTCGGACATGCCCTCCATAGCAAATTTCGATCCGTGATAGAGTGTGCCTAGCGGCAGCGCAAATCTGCCGCCCATTGATGAGACATTAACGATCATCCCCGCACCATTTTCGCGCATGTTCGGTAAAAATGCCTGAGTCACCAGCAACACACCAATCACGTTCACGTCATACTGACGGCGAATTTTCTCTTCGGGTGTTGCCTCAAGAATCCCATAAGAGCCATAGCCCGCATTGTTCAGAAGAACATCGACTTTACCGAAGTCACTCACAATTTGCTGTGCGGCGTTATTGATAGATGCCGTGTCGGTTACATCTAGTTGATAGACTGAAATGTTCTCCATTTCAGTGAGTTCTGTTTCTTTCTCTGGGGTACGCATGGTGGCTGCGACGCGCCAACCCTGTTCTGCAAAATATTTAGCTGTCGCTTTACCAATACCTGAACTTGCGCCTGTAATAACAATTGATTGCATGTTGAATCTCCATATGTGGGTTTGTAAAGCTTAAAATGTAGTATCAATCACTGAACTAGATATCCTTTTATCTCAGTGATTGAGAGCGATAAAACGACTTATTTAGCGAACTCTTTCAAAAGGCTTTCTGCAACGGATTTACCAAGTTCGTCACAGGCTCTTGGGCTATCTCCAGAGTACAATTTTCTATCGACATGCACAGCGCCTTCTACTTTTTCATTGACGAATTGCAAGCCTTGTTTAGCAAGTTCTTCACATTGATACCATGGGAGATCACCGGGTAAGTACCCAAGCGAGGGTGATTGTCTATCGACACTATCCGGGAATATCGCCATTTTATAGCCGTTGTATGGATGGGGATCACTGTTATTGACCGAAGTTGCCAATAGCGCTGCTGGACCATGGCAAACCGTCACCATATAACGATCTGACTGATGAATCCAACGGACTAATTGCCCCACATTTTCACTTTCAGGTAATCCGACCATTGAGCCATGACCACCAGGCAAAAATAGAGCAATGTAGGGAGATTCGGTATTTAATTCTCCATTGGTAACCATATCTTCAAGCGATAACGGCTTATCGAATTTTGATTTATGCTTTTTCATAAAATCGATAACTGCATCATCGTTCACTGGTACTGACCAGTCTTCCAAAATTGCAGATGAACCCGTTGGTGTTATCACATCAAACTCAAAACCAGCATCCGACAAATGCATCAGAGGCACTGCGGTTTCTTGGACATTATTGCCAGTAGAAAATAACATCTCATTTGTCATTTCAAAGTACCGCTGTTCAGTACAAAGGACGAGTATCTTTTTATCGCCTTGATACTTTTTGTGAAAACTTGCTGGCTCATATCCACTTTTCTTATCGACACCTAGCATTCGTCCCAGAGGTGATGGAATGTAACCTTGCCCATTTTGTTCTTTGGTTGGGTAAACCCCAAACATTTTTCTTATCATTTTCATGTTGATTCTCCTGAACCTAAGTCTTGAATAAGTCTCAAGAAGCCATTCGTATCTTGAATCGTGTTGACGCAACCTATACCAATGGCTTCAGACCTTGAAAGTCGGTGAAGTAGCTTGAGATTATTGTCCCAGCAACGTAACCGGCGTACCGCCAGTAGAAATTTCAGCCGCGTGTTGAGCGACTTCTTGCATGGCTTGTGAGGTTAAGACAGCATTCAGTTCTTCTGCGGAATCAAAAGGTAAGACAAACATATGGTAGTAGGGAGATGGTCCTAATGGTGTCTCAGGTGCGAACTTCGTGATCGTGTATGGTTTTGCCCAACTGGGGACACCCATCTTCTCGTGAAACATCTGGAGATGTTCAGCGTAGTCAGCTTCAAATTTCTCGACATCAGTCGGCGGGGGAAACATGATAATCAGTTTCATTGAATTTCCTCTCAGTTCAGTTTTCGTTTTTTGTAAACCAAGTGTGTATCTTATTGCACGATATGAAGGAATTTTACACTGTCTCAGACTCAAGCATCTTGCAAAATGTGCCAAATTTTATTCTTATTGTGCCAATATATAAGGTTTGCCCACGAAGTATGGAAAGCGTTATTGTATGCACGATGCAGTACTAGAAGTGTCCTATGCTTCGCATGATTATTGTGTGCAAGACACAACAGCAAGCACGAGCCAGCCCGCTGTTGTGTCAAATATGTATCAGCTCTACAAGGCTTACAGTATGTCGTAATGACCTTAGAGCAACATGCTAAAGGTGTTGTTATTCCATGTCTGTGAATTCGGTCCGCAGAATTTCGTATGCAAGCGTGAGAGTACCACTCTGGAGTGCAAGGAAGTTTGCGTGCAGCACATAGGGTTGCCCATCGCGCAGCGTGACCGTGGTTGGGAAACTGCGGTTGAGTGCTGGCGCAGTCGCGACGACAGTAGCCGTTGCCCAATCATCATCACTGGTGACGCGGACGACCGAATCGCCTAACATCGTCTGTCTGACAGCCACTACATCCAAGTTTACATCCATAACCATGCCATCAATTGAGAGTGGTTCGCTAAGTTCGACCAGCGTGAAACTGCTTGCACGTTGGCAAAACGCGGATAGATTAGTAGGATTGCTGACCAGTTCGGCAGCCGCGATAAAAATCAAGTGTTCATTGGTTTCGGCATTGAAGCTATTACGTAGATTTTGGTATGTGCCCCGAGACAGAAAATTGCTATATATGAGGATTTGTACACAAAGGTGTGGGGTTACGTTTCCTCATCATCTAGCTGCTGTACAAAATGCAGAATTTGTTTCCGCCATTTCTCAAATTGATGTATCAGAATTTCTTGATTGCCCTTGCACAACATAATCAAATATGTCCCCGTTCTTATAGGAACAACCACACAAGCTACGTCATCATACTGAAAATAGATTGCATCGACATTAGATATTGGACTATTCGCAATAATGTCTTCGATCATTACAAACGCAACATCATCCCAGAAGTCGAATTCATGAAACAATGTTGGAGTCACTCTTAACTGATGAGTCAAATCGTAAATACCAAGTGCCAGCACATTGCCCATTTTAGTAAAAATACCTGCAAACAATAGTGCTTCAAGATAGTAATTTTTTATCCGGAAATTCTGGTGTCTCACCGACCAAGATAAAACCAAGAGGTATAAATTTATCGTCCATATGTAAAACCCTATTAACTATTAGGAAGCGTGCAATTTAGTAGTGATGCAGCGTTTGTTGATGATTGAAGATTTACAATACAACTTCTCCTTCATAGAATAATGAATGTAGCCGTACGAACTTAATTATCCGTGGCGTGCATCCAATTCATGCCGATGTATAATTAAATAATCTAGGTGATATTGATTACTCAGACTGAAGCAGATTTTTTATTGAGTCCTTATTTATGTTTAGATAATTTGAATTGTAACACGACTTGATTACTTAAAAACAAGCTGTCCGTTATTGACTCTTTCGATCAGATTTGATGTTTTAATAGAGTGCCATCTGGCACAAATAATTAACAAAACAACTGATAGGAGCATTATGTCGATATTAAATCCGGGGACTGGTTTGGTGCAATTCCACTTGTCTATTATTGAACTTTACAATGAAGATAATTTAACAGACGACATGCTACTAAACCTCTTCGAGAGATTAAGTAATTCTTATATTGTGGGAAAGGTCGCATTCTTGCTGGTTGATGATACAGGTCAACTTATCCGATATATCGATGTAGAATCCCCACGCAACCCAAATCCGGGCTTTGACTATGCGAGCGATGCTTTATGTAAGCAGTACATCATTGAGAGTCGCCAGCTCTTGAGAGACCTGATCAATGTTGATGACGACAAGAAGGAACAATTCTGGTTTGTGGAATTGCGTTCCACCCCATCCAAAGAAATTGTAGTACTCGCACGACCTATAGTGACATTAAATAAATTTGTATTTGTGATTACTCGAAAGGGTCATGATTCTCTAATCTACTGATACCTCATGATCTGATGCAAAGCGGCAGAATAAGATCCAGATCTATTGAACAATACAAGACTTTCAACAACTAGACGTCATCGAAGAGACAGAAACGATGCTATGATAGATAAAAGAACTGAAATATCTCAAAAAATCAAAGCCGTATTGACAGATGTGGTTTCATCGGTAGGAGACATCACGGATGTCGGTGTATATGATGTGCATCACCAATTGAGAATTTCAATTGAATCTACAGTTGGATTTGATTTTTGGGACGACGATGATTTTGATAAACTTGAACAGATCATTGTGAATAGCCCCAAAACACCTGTAGATTTCATCCACTTTAAGCTGGAGCGTTTTTACTGCATTGTTCGTCCAATAAGGCACGGAACATATTGGATCTTCATATTTCAAAAAATCTTCAAGCCAGGCGGATTTATCCAACCATTTAGTCAATGGGAACAGCAGATATTAGACCTTATCCATCAAATTGATGATACAGGTGCCTTATTGTTGAAAGATTTACAGAATGGTTTTGATCCATTATTGAAAAGCCTGACTGGTGATACCATCATAGGCGTGTCTTACTATCTTTATCCAAATACGATTTATAATCACCACCAAGAGCCTTTCCATCACATTAGTGATGGTGTTGATCTTGAGATGCGTTCAGGTCGTGTTATTGGTATTTCATGGGACAGACAGTTTGTTAACTTTAATCTAAGCGTGATTGACAAATCACTGGAATATCATTTGTTGACACCGACAATTGCAAGAGTTAACATGACTCATCATCCTAGCTGGCATCCAATCATCGAAAAAACAATTCAACAAGTTGAGATGTACGGGGGATGGGTCGTCACGACACCGAGTCAAGAATCTGATGTAACATCTGAAGATACACGTCAGTATTATCCACAAGATATGAAAATTGTTTTGGATAATGGTTCTCATCTTTACATTAGTGCATCCATGTATTTGCTAGAGTGCGATTGTTTTCTGCGGGCTATGGATAACTTGTCCATCTTTTTTGATGAAGATACAGCGAAGCGATACCTCCCATCATTTATTGACGATGATCAATCGGAAACGTAACAATGCACGCCATCAATCCACCCGTAATTAAACGAGCCAAGGCATCACACAATCTAGCAGGACCGTATATAACTTGACATCACCACATGTACATATCGGACGAAGGAGCATCGCAGTCTGTCCGGCGTGCCATAGATAGTTAGTCCACTCAGGGAACACAGGCACCAACAATTGCATCATTATGAATCCGATCTTCGCGTTCCTGATCTTTATCTGACGGCATATTTTCCTTCCTTTCGCGTTATAATCCGGCTTTCTTCAACTCATCTTTCAGCGCAGGGAGATTTTTGAACTCGGTGCGAATGTCAGCAATGAGCGTTTCCCACGTTTCGATCTCGCCCAGTTGATCGTATAACTCTTGTACAATCTTGAGCAAATCGGCTGTCGTCTGGTAATTACTCCTGCCACGCCGTTCGATATAGTGACGTGCATATTTGATGTAAATCGGTAAGGCACGTTCAGGCATGACATGGCGCGACGCTTCAGCTACGAAAATATCCAACTTCGGTTGATAAATGGATGACCTGTATTGTTGTTCTTTGGATTGGTTCTATTTGGGTTGGAACAAATACGTTCAGCTTGATCTTGTTTTAGTAGTATGATGTACCAATTGTGTAAAGCCTTATTATCTTCTAAGTCTTAACACACCTTGATAGAGTGCGTCAAAAATATCACGTGATAGGTGCTCAACAAGCTCAATCGGATCATGCGCTTTGACCAACGCATCATACGGTACAACCACACCCTTGAAACCTTCAGTGCGCCACTGTGCACCGGAAGGCAGGTTGTTCGGTATAAAGCCGTCGGGATACGGGTACAAATAAGCGTATAAGTAGGGATAGTCAAATAGATCAGGCGTGTAAGGGGCAAATCCGATATTTATATGGGTCTGGTGCTCATCCATTTCAGGATCTGCAAACCACAAAGTCGATAAGTCAAAATGTTCTGACCAGACCACAATCGGCGTGAGATGCCCACCTAAACGTGCCCGAAAACGTGCAACACCAGTCAGTACTGTGTCGAGTGCTTCAGCATAAGCTGTTGCCAACTCGCGATCATGTGCCAGTGACTGTGAGCCGGTCACATCATCCAACTGCAAGAACACAGTTTTGCTTTCATCGGCACGAATGGTATCGAGTAAATAATTGATCAATGGTTGTTCAGACCGTGTTTCAAAGAATTCTGCCAGTACATCAGCACGCATCACCTCTAACACCGCATCGAGCAAACTGGCTTGTGTGTGATCTGCTAGCGAGAAAACCTGCTGTTGACCTGCGCTATCGCTATAGATCATTGTGCCATCACGGAAGTTTAGATCCAACTGTGCTTGATTGGCGTATTGTCCACTACTGAGCCCGTCTGGTGTGCCGAATACCGGCAGATGTAGATAGTTATTCTGATGCACCCGTAGCGCGTTATGAATCGGCCCATAGAGCATCGTTGCCTGATGTAAGGCTTGAATTGTCGTTTGCCAGTTGTCAGATTCTAATGGCGGAAAAGCCATGTTATTTGCTCCTGTCATTGGTATAGATGATTTGTGTAGATCATTGTTCTGATGCTTCGCTAAAGGTTACGTTTCCCCACCTGCCAACCCTTCGCCCCCATCGACGCGCAAGATTGAGCCTGTAGCGAATTCATTTTGTGCGAAGAAGATGCAGGCATCTGCAATATTGCGGGGATCGCCAATATGCCCGATAGGGAGCGCATCGGCAATCTCATCCAGCACAGTGTCTTCAGCATCAGCAGGGACTAAAACAGGCCCCGGTACAACACAATTAACACGAATACCATATTGTGCTAATGAGAGTGCGCTCACCTGCGTCAGCATGATAACGCCGGCTTTGCTGATGCTGTGATGAGGACGACTTGCCCAGGCATTGATTCCGCTGTTATCGCTGATATTGATGATGACCCCACCCTCTTGCTCTTGCATCAGACGGGCGGCCTGTTGGGTGAGCATGAACGGCCCCTTGAGGTTCACGTTCATGACGAGATCCCACTCATCTTCGCTAATATCAAGCAGATCATTGCGTTTGAAAATGGCGGCGCTGTTGACCATCACATCCAGTCTGCCAAAGTGAGCGGTGATGGCATCAAAGATTGTACTGAGATCATCAGATTTTGCCTGATTGCCACTGACAACCAGCACATCACGCCCCATCTGGCGTATTTCATCTGCCGTTGCTTGTGCATCATCGGCGCTTGATGCAGAAGCGTGATGGATGACAAGATGTGCGCCATGTTCGGCAAAGGTCAGGGCGATTTGCCGCCCAACACGCCGGGCGGAACCTGTTACAAATACCACTTTGTTTTCAAGTGTCATCCGATTTCCTTTTCATCATACATGTTGAATCGGCGTGTACTGCGCGACATCATGACTGGTCGTCGCGAGATCATCATAATTCAGATCATGCAGGCGTTTTTTGCCACACATACGCGCAAAATCAATCATCTGAGTTGTCCAAGCTTCGAAGAAATTTTCGAGCCGTCGGGCGCTAATCATATAATCGAAGCGTTGACGTAATGCCATTTTCTGTGTCGCAATGCCGACCGGACAATTGTTACTGCCACAAGCACGATACTGTTGGCAACCAATTGCCATCATAGCGGCAGTCGCCAGTGCTACGGCATCCGCACCCAATGCAATCGCTTTAGCGACATCCGGCGCACTACGAAAACCACCAGTAACGATCAGCTTGACATCATCCACACCATTATCATCTAACCATTTTCTCGCACGTGGGATCGCGTAGACTGTTGGTACACAGATATTGTCTTTGACATGTTTACCCGCCGCACCCGTACCGCCCGCACGCCCATCTAATGTGATCCAATCGACATCGAGTTCACAGGCGGCGGCTAAATCTGCTTCGATTCGGCTAGCGGCAAACTTAATCCCAATTGGAATATGGGGATTCACGCTACGAATCCATGCGATGCGTTCGGCCATATCCTGTGGTGAATGAATATCAGTGAAACGCGACGGACTACGTGCTTCTTCACCATCGTTTAAACCACGCGCTTTTGCAATATCGCCGTGTACTTTGTTGGCAGGCAGTAGCCCACCTAATCCCGCTTTGGCAGATTGCCCCATCTTGATCTCGATGCCATTTGAACGGGCGATGTTTTCCTCTGTCCAGCCAAAATAACCGGATGCCATCTCAAAGACATATTGTTCAGCGAGTTCTTGTGCTTCTGGCAACATCCCGCCTTCACCACTGCACATCATTGTGCCGAATAAGGCTGTTCCTTTAGCAAGTGCCATCTTGGCTTCTTTGCTGAGTGCGCCAAAACTCATATGACTGACAAAAATTGGCGCACGCAGGGTAATGGGTTGTGAACGCTTTTCGCCCAGCACGACTTCTGTTGCGACGGGTTCATCATCGAGCAAGGGGAGTTGTGCGAGTTGTCCTGGTAAGAAGTACAGCGTGTCAAAAGACGGATAGTTGCGGCGTGTACTGCCCATAGGTTCCACAAATTCATGTGTGCCCTTGCTATACGCATGAATATCATGCATTTCTGATTCTAACGGATCATCACGCCGCACATATACACCGAGATATTCATCTTCGAAACGGGGCTTTGGTGGGACGGCATCAGCATCGATAAAGACGGTATGATCTTCAACCTTAACGGGATATACCGCAATCTTCTCCTCACTATTCCAGCGACTAATCCCTGTTTTGACATCATAATCCCATTCGTGTAACGGACAAATGACGTTCGCGCCCTTCATCCAACCATCGCCTAATTTGCCCTGTCGATGGACACAGGTGTTATCCAGCGCATAAAAATCACCCTCATATTTATAGAGCGCGATGTCGCGTTCATTGACAAAAACAGTTGTCCCTTTTGATTCTTCTAGCTGGTTGGTTTTAAGCACGGCAACAAAGTGTGGCATGGTTCAGCTCCTATGCGGGTCTGCGTCATATTTTCATCGGGTCAGTCATGAGTTCGAGAATAGCAGGTTGATCGGTTGCGAGCAATTGTTCAAAGGCATCTTGCAAGGCGTCATGGGATGTAACTCGCAAGCCCCAACCGCCACACATCGTGGCAAATTCAGCAAAGTTAGGATTGACTAAGCGGGTTGACCACACATCAACATGTGCGTTCCGTTGCTCTTTGCTTATTTTAGCAATTTCTAAATTATTCAGCAGAACGAGCTTGATTGACATGTTGTATTTAACTGCTGTCGTGAATTCCATAGCATACTGCCCAAAGCCACCATCACCGGCAACTGCCCATACCTGACGATCATTCTGTACAGCCGCCCATGCGCCCATCGCTGCCGGAAAAGCGAATCCAATACTGCCCAGATAGCCACTCATGACCAATTCTTGACCGGCTTTTGTCTCGAAATAACGCCCAAAACTATAGGTGTTGTTACCTACATCCACAGCAATGACGGCGCTTTCAGGTACAAGGGCGCTCATCTGTTGAAACAGATAGGCGCTGTTGATACCGTTTTCATCACCCTGATTCGCTCGTTCTTGTTTCTCTGCCCGCCATGCTTGCCAGCGTCCAGCAATCTCACGCTGGATATAATCGCGCTTGTAGGTGCCGCGTGTATCACGCAGTTGATCAATCAGTTGTTCACAGGTTACACCGATATCACCCCAGATTGGCACATCAACGGGATGGAATTTGCCCAACGCCATACGATCACAATCAACCTGAATCAACTGCTTGTAATCCGCTATACCGGTGTGGTTGCTGAATGATGCACCGAACACGAGCATGGTATCAGCACGGTTCATCATAAAACTAGCGACGGGTGTACCACTCCGTCCGAGTACGCCACAGGCTAGTGGATGCGAATCCGGGATAAGCCCCTTCGCTTTGAAAGTCGTTAAGATAGGCGCTTCCAAGATTTCAGCCAGCTGCATGATTTGCTCACAGAAGGGCTTAGCGCCTTTGCCGACCACAATTGCCGTGATCTTAGATGATTTCAACATCTCGATGGCTTCTTGTAGTTGTTGTGGCGGTGGGGCAATTTGTGTGGTGCTGATTCGTCCATGACGTGGGGTTTCAGGATACGGTTGTTGAGCGGGCGCAAAAGCCACCTCATCGGGGAATATCAGATGGGCGACATCTCGTTTTACAATGGCGTGTTTCATTGCCAGCGCCATCAGGTCAGAGGCGTTCTCGTTGCTGATAACAATCTGACTCCACTCGGCTACACTGTTAAAAGCTGAGGCTAAATCAACTTCTTGAAATGCGCCTGGCCCTAAAACTTGCGTGTTCACTTGCCCGCTTAATGCGATGATCGGCACACGATCCACTTTGGCATCCCATAAACCGGTGAGTAAATTAGTCGATCCCGGCCCTGCAATACCCAAACAAGCCGCAGGCTTGCCAGTGACTTTCGCATATCCGCTCGCGGCAAATGATGCCGCCCCTTCGTGACGCACCCCATAGTACCGCATGGTACCTCGCTCAACCTGCTCACGGATGGCATCCGCAAGTCCGAGATTGCTATGCCCGACCATCCCAAAAATAACCTCTAAACCCCAATCACTAGCAACCGTCATCATTTGTTTGGAGATCGTATCTGTTGCGGTTTCTTCCGGCACACCGACATAGATACCATCAGCGCGTTCTTCGATTGGGAATGTGTCAACAGCATCATCGAAGCCCGGAGGTGGCGCACCATCTTCTGCGCCATATTCGTAACCATGCCAGGGGCAGATGACATAACCCCGCTCATCGATGAAACCCTCACCTAATGGCCCACCTTGATGTGGGCAACTATTATTGAGTGCATGATATGCCCCGTTAAAATGGGTCAAGCAGATCGGTTGGTAACCGGCAGAGACCGCCTGAACGCGCCCCTCTTCTAATGTGCCAAGATCGGCGACTTTGTGCCACTTCAACGTCATATCTTAACGCCCTTCTGGATTACGTGTAAGCATACATTATGAGTATAGATCATTCGCGGTGTAGCGACGATGTATTGGGTGGACTGGATTGAGATTCGAGTTGCTTAGATGGGCAGACAACATTGCCATATGAACAATATACGCAACAATCACCTGATTTTGCACGCAATTGTTGCCCGCAATGCTGGCATTGATACATGAATTGGCAATAATCGTCTGGCATGGTTTCAGTCGTTTGCTGTTGGCAATGCGGGCATGTGATTGTCGATACTTGTATCAGGTTCATGACCTGTCCGTCTCTTTTTTACTTGAGTGTCGCTTATCTTGCAGATAATAGCGCAATAAATGATCCAACAGGGGCAGAATCCAGTTTTCCGGTGTTCCCTGTGCAATGATCTCCTCCTGTAGCACTAATGCTGGCAACTCTGTGATGCCTAAACGCACAATCAGTGCTGGATTTACGTGGATTGAATGGTATTCGAGCTGAACGTCCGTTTGTTTGCTTATCCAACGCTCGAGCAACAGTTTGATTGCTTCATCATACTCAGAATCGCCGATAAATAATCTGAGATATGTCATTAAGAAGTCACTCCAGAATCTCTGAACCGGAATCTTCCAGTATTTGTTCGACGGCCTGCCGATTGACCGTTAACGAACGCCCACGTCCCCCTAAGATTTGTTCACGGCGTAATTCATTGATGATCAAGCTCACTGTGCTTCGATTCAAACCGGTCATATTGGCAATGTCTTCCTGTGTTAACGATTCCGGTAACGCAAACCATTCAGATTGATCGCAACAATAGCGACGGGCTAAAGACAACAACGTGCCGAGTAAACGGTGTTTCGCATCCATACTCATCAGGGAATGCATCCGTGCAACTGTTTCACGATGTTCATCAGCTTGATGACGGATGAAATTCAGTGCAATCATTGGAAATTGCTGAACGAGCGTCACGAAATCAGCTTCGGTTAACCGACAGACGATCACATCAGCGAGTGCCTCGGCATTGCCGATGCGTTGACGATACTTGCCCAGAAATAAATTCCCGAACATATCACCGGATTGAAAGATATTGAGGATCTTTTCCTCACCATTCAAATCTACATACGAGACTTTGACCGTACCCACTTGAACGATGTAAACACAATCGGCTATATCACCTGCCATGAATACAAATTCATTCTTACGATAGCTGGATACAGGCATCGTCTTTAGCACCTCATCCATCTCTAAAGCATCCAACCCATTAAACAGGCGAACATTGCGCAAGTTCCAAATTTCTTCCATTGCAATAGCCCTTTCAATCAGCATTTATTTGATTGTATGGCTACAGAGATTAAAATTTGCGAACAAAGACCGGAATTGCTCAAGATTGGAGCGGCGGTTATCGTGAAACCTTCGCTATTTGCTGATTGCGGCTTGATCGACCATTAGCTACCAATCAATGTGCTATATACCAGTGCAATCACCAACCCGAAGACCATATGACCCATCAGACCACCGATGAAGCCCATCACGCCACCCAGATTAGTCATGTAAATGCCGGGCGCTTGCACATCGCCGGATCGAATTCCGGCGTGCATCATGGGCATCATACCCGTCATCAAACCAACGATAATCCAGTGAACAATGCCTAGCAAGAGACCCAATACAAGCACGTTGATCTGCTCGAAAAAGCCAAACAGCAAGACATAGATCACACCAAAGACAAGCCCCATCATGACATGCATTACTAAACCCAGTAGCTTACTCCCCGGTGCGCCGAACATACTGCCTAGTAAAGCGGGCATATCCATCTTTGGCATCCCCATTGCTGGAGCCATCATCATCATAGCGGTCATCACCACTGTTGCGATCAAGCCACTCACTAATGCGATCATCAGATTGAAATCCATTTCAACCCTTCCTTGTACTCGATTATTCAGTACCTATAGCATAAATGATCGTTAAGCAAGTATCTGTCGGATTTCCAACAGTGTCAGTATGAACCTGACAATGACGTGCAGATCAGAGCGTAATGACCTGATACCCATCTACAAGCAGACTACGAACACTTGGATGTTGTTTGTAATCTGATAGTAGCGGGATACTCAGCATTTCGATCTGATCTTTGACGTGGAAGGCTTTCGCGCAGTACGCACAGGCACCGGCGATTTTTGGCTTTACTTTTTGATAGACAGCGTGTAATGCGTGATCGGGATCAGCGATCGTTGCCACTGAGACCACACCGGCTCCATCAAATAAGAGCGTCACATCGTCCCCTGCCTCTTGAAGTTCCTGTACGATTTGCAAGGCGTTGACAACTCGCGCTTTTGCATCATGTGATTCATTCAAATCAGTGAATACGATGACTGCCAGTTTAATCATAGAATGTGTATACCTTTCTCAATAGTTGTTGACAGATAGTCTATTAGCGATTTTTGCGGATATGAGACAGCGCCCGCTCCAATGTGGGGAAAATTGGAGTATTAGTTGCACCGTATTGTTTTTGCTTCATGCTGGATGATGCGAGTTTTGCCATATCGTAATCCCCTATCAACATACCACGAATGCGCGGATCGGTCATCGAACCGGGTATAGGGCGTGTGGCTTCCGCCAAGCCAATCACAAGGGCGTTCCAATCCATTTCAACCTGAGATAGATCGTCGATACGATAGAAGATGCCCTCATGTGCATCTAATATATCCGCAATTTGAGCTTGTGCATCGGCAATAGCCTGGCTTAAGTCGACCTCACCACCATAGGTGACCACGATGATATTTTCATCCTGTAAGTGTTCGATAGACATAGACATGGGTACAAACTCCTTCACTAACTGAATTAATAATGGCTGTGTGATCTCAGATAAGCTGATTATCTTGTGTATCATGGAATGCAAATTTCCATCCGAATAGCAACATCGCCATCAGATAGCGTCGATCTGGACAAATCATCTCAACCCCGTATTCCAGCAGTTTATGGCGCAGATCAATCGTAGACGGTTCAGTTAGATGAGTGCCATCTGCAAAGAGTAACGTTGGCACGCTCAGAAAACCATGATTGATACGCATAACCTGTTTGTAAGCGTGCTGATCATGCCGAACGTCAATATAGTCATACTGAACCTGAGACCTATCCAGAATGCTACAAATGACCAGCAACATCGGGCACGCATCATGTCCATATACTGTTAGCATCCTTATACTCCCATCTTCTGCCATCTAACCGATCATAAGAACGCATCGCCTAGCATCACCAGCGCAACCAGCACAAACAACATTGCCAGCACACGCTCGAGGATATGTTGTGAAATCCGGCTGGCGACGATTGCGCCGAGTTGACCACCAATAATCACGCCGGGCACAGTGAAGATCACCACGCTGAACACAACGAGCAAGGCGTCCTGATCTGCCTGTAAAAACTTCAGAACATGACCGGCAGATGCTACCAGTGCGGTGATGGCTACTACAAAAACGCTGGTTGCCACTGCCACATTTGACGGCATACGGCAACGCCGTAGCAGATAATAACCATTCATCTCACCTAATCCCGTCGAGATCATTCCCATGAACAAGCTACCAATACCTGCGAACAAACGCCCTTGATTGATATTGCACAAGGGATAGGTAATGATCTCACCCTGTGCAGTTAACAGTGACCTATGCGGTACGGCTATCTCCTCTGATGTGAGAAGGATATCGTCATCAGCAGGCACACGGAGAAAACTGACCGCAATCCCCAGTAAGCCGATGCCCAGGATGACCTTGAGCGCATCGGGTGCAATAACGCCGGATAACCACGTCCCGACCAGCGCAAGTGGAATCGTTGCTACTAACAAAGCACTGCCGAGACTGTAATCAATTAACCGCTTGCGCTGATACGCATATAAGCCACTTGCAAAACCGAATACTTCGGTGATTAAACCAATACCGATGGCAACTTCTGGCGGGAAGCCGAGCAATAAAATCAAGATAGGTGCAAAGAATGTCGCACCTTCTACCCCCGATGCCATCGCTGTTGTCGCTACCAAAATTGCAATCGGGAACATAAACCAGTAAGCCAGACTCATACTAGTACTCCGAAGTGAGTTTATGGTGGTTGAGATTACATGTGACCGCTCTCTACACTCTTTTGTATGAGTAGCAGGTGTTTTTGTCTGTTGTTTATCCAACAGATTCAAATGGGCTTATCGCATTCACTAAAGCTACATGAACTATTGACCATTCTTGTGGATCATAAAATGAAATTAGTAGCGACGTTTCGATCACGCATTCAGCTCAAATTACTCACCATTTTTTTCATGGCGTTGGGGTTGATGCTGATGACGAGTACGATTGTGTTGTTATTATCAATGAGCAAATTAGGCAAATCATCGATACAACGCCAATTAGATGAAGAAAAGATGATTCTGTCACAGCATGTCATGGAGATTGAAACAGAACTCTTAGAGACTGTGATTTTTATCTCTCAACATCCAGCTTTCATCGATAACCTCACCCAATCCCAAGATAACCTCAGAACATCGCTAGCCATTACCGCCGAGGTGTTAGGGCAGGATGCTGTATGGCTTTTCGATCAGGATCAACAGATATTAGCCCAATACACACATCTTGATACGGTCAACATCACGGTACAGGACTTTCAGAGCCTAATACCGGTCAGTGATCAACCGGTTGTACAGATGACCGCTATCGATCAAACGTATATGATGCTCGCCAGTGCGCCTTTGATGGCGCAGGATGGACAAGTGCTTGGATACGTCGCTGTCGCGAATCGCATCAATGCGGATGTGCTGGGTGAAATCAATTTTTATCGGGATAGCTTAGCGTTTGTATTGTTCCCTGAAGACTCTCGTATGATAGGCATCGGCGCTAACGAGGCGGATCATGTTCCTCATTTGACGGTTGAAGAAGTGGAGCATTTGCGTTTACCACCCGATCAATTGGAACAGATTCAAGAGGGTCATGTATTACGTTTTTATAATGTGACTGTACGTGATACGCCTCACGCACTCGCTTATATGCCTTTTATCATTGACGGACGTTATCAGGGTTATTATGTGATCGCCATCGATGAGAATGAGCCGCGTGCGATCCAGTTCACGATTCTTACGGTATCAGTGATCACAATTTTTGTGGTGGTGGCGGTCATCGGGTATCTGGTTGTGTTGAGTTTGTGGCATGTTGTCTTGTATCCGCTCCAAGTTTTGAGCCGGGCAGCTTCACACTTCGGGCAGGGCTACACCAGCACGCGATTACATCCGACTAGCATTGATGAGATGGGACAGCTATACAGAACCTTCAATATTATGGCGGAGCGTATTGATACACGCACACAGGAGTTGAACCAATTAAACAGCGAGCTTGAAGACCGGGTACACGAACGTACTGTACAAGTTGAACGACAGACAATCTGGTTAGAATCGATCTTCCGGCAGGCAAAGGAAGCGATTATCGTCGCTGATGCCGATGGTAACATTACGATAGCCAATGATGTCGCATTAAAGATTCTCTCGCAAACCGAGACAGCCATTCGTGGGGCATCGCTCTACCAACTCATTGATCAAGTAACCGCAGAGCGTTCTATTCAATTGCCACTTGTTAACGAAGAAGTACAAGGCGAGCTAGAAATCCATGAGCGCTTCTACCAATTTTCGATTGCTACGCTCGATACGGCTCAGACGATGGGCGGACATATTTGTGTGTTGATTGATGTGACCCATCTGCGACGGTTGAATGCGTTACAAGCACAGGTTATCCGCATCGCTGCTCACGATTTACGCTCACCGATCACGTCATTGGGCTTGCAATTACACATGTTGAAAAAAGCTGATGACAACTTATCAGATAATCAGCAAGAAATTATCATACGATTGCAACAAACGATTCATAACATTCGAGATATGGTTGATAATCTGTTGAATACCGAGCGCATTGAAAAACAACTAGACGGGATGGATGAGACTGTTGTGCTACAAGCGCTCATTGCCTCAATACTAACGATGATTGAACCGCAGTTAACTGAAAAACGACAGCAAATTACCGTGAACATTGCAGACGACCTACCATTGCTAAGCGGTGATCCGGTACGGTTGTTAGAAGTGCTTCGTAATTTGCTAACAAATGCCCACAAGTATACGCCAGCGGGTGGTCAAATCAGCTTGAGTGCATGTGTGCAGGGAACGCATATACAAATCGATGTGCAGGATAATGGGATCGGCATTGATACTGATGATTTGCCGTATATTTTCGATGATAACTTCCGCGCTAAAACGGCGCGTACAAGTGGCATCGACGGTTCAGGGGTGGGTTTGGGCTTGGCACGTGCCATCATTCATGAGCATGGTGGTGATATATCGGCTCATAGTGAACGGGGTATCGGCACATGCTTTAGCGTGTTACTGCCCATTCCCGAGCATCTTCCTATCGAGTGATTGTGATGGCTGACAAGAAAATCATAAAACGTGCTTATTCGCTAATGACCTCCGAATAAGCACGCTTTTCATGTAATTTCAAAGCTAGTTAAGCAGGTTGGAAGGTATTGGCAGCTTTGATCGGTACGGGACAATTGACGACGAATGCCGGCATTGATTGATCCATATCCGGCACACCTTTGAAGATTTGCAATTCACCGGACGCTTCTAAGTCACGGATTTCATCCCCGCTGGTTAGTACACGAGCCTGACTTTCATCTGTCCAAACGGCTGTGAAATGATGCCAGAAAGGACTCCAGACGGGATTACCGGCTACATTATCAAAGATTGCCGGTTGGAAGCCCATCACACCACTGCCGGGGATACCATTACCGAACACCCAGATTTCATCCGTTGCACCCACATCTGCGAGTTGCTGAGTTGGCTCGGAACCCACAATGCCCATCATCGGAGCCATTGGCATCGCAGAAGTATCTGTGATGATATAACGGCTTCCCGGATAACATTCATGCAATTTAAACGTGACGCGCATTCTATCTGTATTCGGTGCGCTGATCAGTGGGCCTGTACCCAGATAACTATCCAGTTCAGTATCCACTGGCAATTCGCCACCTGACCATTTTACAAGAGGGTAATTCACCACCAGTTGTAGGGCTTCGATAGTGACCTCACCACTGGCTTCAGCTTCTTGAATTGCCTGTTCACTGTTGAGTAGTGCGGGTGTGCCGCTGAAGGTCACACGATGCACTTGCCATGCCGAACTATAAGCCTCATCACCGGGGATATTGCTAATCACAGGGAATTGATCGTCTGCCGGGTTTTCAAAAGTGTATAATCTTCCAGTTCCGCTCTCAGTGGCTAATGCCGCATTCAAAAGTGGAACAAAGACCAGACGATTGGCTTCGGCAAAGGTTTGTTCGGAGGCATCAGTGCGGATGTAATACGCATCGTCGCCATTGTGCCATGCACGATGCATCTGGAACGTAACAGATCCGAAAGATCCGGGCCACTGATCGCTTTCGAGTTGAAAGCCGATCACATCGCCGCATAATAACTCAACGTCTGGCGTCGCGTTGAGTGCATCTTGCTGAAAGATACCGCCACCGAGCTTGCTCTCTTGTGCGTGAAGGGCGGGTAATCCCATATTTGCCATTAGTGCAGCACCCGTACCCAGGCTTAAGGTTTTCAAAAACTTTCTGCGTGATAACACATGTCCCATATCAAAATCCTTTTATCATATTGAGCGTCTGACACACTATACCCAAACACCAGCCGATTTTCTGTTGGTTTCCCAACAGTTCTGAGATGTCATTTTGTTTACACTGGTTGGGGTATTAATCAGGTTTTTACAAGCAAGAAGGGTAGCATTTATGCGCTGGTTGTTATTGAGAAGCATACTGATTGTGATCGGTATTACAGGGTGTGGGCGGGTGGTGTCACCCCCTTATCAGGCGACTGCCTTGATCTACAATGCTCAGGGGAGTGCCACTGCAATTATAAATCAAGCACAACAGGCAATAGGTGCTGTCGTTACAGCTACTTCCTCGCCTACGGTGACAGTTACAGCAATCCCTACCCACACACCAACAGAGACCGTCGCACCGCGTTTCACCCTCACACCTGTGCCCAGCGACACGCCTCTACCGCCGACTGAGGATAACGACCCGCTTGCCGTAGCAGATATTGAGCAGGGCGAAATGTTGTTCAATACGTTTCAGCCAGCCGCATCTTTCGCCTGTGCCACCTGTCATCATGCCGCCAGTGAAGACCGTCTGATCGGGCCTGGCTTACTGAATATCGGCGAACGTGCCTCACAGCGTATCGACGGTGTGGCGGTTATTGATTACCTATATCAATCTATTGTGGAACCTGATGCTTATATTGTAGAGAATTTTCCTGAAAGCTTGATGCCACAAAACTGGTCTGAGATTTACACGGATGACGAAATCTTTGATATCATCGCCTATTTGCTCACGTTGCAATGAGGGATCACTGGCAAGAACCTGTACAGGTACTTTACAATGATGCTCGGGTACTGATTCACCGGAAACGAGTATGGAAGGGCCTATGTTTGCTATAGCGACACGTAATCCCACAAGACGCAAGTGGATCATGATTAGTTTGCTTGCGCTGGCTGAATTTTTGGCCATGGCGGTCTGGTTTTCAGCGTCGTCCGTTGTCGATGATCTGACTACACTCATGCAACTTGATGATGCCGGGCAATCATGGTTGACCATGTCTGTTCAGATCGGTTTTGTGGTCGGAGCATTGACAGCGTCTATCTTCACATTAGCTGACCGTTTCTCAGCGCGGCGTTTGTTCGTCTTATCGAGCTTCGGTGCGGCAATCGCCACTGCACTCATTCCTACAGTAATGGGTAATCCTGCTCTGGTGATGGGTTTACGTTTCCTGACGGGGATTTTCCTTGCGGGCGTTTATCCTGTTGGGATGAAGATTATGGCAACCTGGACAGATCAAGATCGCGGTCTGGGTATTGGTTTATTGGTAGGCGCACTGACACTCGGATCAGCTGCACCCCATTTGCTGAACAGCTTCGATGGGTTTGCCGATTGGCGTAATGTCTTATTGGGCGCTGCTGGTTTAGCGGCTATCGGTGGTGTGATTGCCCTGTTATTTGTGGATGAAGGCGAGAACCGCACACCCACAGCTCAATTCAACTTTAGTGATATTCAGTACGTGCTAAAGAATCGTCCTGTGATGCTAGCCAATCTAGGATATCTGGGGCATATGTGGGAATTATATGCAATGTGGGCATGGCTCTCACTCTTTCTGACGACGAGCTTCGCACAGGTGAATGTCGCCAGTGAATTCGCAAGTCTGATCACATTTTTAGCGATTGGTATCGGCGGTATAGGCAGTGTGATTGCGGGTAAAATAGCAGACCGTATCGGACGCTCAACGGTCACATCGTTTTCGATGTTGATCAGTGGTAGTTGTGCGCTGTTCATTGGTCAACTTTGGGGCGGATCACCAGCACTTGTCAGTGCAGTAGCATTGGTCTGGGGCTTATTCATCGTGGCGGATTCAGCACAGTTTTCAGCCAGCGTTACCGAGTTGATTGATCGACGCTATATGGGCACCGCGCTCACCTTGCAAACCAGTCTAGGGTTCTTGCTGACGCTCTTTAGCATTCGCATGTTACCCCTATTCGTCGAGTGGGTGAGCTGGCGCTGGGCTTTTTCAGCACTCGCAATCGGCCCGGTGATTGGTATCATCGCCATGCAAATCTTACAAATTGAACAAGATCAAGCGAAGACAGCTACCGCGCCACAGATGCGTTAAGAGATACGAACGATATCACTTTGATTGAATAGATTTGGCACGTCCACAGCAAGTGTCGGTTGCTGGTAATGAAGTTTGTTCTATGTTTTAAACTCAGAACGAGCTTATGTTTTTACGCAAGCTTATGGCGGCGCACAGCATCTAGTGTTTCTTGTGGAAGTAGCGATGGTTGAATATCACTCAACCAGAAATCCTTGCGCAAGCTGTAGCCGGTGACTGCTTCAGTGCGAGAGTATTCGCGGTATATATCGGGGGTGTTTAAAAGGATGCTATACTGAGACAGTCAACACATTTTGAGCAAGGTTGCAAGATGACGGATTTCATTACCAATTTGGAGTCAATTTCGCCAGAATGGCTGTCTGCTGTACTCAAGAAAAAGCCCATAACTCATGTCGAAGTTGAAACGCGAGAACTGAATACAGCTCATGCAGGTCGGTTACATGTGCGTTACGCAAATGCGTCTGAATCAGAACGATTTTTCTTTAAGATTGGTCGTCGCTACAGTGAGGTATCATTTTATCAGTACATTGCTCCTCAGTCGCCTGAACTTCCTCTTGTGCATTGCTACCATGCTCGCTTTGCTGATGAACTTGGTCAATCAAATTTATTGTTTGACGACATTACTAAAACACATCACGATTTGTCTGTTCCGCTTCCTCCATCGCAAGAAACAATCAATCAACTAATGTCAATTCTTGGAAATTTTCACCGGGTGTGGTGGGAAGATACTCGATTGAAAAGCGACCCAATTGCCAGGCAAATTGATGATTTGCCTGCATTCGTACTCTCTCAGGTAATACCGCAATTTGGGCATTTCGTAGATATACTTGGAGATGGATTATCCCTAGAGCGTCGTCAACTTTATGAACGTATCTTGGCGGCACTACCCCTCAAGGCGCAGCAGGAACGAATCCAACAGCAACAGCAGGTGACGATAGTACACGGTGATGCGCACTTCTACAATTTCGCTTATCCCAATGACCCTGCACAAGCGATTTACATTCAAGACTGGGCACTGTGGCATGTCAACATACCGACTTATGATCTTGCCTATATGTTTTCACGATGCTTCCCAGAATTTCGTAAACGTGTCGAGCAATCTGCGCTGCTTACCTATCATCAGCATCTATCACCAATAGCGTATAGTTGGGAGCAACTCTGGAGTGATTACCGTATGGCAATGGTTTACCACACAATTTGGCCCATTTTCTTTCATCAATTCGCCTCTACGGAGCGCTGGTACACGTTATTTGAATGTGGTATGTCCGCATTTGAAGAACTAGAATGTGAAGAATTTATCTAAAACCGACATTCAGAGACCGAACATATGTTTTTTAAGAATTTAAGATGGCTCAAAGAGGTTCTCTACAGTTCTGTTTATTAGCATCTCTGAGAACCTGACACTTTGGTAGAGAATATAGAAACTGCTCAAGACATGCGTTAGATTTGTTGGTTAACCAAAACACAACAAGAAAACGGATGACGATGAGCAGTACAAGACAACTATACCATGAG
>JBNPEE010000069.1:0-24881 GCA_051117475.1 Anaerolineae bacterium | reverse complement strand
TGCCCAGATGATCCAAATTTTGTGTGCTGAACCTCTCACTCATGGCGTTTTCTCCTGCTTGATTCGCGTCTCCATGAGCTTACCCTTAATTATTCCTTTTTGCGATTTGGGGGCTCTGAATGTCGGTCTTAGAGAAAAAATATGGTGATTTGCTCGATCACCCACAAGAGTTCAAGGATATTCAAGAGCGTGTCGAAGATATTACCTGTCTCGTCAATGATCTCACCCTGATGACCGAACTGGATGAGGTCAATTACTGGGCGATGGATGTTTTCGACTATTACCCGATCATAAGAGGCTTCATTGAAGGTTATGACGAGACCAACACACATCAGGTCTCCGTACAATCAGAATGTGACGTGCATTTCATCTTTGCCAACCCGCGCCTATTTACCATCGCTTTACGGCAAGTGCTGGATAATGCTGTCACCTTCACGCCGAATGGGGGGGCAATCTGCATCTTTTTGCGTCAACAAGGGGCTTATCACCTGATCGAAGTTGTTGATGAAGGAATCGGTATGGCGCCTGATACCCTCGCACAGGCAACCCATCGCTTTTACCGTATGGATGATGCCCACACTAAACGCGGTTTCGGTCTGGGCTTGTCGATGGTCAAGCGTATCTGTGAGATTCACAGCAGTCGTCTCATCATCGAGAGCACCCTGTCCGAGGGCACGCGGGTGGTCTTACGTTTTGTGGCGGGGGATGCTTCACGGTTGTAACTGTGGCATATTAAGATGCCATCCGATACACTACAGCCCACCTAATGCCCTGACGGAATGAGATAGGTTTATGTCTAAACCACAGCCGAAGCGCATCGTGCGTATTGTGTCTCAGTTGAATATCAGTGGGCCCGCGCTACAGGCGATTCTGCTCACCGCAGAACTCAAGACGCTGGGTTACGACTGTATGCTAGTTGGCGGCAATCCCTCCGATGCAGGCGATGATAGTGGTTACATGGCACACGCCTATCAAGTTGAGCCGGTTATTGTGCCGGAGTTAGAGTATCGCAATCCGTTGGGGGTACTGCCAGCGATCTGGCGCTTGTATCACCTACTGCGCGATCTCAAGCCAGATATTGTCCACACGCATAACCCGCGTGCCGGTTTCATCGGGCGTATTTCGGCACGGCTTGCCGGCGTGCCGGTGGTCGTTCATACCCTGCATGAGTATCCTTTTCGGGGTTATTATAATCGCCTCAGCACGATTGTTTTTATCTACATAGAACGATTCGGTGCGCATATCTCCGATAGCATTATCACGCTCTCGCAAGGTTTACGGCAAGCACTTGTCGAGACCTACCACATCACCAACAAAAGCCGCATCACTGTTTTGCCCCTCGGCTATGATCTCGGCTCCTTTGCTAGTACCAAACGTCATCAAGGCCAATTTCGTCAAGCATGGGCAATCCCCGACGATGTCCCGCTCATCGGGATCATCGGGCGTTTGTTGCCGGTCAAGAACCATCGCCTATTTCTCGATGCAGTCGCTCAGCTTCACCCAAACTTGCCAGAAGCGCGTTTTGTGATTATCGGCGATGGTGAAGAACGCGAACCCCTTGAGCAATACACGCAACAACTTGGCATCGCTCATCGGGTGATCTTCACCGGTTGGCAACAGCAAATGGAGATGATTTACAGTGATCTGGATGTACTGGTCAACAGTAGCCTCAATGAAGGCACGCCAGTACCGATCATTGAAGCGCTGGCGGTACAGTGTCCGGTTGTGGCAACCGATGTCGGTGGGGTATCGGATTTGCTCGATGGCGGTGCGCTGGGTGCGCTTGTTCCACCCGATGACTGCGACGCACTCGTGCAAGCCATCCACGATACGCTCACCACCCCCCCGGACATGCACACTGCACAAGCCACCATGCTCCGCCGTTATGGGATTCAGCGCCTCGCTCAGGACCTCGATAGTCTTTATCGAGGCTTATTCGCCAAGAAGCACAGCCACAGTTGAGCGCCTACTAGCCTAACAAAAAAGCACACCGCCTGCGATGTGCTTTCCATTCTCGTTTATCGTGCCTGTGATGAGCCGGTCAGTTATCAGCTAATCGAGTTAGTAGTCGTAACCGCCGGAATCGTAATCGTCATCAAAGCTCGTGCTACGATTGCTAGTGGCATGTTCTTTGACAGTGACTTCGCTGGCTTGCGGGCCTTTGCGCCCTTCGACAATTTCAAATTCAACGACATCGCCTTCTTCAAGCTTGCGATACCCGTCCATTCTAATGGCTGTGTGATGCACGAATACATCATCATCACTATCATTTTGTTTGATAAAGCCATAACCTTTTTCGGCGTTGAACCACTTTACAGTTCCCTCAATGCGTCCAGACATCGATTGTTACTCCTGAATTGCTTTCTGAATTGCTTATTATTGCTTCGATTGGACAAAGCCTACTGTGGCTATGTAGCGCAAGAGAGGGTAAGACGAAAGCGTTGCTCATCACAGGTGCGAGATGGTAATGCGTCATGACCACTGCCCATCAAACTAGCACAAGCACACGAATAGTAAATTGTTAATAGAAGCAAAAAAAGTTTAAGTGACTTCAAAAAACCTGTCAAGCAAACAGTGAGCAAAACACTTCGATTAAGCGATAAATTTACTTGATACAAACTGAATATAAACATTTATTCAGCGCTGTCACCCTGTGTTAAGATAGCTGTATTAGTGCCCTATTTGATCCCGAAACGGACTGAGGTTAAACGTGATGTCATCGCACTCGATAATACATTATTGGGGTCGCTTGCTTGGTGTGTGGCGTAATCATTGGTTACTGCGCTGGGTGTTGATGCACATGCTCGGTTGGGGGTTAGGCTTGATGGCAGGGGCAGTGGTCATCGGGTTGCTCGGTGGGGTAGGGGTGCTGATTGCCGGTGCGGTGTTTGGCATGGTATGGGCTATACCGGTTGCGTGGGTGTTATTCGTAACACAGGCAAAGCGTGCGCGTCATCGCTGGGTGATCTATTCCGGCTTGGGTGTGTGGTTCGCCAGCTTGCCAGCACTCATCCTGACCATCATTGGCTTGTTCAATCTGTGGTTGGCAGGTCTCTTGATCGGAATGCTGACAGGAGCGTTATTGGGTGCGATGCAGGCGTTAGTCCTGCGCACTCCTATCGGTGAGCATGTCTATCTATGGGTGCTGGTGCAGATGCTCGCCGGAGGCGTGGCAGGCGTGCTGACTGTGCTGGTCTTGCGCACGCCGATACCACTCTTGTGTTCTCCAGCGATCATCGTTTTTGCGCTCATCAACGGCGGTCTGATGCGTCGCTGGTTACGCGCTTCAGATCAAGACTCACCCTTTAGTTCCCTTCACAGTAAAGATAGGCATTCTCGCCCGCTGTAAAGTCAAAAGCACCGGTCACGGTGATCAGTTCAGCGCCCTCCTCACCGGTATCAGCTGTGAACTCAAATGTGCCAGCGATGGCATCTCCCGGTGCGGATGGAACCGCAGTCAAGTTGATTGTACCGCTTACATTATTTTCATAGATCCCCTCATCGATACTATCACCCGAATAGGCAGCACTTGCTTGATCGGCACTCATACGCTCTGAGACTAGTTCGTAAGTATCACCCGCGCTCGCATCAATTGGCACAAGCAAGAATATGTTATTGGTCATGGTACCATGGGCATTGATCGCCAATTCGCCGAACGCACTGTCTTCACACATGAAATAGCCGTCGCTGATGATTTCCTCCTCGGTAGCGCCGGTGATCGTTGCGTTGAAACCAGCTGATGTGCTGATGTCGGTTTCAGTGCTGGTGTCCGCATCGTCAGCGGGGAGTGTTGCTTCGGTGTCATCAGCAGTACCCCCGCAAGCAGTGAGGATCACGGATGCAACACATAGGAAAACGAGTGTCTTGAACAATCGCATAGTGTTATTTCTCTCTGTTGTAATGTGTATTGTTATATTACAGAGTACGAGATCGCTGTGCAGATGTCAAGAAATGATGACACCTTCAAGATGAACACTCTGCTTCCAGATTACGATAGAGAGCCCCTTCCGGCGCACGTTCGATGCGCTCTAAATTCAGTTGATTGCCCCAATTGCGATAGTCCGCATTGGTTAAGATCAGATACCGCGCCTTGAAGGTTTGCGGGGTGGTGTAAATCGACGGTACAGCGAGATCTAGATCGGGGAACACCCAATCAGTTGTCCATGACAAGCCCATGCCTGCATCAATAGAGAGCAACATTCCGGGTGTGCCAGCGGCATCCAGCACATAAAAGGCTGATGTCATCACTGTGTTGCACCAAGCCGATGAAGCCGATGGATCATAGCGCAGGTCATCCCCCATGATTGAACGCCAATCTGCGAACTGTTGCGCCACTGTTCCGTCAAAATTAGGCGCTTTCCCGTTATATTCTTCCCACATGGCCGGCAACCATAATAGGGTGAACGCCACCAGTGCCAGCACCAGCACTCGCCGACGCATCGCCACTAGCACCAACAGGGAGAAGAGCAGATGAGGAGCCATCACGCGGTAATCATGCCCGCCGAGTGTCTCATGAAAGAGGATTGTCGCTGTGTAAAATCCGAGCAGGTTATAGAGATGAAGCGCCCATTCCCAACGCCAACCGGCATCAGTCTCGCTCAACGCCCCCTGACGCTCACGCCACCACTGCACCGCCCCCCAGATCATCAGTAAACCGAGCAACAGCGCAATCTGATAACGTTGCGCCATCACTACGCCTGCGCCCTCGGTCAGCCAGATCAGGCTTTGTTGTAAATACGCACCGAAGCGCTCTAACTTGATCACCAGCGCATCATCCCCATAGAACAGCAGGGAACGCGAGAACGGAAAGGGCGCAGAACTGACGTAATAGCCCAGCGCCGAAATTAGTACGGGGGGCAAGGCTTGTATACCCGCTATGATTGTAGTGCGTGCTGTGCGTTGCCACACAGCTAGCGCCAGTAAGGGCGGAATGAATAGCGCGTGCGTCGGACGAACTAAGCCGCCCAGCATCGCCACCAGCACCAGCCCAATCAGTTCATAAGAGGTGATACGCTGTGTTAAAGTGCGATAAAAGCCCCCCGCCAGCACCAGCACAATCGATAGGTGCAAGCCTTCCAACATACTGCTCGGCAGATAAAGCAAGAGGGGAATGAAGCTAGCTAAGACTGCGCCCAATAAGCCGAAGCGTTGCCAATCCGGACGAGTGCTGAATACATATACGCCGATAGCACCCATCAGCATCACGCTGTGAATGATCGGCAGGGCATATAACGGAAAGCCGAACAAGCTACCCAGCCCACCATATAGCACATAGGCCCACGCACCCCACGCATAATAATGAGAGAAATCTGCCGGTGGGGTGTTCTCATTCAAGGAATAATAGCCGTTGTTGAAGCCGACTTCCGCAAAAGATACGCTCTGATGCCAGTGATAGAGCTCATCGCTCCAGAACGGCGCATGATCGAACAGCGTGGCATCGAAGCGCCACGCTAACAAGGCACTCACCACACCGAGCGGAATCAGCATGGTACACACTGTGAGTATGATAAACGATAGTTGGCGTGTCATCGGTTGACCTCATTCCTGCTGGTTGCGTGTGATCGGCTAGGCGCGATTTATCACATTAATCAGGAATAGGACAATCGGCTAGGGGCAATTCAACCACGATACCAATTCGCCACTGATGCCTGCACCGCTTCGATGCTGTGTTGTGCTTCTAAGCGGTGCATGATTGCTCGCGCTTGTTCTGGCGTGGCTTGCAAATGCCCGCGTATCCCCGCTAGTTGATAGACCGAACTAGTCGGCGCGAATAGCTCATCTACGGGCAGGATCACGCTATGGCGATGTTGTAACAGGTGTTCGTAGGTTCGGCGATAAATGTCGGGGTCATAAGGGGGGTCATCCGCCGGTGCATGATCGCTGATGTTTAACTGGTGCGCCACCTGATAAATCTCATGCCATAATAGCGCCAGCACGTTCGGCGGGGCATCTTTGCGCTCATGAGCGTGTTGCGGGTTGGCGATGGTCTGTGCCCGTTTGGCTTCGATTTCAGCACGCACGCGCCGATTGGGTACAGGCAATAAAAATTGTGTTTGTCGGGAAGTGAGCGTGGCTTCCGCGTCGTCATCCAGCACCCGCGCCAGTTGCATCAGGCGTTCACCGACGAACGTCGCTTCACCGATCAAGAGCGCGTCATCGTTGGCATGATCGGCTGACCATTGACTGACCGCACCCCGCGCCCATAACCCCACCGCCTGACGGATCATCGCGTGCGTTACGCCATCAATTTCAGGGTAGCGAGTCAGATGTTCCGGTGTTTCAAATGCGGAGCGCGTTACATCCCACTGCAACAAATACACCGCACGTTCGGCGCGTTGTGCCATCACCGCTAATTGCTGAACGTATAAGCTCTTGCCCACCCCCGGCAATCCGACGACAATAGCCACCCGTGCTTGTTGGGCTAATTGTGCTAGAGGCGCGTAAAGTGGCGACTGTTGCGGGATTACAAGCTGGCTCATCGCGCAAAACTCCTAGTTGTGATACTTATCATGTGTAATATGCACTTAACGCACACGCCCCAACTTACGAAAGCGGTCTACACTCGGCATATCGCCCACTGGCACTTCGATCACCGTCGGCAAGTCTGATTGTAGCGCATCATGCAAGGCAGATTTGAGCTTGTCGGGCGTTTCGGCGCGTGTGCCATGTGCGCCGAAGGATTGCGCGAGCTTCACAAAGTCCGGATTATGGAGATCCGTTGCGATCACTCGTCCACCGTAAAGACCCTTCTGCATCTGTTGCACATTACCATATTGCTGATTATTAAAGACCACTACAATCAACCCGATACGGTGCTGAACGGCTGTTGCTAACTCCTGCACCCCGAACATGAACCCGCCATCGCCGTTGATCGAGATCACTGGCACATCAGGACGCGCCGCTTTTGCACCGAGTGCCGTCGGGAAGCCATAGCCAAGCGTGCCCATGTAGCCACTGCTGATATAGGTGCGCGGTTTATAGACATCCATGATAATGCGCGAGGCAAAACCCACCTGTGTCAATTCATCGACGAAGATGCCATCTTCACCTAATACATCACGGATGATGTCCAGATAAGTCTTGTGGGGTTCGAGATAGGCAGTCTGTTGTGCCCAATCCGCTTTGATCGCTTGCATCTCCTCATAGCGCGAGGGACGCAGTCGGTTGTGTCTGTCGATGACTTCGCGCAGTGCCGGTAGCGCATCTTCAGCACGTGCCACAATCGGCAGATCAGGCATCTGTATGGCGTGCATCGCGTCGGCATCGACATCAATGCGGATCATGGTGACACCTGATGTGCCCCATTGTTGTAAGGGCACGCGCACATGACTACCAATCGCCAGCACAACATCAGTCTTGCCCCAATAGGCATGTGCGGAGGGTAAGGTCAGGCTCAGGTGATGCCGACTATCGAGGATACCACGCCCTGTACGATAACTGACGACAGGTGCTTCCAGCAAGTTGGCGAGATCCGTCACCGCTTCGCTGACGTTCAGCGCCCCACTGCCCACGAAAATCATCGGATTTTCGGCTTGCCCTAATAAGCGTCCGGCTTCTTCGATCATGCCTGTATCCAGTGGTGGTACAAAAGGCGTGCGCCGTTCACCGATCACGACTTGAGCGCGGGTAGCGAGCACATCCATCGGAATTTCCAGTGCTACTGGACGCGGACGGTGTGAGCGCAAATGATAGAAGGCATCGTGCAGGCGTTCCGGTATGGTGGTCGGGTGTGTGGCACGATCTGTCCACTTGGTCAAACCGCGTAATATCGCCAGTTGATCGGGGATTTCGTGCAATGCGCCCTGTCCTTTGCCAATACTGGTGCTGGCAATTTGCCCGGATAGACAGAGGATCGGTGCGTTTAAGCCGTAAGCGGTTGCCAGGGCTGAATTCGCATTGAGTACGCCTGGCCCCGGCACCACGTTAAAGGCACTGATCTCACCGCTTGCCAGCGCATGACCGAGTGCCATATAAGCCGCGCCTTGCTCGTGCCGTGTGTGGATCACGCGAATGGCAGGTTGAGCATCGTAGAGCGCGTTATACAGCCAATCGTTCTGAATACCTGGCAAGCCGTAAAGCGTACTGATCCCTTCGGCTTGTAAGGTGGCGACGGTGGCTTCACCGCCAGTCATGTATACGCTCATATGTTCTTAACCTCGTATCTGATGATTAGGGTGTGCTGGTGCTTTGTAGATTTTCGATCAGCGCCTGTTGCTCAAGCAGTTGTTGAATGAAGCCGTTCGCCCAAAGGTAATAGATCACGAAAGCGATCACGCCAAAGAAGATGAGCATACGAATCATGCCGAAGAGACTGAACTGCTCACCGAAGAACATGCGATAACACCCGACAGATTGCCCATCTTCCAGACGATCTACCATGCGGTCACGTTCCCATTCATTGGATAGCCCGAAGCTCAGCACAATGCTCCAGAACAAGCGCCGCCCGATACGCTTTGGCGCGGTTCGGACGTAGTTACTCGCGGCGCGTTTGGTGCGATCAACCGCAACATCGCGCAGGCTATCTACAGTGTGCTGATCATCTGTGTTCGGCTTCGGCTCAAAAGGGTCTTGACTGAGGTCATCCAGTGGCTTCGGCATGGTTACTCCTTTTTTATGCTTATGCGCCGCCGTATAGCGGTTCACTCATCGGGCGCATTCCGATCATCAACATGCGCGACTTAGGATCAGCCTGTGCGGCGAATACAATCGCATCGGCAATCGTGCTGGCTTCACTCATTTGATCGAGAGCTTCCATGCCTTCTTCGCGCCCTGTGCCAAAGGCAAAAGTCGTACTCACGCCACCCGGTGCAATGATGCTGACCTTCACACCATGTGGACGTGCTTCACCATCCACCGCATGAGCAAATCCCACCTGTGCATGTTTGGTGGCGCAATATACGGCCTCATTCGGAAAGCCATTCACGCCCGCCTGAGATGAGACGAAGATCACAGTGCCACTCTTTTGCTCGATCATCGCCGGCACGAAGGCTTGCGAGAACAAGAATGTCGAGCGCATGTTGGTGTTCATCATCCAGTCGTAATCTTCAACTGTCGTTTCGGCGAGTGTCGCGTAACGGGCAACGCCGGCATTGTTGACCAGAATATCTATCTTACCGAACGCTTCCATCACCGCATCGCGTACCGCATAGACGGCATCGGCATCGGTAGCATCCGCAGGGAAGGCTTGCGCCTGTACGCCCAGCGCTTGACACGCTTCTACCAGGTCATTCAGTTGATCGGTATTGCGAGCCGTCACCGCCACGTTCACGCCGACTTTTGCCATTGCCAGTGCTGCCGCTCGCCCGATACCGCGTGATGCGCCGGTGATGACGGCTGTTTGTCCTGTGATGTCCTGTACCATAAAGGCTATCCTCTTTCAGTAGTGTTAAAAATAGTGACAGTCTCATTATAACGCGGCGAACAGGTCAACGATATTACCATCGGGATCTTTGACCTGTGCGTAACGTTGCCCCCAGAAAGCATCAAAGGGTGCTTGGTGCGAGTCATAGCCTAACCCTATAATCTGCGCATAGTGTTCATCCACCGCTTGCGGACTTTCGCACAAGAACGCCATGCCCATGCGCGGTGTGCTATCGGTGGGAGCTTGCCAGCCGTCATTAAAACTTTGTATCACCTCATGCGTATCCCACGCGATGCGTAAACCATTATACAGGGTGATCTCGGCGTGCTTTTCGGCATCTAGCTCCTTCGGGATGTTCAAACCCAGTGCCCGATAAAATGCTAGCGCTTGCGACATGTCCTTTACGATGATTCCGATCATATCCAGTTTGGGGTGTGGCATGGTATCCTCTTTCTATTTGCTGTGATAAGTGTGTTTTAATCGCGACAGGGTACAATGTACCCATCCCGATACCAACTGTCGAATTGCTCAGCGGTTATGCCAACTGCTTTGGCGCTGTTGACTGTCAAACCCTGCGCCAGCAGATCAACCAGTGCGGGGTCGTTGCGATAGTCAGCATGAAAATCATGATAGATCCGTTGATCGGTGGCATAACACCATGGCGCAAGCTTGAAACGTGTGCTGTCATGGATCGGTTGCGGTTGGAATGACATGGGCTCGGTAATCTGTGCATTTTCGATCACCTCGGCATATTGTGCCAGTTGATCTTCAAAATTATAGTTGAGCTTGAGATAGTCGAGCGTCTCGCGCGAGGTAGCGCGTTCGGTATCCAGTATTTCCTCCACGATCTCGGACGCAGTTTCCGCATCGCCAAAATTGACTTTGTCGATCAGATGCTCCGGTAACAACTCTCGATGTGTTGCGATGCGAGCGACAACCGTCGGCGTGCCACATCCCATTGATTCATAAACGGCATTGCCGAACGATTCGACAAACCAGCCTAGCGATAAGGTGACATCGCCTAGCGAATAATATTCCGGCAACAGTTGATACGGCACCCAATCATGCGCCACAAAATACTGACTGATGCCACGTTCTTCTAGTACCGTCTCCACACGCTGATAAAATTCCTGTACGCCTTCATCCGCCTGTGTGCCAATCCAATGCGGATATAGCACGCGGAAATCATCGCGCTTCTGTGCCAGTACGCTCACCATATCGATCACTTGCCACATGCCTTTGCTATCTTCGGGGCGATGCGGGTGCAGGATGATTTTGTAATTATCGCGTATCGCTTTCGGCACCAGATCATAAATTTTATTAGGGCGTGTCGGTTTGAAATGTTCCCAGTCTAACCCATTATTGATGCGCGTCAGACGTTGATCTAAATCAGGGAAAAAGCGCCCGACAGTGGCTTCGATGAAACGCTGTGAGTATTCGCTGATGACGATTAACTTATCACCACGGAATAAGTACCCGCCCAGCATCGTCTCCGGATAAACATTATCGCGCAGACCAATCACCGTCGGAATATCCTGATACACATACGGGAATAGCATCTCACCATCATGAATATAAAAACGATCTGCGCCCTCCAGATGATGCACAATATCTTGAATGATATTAGCGAGATTGTGTGCGCCAGTATCGTAAGGGCCGGGGAAAGGTTGTTTGAATTGCAAGATCGGGTGAACGGTCACGTTGGGATGCCAGTGAAAACTGGTCAGGGTGTCATGGCGACGGGTACAAACAATCGTCACTTGATGCCCGCGCTCGCCCAGATGATTGGCAATGTAACGCAGATGCTTCTGTGCCCCCCCCATATCATAATCAGGGAACAGAGGCACAATACAAAACACGGTGATTTTCATAATGAAAAGAGCCTCACTTGTGATGCGCTGAATAGTCTGTATCCCATGATACTGCATTTGTATGAAATGAGGGTGAGCAAGCGCCTGTTATCCAGTGTTGGCATGTGGCAAGATAGGGTGATGCCATTAGGATTAGAGAGAGGTCTGTCCATGCCACCGACACCTACCAGTTTATTGTTGCGCGATCACGCCCGCGCTATTGCGATGACCTGTCCACCAACGCTCTATGATGAGATCGCATTAGTGGGATCATCGGCGCGGGGTATCGCTACAGAGACATCGGATTTAGACATCAATATCTGGACGCGCACGCTACCGCCACTATCAGCGCGTCAGCGTTGGTTACGTTCAATCGGTGTGGTATCGGTTCATAGTCGCCCCCCGAACGCTGACGGCAGTCAGTGGTTAAGCGGAACGTATCAGCAGATCGCGCTGGAAATTGGCTGGCAAACCCTCACCGATTTTGAGCGCACGATGGAGGCAATTGTCTCAGGTCAGGTCATTGATCATCACACCCTGAGACTCGCCGAGTTATTTTTATCGGCACATCGTCTGCGTGGTAGGGCAGTACTGAATAACTGGCAAACGCGCCTGTATCACTATCCACCTGCATTGGCTGAACGCCTTATCACCGATGCGTTAAGTGGTTGGTGCGATGGCAAACAAGCCCGTTCAGATCACCTTCATCGCATCTGGCGGGTGTTATTCGCGCTCAATCAACAGTGGGAAATCAACTGGAAATATGCGCTGTTTTACATGCCAAATTTGCCCCTGCGCCCGCCTGATTTAGCCGAACGAATCGCGCACATTCAGCAGGTAAATTCGACCGAGGCAGATACGATATTGCAGAGCCTGATCGTTGATACATTGCGTTTAGTGGTAGACAATCGCGGAGCGTCGCCCTTGCTCAGACGCACTCTTTCATACTGTGAGTCATTACGTAATGACTGCATCGAGTAGGGCAGTACTAGCCACACCGCAATGCCTGTTAAAAATATTCCTGATAAGTAAATTTGTGATAAGTTACAATGCTATTCCCGATAAGCTCGATGCTTATCGGAACTAAGCCGGTTACCTGCCCTCTGTGATAGATACGAGCTATTGATCACACAATGCTGACCGAAAAATTGCTCACGATTTGCTTGATGTTTCAGCAGGTGGGGGAGAGAGCATATCAGGATGATGGTCACCGATCAACAGTGATGCGTGTTTAGATCGCAAATGAGTTTGCGTTGTCCGTTGTCAAGAAACCCTCACTGAATTGATCTCGTGAGGGTCACTGTGTGTTCATTCGCTGTCGTCAATACGGTTGATTTTATCGACTAATTCTTGCCATTCGGCGGCTTGTTCTTTGGCGTAGGTCAACCACAATTTGCGCCCATTCTTACCACGCGCTTTCTTCATAACTTTCATCCGTTCGCGTACCATCTTCAACCGTGCCGCTTGCACCGGTGACGGGCTATCATCGGTCACGTCAAATACCCGTTGTGGATCACCGCCATCGCGCCAGATATTCAATGCTAATTCCAGATTACGCACTGATAACTCATGCGTTTCTGCTTTGCCTAACCAGCGTGCTTTTTCGTCGTCATTCTCTAAACTAGCTACTAAATAATGATGGTTGAACGAGAGTGCCTCATTGCGCAATTCGCGGGATACATTACGCGCTACATAGGCATAATTCTCGACAGTCTCGACTTTGTAACCGGTGTGTTCGGCGATGGTTTCGTAACTGATTTGAAAAGCCTCTTCGCCATAATTCGCCAGATCACCGATAATGAACTGGATTGCATTTTCGATCTTTTGCACCCCATCGAAGAACGCCCACCATTCATCCTGCGTGATGCGCCCTTGTATCTGCAAGCCCTTCATGCTGATGTGGAATGCACCCAGCTTGACTACATCGCCATCCTGGCGTACGTTAGGCAGGGCTAAGCCGCCAAAACCGACTTCATCCACTTCTTTGATGTTCAGTTCGGGTAGGCTGTCGTCAAAATCGCCGTCAAAAAAATTGTTGTCCAGTTGATCGCGCCGTTTACGTGTTGACATTGATAACTTCCTCCATTTTATCGACGAAGCGCCACGCATCGGTGGCGGTTTTGCTGTGTGGAGCCAGTGAGAACACCGTGCGTTTGGCGGTTGCTGCCTCTGACCAGATAGTACGCATCGGGATCGGATCCCACACTTTATCGCCAAAGCGCTCGCGCAAAACTTCCAGATTAGTCTCTTGCTCTAATGTACCGCGGCGGTACAACGTTGGCACGATGCCATAGAGCTTGATCGCACCGAGATTATACTGTGTACGGATGGGTTGAAACTGGTCTTTGTGTGCCATGCTCTCGCGCAAGCCATCGAATGACCATGCTTCTAATTTGGTAGGCATGACAATCGCATCAGTTGCCATGTATATCGAAGCATGCGTTAGTGAGGGGGTCGGGGAGGTGTCGAAGATCACAAAATCAATGGCTTCTCGCAATTGCATCACACGCTTGAGAACGGCGAAAGCATCGCTGATATTCTGTGCGATACTTCGTGTCTCCACGTTCGATGGTACGAGTAACAGATCCCCCCGCACTTCATGCGCTTGTTCGGGCACAGCGTATCGTTCCGGTGCAATACGCCGCAGGACTTTTTCGAAGGGTGCGTCGCGTACAATCAAATCGTAAAACCCCGGTTCTTTCTGGCGACCTAGCGCAATCGTCGCGTGCCCCTGTGCATCCGCGTCGATCAACACAACCCGATAGCCACGAATGGCTAAACCTGCCGCCGCATGAACAGCCATAGTTGTCTTTGCCACGCCACCTTTTTCATTGAGAAGCGTTATAACTTTCATAAGTCGTTGGCGCCGTAAACCCCATTTGCCGATTGGGAAGAAGCGCATTCTCCTTTCTTGTTTCGGTGTTGGTTGTCGTCAGTATTTGATCACACAATGGCGCTGCGTCATCGTACACGAACACGATCACGCCATCTTATGATCGATTCGGCAAAAAATACCTGTACGCCGCAAACAAATTTAAACGATGATATGTCTATTCTAAACGATCATTGTCAGAAGTGCGTGATTCAATTTCGGTGATTTCGACATGTCAGCACAAAATCGACCTTACTCCGGTACCTTTTGGGGGTATTACATGCCCTATTCGATGTAATTTTTGCGCGTGCTGGATAGATAAATAGCGGATGTGATGACATGCTTGTACCGCTCATCACATCCTTGAATCGTTATAAGTCTGCCAGTTGTCGTACCAATTGCCGCATCGTGCTCTTATAATCATTATCAGCGAGATTAAAACGTGGACTGCGGCGAATGCGATCCGGTGGTTGGCTGGTGTCAACCTGTGCAATCACAATTGGTTTACGCGCCTCGCGGAAGTATTGCCACGCTGTTTGCACGTCATCAGCGTGTAAGCTCGCCTCGGATAAGACCAGCACCATCTGTTCACATTCCTTCAGCGCAGGATGCACGCCACTGCTCCAGCTGACCTTCTCCTGTAAATCATGCAACCAGATCGCCAATCCACTCTTCTCCAAATCATCAGCGAGCCGTTCGGCCAGGGCTTCGTCATCCGGTGCGTAATTCAAATAAACGGTGTTGCGGGTTAGCTTTGGTGCGGTACGCTTATCGCCACCATCACCGATTTCAATTGGATCGGGGCGAGATTGTTCATCGTGCAATTCGGTTTTGCCCATGCGGAAGACCGTCCCGCCACAATTCGGGCAGGTGCCGCGTGTTGCCGCTTGCCCTTTGCGTGTCCATACAGCTTGAGGTTCTTCAATCTCGACGGATTCGCGACAACTCATGCAATAGCCCTCTATGATGAGATCATCTAATTCGTCGTGTTCATCGTGCATCACCTTGCTCTCCTGACTATTCATCTGTGCGGGTCATTTACTGGCGCGATTATAGCACTCTTTGTTCTTACCCCCTACTAAACGCATATGAGTCATTACGTAATGACCGGTGGCGGTGCTGTGATGTGGGTCATTACGTAATGACTGGTGGCGGTGCTGTGATGTGAGTCATTACGTAATGACTGATGGTGATGCTATGAGTGTGAGTCATTACGTAATGACCGGTGACGGTGCTGTGAATGTTCATCGTTTCTGCACAGAAACTCAGTATAATGAGATAGATTATTGTCAAGACACGTTGAGGACATGCATGAGCATATCGATCTGGCAAGCGGATAATACACAGACAATTCGGGATGTAGATTTTCTCGTGATCGGTGCGGGATTAGTGGGCTGTTCGGCGGCTTATTTCGCATCGCAAGCCGGGCATGAGGTTGTTATCACAGAGATGCGCGATATTGCGATGGGCGCGAGTGGACGCAATGCCGGTTTCATGATCTCCGGTCTTGATACCTATTATCATCGCGCCATCGAAACCTACGGCGAAGCCGTTGCCCGCGAGATGTGGCAACTCTCCACTGAGACAATTGATTTCTGGAAAACGATCGTTCAACAATCAGGCACAGTACCCCTGCAAGAGAGTGGCTCACTCTTACTTGCTGAGAGCGAAGAAGAAGCTGAAGAACTCGTATGTGCCGCTGAAGCGCTCAATCACGCTGGCATTGATATCACTTTTCATGCTCATGATCCGCTCAATCGAGGTTACTTCGCCGCTATCGAACAAACACGCGATGCCGCCGTGCATCCAGTCAAATTGACACAGGCGATTTATCAAGCAAGCGGAGCAGAACTTTACAGCAACAACGAAGTCTACCAGATCGACCAGACCGCGCCGGATGTGGTGCTGGTCTACACGCAACAGGCGATCTTCCGGGCACGTCATGTGTTGCTCGCCACCAATGCTTATTCACCCAAACTCGACACCTATTTCTACGACAAAGTGATTCCCACACGAGCACAGGCATTTGTCACTGCGCCACTTGCAGAATCCGTGATTGATGTCTGTGGGTACAGCAATTATGGTTACATGTACTATCGCATGACTTTCGATAACCGCTTTTTGATTGGTGGAGCGCGTCATAAACATAAACCTCTCGAACACGATACCACTGAAGATCGCGTGAATGTGCTGGTTCAAGCTGAACTCGAACGCTACATGCTACGTTATTTCCCGGATGTTGATCAACCTGTTGAACGCCGATGGTCAGGTATCATGGGTTTCAGTGTCGATGGCTTGCCGATGGCGGGCGTGTTACCCCATAAATCACGGGTCGGCTTCGCCGTAGGTTTTACCGGTCATGGCCTAGCGCTCGGTGCAGGTGTTGCAAAACGGGCGGTGCATCTGTTGCTACAGGATGAACATGCCGGCGCGGTTGATGCGCGTCGTTTTAATTCGGATGCGCTACAGATTTTGTGATCTTCTGGGGGTGGCATGTCTGCAAAAGCGTCCATGCCACCTTGCTGTCAAAATGTGGTCAGTGCGCCTGTCTCTTGCACATCGACGCGCACGCCTTCAATCTCTTGTGGGATGATGTCCGCCTCTGATAATTCTTCTAACGGCACTTTACGTTCCACCAGCACTACCAGCGCCATCGTCTCGGTGTATTCGCCTTCTTCCTGTGCCATGCCGATGCCCACGCCTACGACATGCTTTTTCTCCATCAATTCCTGTGCATATTTGGCTTGAATCTCAGTGATCTTATCTTGCATTGCATTCTCCTTGTTTTGGGTTAAGGGATAATCCGCACGCCTAATTTATTTAAGACACGCTCAATGGGTGTGAAGATCGTCGCAGTGCCAGAACCGGCAAATAACAATCCAACGGCATTCTGTGAGTTGGCATCCATCACCAGCGAACCACTATCACCGCCCTGACTCATACCGGTTGTCATCACCTGTCCGGTGAAGCGTGCTGTTCGGCTACCGCTGACTGTCCGGTAGCCCACATCAACCGTCGCGTTAATCAGCGTGATCGTACCTTCAGTGTAGGCGGTGGTGCGTCCGTGTTTCCGCACGCGTAAGCCCAATGTGGCAGGCATCGTGCCCTTAGGCGCACCAATCTCAAGAATCTCCGATTGGAACATATCTGCTTGAAGCGGTAATGCTAGCGCGGCATCCAACTGATTTTCAGGGATTGTTGCCTGTGCTTCGATAGTCGTTGGTTCGTAAGGATCAAACTTGCCTGGAGCAGATTGCTCGCGCACGATTTGCACCCGTGCATCCGGATCATTCGCTCTTGCTAGCGTATCGGCAAATGATACGATGAACGCCGCACAGCCATCCGCGGCTGGTGGATCGGTTGGATTCGGTGCAGGTGGTGGCGGTTGCGTCGGGTTCGGTGTGGGATCGGTTGGCGGCTGGCTTAAGTCTTTGCCGATGATCGGGTTCGGATCACCGATGACATTGTCATCGGTGTAGCTCAGCTTGGCGTAACGATGCAGGACAGCCACTGTATCAACACCTTTTTGACCGCCATCCGTCGCGCCCGGTTGTAAGACCGGATCATTCGGGAATGCATCGTTGCTGTTCGCTAGTACATGATTGTTCGACAAGATATAAGCCGTGCCCGCATCATCATAAACCAATGCACCATGTGTGCCCGCTGTCACCATGTAATGTGCGATGCTCACGCCCGGATAAATTACAGGGCGCCACTGATCCCGTGGGCCGCTATTCACTTGCGCGCGGAACACGCCAACCTCGATCACGTCGGTTCGGATACCATTTATTTCCGGTGGTACTCGATCTTCTTCGCGGATACCCGCTAACGGGCGCTTTTGCTCGACCATTGCGACCAATGCAAGTTCGTTGCTCTCACCACGATCTGCATTCTTGTAGCCGATACCCACGCCAACCACACCTGTTTTGGCGAGCAACTCACTCTGAAAAACTTGTTGTGCTTCTAAAAACTGATTGATTAATACCATATGATCTCTCCTTCACACCTAACACCTGTTTATGCCATTGTAACGCAGATTGTGATCTTAGCATGGTCTGTGCTATGCAATTCGCTTTCATCATATACATTTTTTAACTTATCATGATATATAGGATGTTCAAGCATGTTTTCACGTTTAACGAAGCACGATAGACCTGTTAGAATGGGGTAAATTTACCGTTCTCACCGTTTTAGGACAATCGTATGACGACCAACAGCGCATCAAATCAAAACCCTATTCAAAACACCTACAATCCGCAAGCCGCTATTTGCTATGGATGCGGGGTCAACAATCCGCATGGCTTGCATGTCCAAACTATCTGGGATGGTGAAATCGGGCATTGCACATTTACCCCACGACCTGAACATACTGCATTCCCCGGTTATGTGTACGGGGGCTTGCTCGCGAGCCTCATCGATTGTCACAGTATTGGCACAGCAATCGCTGCCATGTACGATGCCGAAGACCGTGAACCCGGTTCGGCACCGGAGATCACCTGTGTGACAGGCAATCTCAACGTCAGCTATCGCCAACCAACTCCGATAGGCCTTGAGTTAACGTTAAAATCTCGCGTGACTGAGCTGGGGGCGCGTAAGGCAGTGATCAGCACCGAGCTATATGCCGGTGAGACGCTGTGTGTGCTGGGCGAAGTGGTGGCAGTGCGCGTGCAATCTCGCCTGGCAACGGGCGCTCAAACTGATAATGAAACCTAGCGAAATTATCAGCGCCCTGTATGATTAGGGAGCATATACCGCCCGATGATCAAAGTGGGAGCATCATGACTGTTTTGAGTATCATCATTCCGGTCTACAACGAAGAAGAGAGTTTGCCCCACCTCACCACACGCCTCAACGCATTGCTTGAGACGCTCACTGTCGAGGTCGAGGTATGGTTAGTCGATGACCACTCAACCGATGCTAGCCCTCAGTTGTTGCGTGGTATCTGTGCCAATGACCGACGCTATAATTTCATCCGCCTGGCGAGCAATAGTGGTTCACATATTGCGATTTTAGCAGGCTTGCGTCAGGCAAGCGGTGATTGTGCCACGATGATTGCCGCTGATCTGCAAGATCCGCCGGAGTTGATCCCCCGATTGCTGGATGAGTGGCGTGTAGGTAACAAAGTTGTGTGGGGCGTGCGTGCCGCCCGTGAAGGCTTATCCCGCCGTGAGATCATGCTGGCGAACTTATTTTATCGCCTGCTGAACCAGTTCAGCGATGTCAAACTGCCCCCCACCGGCGCGGATTATAGCTTGTTAGATCGGGTGGTGATTGATGCGCTCTTGCAGTCGGTTGGCGCACACCCTAGCCTCGCGCTGGAGATCGCCCGTCTGGGCTTTCAACAGGTTGAAATCCCCTACACCAAAGAAGAACGGCAATATGGTGTCTCAAAGTGGAACCTGCGTAAAAAGCTCAATGCCTTCGCGGATGCCTTTGTCACCACCTCTTATATGCCTTTGCGCTTGATGTCTTACACGGGTATCTTTTTCAGCTTAGTGGGGTTTGTGTATGCGATGGTGATCGTGTTCTTGCGCCTATCGAATGCCGTCGGCATCGAAGGTTGGTCAGCGTTGATGGTGGTGGTGCTGGTCTTCGGTGGCATACAGATGATTATGCTGGGAATCATCGGGGAGTATCTGTGGCGCACGCTGGAGCAAGCACGCAGTCGCCCCTTATATTTCATCGAAGATAGCAATCAGGAACTGGCAAAAGATCGGCTCATTGTGCCTGATGCACGCATGATCCATTAATCGCACATTGTCAAACATGATCGGGCACTCGGTATAATGACACTAAAAAGGATTGGGATGTCTATCTGGCAATCATTGAGGAAGCTACTGCTCATCATTGAAAGTTGGCTCGCGCGCGGGTTTCGATGGATTCGGCGTGCCCTCTATCGCAAAACAGATGTGACGATTATGCCGTACGTTGGCTATGGCAACGTACATCATGTGCGCTTACGGGGCCGCGTGCTAGAAAATCACACCGTGCGCGATGCCCGTGACGAAGACCACGCAATGCATAATTTGTGGAACATCGTGCGTCGCTTCACCAGCGATGAATTACCGCATGTCAAATTGACTATAACCTTTTATGACCAGCAGAAAACCGTCCTGACCGATGATGAGGGCTTCTTCTACGCCGAATTCGATCTGCCAACACCTCTGACCGGTATCTACCATACCGCGCATTATCATTATGTTGATGCGCTACGCGAATCTGAGACAGTGGGTGATGTGATCGTCGCGCCGGCGGACGCACAGTTCGCGGTCATCAGCGATATAGACGATACCGTGATCCGCAGTAACGTACCCAATCGCATCAAATTGGTGGCAAACACGCTCTTCAAGAATGCTCGTACCCGCCTACCCTTCGCCGGTGTGGCGGAGTTTTACCGCGCATTACAACAGGGCACACGTAACACCTTCAACCCGATTTACTATGTATCCAATAGCCCATATAATCTCTATGATTTGTTACAAGATTTTTTTGCAGTACGTCATATTCCCAAGGGACCAATCTTCCTGCGCGATTTTGGTCTCACCGCACGCTATGTAGGCGCAGATGACAACCACAAGATTTTTCAGATTGCGCGGTTGCTGGCACTGCACCCTGATCTGGCCTTCATCCTGATTGGCGATAGTGGCGAACATGACCCCGATATTTATGCCGAGGTGGTACGTCAATACCCTGATCGCATCGCTGCTATCTATATCCGTGATGTGCGTCCGGGCAAAGATTGGAAGCGCAATCAATCTGTGCAAGAGATCGCCGAACAGACTAGCAAGCTGGATGTAGATATGCTCCTGATACCCGATACACTCGCCGCGGCTGAACATGCCAGCGCGAAAGGCTTCATCATGCAGGAGTCTATCTCTGAAATTCAGGCAGATATTAAAGCTAGAGTGCCAGCTAACCCCTTAGAAGCATTAATTGATGATATATCATGATGAGTAGGAGTAACTTTTTGATGAGACGTTCTTTGCTATTCGCCCTGATACTGGGCCTCAGCATACTGAGTATCACATACGCTCAGTCAACAAATGCCGGCTATGCACCGGTCACTGAATACACGGTTGAAGTGCTGAACACCTACCCGCACGATCCTACAGCCTTCACACAGGGTTTGATCTGGTATGAGGGCACATTCTACGAGAGTACCGGCTTACGAGGACAATCCAGCTTGCGCGAAGTCGCGATAGAATCCGGCGAAATCCTGCGCCGTGTTGATGTCACCCGCACCCCTGAAGAACTCGAAACACAACCAAACTATTTTGCTGAAGGCTTAGAGTTGGTCGGTGATGAACTAATTCAGCTGACATGGCAAGCGAACGTCGCCTTCGTCTATGACCGCGAGAGCTTTGATCAAACGCGCACCATCAGCTATGAGGGTGAAGGGTGGGGCTTATGCTACGATGACCGCTATCTGTATATGAGCGACAGCACCGAGTACCTCGCCATCCGCGAGGCGGATACCTTCGAGCTAATCGGGCGGATGCTGGTCACCGTAAATGGCAGTCCTTTACAGGCGAATTTGCTCAATGAGTTAGCGTGCGTTGGTGATTCTATCTATGCCAATCTGTGGCAGACGGATTTCATCGTGCAGATTGATAAATACAACGGCAACGTTGTCGGCATCATCGATGCCAGTAATTTGTTGACCGAAGACATGATCCGTGAGATTCCGAATTTTCAAGAGAGTGCGGACGGTTCTGTATCCCCACCGAGTGGCGGTGTGCTGAATGGCATCGCCTACAATCCACAGAGCGAGACCTTCTTCATCACCGGCAAATTATGGTCACGCATGTTTGAGGTGCGCTTCGTGCCAGTTGAAGGCTAGCTGATTAAGGCGGGGATCATCTTCTGTGGATAATCCCCGCCGTAGCCTCACTGCGGATAATAATAGCACCGCCAGCGATATGCTGGCTCGCTGGCATCACCATCCTGACGGGCGAATGCCTCGTCTTCGTTGTACGTATCCTGACAAATCTGATCGAAATCTTCTTCAGTCAGGGTGATGACCGTCACATCATCGCTATTGGCACAGAACCAATCGATCTCGTCGGTACCGGTGACCAGTCCGCGCCGTGAACAGAACGACTCCACTTGAAACGTGCCGGCATCTAGTGGACGGCTATTGGTCAAGCCACGCCCACCAACGAGTAAAACGGGTTCATCGTCATCGGGTAATTGCTCTAACCAATAATCCTCAGCATCTCCTTCTGCCGTCCAACCGACATTATTCCCATATTGGACACGATACCATGTGAAACCATCATTACATACCGGCCCTGCCAGCACTGTGAATACCCCGCCCGCCGGAATCTGATCGAGGCGCGAGCTATCAGCGGTGGGGTTAGTGCGCAGGTTATTCGATAAGCCATCGAGCGTCACCCGCGCCAATTCTCCCACCAACACACGCGAGGGAAGCGCATCAGGGCAGGTACGTAGTTGCGTCACCCCGAGGCTATACGCGCCAATGAGGTCATCTGCATCGCTAGCGCGTAAGGTGACAATATACGCGCCATCTTCTTCAATGCGCAAGTTGGTGATGCGCGGGTTATCAAGATAACCGCTGTTATCATCGCTGATGATGAGTTCGTCGCCCTGATAGATTGCTAATTCGATATCAAAGGTGGGACTGCGCCCGGCAAACGAGAGCCGATCACCCTGTTCAGCCGTGACGACCCACGATAATTCTGTTTGACCATCTCCAAAGTCAGTGACTGCCTCACCGATTTCAATTTCGGGCAGACGCACGCGCTCAGCAATCTGGGTAGCGGTTGCGTCGAGATTGGCCTGAATCACTGCGATGGCTGTCGCCGTGCCATCGCGATTGAGCGCCTGTTCAGTAGCGGTATCGTTGAGTGCCTCTTGTGTGCGCTGGTCAGCGAGTGCAGTGCTAGTAGCGGCATTGTTGGCACGCTCAGTCTGGATTATGCTGGCTTCAGCGGTAGTTGTCGCTCGTTCAGCGGCAGTTTCAGTCTGTATCAGCGCTAATGCGGTTGCGGTCTCCGCAAGTTCAGCATTACTGGTCACCTGTGCGATAGCCACTGCTGTTAGATCAAGTGCTTGTTGCGTCTGTGTGCTGTCGGGCGTTTCGGTAGGGGGTACTGTAGCTGTCGGTGTCTCGCTGGCGGTGGGTGTGACGGTCGGTGTCTCGCTGGCGGTGGGTGTGACGGTCGGTGTCTCGCTGGCGGTGGGTGTGACGGTCGGTGTCTCGCTGGCCGTCGGTTGTGCTGCCTGTGTTTCGGTAGCGCTCTGGGCTTCAAACGCGACCATCGTCCCGGTAGCAGCGCTGTTTGCGTCAGCCGTAGCGCTGGCGGCAACTTCGGCGATGGTGGTCTCAGTCGCCTGACGGCTCTCAGTGATCTGGTTATTGTACAGCACGCCCCCGACCAGCAACACGCCAATCAAAATAATCGTCATCAACCCACCCAATAATGCGGCGCGTCTTGGGCTAGGGGATGATCCACTGTTAACTGTCTGCTCTGCACCTCCATCGGGTGGGACAGGTATATCAACAGGTGCGCTCTTTCCTTCTGCAACCATCTCAGTCGGTGTATTGGGCATCACATTTTGAATGCGGGGCGTCGTGGGTGTATTCTCATTGCGCACGTTGATCGTCGCTTTGAAGAAGCCACTATAACGGCGTGTGCTGGCTAATGCCGACTCTGAGACAATCTGCGTAAATTCTGAAATACTGTCGAAGCGATCTTCCGGGGCTTTGCTGAGTGCTTTGTCGAGCGCCTGCGCGATAGCCTCAGGCACATCTTCACGATGATTTGTGATCAAGGGGGGGGGCTCTTGCAAATGCTTGTACATCAGTGCCGGTGCGCTGTCGGCTTCAAAGGGCATACGGCGCGTGAGCATCGCATACATCAACACTGCGAAGGCATATTGATCGACGGCTGGCGTGATGGCATCGTTGCGCCACTGTTCCGGTGGCATAAAATTCGGTGTGCCGACAGTCATACCGGTGCCGGTCAGGTTAGTCGTGTTCAACAACTTCGCAATGCCAAAGTCCATCAGATACGGACTACCGGCATCGTCGAACATGATATTGCTGAACTTAATATCCCGATGCACCACACCTTTATCGTGCGCGTATTGGAGTGCGTTACCGAGTTTCTCGGCAATCTCTCCCACTTCGGTCAATGAGGGTAATAAATCCAGCTGTTGTAAGCGTTGTTCCAGCGTACCACCTTGCAACATCGGCATGATGAGGTAACTGCCGAAATCTGCTTCCACGCCGTAATAATAAATGGGAATGATGCTATTATGCTGTAAGCTGGCAATCGTTTTGGCTTCACGATTGAATCGTTCGATCAACTGCTCATCACCGGAGAGCGTCGATAATAAGACCTTCACCGCCACTTCGCGATCTAACCCGACTTCATGAGCTCGATAGACTACACTCATTCCGCCTGATCCAATGCGCTCTTCGATTTTGTAGCGCCCGCCTAAGATACGCCCAATTTCCATGATTTTCTGTGACCTTCCTTCGTTCAGGTGCATCCTGCTGATGCGCGTTCCGCACATAGTGTAATCTGAATGGTGAATTTACGCGATTTTTAACAGCAATTGTTAGCAGATTGCAACTTTATCGCGCTACGCAAACGAATTTATATGCGGGAACGTGATCTGATCAGCGTCTGTTTTCAGAAGCGGTCACTGACAACCTGACACTTCTATTCAAAATACCAAAAAGGCTGAGCAAAAAGCCAATCAGGTAATCGGTCTTGTGAAAGCCGTCGCTTGAGCCAGCGTCTTGCGGTTTGAAACAAGCTCAAGCGAC
>JBNPEE010000023.1:0-139934 GCA_051117475.1 Anaerolineae bacterium | reverse complement strand
GCGAGTGAAGAGACCATCCGAGAATATGTTAAAAAACAAGGTACTGACAAAGACTACACTAAGCTACATGCTCAGCAACTACGATTGTTTTGATACCCCGTAGCTTGCTGCGGGGTAGTTCATTCTTCGAGAATAGCTTCGCTTTGCGGGCTGACGGTGATTGTTCGCTCGTTGCGGAAGATGACCATGCCGGGGCCTGCGCTCTTGATGGGCTTTACGTATTTACAACGCGTCACGATCACATCAACTTTATTCTCGTTACGATTGGGGCTGTAATAGGCTGCGATGGAAGCCGCCGCTTCGATCAACTCATCAGGGATATGCCGCCCGTCATTGCGGATGACGACATGTGAGCCGGGGACATTCCGAGCATGTAACCAAAAATCATCGCTGTTAGCTTTGCGGAAAGTAACTTCATCGTTCTGGCGACTATTGCGCCCCACCCAGATGATATAGCCATCTTTGGTCAAGCGTAACGGTGCTGACCGTCCACTGCCGCCGATGCGCTTCATCTTCTTGCCGACTACATTAAAGCCTTCGTTTTGCAGTGCCTGTATCACATCGTCGATCTCTGTCCAGTTACTGGCCATCTCTAAATCGCTTTCCAGTTGCAGGATGTAATCGAGCTTAGTACGCGCTTCAGCTATGAGTCGGGGTACGTTTTTACGAGCGCGTTTGGCGCGGTTATACTTGTCAAAATATTGTTGCGCATTCTCTAGCGGGGTCAAATTGGGATCGAGCTTGATGACCAGTTCCGGCTCATCCGCGTGATACTGGGCTCGTAGCTCTAGTTGATTATCTTCAATCGTGTATTGATACGCTAAGATTAACTCGCCGCTATGCTGTAAATGTTCCAGCTGACTTTGATCTTTCAAGCTCGCTTCGAGTCCTTCCAGTTTTTTGGTGTAGCGGATTTTTGCTTCAGTTAGCGTTTCGCGTACCGGCTTTTTGGCTTGTTCGTAGGCTTCTTCACCAATTGCTGCGCCATAATAAGCCGTCATCGCCTCTGAAATGGATTCACTCTTTTGCCAATCATCAGCATGGGTGATAGGATACACGCTAAAACCACTAATTAAGCCATCTTCGTCTAACGCATTGCCGGCTTGCCAGTGACGTTCTTTAAGCGGTTGCATGAAATCGCGCAGGGTGAAGAACAGCTCATCAGCATAAATGGCATCCAGCGTGACGTTGATATCCTTTGCTAGTTGATAGGCTAACTCGCGTCCCATCAGCGGGCTAAATCCCAGAAAACGACGGGGTAGCAAGCGCGCCAGCTGATCTTTGTGTGGTTGCTCGCTCTCACTCAGGAAGGCTTGTACGTCTTCTAGCGTGAGCGTGTACGGGTTATAGCGACCTGTGAGTGGTGGAGGCATCTCGTAGGCGTAATTGGGCAAACTTTGCCGATAACGATTATCTTCTGCACTGACACGATTCACGCAATCTAAGATCACACCATCTCGCACTAATAGGATGTTGGCGCGGCGGGGCATCGGTTCGATGATCAGCCGTGATTCGCCGTATTCCGGATGCTCGAAGTCAAAAAATAAGATGCGTTCCCACTCCGGCTGGCTGACGTGCGTCAGGATTGCGCCTTCGATATAGCGCCGAAAGAGCAATCCGAGTTGTTTGGGCTTATATAAACCGCGTCGTAACTTATCTCCCACACGATGCACGCGGGGCGTTTGTTGGTCGGCACTCATATATAAATAATGTCGGCGACGATTGGCGTAAATCTCCAATCCATAACCGGTGTGGTCAACGTCGATAGCATCTTGCACGCGCCCACCGACTACCTCATCCATCAATTCATCGACTAGTGCCGATATGCTCATTGGGTCAAAATACATGTGTCTTACACCTTACCTTGTGCCTAAAAAGGCACGTGATAAACCGTGCCTTTCTTGCTTTATGTTATATCAGATGTGGCGTGTTTGCTCAGAATAATCGTGATACAAAGCGATCTATAATCATTGCGAGGAATAAGAACGCCAGATAAGCTGAGGAGTACTTGTAAACTGCCCGCGCCATTGATTTGCTCGGCTCGCGTAGTAGCACAATCGTCATGTAGACCAATACAGTCCCTAACACTGCTGCTGTGACGATATAAAGTATACCGAGCATCTCGACACCGAGCATCAAAGCGATCCCCGGAATGAGCGTGATCGCTACCAATTGCACCGAGTACAGGACAATTTGCAAACGGGTGGTATCTTCACCCCGTGCAACGGGCATCATTGGCACACCTGCTGCTGCATAATCTTTGTTGACGAGAATGGCTAATGCCCAGCTATGAGGCGGTGTCCAGTAAAAGATAATCGCGAATAATAACCAGGCTTCAATGCTGAGTGAACCCGTTACTGCGGCCCAACCAACCAATACTGGCATCGCGCCAGCCCCGCCACCGATCACAATATTGATGACGGTGTTACGTTTGAGAATCATCGTGTAAATGACGATGTAATAGATGCTACCAATCAGCGCGAGAATCGCCGCTAACCAGTTGACCCAAATCCCTAAAATCAGCACAGACCAGGCAATTAGTGCCAGCCCGAACAATAGTGCGTTAATGGGCGCAACCCGTCCGGATGGAATCGGACGACGTGCGGTGCGGTTCATCTTACCGTCCATGTCGCGGTCAAGGTATTGATTGATGGCGCTAGACCCACCTGCCGCACAAATCCCGGAGATGACTGTCGCTAAAAATACCGATAAACTCGGCAAACCATTTGCCGCTACAATCATGGCTGTCACGGTGGTGAATACTAATAACAACACAATGCGCCATTTCATTAGATCGCCATAGGCTTTCAATAAGTCGCTAAAGGATCGATCTGGTCTTGTTTGGATCGTCGAATCTATCATGAATATGCCCTAAATATGCTTGCTTACAACACAATTAAGCGACACGATATTTGTGTACGCTGTTCTGGTAGCTGTCAGGCAGGATGATGACATGCGCCCTATGCCGTGTTACCTTCTGGTAGAGCGTTAGTTTCTTCTTGCTGACGACGTTCTTCGAGTGTCGGCGTCTCTTGCGCGATCTTGACCTGTTTGTTCAACAACCAGAAGATGAATGCCAGTGTCAAACCTGCGCCAATCACGTTGAATAAGATAAACCCAACCACGCCAAGAAACAACAGAGCTTGGTTGTTTGTCGCCATAAATGCCGAAGCGGCTGGATCAGTGGTTTGCTGAATGATAGGAATGCCAAAACCCACGCCTGAAGTCAATACACCACCAGCAACTGTCACTGCTAATAGAAACCCAAGAATCAATACGCCACGTTTCACAATAATCTCCTTCATCACAAGGTCATGCAGTCGATTGTACTAATCATCACAAACGACTGCAAGTCACACTCACCTCGAGTTGTTTATGCTAAATAGGATTGTTCATGCTAGATGAGCATGATGCGCACCCATTATATACAAGAGGGGCACGCTCATCCATGACTAATCTGAGATTATTACAGGTTGGCTAGCTGTGATGCGATCAATTCTTCTTGCGATATGATGGTTTGTTGCAATACTTGGCGCTCGCGTTCGATAGCTTCAAGCTGATCTTGTGATTGTTCGAGTTGTTGTAGCAGACGGTTGCGCAGGTGGGCTTCTTTTCCGGTAGCCTGCAATGCGCCGAGGTTTGCCCGTAATTGCTCTTGACGCTCATAGAGGGTTTGTTGTTCGCTATCGAGTTGAGCTTGACGTTCCTGCGCATTGTTGATGTTTTGCACCGCTTCGAGAATATTCGATAACTGTTGATAGAGCGTGTCATCAATCCACTTATTGTTGAGATATTGGGCGAGGCGCTGATATTGCAGGTTGTATATCTCGCGCCGTTCAAACTGAAGCAAGCGCTCTTGTCGTGTAAAAACTGCCTGACCACTAGCTTCCACATGCACGCGCCAGCGACGCATCTCCCCTGAAGTTCGATCAGGTTCTCGTGTGTTATAGAGTTCATAGCCGTTGTGGATCGGTGCTTCGATCGTCACGGTCTGAGCCTGATTGGTGTGGTTCTCGATTATGTAGCGCACTGTTTCCATATGGGCGATTTGCTCGAACAACGCTTGTTGCTCGATCTTTATGCCATTGACCACACGTTCCTGACGTGCCTCTTCAGTCACTTTGATACCGAGTTCTACTGCGTACGGTAGATAGACCTGTGCGTCTTCTTTGGAGAAGGGTATCACTGCTTCCCCTTTGTAAGCGTTATCTTCGACGACGGTCACGGGGCCTCGCTCTAAAGTGAGTTGGGTTTGATTATCAAAGCGCAATGCAACCACGGGATGCGTTGCGAATTTATGCCCGTTGTACAGTAGCTCGCGTTCATAGCGGATTTCTTGATTGATAATCGGAACCAGCGCTGAATCTCCGCGCTTGACCGTGACAGGTGTCGTCACGATGTACTGGAACGTTTCACCTGTTGCCCGGGTTTCTGCTTGGGGTGGTGGGCTAGATTGTGCCATCTCGCGCATGGATGCACGTTTGAGCATCGTGGGACGCGCCGCGCCGGATGCCATCATGCTATCCATTGTTGCCTCAGCTTGTAGCTCTTCGGATGGCATGTCCATATAGCTGATAGGCCCCGGCGCAATACGGCTTTCATCTTCGACTACGCGCCGTTGTGGAATGTGCGAGCTATACAAATCATAGATGAATGAGATTGGTTGTCCGGCAACGAGTGTCAATTTCACATCGATTAGATCTTCTTCTAACCGATTGTCGAACAAGCCCCAACCCTGCAAAATAGCTGTGCCAATGCGGTTGTCTTCTACATCACTTTCGGCGAGCAGGCGATAGCTGACGCGCCACGTTGGCGCCGGGATCACATAATAGATCATGAGATCATGCGCCCCATCGTTCAAGCGGATTGTCACCACACGTCGATCATCCTCTGCCATGCTACTATCGAGGAAATACGATAGATCATAGGCGGATTGTGCGTCGATGATCTCAAGCTGGCGGATGTTTGCGTAATCAATCACCTGCACGCCGTCCTCAGTCAATAGAGAGAGCGTTGCGTAATAACGCTCATCGGTTTGTACTTCATCCACACCGACGATACGTCCCTTTAAAGTGACCTCGCTACCGATGATGATCTCATGCTGGATTCGGCACTCGCGCCCGCGCAAATCGCGGAATAAATCGCGCAGTGTCGCGTGTTGTGAGAGGTTGATCGAACTGCTTGATAAACGGGCGGGGATATCCATGGGCGTTTGGTAATCAATGCCGAGAATTTGCCCACCTTTACGGTCGAAGACCGCCAGACTTTTCAGCACATCGTTGATCTCATCTCGCCGAAAGGTCAGGTTGATCTGTGTACCTTCCACTTCACCCTGACGCATAAAAAAGCCAATCCCATGTTTGTAAAGTACCATCTCTTTCACGGGTAAATTTGACATTGTGTTATCCTAGTTTTAAATGGACTCTATCTATACTACGTCTCAGTGCGCCCGATAGTTCCTGATTAGTAGCCTTTGTTAGATTTCAACGGGCAACGGTACGCGCAGCTTCTAACACTTGTCCGATGGTGATGTCATGCACGCAGGGGTGATAGTGCGGGGCATCGTCACCCCAATCCAACACACGGCAGGGACGACAACCAATCGGTGATGTGACGATCATATGTTGTTCTTTGTTGCCCCAGGGTGCAAATTCCAGTGGGTCTGCTGGCCCAAACAGCGCCACAGTCGGTGTTTTGACGGCTGCTGCCAGATGCAACGGCCCACTATCCGGCCCCAGCACAACCCGTGCCCGCTCGTAGAGTGCGCCTAATTGTTCAATATTCAGATCGCCCGCACTGGTAGTGCTTTTGTGTTCCATACGGTTCTGAATATCGTCGATCATCCCGCGTTCGCCATCCCCGCCGGTGAATACTACCTCTGCATCAAGTTGGTCAATCAGCGTATCAGCGACTTTTGCCCATAGTTCATTTTTCCAACGCTTAACCCATGTGCCACTGCCCGGATGAATACAAAAATAGGCTTGCTGATTGCCGATATCATACTGCGCAAGATACGCACTGATGGACTCGCGTTCTTCGTCATAAATATCGAGATAATACGGGATGTTGTCTTCGTTGAGCTTCCCCGTCCATTGTTGAACGAGGCGTAAATTCTGCCAGATCACATGATCATGCTGATAGGGTAGGGCTTGTGTCAAAAAAGGTGAGACGTTCTCCAGATCGTAACCGATGCGTTCGCTGATGCCGGCGACATAAGCCAGCATCGCTCCCCACCAGTGGTCAGGGCGCATGATGATCGCGTGCCCGTAGCCAATTTGCCGTAATTGTCGCGAGACGCGCATTAGTTGGGTGTATGGCGCGAGGTAATTGGTCTTTTCGGTATCGCGGGCAAAGCCGGGGAAATCAATCGTCAATACCAGATCAACCTCCGGTACATTGGCAAGCACCGACGCTGACCATGATCCCGCTAATACGTGAATTTCAGTATACGGGCGGGCTTCTTTTAGGGCGCGTATTGCCGGAATTGCCAGCAACATATCCCCTAAATGATCCGGCTTGATGAACAACACACGGTTCCATCCCTTGGTCAATGCCCAGAAAGGAAAGCGCGAGACTGCATCGATGATATAACGCCTTATACGGTGTTGTACTGGTGTCTGATGAAAAGCTTCTGCCAGTTGTTTATTGCGTCGTACTAAAGTTTCTCTATCCAATGCCCACCTCCTGATAAGCTGTCAGTAATTGTGGGATTAGCACCGACCAATCATAATGCTGTGCAACAGCTTCGCGTGCTTGTTCGCCGAGTGCCTGTCGGTGTTGCGGGTTCGCTAAGAGCTGACGAATCGCCTCTGCGAAATCAGCCTCATCATCGGCGATCACGAGCGCATCTTTGGTACGGTCGGATAAACCGGATACCGCGATGCTCGTCGCGACAATCGCACAACTGGAAGCCATTGCTTCTAAAATTTTTAAGCGTGTGCCACTGCCCATCCGTAATGGGGCAACGTAGACATCGCCCGCGTGCAAATAGGGCGGTATGCGATCTACCCAACCCGTCAGTTGAATGTTAGGGCGTTCGGTCAAGTGTTGAATGCGCGGGTGCGGTTTCTGCCCGACAATCACTAGTTGCGCTTCCGGTACAGATGGCAGAATATGATCTGCAAACCACAGCATTGCGTCCACGTTTGGACGATAATCCATCTTGCCCGTGAAGATCAGCGTAGGTTGCTCATAGTGGATATCGGTTTGTGCTTCGGCATAATCTTTGACAAAGATACCACTGTGCAAGATAGTGGTGCGCTCGTCAGCACGATACTGGCTCAAGAGCGCGTGATCTTCCGGTGAGACAGCAATCACCAGATCTGCCATTCGACAGAGCATCCCTTCATATTGAGCGATACGACGGCTTTGTATCCACGAATAGAACGCATGAGGTAGACGACTTAGGTCTTGCCGATCAATTTGACAGATCATCCGTTGTAAGTCGGCTTCTGCATTGAAGGTGTCGAAGCAAATCGGCATATGCGGAAATTGCTCGCGTACCAATGGCAAATATGATGCTGATTCAATGGCTTCAAATTGCACGAGATCAAACTCATGTTCGCTCATTAATGTGAGTAACTTTTGCGCGAATGCATCGTCATAGAAGCGTGTCTCAATATCTGCCTGTTGCGTGGTGAGTAAGGTCAGCACGCGCTCGCGTGTGCTGCGTTCAGGTGGAGGAAACACATGCACTTGCTGGCAGAGATCACGTAAGGGGGCATAATCCGCGTCAGGATTGCCGAAGCTCAATAGTGTGATGGTGTGACCCGCTTCATGCAATCCGCTGAGTATGCCGAATACGCGAATAGCACCGCCGGATGCTGGTGGGTAGGGCAGGCTCGCTGTGACGATCAGAATCTGCAAATGATATCCTCTCTTATTTAGTGATGTGAGTGATGTGCCTCGATTAGCATTATAGGGGGTCAGAGCAAGGCTGTATAGGTATTGCGTGCGATCTGTGCCGAGCGTTCCCATGTGAATTGTTGAGCACGTGCTAGCGCTAGCTGTGCCTGTTCACCACGCCATGCCTGATCGATAAGTGCGTGCTTCAGCGCCTCAGCAATCTGTATGGTATCGTCAGGAGGTACGCACAAGCCCACATCGCCGACAACTTCCGGCAAGGATGAACGATCACTGACAATCGGCACAATGCCACATGCCATGCCTTCTAATGACGGCATCCCGAAGCCTTCATAGTGCGATAGGTTCACATTGACGAGTGCTCTGTTATAGACTGCGGGTAATTGCACATCACTGACCTGATCCCGCCAGATCACATGCTGATTGATACCGAGTGTGTCAATCTCGGCACGAGTCTGTTGAAACAACCATCCTTCACGTCCGACGAGTACCACCGGTGGTAAGTCCGGCATATCCGCTAAGAGATGGCGATAGGCACGCAATAAGCCGATGATATTCTTGCGCGGCTCCCATGTGCCCACATGCAAAATATAGGTATCCGGCAAGTTGAGTGCCTTCTGAACTGGCTCAACCTGTTCGATTGGTAATGGTCGATAGTGTGGGTTCACCCCATGCGGTTGCACGGTAATCTTATTCTCAGGCACGCTCAATATCTCGATCAGGTCATGCCGTGTGTGTGCGCTCACTGCTAAGATGTGATCGGCGTCTTGGCAAGCCTGTTCAATTTGTGCGTTGTAATAGGTACGGCTATCTGACGTGAGGTAATTGGGATAATGCAGGAAGGTTAGGTCATGCACTGTGATCACATGACGCTTTGCTCCGCGATGGGGTGGAATGAAATCCGGACTATGAAAGACATCTAACCCGCGCCATGCTAGCTCCATAGAGAGCGCCACGCGCTCGAAGCGGTGATGTGCAGGTGTCCACAAGGCTTTGCGTCCTAATGTGGGTTCAATCACCCTCTGATCTTTGCGACTGTGAAAGACCGTATAGGCATGATCGTGATCGATTTGTGCCAATGCCTTGACCATCTGCTGAATATAGGTGCTAATCCCACCATCGCGATAATAGGTCAGGCGGGCATCAATGCCAATTTGCGCCATAGAACAGGCTCACTCTCCGGTGTGTATCGAATGCTGAATTATAGTCTACGAGCGTTCAAAGCCACGGTCAATAATTGCTTGCAAGGTTCCATCCTCGGCTAATTCGCCCAATGTCGCGTTGATCCAATCCCACGTAACGACTCGATCACCGCGCACCGCGATTGCATAATGATTGCTTGTCACCCGTGTGACATGGTGTGTCCACTCTGCATAATCGCGCTGATATAGCTGATAGGTGATGGTATCGACCAATGTCCCCTCAGCCACCTGTAAGCGTACCGCATCGAGTGCGTATTGAGGTAGTTCATAGTGTAATAGCTCAAACGGAGCGATGCGCTGTGCCCGATTGTTGGCTACGCTGTGCGCCAGACTGCCATATTCGACTGCTAGTGATCGGTCTGTCAGATCACTCATAGTGGCGAGCGGGGTATCAGCATCGCTGACTAGCACTAAGCCGTTATCGAAATAAGGTTGTGTATAGCGAACTTGATTATTACGCATCGGGTTAGGGCGCAAAGCACTAATCAGGATGTCCACTTGTCCATTGTGGAGTGCGTCATACAAGCCATCAAAACTGATGGGTACGAATTGCACCTCAATGCCGATACGCTCAGCAAGGGTGTACCCCAATTCTATGTCGATGCCGGCAAAGCCCTGTCCATCATCATAGGCAAAGGGTGGATACGTCGGATCCGTTCCGATGCGTAAGCGCCCTTGTGGAAAAGCCAGATCATGATCGTTCGGGCGCGTGCGTTGCCACTCTTGCAAGCCCGTGAACGCCACATACAACGCAAAGCTCAGCAAGATTGCGCTCAGCCACAGGCGGATGGTCATTCGGTAGGTGGAGCCAGCCATAAGCGTTCCTCAGAGGCACTACCGCGTGCATAATCTTGTACCGCATAATACAACGGGCTAATCTGGAAATTAGTGTTGACCAGTGTGAAATGATCGGGATAACTGAGCGTCGGTACAGGGTAACGCAACACCCACAAACACAATGATTCCACCTGTTCCCACTGTACATCAGCATAAGCCAGCGCATCGACAGTGTATTGCACGCGCTGTGCCGGACGTACAGCTTGTGTCCAGCGTGGGTGATCGTTCCAGCCGCTCTCGGTGATGTAAACGTCTTTGTCGCCATCGCCATAACGCCCCATGATCTCGAATAGCAATTCCGCCCGCCGAAAGTTGAGCCGATCATGTGCAGGGGCTTGTTCCGGCGGATGCGTGAACCCATAGGTGTGTACTGCGAGCGCGTCGAAATAATCGCCTGCACCTGCTTGATACATCGCTTCTAAATAATGGGTATCTATCAAGCCATTCGGACTGCCAACTGGTTCTAATGTCGGTGCGAGTGCGCCTCCTAAGATCACGACATCGGGGTTTGCCTGATGGACAGGGTCATAGACAGCTTGTAATAAGCGTGTATAAGCCGCTGCATCCGGCGGACGATAGCCCCACTCAAAGGCTAAATTAGGTTCATTCCAGATGATGAGATGATCGATCCGTCCGGCGTAGCGCTCCGCAAAGACTGCCACGAACTCGGCGAAATCATCATAGGCGTCATCAGGCAGATAATTCAGTGTTGTCGGTGTGTTAACGACACTAGGACGCGCCCACTCTGGCACGAAGCCCATGCGGGCGATTACACGCAAGCCCTGATTTTCAGCGTGTCGGACGATGGTATCGGCTTGACGCCAATCATACTGGTTCGGCTCACGCTCAATATACGCCCATGGGAAAAATTCAACGATGGTATTCGCGCCCATCTCGCGCACCAATTGTAACGAACGCTGAATCACCCATTCATGTACTTCATCGATCAAGCGCGTGTGTACGCAGACATGATCAGTGACAGCTTCGACGGCACGCGGGGGATTTTCCAGTTGCACGCGCATCGATGGCGCGGATAAGCTGGTGAGGATCACCCACAATAATGCTATCCGCACCGCCCACAAACTATACCGCCGTATCACTGCAAGCATGAAACCGATCAATTGCTGTAAAAATATGCGCCAGTCCAAACGGTTTACTCTCCTTGCTTAAACTAGCGTTATTGATAACAGCAAAGTTATCGTTGCTCAATCCTGATCTGTATGACGGTGGTCAGACGACGAGGATGTCATCTAAGAATCTATTGCGAAATTTACCGTCAGGGTCATGCGTCTGTGCTAGTTTTCGGAAAGCGTTCAACTGCGGATAACCGCTCTGTATGGCGCTCATAGGCAGGGTGAATAGTTTGCCCCAGTGTGGGCGCGGTTCAAACGGCGCGAGCGCTTCTTCGATAGATGGCAAAACCTGTTCGACCGCTTCCACATTGCGTTCCCATGTGAAGTGCAAACCAACACAATCGCTCTGATAACAGGGACTCATCCACAGATCATCGCCCGCAATACAGCGAATCTCTGAGATCAACAGCAGGTGATTGAAACGCTCCCTAATGGCATACAGGCTTTCAAGAGCCTGTGGCGCGTGTTCGCGTGCGACAAAATACTCAGACTGTAATTCTGCGCCGTTACTTGGCGTGAACTCCAGGCGAAAGTGCGGTAAACGCTCGTGCCATGCCCCATGCACGCCAAGTTGTTCGGTACAGTTTTCCGGTGATACGGACGCAATCGGGTGATAGGCATGTTGTGCCAGCGTCGCATCACCGAGCGTCGGGGGAGGAGACGCGGTGTCGCGTGTCTTGAGCCACACTTGATTGATGCGATCATTGCGCCAATCAGTGAATAAGCTGACACTATAAGCTGTGCTCATCAGCGCGTTAAACTGCGTGGTAGCTTGCTCTAACGATAAATCCAGATATACATGCTGACCGAGCGTGAAAGTGGGTTGAACCGCAAGCGTAATTGTTGTGATCACTCCCAGCGCCCCCAAATGCACTACTGCGCCAGCGAATTCTGCATCGTGGTGATTGAGTTCGATCTGCTCACCTTTTCCGTTGATCCAGCGCATTCCTCTGACCGATGTCGCGAGATTGCCGTTGCCTATGCCTGATCCATGTGTGGCAGTGGCACAGGCACCCACCACCGAGATATGCGGTAATGACGCGAGATTGTGTAGGGCATAGCCGTTCTGGTGCAGATAGTGTGCTAGCTCACCATAGCGCACCCCTGCCCCAACAGTCACAGTTTGTGCTTGTGTATCGAGTGTGATTTCATCGAATTGTGCCAGTGAGATCAACACCTCCGATGAATCGGCAATGCGATTGAACGAATGTCGTGATCCCAGCGCTTTGACCTGTGATGCTTGCCCGATGATCGCTTGTATCTCATCAATGCTTGACGGAGTATGCAGAACCTCTGTGCTGTAGGTCAGGTTGCTTGACCAATTGTGATACACCATAGATATATGATCGCTTTCTGTCTGTATTATGCTCTAAAACGGCTCTCCCATAAATCGCTCAGTTGGCGTTCAGGGATGCCGGCCAATGCTTGTTCTAGATCATCAATGATATCATCGACATCTTCAATGCCGACAGCATAGCGTACCAGATTATTCTTGATGCCCAGCGCCAAGCGTTCTTCTGTTGTTTTGTCGTAGTAGCTCATCAGCGCAGGTTGTTCGATTAGGCTTTCAACCCCGCCAAGGCTCGGTGCAATGTATGGAATTTGGAGGCGGTCAATAAAATCGCCGGTGGTTTGCAAATCTCCCGCCACCTCAAAGCTAATGACCCCACCAAAGCCACTCATCTGTTTGATCGCCACCTCATGATCAGGATGTGAAGACAAGCCAGGATAATACACGCACTCAATCTTAGGATGTGCTTCCAGATACCGTGCTACTTGATAAGCCGTCTGGTTTTGTTGTTGTACACGCAATCCTAATGTCTTGATCCCGCGCTCAATCAGGAATGCCGCCTGTGGATCGACGACGTTGCCGTATACACCCCGTGCATCGCGCAGGGCTTTCATCCGTGCGGCGTTGCCGATCAATACGCCACCCAGCACATCGTTATGGCCGCCAAGATATTTGGTGGCGCTGTGGACAACGAAATCAATACCCCACTCCAATGGGCGCAGATTAATTGGGGTGGCGAAAGTGGTATCAATCATAGTCAAACAACGATTCGCACGGGCAATGTCCTTGATGCGTGTAAGATCTGCCACGCGCAGATAGGGATTGGTGGGGGTTTCGCTGATGACAAAGCGGGTTTTGCCCTTGATAATAGCAGCTTCGAGCGCATCATAATCGCCCACGGGCACAATCGTTGTCTCAATGCCAAATTTGCTCAGCGTTTGTTCGCAGAATTGACGTGTGCGCCGATACGTATCATCGGTCATCACCACATGCTGACCGGATTTGAGGACAGTCAGTAGCAGGGTTGTGATGGCCGCCATTCCTGACGAGAATAAAACGGCATCATCACCGCCTTCTAACGCCGCTAGACGCTTTTCGACAGCCGTGATGCTCGGATTGCCATAGCGCCCGTATTCATCGCGGGTTTTCTCGCCATTGCCCCATGTTTTCGCCTCAAGGAAGGCGATCAAATCTGCAGTGTTTGCAAAGGTATAGGTTGCAGATTGCACAATGGGTGTGTTGAGTGCGTTCAGTGCTTTTTGGCGATCAGTGCCGGCATGAACTGCCTTACTGCTCTCGCCCTTTAAGTGGTGGGGTTGTTGTGCTTTCATGATTCATTTGTCTCCTTCGATTGTGCCGGACGAAAAAGCCCGAACCTGTCAAGAAATCGATGGTGACAAATTCGGGCTATTGGGATCGGTTCTCGAAAAACACAAATATTATTACATACTTGCTGGAGTTCCACATTGGCAGAGGATCAACAGATCATGCCAAATTTCCACCCTCATCTGTCAGAATATCCATCTGCCGGAATTGGCACCTTCCCATTTGATGGGGGTTGCCGCAAGGTCATAGAGCCGTTCTCTCGCTCGCTCTGGATAGGGGTAGTGCATATAGAATTATTAATGACTACGAAAAGCAATATATCACGGGTGTGTCTCAAATGCAAGGATTTTGCGTACAATTTGTTACACTTGAATTGTTGACCTCGATAATTGACAGTATAATGACTTCGGATAGATCATACATGAGGAGTTAGATTGGTAAATCAGGTAACACTAATGATAATGAGTGGCGTGGATGATGGATCATTGATTGAATTTCGTACTGAGAGTGATGGTCAGCGTACCCCAACACAATGGCAACTCACTGTCGGGCGTAAAGATAATAATGACCTATGCTTGCGTAATGATACTTTTGTTTCACGCGCTCATGCAAATTTGATCTGGCGTGATGAGGGCTGGTGGCTGGAAGATAAGAATAGCACCAACGGTACTTTTATTGAAAATGACAAAGATTTTTTTATGGACGAGCGTGTTATCGGTGAAGTGCCTGTAGAACTGGGACAATTATTTCGGGTAGGGCGCACATGGTTGCGGATTCAGGTGACGAACTAATATGGGATTAACGACTCTAAAAGAAATTTTAATTAGCGCCCGCCAAGAATCACATCGAATGCATCATTTTTTCCTCGGTGTGGAGCATCTCTTCATTGCACTGTTGGAGATCAAACACGGACTTGCCAGCGCGTTGGTCAACGAATATGGCTTGACACCTGAATATATCATTGATGCTATTCGTCGCAAAGCAGGTAAGGGTAGTCAGCATCGGTTATGGGCGGGTGTGCCAAATACTCCACGCACTGAAGTTGTCTTTGATGTGGCGCAAGAGATTGCCCGCACTGATGGGCGCACAACAATCAATGAACGGGATCTCATCATTGCAATTCTTGATGAGAATGACAGTATCCCGGTGCGTGTTCTCAAATCACTTGAATTAGATGTTTCGACACTTAAACAGAAAATCCGTGACTTGCAACCATCGTCTGAGGTGCGTGCTGGTGGTTTTACCAAAATTGATTTTGCGCCTGATTTTGAGGGTGCATTGACCAATGATGAGACCTACATCCTGCGTCGTATGTTTCAAGGGTATCCGAGTATCCGCATTGATACTAGCTTAAGTGGTGGCTATACGTCCGCACAATTGTTAGTGGTGACTCCCATTCGTTTGGGGGATCGTCCGGCTGCTTCTGTGGTGGTGAAGATTGGCCCCACCGATGCGATTCTTGATGAAGCACAACGGTACAATAAGTTTGTCAAAGATACCTTACCACCACTTACTGCCCGCCTGGAAGATAAGCCTGTTGCACCTGATAATTCGGACTTAGCCGGTGTGAAATATACATTTCTCACCGATTCTGCTGGCAATCCGAGTGATATGCGTGCCAAGGTCACTGAATGGTCAGGTGAGCGTCTCGGGCGCTGGTTACATCGTCGTTTGTACGGCGAATTTGGCGAAAAATGGTGGAAGCAAACGCGACCTTATCGCTTCGAGGCATGGCGTGAATATGATTGGCTTCTGCCTCCCATTCTCACACTTAAAATCGCCGATCCTGATGATAAACCGGTGAGTGCTCCCCGTTTGCGTTTCCCGATACGCCGTAATCAGCTCATAGGCTTGGATCTGGGTGAGGTGATCGCCGTTGAGAACTTTCTCGTTTATAAGGTGGAACCGGAGCGCGGCTCGATCCGTCTGGCATTGGCTCAGGGGGAAAGCACTGCCCGCGCGTATCAGATTGAAGTACAGGGGATTGATTTTAACCGTGATACCTATTTTCGCGGGGAGGTTGTTGATCAATTGGTCGGCACAGTCTGGAAAACCCGCGACGATGAATTGATGACATCCCTTACTGAACTCACGCCAGATTTTGATGTGTATGGCAATAACATCACCATTAATCAGGTTTCCTTACCTAATCCTGTTAAGTTTTATAATCCCTTATTAGATGCCGTTGTGATTGGTAGCATCAGCACCATTCATGGCGATTTGCATCTGGGTAATATCTTGATAGGTCCCAATGACAGCGCTTTGCTGATTGATTTCGCCCGTACGCGCGATGGTCATTCGATTTTCGATTGGGCAAACTTAGAGGTTAGTTTGTTGAGTGAATTGGTTGTGCCGATAGTAGGTGATAGTTGGGATGATATTCGTCAGCTTATGAGTTACCTCGCGGTGATCGATCACCCTGAATTGGCAGACCAGATTCCTGAAGATGTCAACGATGCACTCAAGGCAATCTCTTCATTGCGCGAAATTGTTGCACAGGGTTTGTCGAAAGACGGTGAATGGTATGAGTACTCATTGACGCTCGCATTCACAGCCTTGCGGGCGATGACATGGAAGACGATGTCAATCAAAAGCCGGCGCTTGATGTTCCTCGTATCAGCGTTTGCGATGTATCATTTCAATCAGTATAAAATCGAGCAAGGAACGGAACATACGCCCTCGCCCGACCGCACTGATTTCATGGATTAATCAGGCTAACTTCGCTAGCACAGCATCGGTAAAAGCTGTCGTGCTGACAGTCGGTTCGCCCTTGCCGGCGATGTCGCCTGTACGCAGACCATCAGCCAACACCGCATCAATCGCTTTTTCTATAGCCTGCGCTTCGTCTTCGAGATGTAGGCTATACCTTAGTAACATCGCCAAACTGAGGAACATTCCTATCGGGTTGGCTTTGTCCTCGCCCGCAATATCCGGGGCGCTCCCATGTACGGGTTCGTATAAGCCGAAGGTATCCGCTCCCAGTGATGCTGACGGTAACATCCCTAGTGACCCTGCCAGCACTGATGCTTCATCGCTGAGTATATCTCCGAACATGTTGCCTGCCATAATCACGTCAAAATCTGCCGGACGAGTCAAGAGGTGCATCGTTGCCGCATCGACGAGTAGATGTTCTAGTTCTACGTCTTCATAATCTTCATGTATCTTGACGACCGTGCTGCGCCATAAACGCATTGAAGCCAGTACGTTCGCTTTATCGACGGAGGTCAGTTTCCCTTTGCGACCCTGCGCTGCCCTGAGTGCTACATGTGCTAGTCGCTCAACTTCCGGTTTGCTGTAGATCATCGTGTCATAGGCTTCATCGTTATCGCCCATCTCCTGACGTTTGCCGAAATATATCCCACCCGTTAACTCGCGCACAAACAGAATATCGACATTTTCCAGTAAATCAGGGCGCAGAGGGGCATGTTCAACTAGCGCTGGATAGACTTTGACTGGACGCAAATTAGCAAATAAACCAAAGTGCTGACGAATCTGGAGCAAGCCCTGTTCAGGACGAACGCTCGCAGTCGGATCTGACCATTTCGGCCCGCCGACAGCCGCCAGCAAGATAGCATCAGCTGCCTCACAAATTTTGATGGTTTCATCCGGTAAAGATGTGCCGGTGGCATCGATTGCCGCGCCACCAATCAGCGCATCTCGTGTGGTGAATTCGTGTCCATACTGGTCACCGATTTTTGCCAATACCTTTAATGCTTGTACCATCACTTCCGGCCCAATGCCGTCTCCGGCAAGGGTTGCGATTGTTGCTTTCATCGAACATGTCTCCTTCAGACAGAAATCAAGGCATGCTACTTCAACATGCCTGTTCATCAAATTTAAACTAGCTTGTTGTAGAACGGCATGGTTTAGTCGCCAATTGCCAATTCTTCAATAGCTTCATCTTCTTGTGTTGCGATACACAACCCATATTCGATACTATCTACCAGTGCTAACCAGCTGGCACGGATGATATCGGTTCCTGCACCGACTGTACTCCAGCGTTTGCTTCCCATCTGTGTATCAATTAAGACACGGGTTGTTGCAGCGGTTGCACTACCACTATCGAGGATACGCACCTTGTAATCAACCAGTTGGAATTCGGTAATCAGTGGGTAATGTGCGGTGAGAGCTTTGCGTAATGCCATATCGAGGGCATTGACGGGCCCGTTACCTTCGGCGGCGGTATGCATGATCTCGCCATCCACATTGAGTTTAACCATTGCCTCAGCTAAGTGACCGCGCCCACGTCGATCTTCAGTGATGGTTGTGAAGTCGACCAGTTCAAAGATCGCTTCATAGCCCGGCTTTGCGCGATGTAAACGGATTGCGATTGAAGCATCCGCGCCTTCAAAGACGAACCCCTCATTTTCGAGATGTTTGATTTCTTCCAGCACCTGCACCGCTTCGTTTTTACTAACATCGAGTCCGAATTCTTCGGCTTTGCTGAGCACATTGCCGCGCCCGCTCAAATCGGATACCAGAACGCGCATTTCATTGCCCACCAGCGGTGGATCAATATGTTGATAACTATCGACGTTGCGCCGAATCGCCGCGACATGAATCCCACCCTTGTGCGCGAAAGCGCTCTTACCCACATAGGCTAGATGATTATCCGGCGCGAGGTTGACAATCTCGGCAACGGTTCGTGCGAGGTGTGTCAGATGGCGCAGTGACTCGCGTTGGGGTAGGCAGTCTATGTTGAGTTTGAGCATCAGGTTGGGGATGATACTGCACAGATTGGCATTGCCGCAACGTTCACCGTAGCCGTTGATAGTTCCCTGTACGTGAGTAGCACCGGCACGCACCGCTGCCAGAGTGTTGGCGACAGCTAACTCGCTGTCATTGTGCGTATGAATCCCTAGATTAATCGCCGGAAATGCTTGATAAATGCGCTCAACGTACTCGGTGATCTCCCATGGCATTGAACCGCCGTTGGTATCGCATAGCACCACGCTGTCCGCGCCACCATCGAGCGCCGCACGAATGGTCTGTAAGGCATAATCTGCATCGAGCTTGCTACCATCGAAGAAATGCTCGGCATCATAGATCACCTCTTTGCCCAATTGCTTGAGATACGTCACACTCTCGCAGATCATCCGTAGATTTTCATCCGGCGTGGTTTGCAGAACATCAGTTACATGTAGCATAGATGTCTTGCCGACAACAGTCACTACTGGTGTATCTGCATCGATTAGCGCCTGAATATTAGCATCATCCACCGGATCGCTATCTTTGCGGCAAGTGGAGCCGAACGCGGTGATTTTGGCGTGCTTCAACTTGAGTTTCTTTACTTCTTCGAAATAGGCGGCATCTTTAGGATTACTACCGGGCCAACCGCCTTCGATATACGCCACACCTATTTCATCCAGAAGACGGGTAATTCGAATTTTATCTGCTAGAGATAAGGAAATGCCTTCGCGCTGTGTACCGTCTCTGAGGGTTGTATCGTAGATGTGTACGTATGCTGTCATTATGTTTGTCTCCATGTAATGTGAGAGGGCGTTATGCCCTCATGATTAAAGTACAGGCTGATGCGTGTTTACACGTTTGACGTGCTGTTCTTCGTAGGTGCTGATTTTGTCGTCTAAATCCAGCAGGTATCCCATTTGATCAACACCTTTGAGTAAGCATTCTTTGCTGAAAGCATCAATCGGGAATTCGACTTTGCGCCCGTCCGGCAGTTGCAAGGTTTGTTCTTCCAGGTTGATGCTGACCGTTGTTTCGGGGTCTTCTTGCGCTAAGCTGACCAGTTGTTGTTGTGTTTCTTCGTCAACAATGATCGGCAGTAAGCCATTTTTGAGCGCGTTATTGCGGAAAATGTCGGCAAATTCGGTGCTGACAACTGCCTGCCAACCCATGCCCAATAGTGCCCAAGGAGCGTGTTCACGCGATGAGCCACAGCCGAAGTTGTTGCCAGCAATTAAGATGCTAGCGTTTTGATATTCCGGTTGGTTGAGTACGAAATCCGCCTTATCACTGCCATCGGCGTTATAGCGCCAATCGAAGAAAGCTTGTTTGCCCAGTCCTTCTTTGTCGGTGGTTTTCAAAAAACGCGCTGGAATGATCTGATCGGTGTCGATGTCGTTCATGGGTAAAGGGGCAATTTTGCCACTCAGTTTGTTAATGGGTTCCATAATTACCTCGTGTGTTATCTGTGTTTACGTTAGGCGCATCATCGGCCGACGATGCGCCAATCAAACTTTGCTTATGCCATTTCCGGCACGTACATCTCACGCGGGTCTGTGATAACCCCGTTAACTGCCGAAGCGACTGCTGTCAGTGGGCTAGCGAGAAAGGTTCGTCCGCCCTTGCCCTGACGACCTTCAAAGTTACGATTGCTGGTGCTGACCGCGTATTGTCCGGGTTGTAATTGGTCACCGTTCATCGCAATGCACATCGAACAACCGGCTTCGCGCCATTCTGCGCCTGCCACCTTAAAGACCTCATCTAAACCTTCTGCTTCAGCTTGCTTCTTGACTTGCTGACTACCGGGTACAACCATCATCCGTACATCATTGGCAACTTTACGCCCTTCGATCATCTTCGCTGCTTGGCGCAGATCGCTGATGCGCGAATTGGTGCAACTGCCAACGAAGACCACATCAATTTTCTTGCCTAGCAGGGGTTGATTGGGTTGCAAACCCATGTAAGTCAGTGCTTTGTCCATTGCCACACGCTTATCAACTTCGGCGAAATCTTCCGGTGAGGGCACGCGCCCGTCAATTGCCATGCCCATGCCGGGGTTGGTGCCATAGGTGATGTGTGGAATCAGATCGTTGGCATCCAGATAAACCTCGGCATCGAACTGAGCGCCATCATCGGTGGGTAGTTCGCGCCATGCGGCGACAGCAGCATCCCACGCTTCGCCTTTGGGCGCATAAGGGCGACCTGCGACATATTCAAATGTTGTTTCATCCGGAGAAACCATTCCGGCACGTGCACCACCTTCGATGCTCATGTTGCAGATGGTCATCCGTCCGTCCATGCTCAAACTGCGGATCGCACTGCCCATGTATTCGAAGATGTGTCCGGTTCCACCCCCCACACCGATCTTTGCCAGCACAGCTAGGATGATGTCTTTGGCTACTACACCATCTGCCAAAGAGCCTTCCACGCGAATAGCCATGGTTTTAGGCTTGTATTGCAACAGAGTTTGTGTGGCAAGAACGTGCCCGACTTCACTGGTGCCGATGCCGAATCCCAACGCGCCGAATGCCCCGTGTGTGCTGGTGTGGCTATCTCCACAGACGATGGTCATCCCCGGCTGTGTCAGACCCTGTTCGGGGCCAATCACATGCACAATCCCCTGATTCTCTGTGCCCAGCGAATACAATGGAATCCCGAAATCTTCACAATTTTTGGTGAACATATCGAGTTGTTTACTGGCTTGCATATCCATAATTGGAATGATGCCCTGTGCGTTGCGCGGCGTTGTCGGCGTGCTGTGATCCATAGTGCCCAGTGTTTGATCGGGGCGGCGCACCTTCAAACCGCGTTCGCGCATTACGGTGAATGCCTGCGGTGAGGTCACTTCATGCACTAGATGCAGATCAATGTACAGTACCGCTGGTGTGTCGGATGTTTGTGGTTTGACGACGTGATTGTTCCATACTTTTTCGAAGAGTGTCTTCGGTTGAGTCATGATATTCCCTTTAAATTGTTTGCTTGTGGATGAGTAACAAATCATCCATTGATAGAACAGATTGCTTTGTTGACTGACTCACGATAGAGCCTTACTGTGAGGCAGATTTTAGGTTGATTGCCGATGCTTCACCTTCCGGTTGCACATCATCCCCATACCCGATCAGGGCAATCATACGATTGAGCGCCGCCATATAGGCTTTTACGCTAGATACGATAATGTCGCTATCTGCACCATAACCACCGACGGTCTTTTTGCCCTGTGGTGATTGAATCCGCACTGTCACTTCACCCAGTGCATCAATGCCTTCAGTGACGCTATGCACGCTGTATTCGATCAGGGTATTGGGGCAATTGACAATTTGATCAATGGCGCGATATGCCGCATCAACGGGGCCGGTGCCGACTGCCGCCTGTACAAACTCTTGCTCACCATGAAACAATCGCACGGTTGCGGTGGGCATTCCCATCGTGCCACATGCCACCTGTACATCACCCAGACGAAAATATTCTTGCGGCTTATTGAACTCATCAGCCATCAGGGCTTCTAAATCTTCATCGGTGACGTTTTTCTTGGCATCGGCAACAGTTTTGAAGCGCTTGAAAATCTGGTTGAGTGCGTCACCTTCGACTGTATAACCTAGTTCTTCGAGACGTACACGCAGGGCGTGCCGTCCGCTGTGTTTGCCCAAAACTAGTTTGCTCTGATGCAGACCAACGCTCTCCGGTGTCATGATCTCGAAGGTTTCGGCAGCTTTCAACACGCCATCTTGATGAATGCCGGATTCATGCGCGAAGGCATTTGCCCCCACAATCGCTTTGTTCGGCTGAATCATCATGCCCATGTAATTGCTCACCATGCGGCTTGTTTTCATAATTTGTGTGGTGTCGATGTTGGTACGCAGATCATAGAAACTCTTGCGCGTCTCGATTGCCATCACGACTTCTTCCAATGAGGTATTGCCTGCACGTTCGCCGATGCCGTTGATGGTCACTTCGACTTGACGCACCCCTGCGTTGACCCCTGCCAGTGTGTTGGCAGTGGCTAAGCCCAGATCATTGTGGCAATGCACCGACCAGACTACACCACTACCATGCCCCGCGCCGGGGGTCTCGCTAATTAGCATTTCTAACTTATCTTGCCATTCAGCCGGCATCACATAGCCAACTGTATCGGGGATATTGAGCGTGGTTGCACCACACTCCACCGCGACGGTACACGCTTTGATCAAATACGCCATTTCGGTTCGTCCGGCATCCATCGGGCTGAATTCAACATCATCGCATAAGCTCTTAGCCAGTGTGACTGCCTTACGGATGCGTTCCAGACCTTCTTCCTCGGTGATGCCTACCATCTTCAAATGTGATGGCGATGTACCCAGAAAAGTGTGAATGCGCGGTTTTACCGCATCCTTGACCCCGTCCCATGCAGCACGGATGTCACTTTCAACCGCACGTGCCAGACCACAAATGGTAGGACCATCCTCTGTGCCTACTTCTTTGGCAATGCGCTGAACGGCTTTCAGGTCATCAGGTGATGCCGCCGGAAAACCGGCTTCGATCACATCCACACCCAGCGCTGATAATTGACGGGCGATTTGTAGTTTCTCGGCACTGCTCAAAGTTGCGCCGGGGCTTTGCTCGCCATCGCGCAGGGTGGTATCAAAGATAATGACGGTATTCTCATCATATGTGCGTTTCATCGTAGGGTATCCTTTCAGTGATTGTTATGGGTTGCTTTATCAAACGGGTAAGGCCACTAAGGTCACTTTCCATAACCATCACCTCCTCTCTACCGCTACATCAACATCGTCGCTCATGCTAGTTTAAACCCCTCATTGGCTGATTGGTCAATTGGGCCGGGTCGTCACAGATGCATTAGCACCTGTGACCATACCGACTAAACCGCTAAACCGCTACTAGGATTCCTGCTTGATTTTCTTGGCATTAAGGAAGGGCATCATATCGCGCAATTCCTCGCCAACTTTTTCGATCAGCAGATCATGTTCGTTCTTGCGCCGTTTCGAGAAATTGGGTAAGCCATCTTCATTTTCTTTGATCCAGTTCTGGGCAAATTCACCGCTCTGGATACGACTGAGAACGCCTGCCATCTCTTCTTTGAGTGCATTCTCGAACTCATCACCGACCACATAACCGCCGTATTCTGCCGTGTTACTGACGCTGTACCACATATAACTCAGACCACCTTCGTACAGCAGGTCAACGATCAGTTTTAACTCGTGCAGGCATTCAAAGTAGGCAACTTCTGGCTGATAACCGGCTTTGACCAATGTCTCGAAGCTGGCACGGATGAGCGCCGTTGCGCCACCACACAAGACCACTTGCTCACCGAATAAATCGGTTTCGGTCTCTTCCTGAAATGTCGTCTCGATCACACCGGCGCGAGTGCAACCGATGGCCTTCGCATAAGCGAGTGCGCGGGCGTGTGCGTCGCCGGTTGCATCTTGCTCAACGGCGATTAAACCCGGTGTGCCTGCGCCATCTTGATAGGTCTCGCGCACACGATGCCCCGGTGATTTAGGCGCAACCATCGCTACATCGACAGTTTCCGGTGGTACAATCTGCTTAAAATGAATGTTGAAGCCGTGTGCAAACATCAGCATGGCGCTATCTTTTAAGTTGGGCGCAACTTCAGCGTTGTAAACGGCGGCTTGCTTGGTATCGGGGATCAGGATCATCACCACATCTGCTTGTGCCGTTGCTTCGGCGACGGAGAATACCTCTAATCCATCGGCAACCACTTTTTCTCGGCTTTTACTGCCTTCATGCAAGCCGACGATCACTTTCATCCCACTCTCATGGGCATTTAGAGCATGAGCATGACCTTGACTGCCATAACCGATGATGGCGATGGTCTTATTCTCAAGTAAAGATAAATCTGCGTCGTTGTCGTAATACAGCTTTGCCATTTAGGATGTTCCTCTTCGTTTTAGAGTAAATATGATTAAGCGATGACCACAGCTTATGCTGTTGTCTTTTGTATGTTCTTCAGGTTAACAGGTTCATAGTCCGTATCCTGAATGCGTGTTCCGCGTCCCATCGCTACCAGACCGGTGCGCACCATCTCGACAATATCGAAGGGACGCAGTTTGTTGATGAATTCCTCCACTAGTTCTTCTGTGCCGGACATTTCAATGATTGCTACATCCGGCCCAATGTCGATGATCTTGGCGGGATATTGCTCACAGACTGTTGTAACGCCGTTGGAGCGTTCTGCCCCATCGGTGCGCACTTTGACCAGTACCAAGTCACGGCTCACATGGGGGCGGTCATGCGTCAACACTTGCACATCAATCACGTTGACCAGCTTCTCTAAGTTGGCTTTGATCTTGAACGGGCTCATTGTCTTGGAATCGACGACAATCGTCATGCGCGAGACATGTTCTTTGTGCGTGCGTCCCACTGTCAAACTATCGACGTTGAACGCCCGTCGCCGGAACAGGCTAGCGACACGGTTCAGCACGCCCGGCTTGTTCTCTACCAATGCCACAATCGTGATCTTACCTTCGCGTGTTTGGGTATGGGGGGTCATTGTTTCACTTCCTCTCCGGGTTTAGGACGGCGCTTCATGTCATGCAAATCTGCACCTGAGGCAACCATCGGATAAACCATCTCTTCTTTTTCAACCATGTATTCAATCAGGACAGGTCCATCAATCCCGCGTGCGAAAGCCACCGATTCTTCGATTTGTTCGCGACTGGTGACACGCATGGACGGGATGCCATAAGCTTCTGCGAGCTTACAAAAGTCCGGCGTGAACATCGGCGTGGCGTTATAGCGCTTGTCATAGAACAACTCTTGCCACTGACGCACCATGCCTAGAAAGTTGTTGTTGATGATCGCGATGTTGATGTTGATATTCTCTTGACGGGCGGTTGCTAGCTCGCAGATGGTCATCTGCACGCCACCGTCACCGACAACTGCCCATACATCTTCATCTGGCTTGCCGAACTTGGCACCAATTGCTGCTGGTAAGCCGAAGCCCATCGTCCCCAGCCCCCCGCTGGTGAGCAGTGTCGCCGGACGTTGATGCGGGTAGTATTGTGCTTCTAGCATCTGATGCTGACCCACATCGCTGACTGTTAACGCGTTGCCATCGGTGTATTTCCAAAGATCATTGATGACCTGTGCAGTCAGCAGTTTACCGTTGTTATCGTGATTGAGGATGTCACGTTCATGCGCGTCTTCTTGCCAATCTCGAATGCGATTCAGCCAATTCGCATGTGATTTTTGTTGCAGACGTGGTAGCCATTGCGCGACAACCGTTTTCAGGTCGCCGTTGATCGCCACATCAGCTTTCACGTTCTTGTTGAGTTCGGAGGGGTCGATATCAACGTGAATCTTCTTGCTATGGGGTGAATAATTCTTGAGGTTGCCTGTCACACGATCATCGAAACGCATCCCCAGTGCAATTAATAGATCGGCTTCTTGAATTGCATGGTTGACCGCTGCATCACCGTGCATCCCCATCCAACCAATTACCAGCGGGTGTTCTTCAGGGACACTGCCTTTACCGAGCAAGGTTTGTGCAATGGGGATATTGCAAATTTCTGCCAGTTCACGCACTTCGTTATTTGCTCCGGATAGCGTGATGCCATGCCCGCCTAAGATCACTGGACGTTCGGCTTCTTGTATCAAGCGCAGAGCATCGACGATTTGTTCTTCATCTGCTGCTGAGGGTGGACGATACCCCGGCAGACGAATCTCTTGCTCAGGGTAGATGAACTCGGTCACCTGATTTTGAATGTCTTTAGGTATATCGATCAGCACCGGCCCCGGACGACCTGACCGCGCAATATAAAATGCTTCTTTAATCGTGTATGCCAGCTCATCAATGTCTGTCACCAGGTAATTGTGCTTCGTGACAGGCAGGGTTGCGCCGGTGACATCGGTTTCTTGAAATGCATCCGAGCCAATCGCACCCACTGAAACCTGTCCGGTGATAGCAACAATAGGGGATGAGTCCATCATCGCCGTGGCTAAACCGGTGATGAGATTGGTTGCTCCGGGCCCACTAGTGGCGATACATACCCCGACTTCGCCAGTTGCCCGCGCATAGCCATCTGCCATGTGCGATGCGCCTTGTTCGTGCCGAACAAGCACATGATGAATCCGATCTAAATATTTGGTCATGGCATCATAGGTGGGCAAAATTGCGCCACCCGGATACCCGAACAACACGCGGACATTCTCCCGAAGGAGACATTCCATAATGATTTCAGCACCGGTTAGTTGCATCGTTTATTTCTCCGAGATAGTTTCACGAACATGTGTGAGCCAGTTGTGACGATCCGGCTTTTTGCCGGCTGTGAGTGCAAAGAATTCTTCCTGTACTAGTTTCGTGATTGGCCCGCGTGAGCCACTGCCAATCGACAAGCGATCTACCGAGCGCACGGGGGTGACTTCCGCGGCTGTGCCCGTGAAGAAAATCTCATCTGCCATGTACAGCATCTCGCGTGCAAGTGGTTGAAACTTGATGTCATAGCCAAAGTCGTTGAGCAATGTCAGGATGCTATCGCGGGTGATGCCCATCAAGATCGATGACCATGCGCCTGGCGTGTAGACCACATCATCGAGGATGACGAAGATATTTTCGCCCGCGCCTTCGCTGACGTACCCGTTGACATCGAGCGCGATGCCTTCGCTGAAGCCGTTATCGTGTGCTTCCATGCTCACGAATTGGCTGTTGACATAGTTCCCGCCAGCTTTAACCAGTGCTGGATGCGTGTCAGGCGCCATGCGTCGCCATGAGCTAACCTGTACATCTACACCCTGTTCGAGTGCTTCACTGCCGAGATACGCGCCCCATTCCATCGTGAAGATCATCAGCTCGGTGCGTGTGCGTCCGCGTCCTTCTAATCCTAGTGCACCTTCACCACGGAAGATTACAGGGCGGATGTAGCAGGATTCGTGACCGTTGCGAGCAATCGTCTCAACAATCGCTTGATTGACCATATCAGCTGTGTAATCATGCTCAATCCGCATGATTTTTGCGCCATTCAGCAGGCGTTTGGTATGCGGTTGTAAGCGGAAGACCGCTGGCCCTTCAGGGGTGGCATAAGCGCGGATCCCCTCAAAGACACTGGAGCCGTAGTGCAAGGCATGGGCCGATACGTGGACTGTCGCATCTTCCCATTTTACAAACTCACCATTTCGCCAAATCCATTCTGCTGGCATCGTCGTTTTCCTCTCCGGAGTGTGTGTGCTTATAAATTAAAAACGCTTGCTGTTATTATCCGTTGTGTCACGGTTATAAACATCAGCAAGCGCATCGTGCGTGGGTTCTTGTTCAGCTTTTGTGTCCGTTGTCATAGAAGATGTCTTTTGCTCTGCATCTTCTCGCTGGCAATGCATATCATACATCTCTGTCCACGGGCTGTTGTGGGCCTGAAATTCCATCATTTCGTTTGACATAGTTGACATCCTCTCTGATCTGAATCACTCATAGAACAAAAAAACCTCCCGCTTGGGAGGTTTTGATTAACCGTGTGAAAATTTCACCACCCAAGCACTTAAAGCCCGCCACTAATAAGGACGAGTACGAGAATGACAATAATAATGCTGGGGTTGAAAGACTTTACCATATTCATGGCGCGTTTGATAACCGTTCTTGATGATATTTTCTTTTAAAAAGTACTGTAGCAACAGTAACTTACTCATCAGATGATGTCAATGAGTTTGTCTTAATCATCACAAGTTCGTAAAAGTTGACAACGAACCTTTGTATATTTTGTGCAATCAATACAACTTGTATGAGTGTGAGATGAGAACTTTGCTCATTGTTCATTCATGTAAGGCGATACGTGCCTTGGCTTTGTCGATTTGTCGGCGTACGGCTTTGGGCGCAGTGCCGCCGGTTGAGCGTTTGCGCGTCACGGCTAGATCAAAGTCGAAAACTTCTCTAACATCCGCTTCAAACGTGGGATCAATACCTTGTAAGATATCGAGGTGAATCGCTGAAAGTGCTATTTGATGTGTGCTGGCGTGTTGTACTACGGCGCCGACTACATGATGCGCCTGTCGGAAGGGCATTCCTTTACGCACTAGATAATCAGCAAGATCAGTAGCGAGCAATTCTTCGAGCAATGACTCGCGCATCTTTTCTGGGTTCAATTGTAAGGTTTGGATCACACCGGCGACGACAGGCAACAGCATTTCCATCGTGTCGTAGGCATCGAATAGGGACTCTTTATCTTCTTGTAGATCTTTGTTATACGTGCTGGGTAAACCTTTGAGCGTTGTCAAAAATCCAGCAACATGCCCGACTAAACGCCCAACCTTCCCGCGTGTGAGTTCCATCGGGTCAGCGTTGCGCTTTTGTGGCATCAGGCTACTGCCGGTGCTATACGTTTCGCTCAAAGTGATGAAACCGAATGAGGGATTGCTGTAGATGATGATATCCTCGGCGAAACGGCTGAGATGTGTCGCGCATAGTGCCAGTGCGAACATCGTCTCGGCGACGAAGTCGCGGTCACTGACTGCGTCGAGGCTGTTCATGATGACCCCCTCAAACTTGAGGTCTTCTGCCAGCGCTTCACGGTCAATATCAAAGGGATTACCTGCCAGCGCCCCTGCCCCCAGTGGTGATTGGGACGTCCGTGCGCGTATCTGTTGTAAGCGTTCGCGGTCACGGTCAATCATCCAGAAGAAGTTCATCAACCAGTGCGCCACAGTGATCGGTTGGGCGGGTTGTAGGTGCGTATAACCTGGCATCAGCGTATCAATATGTTGTTCAGCTTGATTGAGCAGGGTAATCTGAATCGCATAAAGCAGGTTGTCGATCTCATCGATTGCACTGAGTGTCCATAGGCGGAAATCTGTAGTAACCTGATCGTTACGACTGCGTCCGGTGTGCAGTTTACCTCCTACATCGCCGACTAATTCGGTCAGGCGACGCTCAACAGCTGTATGAATATCCTCATCACCTTCAGCAAACTCAAAATTATCCTCTTCAAATTCGCGCAGGACATAATTCAACCCGCCCCGAATACGTCCCGCTTCCTCTTCCGTGATGACACCCGCTTTGCAAATCGCTTTTGCATATGCCATGCTTCCAATAATGTCATATCGTGCGAGACGCACATCAAAGCGCAAGCTATCGTTGAGCTTGCGTAAATCTGCGCCCGGCCCCTGTGAAAAACGACCGCCCCAGAGTGTCATAATCAACCTTTCCAAACAAAATCTGTTTGTTTGATGCTTATTGAATGAAATCTTATGCTTGATGATAGCGCAATCATCGGACTGTTGTATATGTTTGACTTGATTCTATATAGCGACAACCCATCAAGAGAATGAAACCGTTTCTGATGGGTTGTCTGTGTCATAATTGTTGTAGTATTCAGTCGCGCTTGAAGATGCTGTAATCGGGCTTGCGCCAACGCACTTCTTTACCTTCTTCGATGTCGAGCAAGGCTTCAACCTTCAGCGGTAAGCCAAATAGTTGAATGAAGCCCTGTGCATCGCTCTGGTTGTAGACATCTTCCTCACCGAACGAGGCGTAATCTTCGCGGTACAAGCTGTAGGGCGATTTGCGCCCTGCAACGATCACATTCCCTTTGTATACCTTGAGCCGTACCACACCGGTTACCTGCTCTTGCGTTACTTCAATGAAGGCATCAAGAGCTTCGCGCAAGCGGGTGAACCACATACCATTGTAGACAATCTCAGCATATTTGACTGCGAGTTGATCTTTGTAACCCATAGTGTGCTTATCAAGGCAGATGCTCTCCAGTGCTTGGTGGGCACGGCGAATGAGTGTGCCAGCAGGGGTTTCGTATACGCCACGGCTTTTCATCCCAACAAGACGATTTTCTACAATGTCGATGCGTCCGACACCATGTTTGCCTGCCAGAGCATTCAATTCTTTGAAAATGTCCACTGAGGGCTGGGTCTTGCCATTCAAACTGACCGGATTACCTTTTTCAAAGCCAATTTCGACATATTCGGCTTCATCGGGGGCTTCTTCTGGGCTGACAGAGAGCTGGTACATCGAGTGTTCTGGCTCATTCCAGGGGTCTTCGAGCAAACCGCCCTCATGCGATAGGTGGAAGATATTACGATCACGGCTGTAAATATCCTTTTCAGTGTTGGGGACAGGGATATTGAACTCAGCCGCATAGGCCAGCGCATCTTCTCGGCTGCGGATGTCCCATTCGCGCCAAGGGGCGATCACCTTGAGCTTTGGATTGAGTGCCATCACGGTTAATTCAAAGCGCACTTGATCATTACCCTTGCCCGTACACCCATGTGCGACAGCATCTGCGCCTTCTTGCTCGGCAATTTCTACCATGCGTTTGGCGATCAACGGACGGGCAAAAGAGGTTCCCAGCAGATATTCGCGCTCATAGATTGCGCCGGCTTTTAGAGTAGGGAACACATAGTGATTCAGGAATTCTTCGCGCAGGTCTTCGATGTAGATTTTGCTCGCACCGGAAGCAATCGCTTTCTCTTCAAGACCGTCTAGCTCTTTCTCTTGACCAAGGTCTGCGGTGAAGCAGATCACTTCGCAATCGCCATAGTTATTTTTCAACCATGGCACAATGACGGATGTATCCAACCCGCCACTATACGCTAGCACAACTTTGTTAACTTTACCTCTGGGTTGCATTGTTCACTCCTATCGAGACATATAATGGACTATCGTAACCCATCCACCGACGCTTCGCAGTTGTTGATTACAACAGATTAACCTGTGCACTCTGCCAAACAAAAAACCCCCGACTCTTGATTAGTCGAGGGTTTGTGCGTTTTATCTGTTATGGGTTCACATCAGTTTAACCGTTAACGCAAAACTCCCGACTTTATATAGTCAGGCGACGACGGTTACGGCGGGTGTTGATGTGCGTGAATGTTTTCATAGCGCCGTATGCTATCTCATCTATGAGCAAATTACAACATCCAATTCACTCCTCCAACAGATATTTGCTTGTCGATTGCGCTCTGTGACGCTACAATGCGGTGATAAATAGCGCATTAATGATGAGGGAATGTAGAGATGGCAAATATTAGTCAAAATACTTCACAAGATCTATTGACCAAACGGGATGCTAAAGTGAAATCACACTTAGAGCAATACGCGCCGGTTTGGATTGTTGATGAGATGATCCTGCTTGAAGAAGAAGCAATACAGTTCAACGCTGTGTTCATGCATTTGCGTGCTGGTTTGGATGATCGTCCGGCATGGGTGAGCCGTCGGTATCGGTATGACGCCTTCAACGATACGCTCTACCACAAAGGGCAAACCGTACTCGATGAAGACGATGTGCTAGAATTGCAAGAAGACGAACCATATATTGACGCGAGTATCACCGATATTCCTAACGCTTACGGCGGATAACGCTCATTTTTGAACCAATTGGCGGGTGATGGACTTGCCCGCCTATCCCTCTTAGACTGCCGCATTCGCTAAAGTCAACAGATCAGGTATAATTTCAGTACACATGTTCGCTTTAACCGTGTGATGACTGGATAACTACATGAATCTGTTAAAAGCCCAAAGACAGGTTGCTAAAGATAACTTCGATAAAATCATATTCCTTGATGGCCTAGCAGGCACAGGTAAAACCACCGCTGGCATCGAGCGCGTCAAACAATTGATCCGTGATGGGGTTGCTCCAGATAGCATCTTGGTCATTGTGCCACAGATGGCGCTGGGTGTGCCTTATGTTGAGGCATTACGCCGTTCTCGTGTCGAAATCGGCGCAGACATTCAAGCGACAACGATCGGTAAACTGGCATTTGAAACTGTCGAGTTATTTTATCCGCTCTTATTCGGTGATTTAGAGGAACAGAAATCGATACAACGCCCTCATTTCCTCACGTTGGAACTGGTGCAGTATTATATGACGCGCTTTGTTGCCCCTGAGATTGAACATCTTGATTTGTTCAATAGTGTCACAATTAGTCGCAGTCGCCTCTACACACAGATTGTCGATAACCTCAATAAATCGGCGTTAGTCGGGTTTGACTATACAACGCTTGCTGAGCGCCTAAAATCAGCATGGCGGGGTGATGTGGCGCAACAGCACATCTATGATGATGCCCAGACATCCGCGCAGATTTTCCGTGAGATATGCTTGAAATATTTCATGTTAGATTTTTCGCTTCAGTTAGAGTTTTTTAAAATGCTATGGGATGAACATGCTGTTGTCCGACAATATTACACACAACAATATCGCCATTTAATAGTTGATAACATCGAAGAAGATACGCCTACTACACACGATCTCTTGAGAGATTGGATACCACATACAGATTCAACCCTGTTGATTTATGATCAGGACGCGGGTTATCGGCGTTTTCTAGGTGCTGACCCACTACACGCTTCCCGCTTGCGCGATTTGTGTTCAGTACATATTACATTGGATAATCATCGTGTGATGTCTGATGTGATGAGCGCTTTTCAAGATGAGATCGCTCGTAGTCTGGGGCAAGTTGTACCGGAGCGCAAAGATATAGTTGATCCCCGTGATGCCATCATTTATGAGGACAATCGTTATCATCCACAGATGATTGATTGGGCGACTGAAAACATTGCGTCGCTCATTCATAATCAAGGGGTATCACCGCAAGAAATTGTGATCTTAGCCCCGTTCATGCCTGATGCCTTGCGCTATTCGCTGATGGTTCGCTTACAAGAGCGTGATGTGCCTGTACGCTCACACCGTCCATCGCGTGCGCTTCGTGATGAACCTGCTACCCGTGCCTTACTGACATGGGCCAAGATCGCGCATCCAGATTGGGATATGCAACCTGGTCAATTTGATCTGGCTTACGCGCTGACGACCTCCATTGATGGACTTGATCTGGTGCGGGCGCGCTTACTAGCTGATGTTCTCTATCGTAAAGGGGCGCTACAACCCTTCGCCACCATCCAGAATGAGACCGTTCAACACCGCATCACCTTTGATCTCGGTCAACGGTACGACCGCCTTTATCAGTGGCTGGTTGATTATCAAGCGGAAGAACAACGGATTCCCCTTGATGTGTTCTTCACGCGCTTCTTCGGTGAGGTACTCTCACAACCCACATTCGGCTTCCACGAGCAATGGGATGCTGCTAACGCTACCGCTAACCTGATTGACTCAGCGCGTCAATTTCGGCAGATGGTCAGTGAGATTGAACCTGCGCGCCAGCAGTTAGCGCGTGAATATGTGCAGATGGTGGACGCGGGAGTGATTGCGAACCAGTATGTGCGAGATTGGGTAAGCGATCAGGACGCCGTATTGATTGCTCCTGCATATACCTTTTTGCTCAGCAACCAACCCGTTGATTACCAATTCTGGTTGAACGTTGGTTCGGTGGGGTGGGCGCAACGGCTCTATCAACCACTCACACATCCTTATGTACTCAGTCGGCAGTGGCCTCTGGGGCAAGTATGGACAGACATCGACGAACATGAAACCAATCAGGAGACTTTATCCTTTTTAGTGCTTGGGCTTATTCGGCGTTGTCGTAAGCAGATTTATCTCGGCTTGAGTGAATTTGGTGAGCAGGGCTACGAACAGCGCGGCCCGCTCTTGATGGCTATACAGAGTATGTTGCGCCGCCTGCGACGAGAGGAGCAAGCACATGTTTAAGCCACGTCCCAAACAAGCCGAAATCCTGACGTATCGAGGCGGTAAGATGGGCATCTCAGCAGTGCCCGGTAGTGGCAAAACCGCCACGCTCTCTTATTTGGCGGCACAACTGGTTGCTATGGTTGATCTCGCTGATGATCAGGAAATTTTAATTGTGACGCTGGTCAAATCAGCAGTGGGTAATTTTTCGAATTCGATGGCGAATTTCCTCAAAGATGAGTTCGGACTCTTGCCGGGCTTTGGTTATCGCGTGCGTACCCTGCACGGACTCGCCAACGACATCGTGCGTGAGCGTCCTGGCCTGGTGGGGCTTGCCGATGACTTCAACGTGATTGATGAGCGCGTCGCCGATGACATCCTACAAGAAGCTGTCGATGCGTGGGTGCGCGTACATCCTGAAACCCCCGATGCTTATCTCACGGGTGAACATTTCTCCGATCATTACATCCGTCACACCCGTTGGGCCGATCTGGTGAAATCCATGGCACAGAATTTCATCAAGCAAGCCAAAGATTTACAACTCGATGTGCACGCTGTGCAAGCGTTATTGTATGAGAATGATCTGCATTTGCCTCTGGCGCAGATGTGCTATGAAATTTACGAACAGTATGAACGGGGCTTGCGCTATCGGGGTGCGGTTGATTTTCAAGATTTGATTCGTCTGGCACTCAAAATCCTGATGATCGATGAGACCTATCTACAACGCTTACGCTGGCGTTTTCCCTATATCCTCGAAGATGAAGCACAGGATAGCAGTGAACTACAAGAACAAATTCTCGGTTATTTAGCCGGTGATGCGGGCAATTGGGTGCGCGTTGGAGATCCCAACCAATCGATTTATGAGACCTTCACCACTGCTAACCCGCAACTCTTGCGTAATTTTATCGCTCGTCCGGATGTGACGGCGCGTACATTGCCCAACTCAGGGCGCAGTACACACAGCATCATTCAGCTTGCGAATGAACTGATTCGCTGGTCACTTGCTCACCCCAATCTAGCGATTCGTGAGAAGCAACCCCTCACACAACCATTCATCGAACCCACTCCCAAGGATGATCCACAGGGTAATCCACCCGATGAACCACAACAAATCCACTTGCGTGCGGAGAGCTACACCTCACAGGCAGAACGCGAAGCGGTGATTGCATCACTACAGCGCTGGTTACCCGCTAACCCTGATAAAACCTGTGCGATCTTACTGCCAATTAACAGTAGTGGGGCGAAGATGGTGCAGAAATTGCGTGAGCATAACTTGCCTTATATCGAAAATCTGCGCTCAACCAGTGGCACACGGGCGGTGATCGGTTCTCTGGCACGGATACTGATTTATCTCGCTGATCCGAAAGATAGCAGTGCGCTCGCTAATTGTTATCGTGTTTGGCGACGCGATGACCGTGGGGACGAAGACTCCGAACGGCAAATACAGAATATCGCCAAAGAATTACGCAAACTCAAATATGTCGAAGACTATCTTGCCCCTCGCCTGACGGATTGGTTGAGCGAGAATGCCGACGATAACCCCGCACTGCTCGAACACCTCACAGATTTTCGCACGCGGGTGCTACGCTGGCAACGTGCCGCCGATTTGCCAATCGATCAACTTATCCTGACTATTGCCGGTGACATCTTCGCTACGGATACCGAAATTGCAACGGCTTATAGTGCCGCCTTGCATCTGCGGCGTTTTGCTGATAATTATCCCGATGCACGCATGCCAGAATACCGCGACGAACTCAAAGCCATCGCCAGCGGGCAAAGCAAGTTTAATGGGGCAGGCGATGACGAAGATAGTTTTGATCCGGAGAAGCACAAAGGCGAAGTGACTGTCACCACCATGCACAAAGCCAAAGGCTTAGAATGGGATCGTATTTATATCATGTCTGCCAATAACTATGATTTTCCATCTGCTGATCCCTTCGATAGCTTCATGAGCGAACGCTGGTTCATCCGTGATGATCTCAACCTCGAAGCTGAAGCACTGGCACAATTGAGCGTATTGCTTACAGGCAATGCGTATGTCGAAGGGCAAGCCACGCACCATGCTCGCATCGAATATGCCTCAGAGCGGTTACGCCTGCTCTATGTCGGTATCACGCGTGCCCGCAGTGAGTTAATCATCACATGGAATACCGGACGACGCGGTGAGCAAGTCGAAGCCAAGCCAGTTAATCATTTGCGGGCATGGTGGCAACAGCAGAAAGAGAAAACAAGCTCATGACCACTTCCTTACCCGAAGGCTTTGTATTCAGTCAGAGTAGTTTGCAAGATTTTGTCGATTGTCGTCGACGTTTTGAGCTGAAATATATCTTGCGACAACATTACCCCGCGCCACAGGTCGATGAAATCCTGACCTTTGAAGCGCGTATGGCACAGGGTGAACAGTTTCACCGTCTCGTACATCAGCATTTGATCGGTATCCCGCCGACGCTTTTGCAAGCCGTTCCGATGGATCCGGAAGTTGCGGGATGGTTCGCCCTGTATCTTGAGTGGGGCTTGGAGGGGGTGCCTGCACGCCGCTATCCTGAGAAGACGCTCAGCATTCCTATCGGTGATCACCACCTTCTGGCGAAGATAGACCTGCTCGTGCTCGGTGATCGCGTGCAAATCATTGATTGGAAAACCTCGCGCCAAATCCCACAAGCCGAAGCGCTCGAAGATCGTTTGCAGACACGCGTTTATCGTTACGTGGTGGCGCGGGGTGGGGCCTATCTCAACGAGGGCAAGTCCATTTCACCCGAACAGATCGAAGTGATTTACTGGTATGCGGCTCATGAAGGCGCAATACGTCACCTAGCGTACACACAAGCACAATACGATGCCGATCACGTTTATTTCACTCAATTGCTCGATGATATTCAAGGTAGTTTGAGCTTCCCACTGACGGATGACCTGCGTCAGTGCAAGTTCTGCACTTATCGTTCCTTATGTGATCGCGGTACGGTAGCTGGTTCTCTGGAAGAATGGGATGCGAGCGATCTTGATGACCTGCTCACAGACGATTTTGAGATTGATTTTGATCAGATCGCTGAAATAGAATTTTAGGCAAAGTGTCTCATGAGACAATGGCTTGAACCCATATCGGTCACTGTGCCGGACGCTCTACGCGAAGCGGTAGGCGGGCATCCACTCGTCGCGGAAAGTCTCGCACGCCGTGGCTTGCTTGATATAGTACAGGCGCAACGCTTCCTCGATCCTGCTGTTTATCAACCTGCTTCGTCTTATGACCTGCCGGACATGGGCCAGGCGGTGAGCCGCTTACAACAGGCGCTCGAACAGCGCCAACGCATCCTTGTCTGGGGTGATTTTGACGTGGATGGGCAAACGTCAACTGCCTTGCTGGTTTCTGCCTTGCGTGATCTCAGTGGGCAGGTGCAGTATCATGTGCCAAACCGCTTCAAAGAAGGGCATGGTATTTACCTGCCTACATTCAAACAGTTGCTTGATGGTGGAATTGATCTGGTAGTGACCTGTGATACAGGTATTGCCGCGCATGAAGCAGTCGATCACGCGATGGGACGTGGGATTGATGTCATCATCACCGATCATCATACTTTGCCTGAAACCTTACCTAACGCCTATGCTGCTATCAATCCTATGCGCCTTCCAGAAGGGCATCCCCTGCGCGAGTTGCCCGGTGTGGGCACTGCCTACAAACTGATACAGGCGCTTTACGGTGCGACATCCTCGGAACATCTGCTTGATCTGGTGGCGATGGGTATCGTTGCCGATGTCATGGTACAGGTCGATGATACCCGATATCTCTTGCAACAGGGCTTGCAAGTCTTGCGCCATCAACCGCGTCCGGGCATACGTGCTATGCTCGAACGCGCTGAGATTAATCCGCAAGATTTGACCGCGACAGACATTGCGTTTTCACTTGCACCGCGCCTCAATGCCTTGGGTCGTCTCGCTGATGCTAATCTGGCAGTGGAATTGCTCATCACCGATGATAGTGCCCTGATTACCGAGCGAGTCAATGAACTGGAAGGCTTGAACCAGAAACGCAAATACTATACCCGTCAAGTTTATGCGTCTGCCCAACAACAAATCAGGGATGATGAGTCGTTGCTCAAATATGCCGCACTTGTGATTGCTGGCGAGGGGTGGCATACGGGAGTGGTGGGTATTGTGGCGAGCCGTCTGGTGGAAGAATACAATCGCCCTACAATTGTTTTATCACAGGATGGTGAACGTTTGCGTGGTTCGGCACGTTCGGTGCAAGGCGCGAACATCGTCAGCGCGATAGGGTCACAGGCGCAATGGCTCGATGGCTACGGGGGTCACACGATGGCGGCAGGTCTCAGTATGCCAGCTGATAATCTCTTTGCATTTCGGCGAGGTGTATCTCAGGCTGTTCGCGCTATGCGAGAAGAAGCTGACATCGTTCCCACGCTTTCAATTGCGTCCATACTCAATTTTTCTGAGATTGATCTAGCACTCGCTGATGATCTCGCTCGTCTCGCACCATTCGGCAATGGTAATCCACCATTGGTGCTGGCGACGCGCAATGTGCGGGTCAAGAGCCGACGCACGCTGGGTAGTCGGGGCGATCACATTGACTTGCGTCTCGAAGATGCCAATGGTGACCAACAGCGCGTGATGTGGTGGTTCGGTGATCTAAAACAAATACCGGAAGGACGCTTTGATCTGGCATATACTGTGCGCGCGAATGTGTTCAAGGGCAAGCGTGAAGTGATGGTGGAATGGGTGGATGCGCGTCCGGTTGACGGTAGTGACGCGGTGAAAACTGTTAGTGCGTCGCCCTATACCGTGATTGATTACCGTCAGCATTCCGCACCACAGACGCTTTTGCCCGCAATTCGTGATCAACATGACGATCTATTAATCTGGTCAGAGGGGCGCATGTTAGAGGATGGTGTGCATCGGTACGACTTACGCCCTTGCTCAACTTTGCTCGTCTGGACTCGTCCGCCGGATTTGCTCACATGGCGCACCGTGCTTCAACTGGTACAACCGCAAACGTTGATTTTGTTCGGTTTACAACCACCTATTACCAGCGCACCGGATCTCATCAAAATGGTAGCGGGACTGATCAAATATGCCTACCAGCACAAATCAGGGATGATTTATCTTAGCGAGATCGCCACGCTAACCGCACAATCTGACCGTACGATTAGTGCCGTGTTGAATTGGATCAATGCCCGTACTACAATGCGATTACGACGTGAAGAAGATGATCTATATCTGATTGAAATGGAACAACACAGAGCCGCTACTGCGGTTGACCCTGAACGCCTCAATTTGTTGATGCGCGAGACTCAGGCGTACTATCAACATTGGTATACTCAATCGTTTTGAGAGTCAGGGATCAGACCGCTTGTGCTGATTTTTTCCCTAACACATCGTCAAAGATGCTAAGTAGTCGGTTAGCAATATTGTGCCATGCATAATCCTGTGCGATGCGCACTGCTCTTTGTCCCATTCCTTCGGCAAGTGTGCCGTGGGTGATGAGCGCATACAACCGTTCTGCAATCGCTTCTGGTTGGCGTACTGGAACAAGGAATCCCGTTTCTTGATCACGCACGAGATACCCTAACCCACCCACATTAGAAGCAATTACAGGTGTACCGCTTGCCATCGCTTCAAGTGCCACCATGCCGAATGATTCATAGTCCGATGGCATGATCACTACCCGTGATGCGTTGTAATACGTCGGCAGGGCAGTCTGATCTTTTGCTCCAACAAAACGTACACAATCCGCTAAGCCTAATTGCTGTGTTAATGCCTGTAGGCGCATCATCTCTATATCAGTGCGATCAAGAGGGTTGCCTCCAACTATTGCGAGGCAGACTTTGTGTAAGAGTTCGGGGTGCTCACGTTGGGCGATGGCTAGCGCGTGAATGATCGTATCAATCGCTTTGAGCGGTTCAATACGCCCCACGAATAATAACAGATGCTGATCTGGCGCGACACCTAATTTAGATTTGGCTTCTTCCCGCGACATTGGTTGAAAGTGGGTGGTGTTCACCCCCGGTGGTACAATCTCTATCTTGCGCCGATTGGCACGATACAACCACATCAGCTGCGAGTGTTCCGCTGGTGTTGCCGCAATCAACCGATCTGCCCATGCGACGATTTCTGTTTCTGTGCGGATGCGTTGATCAGGCATGAGAGACGTGTGGCTCAAGATACGCTGTTTCATTTGCCCCAGTGTGTGGAACATATGCACGAATGGCGTACCCCATGATTCTTTGAGCTTTTGTCCCACCCAACCACTTAGCCAATAGTGACTGTAGACAATATCATATTTGACGTTGGTGCGTGTGGCGAATGCGATCAAGCGTGCGGTGAATTGTGGTAAATATGGGTAGATCTCATCCGGTGCAAGTGTGCTCATAGGCCCCGCGTTGAGATAGATTACCCGAACATTTTCGCCGATACGGTAATCAATGTCAGGCTCCTCGTTTGAAGTACGCCGCGTGAAAATATCAACAGCGATTCCACGCCCTCCTAACTCTTGCGCGAGTTCGCGGATATAGACATTCATACCCCCGGTTTTTTTGCCACCCATCGGCGCGAGGGGGCTGGTATGCACACTGAGAATTGCTAAACGTCTGATCATTGACTCATCCATCTTCATAAACTGGCTTGCAGGTTGTAAATTTCCGTATCTTGACCGCCCATTTTGTACTTGTATTGCTCATCCCCGCGTAGAAAATCAAAGCTAGTGCGTCCGGTCTCAATCGCATGTTGAATGTTATACGACAACAGGACTATCCCTGCGCTTAATGCCTGTGCGCGGTTTGGCTCCAAGCCGGAATTGTAGACGAGAATCTGGTTGTTATAATCGAAATTTACATAGGCAGCGACGGGCTCGCCCATCACTTCCAGAAAATTCATCTGTAGCCAACCCGCTTGTGCAGCGGCGGGCACAATCCTCTTGAAGAAATTGACATGGCTCTGATTTTCCAGAAAGGCGGCTTTTTCAGGATGGCTGTTTGCCATTAGAGTCAAGAACTTATCAATCTCCGCGTCGAGATCATGCTCATCACTGACAATATACCAGCTGAGCGAATCACCCGCGCCCTGTGCGCGGCGTAGCTTACGCTGAACCTCTTTGCGTTGTTTCTTATCCAATAATTCTAAATATGCGTCAAAGCTATCTGGCAACGATACAACTGGACAGACTTCCTGCACGCGGGTTGTTGTCTGATACCCCTGTGTGTCTAATACAGCAGGGAAATCTGTGTAGGTCGGTGATTGTGCTGGGATGTTACATAGATCAAGCTGATCGTACTTGTCTTTATGATCGACAAGTGCCTGAGCAAGTGCTTGATAAACGGCTTCGCTGTGATCGCGATCAATCAGGAAGTCGAGATAATCGGTTACGTCTTCGCACCCGATGAAATGTACAGCGCGTTTCCCTTCTTGTTCTTCGATAAAAAATGAAGCAATCCCGCGCAATATGTTGTCATCATCGCGCACAGTCAAGATCCATAACTCACCGGGATGATAGGTTTGCCACCAATTGACCTGCCATTCGTAGGTGCTGAAGGGGGTATCTGTGATACTACGCTTTAGAAGGTCATTCCATTCTGATTGGAGTGCCTCGAATGTATCAATGCTCGTAAAAGACTGTACTTTCACTGACTATTACTTTCTTGTTGTTGTTTGTGGGTAAATATCAAATACCACTCCACTATAAACGTAGCAAGGTATCTTTAATCGCTTATTAGATAGGCATCAGCAGTGCATTCTTACTGAACTTACCCATTTACCCGATAATTAGACTAGTATTTCTCATGATGTGTTAAGCTGGTGATCTATCTGTTCACTCAATGGCGGTGTCGTCTGCGTTGCCCCATTCTTTCCATGAGCTATCGTAGACGCGCCCGCTATTGATACCAGCGACGGCTAAAGCCAACAAGCCATAACTCGCTGATACCCCTGAATTACAGTAGATGATTACCTCTTCATCAGTGGTGATAGCTGCTTCACGGAATAGCTGTTGTAGTTCATTAGCCGGTTTGAGCGTGCCGTCTACTGTCAATAATTGTTTGCGTGGTAGATTAACTGCGTTAGGGATGTGTCCTTTGCGTTCTGCGCGTGAACGCTCACCATTGAACTCTGCCGTTGAGCGCACATCAATCAATTGTGGGTGCTGTCTCTCAATATCAGTGCGAGTAGCACGCAGAGTAGCGTTCACACGCGGGGTGAAGGTGCGCGGGATAATTTGTGGGACGTTATTATCTATCGGGCGATTTTCCTCACACCATTTTTGCCACCCACCATCCAATACCGCAACCGACTCATGCCCATAATAGCGCAACGTCCACCACAGACGTGCCGCGAACATGCCATTGGCATCATCATAGGCGACGACTGTTGTCTGTGCGTCGATACCTAAACGTGACATCAACGCTCCGTAACGCTCAGGGGTTGCCACATCATAGGACGGTGAATCTGGCTCCACGATGTCGGTCGTCCAATCGATAAAGACTGCGTTCGGGATATGGGCTTGTTCGTAAGCGTCAAGATGGCTGAAATAATGCGGAGGTGGTTCACTCGCCGGTAGCACGCGCCCGCGTATATCGATGAGTCGTAAGTTGTCATCGTGGAGATGGTCAGCTAGCCATGCTGTCGTTACAAGAGTTTGTAAGGTCATATTAAGTCAGTCTCTTTCGTCGCTAAGATCTCGTCAATCGTCGCATCGAGCGTGGTCACTTCGCCTCTCTCCCGTTCTTGTTGGAAGGCATTCGGCGGAAGCATCGCTTGTAATTGCTTCATTTGTTCTTCAATGCGCTCAAAATCATGATATGCGTTGCGATGCGGATAGGTTGATGCGAGCCAACGCACACGCATTTCTGGCGTGATAAATGCTAACTCACCAGCTACTTTACGATTGAACAGTTCGAGCATAGTGACTTTGTACGGGATAAATCCAATACGGCGTACATGCTCAAATGCGAGCATCGCGTATTCTAGCGCTTGCGATTTATTTTCATCATCTGCATAAAAGTTGGTCAGGTTTTTGTAAACATCGTGCAACATCGCATCATCATTGATGGTCTGTGCAATCTGCGATGATTCTTGTACATAAGAGATCGCCTGATCTCGATTGCCCTGATCATATGCTAAATTGGCTAAACCATTCAGGATATGTAACTCGCCATTACGGTTGCCTGATTCTCGTACCAATTGCAAAGCCTCCAAACGCATCGCGATGGCTTTATCGATGTGACCTTTGTCGACTTCAATGAAGCTCATATTCTGGAGTGAGGTGGCTATGCCATTCTTGTGCTTGATACGCCGTCGAATTTCCAACGCTTTGTTATGTAATTCCAACGCTTTCTCTGTATCTCCATCTGCTTCGGTTGCAATGGCGTAGTTGTTATAAGCTTTGGCGATCTCGATCTCATTGCCAGTACGGAGCATGGTTTCCAGGCATTTTTCAAAGTAAGGCATCGCGATTTCTCGTTCTCCTTGCCGTGAGTGAATTACGCTTAGGTTCATATAAGCAGATCCTACTTCAACCCAATCTTCATATTCTTCCAGCACAGGCAACGCTTTTTCTAATAAGTCAATCGCACCCTCTAATTTAGCTGTTTTGAAACCCCATTCGCCGATGATATTCTGCGTATAAGCAATTCCTAGACGATCCTCGATTGCCTCGTAATTGCGCAGGGCTTCATCGAGAACTGTGCGTGCTATGTCGTATTCGCTGATCATCAAGGCTGTTTTACCACACAACAGGTTTAATCGTGCCCATTCACTTTGCGGGTTATCATGATAGGTGTGTGCCTTCAAATCCAGTGCACGTTGTGCCATACGATATGCCAGAGGCGGATCAAACGAGCGCAAATATTCGGCTGCTCTGGCGGCGTAGTTCGCTTCTTTTTCGACAACCCCTGCTGTGTGATAATACTCGGTCAGGCGTGCTGCATAGACATCGATATTATCCGAATAGAGCGTCTCAATCGTTTCAGCAATGTGTAAGTTGATTTCTGCTGTTTGTGTGTCATTCATGGTAGCAATCACATGTTCACGAATTTTATCATGTGTGAATTGACGTGCTTCGCCCGATGCGCTGAAAATAGCACTTTCATCGCAGACAGCTAGCCAGCGTTTGATGTCTAAGTCTGGTAAGATACGACTGAGTAATTCAGTGTTGATCTGCCGCCCGATAAAACTACTCACCTGTACCGGATACAACGCCCATTCTGGCAATTTGCTCAAGCGTCGTTCAATCACCCGTTGGATACCTCCTGCAAAGACTTGCGCTGGCAGTGTTGATAAACCTATATTGGATAATTGCCCGACTTCGTCCGCTAAGGCACGTACAACTTCCACCATGAAAAAGGCATTACCCTCAGACTCACGCTGGATCAAGTCAACCACACTATAAGCCGCGCCCTGTTCGCCAAGCATTGCTATGCTGAGTTGCTTAATTTGCTGTTTACCTAGCCGTTCGAGCATGATGCTTTGCATGCCACTCAATTGCTCTGATAGCTGAGGTGTTTCGTCACTACGATAGTTACCGATAATCAGGATGGGTTGCTGGCGAATGATCGCGACAACTTGCTTCAGTAGATCAATGCTATCTGTCGCCCATTGCAGATCTTCTAGCATAATCATCAAGGGTGATTTTTGCGCGGCTTCGATGATCAAGTTGATAATCAATAATGGGAAGCGTGCATTGACTGCGGATTCGCTCAAATCAGATGGTGTAATCTCTCGCTCGAGTAATGTGCTAATCTGCGGGAAAAAGTGTGCTAAGATTGAGGCTTCATCGTCGGTGATGTCAGTCAATAGCAACAATTCGGGCAGGATATCGCGCCAGATTTTGTGAGGCATACCAGCTTCTGTCACAGCTTGCCCGCGTAAAACGGTTAACCCTCTGACCAGCGCTAGTGCCCGCAATTCGTCCATTAGGCGCGATTTGCCCACGCCACTCTCCCCACCGATCAGATAAGCTTGCCCGCGATATTCGCTCGCATCATAGAGAGCGTTCTTGAGGATAGTGAGTTCCGCCTCACGCCCTACGAAAGTTGATGCCACTAAGAAGCTATCCCTGATCTCTATCGTTTCGGGAGGCAAGGGATAATCAGCCGCATTGCACAATGCCCGAATCGTATCGAGCGCACTGTGATAACGATCTTCAGGGTTTTTGGATAGCAATCGTAAGAGAACGCTTTCGATGCCGTCTTCTAGGCGTCCTCGTGTGAACTGTGGCATTGCCATCATTACTTGTTCGATTAGATCGGATTGTGTCTCATGCGGGTATGGATGTTCTCCTGCAAATACCTCATAAGCTACCACACCGAACGCATATAAATCGGATTCAATTGAGGGAGCCATACCTCCTAACACTTCTGGTGCCAGATAAGCCAGCGTGCCGGCAAGATCATCTCTGTCTGCATGATGTGTATCTATCGCTAAGCCGAAATCTAGCAGGCGTGGTGTGTGATCGCTAACAAGGATGTTCGCCGGTTTAAGATCACGGTGTAAAATACCCCGTTGGTGTAAATAGCGCAGCGCCTGTAAGATCCCGATCAGCGCATCGAGCTGTACATCGTGTGACTGATCGACTAGATAATCCTTGATTTGCACCCCATCCGATAATAATTCCATTGTGAAGAAGGGGTTCCGGTCATTATCAAAGCCGTAATCTAGCACGCTGATGATATTCGGATGACGCAAAGATGCGAGTGTGCGAAATTCGTTCGCTAGCACGACTCTTTCGTTGTAACTATCGCCACCGTGGGTTTGGAATAGTGTTGTTCTTTGAGAAACGGTCACCTGTTTGAGGGCAATAGGGTGCATTGCAAGCCGATCATAAGCCTGATAGACTGCACCCATGCCACCCTGACCAATGAGTGTTTCAACGCGATAACGATTCTTGATAAGTTTTTGCATGGGTTAGTGCTCCTGCTCATGCTGACGAGCTATGAGCCTGTGAATAGCATTTATGACTATGATAGATACTTTTATGGGCTTAGGGCTGTAACTGGTCTGCCCGCTCATGATCCCTACCACCCCATATTATTTTATCGGTTAACAGACGGACTGTCATATCATTGGTTACATTGATCTGGCATGAGAGGCGCGGATAGCCGAAACGGGAGGCGAGCTTATCATGCCAGTGTTGCGGTTGTTGTTCGCCTGTATCAATCCACACACCACAAGTTGCACAGATACCACGTCCGCCACAGTTAACAATGTGCGTCAGGCGCGTGTAGGGTGAAAATCCATACTCCAATAACACCTCGCGTAAGTTTGCGCCACTATCGATCTCAATGCTGGTTTGCTTATTCTCATCTATGATCTTCAGGATCGGCATTCGTAATTCCTACCTTCTTCTCGTACAATGTAAAAGAACAATACCAGAGAATACTTAGCGGATATTTAGTAACAGCTTGTCATAATTCCGCTACACTTATAGCGATGTTAGTCTTGACATGAGAATAGGTCAACATGATGCAATTATCTTTATTCCCTTTGAATTCAGTCCTCTTTCCCGGGATGCCCCTCCGCCTACACATCTTCGAAGAGCGTTATAAAGAGATGATTAACGAATGTATCGATACTCAGCAACCATTTGGTGTGGTCTTAATTGAAGATGGTAGGGTTGAAGGTGGTGCAATGGCAAAACCGCACATGATTGGCACGACAGCTCATATTTCTCAGGTGCAACGTCTGGCTTATGGGCGTATGAACATTCTGGCTGTTGGGCGTGATCGTTTTCGGATTAATCAGCTTGATATGACTGCACGGTCTTTCTTGACAGGTGATGTCGATCTCTTGCCACTTGTACGCCCCGACGATGCAATGTTATCCCACTATATCGACCGTTTGCAACCTCTGCTGGAGCGTTATCTGACATCGCTCAGCGAGGCTGGGCAGGTCAAATTTGATAGCGAACAATTTCCTACTGATCCGATGTCGATTGCTTATTTGGGGGCTGTCTTGTTACAGGCGGAAGATCACGTTAAGCAGGATATTCTTGAATCTGCCGATACGCAGGACTTATTGATCAAACTCCTTCGTATGTATCGCAAAGAAGTATCGCTGATTGATGTGTTGCTCTCACCTCCCGAAGATGAGGAACATAACGATACCCCATTTTCTCTCAGTTAGATGTTTGTAGCAATGGGAAAGGACGAAACGAAAGCACATCTGCCCTCATTCGATCGTCTTTCCATCATTCGTGTTCAGTATGCCGATGATTAGGCACTATTGCATGTTAATTGACAGCACTCAAAACTATGTTATGATTTTGCTCGTTATGATATGAGACTTGGGGCGAGTCGTAAGCCTCGCAATGCTAGGAGTTAATTATTGAGGCGGAAAGGCTTCTCTAGTGCGCGAAATATGGGATATCGTATGGCATCGTTTTTCAGTTATTCAGGCTGTTGTCAGTGATGCCAACGCACGCATCATCGCCCTACTTTTCTATTTTACTATATTAGCACCTTTTGGTATGGGTTATGCGCTGACGTCTGATCCATTGCTTGAGAAGAAAATCACCGGTGCGGATGGAAAACCGACGAACGTCGGGCAAGCATGGCACGCACGTGAGCCTGTTCCTACGGACTTTGAATCCGCAAGACGGCAAGGTTAATATGTATATTCTAGGCATTTCAGCGTTCTATCACGACTCTGCTGCTGCGCTTATCCATGATGGGCGTATTGTGGCAGCATCTATGGAAGAACGTTTCTCACGTAAAAAGCACGATAACGGATACCCCGAACAGGCAATTCAATTTTGCCTTGATATGGCAGGTATTACCGCAGAAGAACTCGATTACGTCGTGTTCTACGAAAAGCCACTGGTCAAGTTTGAGCGCATTTTGCTCACTACGCTTAAAACTTTCCCGCAGTCCTGGGATGTCTGGAAAGAAGCGATGGTTAGCTGGTTGAAAGAGAAATTGTGGGTTAAGAATACCATTCTTAATCGAATAGGCATACATTATAGCAAAGTGTTGTTCACTGATCATCATATGAGCCATGCCGCTAGTGCATTTTTTACCAGTCCTTTCAAAGAGGCGGCTGTTTTGACGATCGACGGGGTAGGTGAATGGACAACTACCACCTTAGGCAAAGCTACCAGCTATTTTGAAGGCGAAACAGGCACTAATCATATTGATCTATTTGCTGAACAGCGTTTTCCTCACAGTATCGGTTTGCTCTACTCGACCTTTACCGCATGGCTCGGTTTTCGTGTGAATAATGGCGAATATAAAGTCATGGGTATGTCTCCGTATGGGCAACCCAAATATATTGACAAGATCGAGAAAATCATCAACATCGACTACAGTACCGGTGCATATAGTCTGAATATGAATTATTTTGACTATCATCGCAGTATCGAGCGCAGTTACAGCGATGAATTCCTGAGCTTGTTTGGCGCACCACGTCCACCCGATGCAGATTTTGTCACGCTCCGCACCAATCCTGAACTCAAAACTGAGACTGCTGAGATGAAGCAAAATCAGTATTATGCGGATATGGCTGCCAGCATTCAACATGTGACTGAAGAAGCACTGATTGCAATTCTTAAGGAATTGCACCGTCGTACAGGCTTAAATAAGCTAGTGATGGCAGGGGGGGTAGCACTCAATACAAAAGCCAACTGGCGCTTGCTGAACGAAACGCCTTTCGAGGAAATTTTCATCCAACCTGCTGCCGGGGATGATGGCGGGGCACTCGGTGCGGCATATTGGGTTTATCATGTGCTAGAAGGCAAACCACGCACTGAGCGCAAGATGCCTCATTCTTATTGGGGTAAAGCCTACTCCGATGCTGAGTGTAAGGCTTTCCTTGATGAAAAGGGTATTAAGTACGCATCCTTTGAAGATCGCCCAGATGCGCTGGTGGATGTACTGGTCGATCAAATGGCGAATCACCAGATGGTAGTTGGTCTACATCAAGGACGCTTTGAATGGGGGCCTCGTGCGCTGGGTAATCGTAGTATCTTGGCTGATCCACGCAGTGCGGAAATGAAAGAAGTCGTTAACACTAAGATCAAATTCCGTGAACCTTTCCGCCCGTTTGCACCGGTGATTTTGCGCGATCGTGCAGCGGAATATTTTGATTATCCAGGGGTGCAAGAGCACGAAGCACCGCGTTATATGCTGATGGTTGCGCCATTTAGAGACGAGGTGCAAGATAAAGTGCAGGCTGTCAATCACGAAGGAACCGGACGTTTACAAGCGATTGACCGCGAGAGTAATCCACGCTACTATGACATCGTGAAGCGTTTCGGTGAGGCGACAGGTGTGCCAGTGGTCTTAAACACCTCTTTCAACCTGCGTGGTGAACCGATTGTCAACACGCCGAGCGAAGCCTTTAATACTTTCCGCAATAGTGATATTGATCTTCTTGCATTGGGTTCTTTCCTCGTTCGGAAACCCTTTGTGTGAGTGAACATTTAGATTAGGGAGTACATGAGCGATGGAAACTGTCGATAAAAAAGACAATAAGCAAGGTAGTATCAGCGATTTTCTGATGCGTCTGGGGGTATTAGGAGAGTTGCTCGCTTTTTTCTGGCGGCGCAAGCTGTACTGGTTAATTCCGATGTTAGTTGCTTTGTTATTCTTCGCGGTAATTATCATCCTCGGTAATTCAGGCGTAGGTAGTGTGTTCATCTACAGTATCTTCTGAGTTAGGTGAATCATGGTTGATAGCATTTACATTTTAATCTTAGTGGTTATGGGGCTTGGGGTGGCGTTCACCACAGCCCGTAGTGCCAACCAACGCGAAACAATTCACAGTGGACCCATAGCAAAATTGTTCAACTATCTGGCATCTGGCTTGATTGCGATGCTCGCACCCACTGTGTTGTGTAGTATTTTTTTCATACATCCGAATTTTTTGGGGCAGGTGGTGATTGCTGGTGTGAATATCACGGTCTTTGTACATGCAGTACTGATTGCATTAACGATGATTACTCTGGCATTGATTCTGCTAGTTCCCTTTGCCATTCTTGAAAAACCGCACCGTGATCGTCTTAAACAAGCTGAAGATCGCGGTTGGACACGCAAAGATGCCGAAACTTCCGGTTTGTGATCTGCACAGCAAAAGAGCATCTGCCCATGCGGCAGATGCTCTTTTAAAGTTGTGTTGTGTGTTTGATTGCGTTATGCCACGTCGCGCAATGCATCAGACTTTGACCGGAGCTTCTCCTCTTCGAGGATGATGCGCACGGTACGGTTGTAGAAAATATAATCCCACACCCAACCGATGAATACGACTATGCGGTTACGCATACCCAACAGTACGACGAGATGCAAACCTAACCATGCGATCCATGCGAAGAACCCTGATAACGCTATGCGGTTAAATGCCCATGCTACCGCACGACTGCGTCCGATGGTTGCCATCGAACCGCGATCAAAATATTCAAACTCTTCGAGTGTTTCATCAGTTAACAATGCCAGAATATTGTTTGCAATAACTGACCCCTGTTGTTGTGCTACTGGGATTAAGCCCGGATAAGGTTTACCCGTTTTGGGATTCTCAAGATGGGCGATGTCACCACCAGCAAACACATTCTCGAGACCAATCACCTGCATAGTGGCATGTACTGGAATCTTACCGCCGCGTGCTAATTCCACACCGAGCATCTCTGCCAATGGGTTGGCTTTTACACCAGCTGACCAGACCACTGTGTGCGTCATGATAGTCTCACCATCTTTGAGGCGTACATACTTGTTACTGACTTCTTCGACGAAAGCGCCAGTTTTAACCTCAACACCCATCGATTCCAATTGTTTGCGTGCCGATTCTTGCAGTTTTGGCGGGTAGGGCAGAAGCAAGTTATCAGCCGCTTCGAGCAAGATCACTCGAGCCTTCATATCTTGCTGAAATTCTTTTTCGAGCACGTCGTTGTACAATTCATAAAGCGAGCCAGCAGTCTCTAAACCGGTTGGGCCACCACCTACGACAACCAATGTCAGTAGCGCCTGACGTTGACTTTCATCCTCAACCCATGCCGCTTTTTCGATCAAGCGAATGATGTGATTACGGATTAACAATGCGTCGTCAAGATCACGTAAGCCGAAAGCATTTTCGCTGATTGATTGGTTGCCGAAATAATTGGTACTGCTACCAACAGCAACATGCAGGTAGTCGTAAGATTCATAGCGCAAACCGTTCGATACCGTCTTAACGGTAACTTCTTGCTTATCAGTGTCAATTGCTTGCACAGTGCCCATCATGAAATTAACGTTTGGACTGCCTGCGATGATTGACCGCACTGGATAGGCAACTGCACTCGGATCAAGACCACAGGTTGCAACCTGATACAGAAGCGGTGTGAAGGTATGATAATTATTGCGGTCGATTAGTAATACATCGACATCTTTCTTCGACAATTCGCGTGCTGTTTTCAAGCCCGAAAAGCCTGCCCCTATGATGATAACCCGTTTACGTTCTGCCACGATATCCCTCGATCTCTTGAATGAACTTCTTTATGAAGATTCTGCCATTATAGAAGACTTTGTGTCTAAAATCACAATAATCTCTCATCTTTTAAGAACTTTTCATATGATTCACATCAGATACTCAGAAATTAGGGCACTTTAACTAATTAGTTAGGCTTTTTTATACAATAAATGGGCTATTATTTGTGCGTTTTATACAAATTCTGTGCTTCTGATAAAAAGCGTATTTTATTAAAATCAATCACTTTCTGTTCACCTAGAGGTATGTCTTCTTCATCTTCCAGAATGATCTGTGCCGAGCGATCATAGAAGATATAATTCCATACCCAATTCAAAAATACCTGTGCGCGATTACGCATTCCCATTAATACCAGTACATGCAAGATTACCCAGGCACCCCATCCCATAATGCCGGTTAATGGGAAGCGATTAAACACCCACGCAATCGCTCGCTTACGACCAATTGTAGCCATGATGCCACGATCAAAATAGGTGAAGATTTCTTCTTCCTCACCCTGAATGCGATGCATAATGTTACGTGCAACGAGCGCACCTTGTTGCTGTGCAACTGGTATGAGTGCCGGATAGGCTTGTACAGAATCCGGCTTCAGCAAATGAGCGATATCCCCCGCTGCATATACGTTCTCTAAACCAATCACTGCCATCGTTTGTTTGACGGGTATCCGCCTGTGGCGTTCCAGTTTGATTGGTAATAGTTCTGCTAACTTATTACCCTGTACCCCGGCTGACCAGATTACTGTCTGTGTGTGAATACGTGAACCATCTTGTAGTTGTACATAATCTACGCCTAGATCAGCGACTGTACTGCTGGTGCGGACTTCAACGCCGAGTTCTTCTAGCTGTTTTTTGGCGGCTAGTCGCAACGTTTTAGGGTATGATTTCAACACATCCTCAGTCGCTTCAAGCAAAATCACACGCACATGCATATGATCGTTTATCTCATACTCAGCATCTAACACATTGTTATAAAGCTCGTATAATGCGCCGGCCGTTTCCAGACCTGTTGCACCTCCACCGACTACTACGAACGTCATGAGGCTATTGCGTTCAGCTTCATCTTGTGTCCAGGCCGCTTTTTCAAGTAAGCGTAAAATATGATTTCTCAGCACAACAGCATCTTCTAAATCACGTAAGCGGTGGCTATGCTGTGGGATGTGCTCGTTGCCAAAATAATTCATCTGGCTACCCGCTGCAATCATCAAGAAATCATAGGCTTCAATTTTTGTATGATCTGCTGTTTCAATTGTCACTATCTGCTGACGGGTATCAATTTGTACGACAGTACCCAGCAAGAAATTCACGTTGGGCGCATCAGCGAAAATACTCCGCACTGGATAGGCAACTGCTTCTGTATCTAAACCACACGTGGCCACTTGGTAAAGCAAGGGTGTAAAAGTATGATAGTTGTTGCGATCAATCAATAGCACATCAACTGTTGCTTCTTCTGATAATATGCGAGCCGCTTTCAATCCGGCAAAACCTGCTCCGACAATGAGTATGCGCTTTTTCGTTTCCATGATGTTTTCCTAAGACAAGTGTGCCTCAGTGCTAACTTAAATTCATTATACACTGTATTGTGAATTTTGTCACAATATAATCGATATTTTAATCACTTTTTATACCAAGCGTGATTGCATCATTTTGATTATACCTGTTTCTGCACATTTTTAGCGGGTAATCCCTACCTTCTGTGGGTGTCATTGCACTTGGATACTCGCTATAATCACGCTCATGTGTTTGCGATGACTGAAGGATTGTATTTGTATGCCAAGAGCATTATTGAGTGTATCTGATAAAACTGATATCGTGGACTTTGGACGCGAATTGGTTGATTTGGGGTGGGAACTAGTTGCTAGTGGAGGTACAGCCACCGCTCTGCAAGTTGCGGATTTACCGGTGACTCCTGTCGAGCAACTGACCGGCTTACCTGAGATGCTAGGTGGACGTGTCAAAACTTTACATCCAGCGATTCATGCCGGTATTTTGGTTAGAGATAAGACAGAAGACCTCGATGAACTTGCCACGCATGGCTATGCGCCAATTAACATGGTAGTTTGTAATTTATATCCGTTTCAGGAGACTGTGGCACAACTAGGGGTAACCCTGCAAGATGCCATTGAGAAGATTGATATAGGTGGGGTGACGCTTATCCGTGCGGCTGCCAAGAATTTTTTCCGCGTGATGACCGTTTGTGACCCACTAGATTATCAGCGCGTGATTGACGAACTGCGCGAATCTGGCGAGACAGAACTGGCTATGCGTCGTGACCTCGCTGTTAAAGCCTTCGCGCATACCCGTGATTATGATACAGCAATACATGCGTTTCTCTCGCAAGATGTGACATCACTCGCTGCTGATGAAAACGAAGATCTTCCCGAACATCTGGCGTTCGCTGTTCATGGCATTGAGCAACTGCGCTATGGTGAAAACCCGCATCAGAGTGCAACGTATTATGCTAAACATAGCGCAGATGCACCCCTCGGTGCCAAGCAACTTGGTGGCAAGCAACTATCCTATAACAATATCTTAGATGTTGATGCGGCATGGCGTGCTGTCAGCAGTTTTGATGCGCCAACAGTCGTTATTGTCAAACACTTGACACCGACTGGTATCGCTTCTGCGGATACTTTAACACTTGCATTTCCCAATGCGCTCGCATCTGATCCGGTCTCAGCATTCGGAGGTATCATTGCTGTCAACCGCACAGTTGATGCTGGATTCGTCAACACATTAGGGTCACTATTTGTCGAAGCTATCGCCGCCCCTGATTTTACGACTGATGGTATAGAAGCCCTGCAAGCATCCCGCAAAAATTGCCGTATCTTGCAGATGTCGCGCCCTTATGATCGCAATACGCTCGATATTCGTAGTGTACATGGTGGTTTGTTAGTACAACGTCTCGATAATGGTGATCCTGATGGGACGATCCTCAAGACAGTCACCGACCGCGCCCCATCAACAGAAGAACTTGATGCCCTTGAATTTGCGTGGAAAGCCTGCCAGCACGTGAAATCCAACTCGATTGTACTTGGTAAACCTAACCGTACTATCGGCGTGGGAGGCGGCTTGCCTAGCCGCGTTGATGCTGTCGAGCTTGCAGTCAAGAAAGCGGGTGATGATGCACGGGGCGCTGTACTCGCATCCGATGCCTTCTTCCCATTTGCTGATGGCATCGAAGCTGCAGCTTCAGCTGGTATCACTGCGATTATCCAACCAGGTGGCTCGATCCGTGATAATGAAGTGATTGCCGCAGCAAATGCCGCTGGTATCGCGATGGTCTTTACAGGCACACGTCACTTCCGCCACTGATCGTATTTCCTACACTCTGTATGAACCTTGCTAGCCCGTTTCCATCAGCACTGATGGCGCGGCCTAGCTTATTTGTGTCATTTTGTGCAAATTAATTGAATTCTCATTTAATTAATACACTCTGTCTGAAAATGCGGCCTATTCTTTGCCCGTTTTGTTGTACACACTGCCTAAAGTCAGGCGCTACACTATGATCATCGTAACAAATTTTCAGTTTGAGAAGGGGTAACACACCATGAAACACCTTGTGTTCAGGAAACCTCATACCATGATTCTTAGCCACAATCATGTCTCCTATATAGTTGCCCCTTCTCATTTGCTCGTCGCAGTTATTTGCGCGGCGGCGTAAACGCTTCATCCCCTTTTTGTATACACAATCCAATATGGTTTACGTACTTGATGACTTTGCGTTCCAAGTTGTAAAGAGAGGATAGACTCATGGTCGTTGACCGAACGCACTCTATTGAGATTGTGGGTGAGATGCGCCCACAATTTGATGAAATACTTACTCCCGATGCGCTCAATTTTGTCGCAAAGCTGACTCGGCACTTCCGCGGACAGCGTGACAGTTTGCTCCAAGCTCGTGCTGAACGGCAACAACGTTTCATCGCCGGTGAAATGCCTGATTTCCTGATGGAAACGGCAAACATTCGAGCTGAAGAATGGCAGGTTGCCCCTCTACCTGACGACTTAATAGACCGTCGTGTAGAGATCACAGGCCCCACTGATCGCAAAATGGTGATCAACGCGCTCAACAGTGGCGCGAACATTTTCATGGCAGACTTTGAGGATTCTAACGCCCCTAGTTGGGCTAACATGATTCAAGGACAGATCAATCTGAGAGATGCTGTCAATCGTACAATTACTTTCACCCGTGAAGATGGCAAATTCTACCAGTTGAACGATACAACTGCCACGTTGATGGTGCGTCCGCGTGGTTGGCACTTAGAAGAACGTCATTTGCTGGTGGATGGCGTGCCCGTATCGGCTTCAATCATAGATTTTGCACTCTATTTTTTCCATAACGCCAAAACACTTTTAGAGAATGGATCCGGCCCTTATTTCTACTTACCTAAATTGGAAAATCATCATGAAGCGCGTCTTTGGAATGATATTTTCAATATGGCACAAGATGAACTCGTCATTCCCCATAGAACGATCAAAGCTACAGTGTTGATTGAAACCGTGCTGGCCTCCTTTGAGATGGATGAAATCTTGTGGGAACTGCGCGAGCACAGCGCCGGCTTAAACTGTGGACGCTGGGATTATATCTTCAGTGTAATTAAGAAATTTCATCATGATCCGCATTTCATTCTGCCAGATCGCGCACAGGTGACGATGACCACTGATTTCATGCGGGCTTATTCTCTTTTAGTGATCAAGACCTGTCATCGGCGTGGTGTTCATGCGATGGGTGGTATGGCGGCGCAAATTCCAATAAAAAATGATCCTGAAGCGAATGCCATCGCTTTCGATAAGGTACGTGCTGACAAAGAACGTGAAGCCCGCGATGGGCATGATGGCACATGGGTCGCACATCCGGGCTTAGTTGCAATAGCTAAAGAGACTTTTGACGCACATATGTCTACACCCAATCAGATCATTAGTAAGCCTCGCACCGATGTAACCATCACTGCCTCTGATCTCGTACAGATGCCACAGGGCACGATCACCGAACAGGGCGTACAGCATAATCTCAAAGTAGGCATTCAGTACGTGGAATCGTGGTTGCGCGGTGAGGGTTGTGTGCCTCTGTATAACCTGATGGAAGATGCCGCAACCGCTGAAATTAGCCGATCTCAAGTGTGGCAATGGTTACATCATCATGCCAAGTTAGCCGATGGGCGTACCTTCGATGAGGCACTGTATACCCAATCATTAGATGAGGCAATCCGCGCCATCCGTGACGAAATTGGCGAGCAACGTTTTGAGAGTGGCCGTTTCACCGAGGCTATCACGCTGTTTGATGACATGATTCGCATGCCGGAATTCCGTGAGTTTCTCACCTTGCCGGCTTATGAATATCTTATTTGACCATTTTTAGCACAATAATATCATCATAAGGAGAATGACATCATGAGTACACCGAACGAAATGCTACAATTTGACTGGGACACCAACCCCCGCTGGCAAAATACCGAACGTCCTTACACGCCTGAAGATGTCTTGAAACTACGCAATAGTGTTAAAATTGAATACACACTCGCTAAACTCGGTTCAGAGCGTTTGTGGCGCTTACTTAATAGCGAATCCTACGTGAACTCATTGGGCGCGATGACCGGCAATCAAGCGGTTCAACAAGTGGCAGCAGGTTTGAAAGCAATTTATGTCAGTGGTTGGCAAACTGCCGCCGATGCCAACGTCGCTGGACAAATGTACCCCGATCAGAGCTTATACCCTGCCAATAGCGTGCCCGAACTTATCAAGCGTATCAATAACGCGCTGATGCGTGCCGATCAGGTGCAAAATCTTGGCGAAGGCAACACTTACTGGTTTGCGCCGATGATGGCGGATGCCGAAGCCGGTTTTGGTGGCAACTTAAACACATTTGAACTGACTAAATCTATGATTGAAGCAGGCGTTGCTGGTATTCATTACGAAGATCAATTATCCAGTGCGAAGAAGTGTGGCCATATGGGTGGCAAAGTGCTGGTTCCTACACAGGAAGCTGTGAATAAATTAGTTTCGGCACGCCTCGCGGCAGATGTCATGGATGTGCCGATCATCATTGCCGCCCGCACTGATGCGGAAGCTGCAACACTCATCACCAGTGATATTGACGAGCGTGACCGTCATTTCATCAATGCAGATGCACCTCGCACCAGTGAAGGTTTCTACGAAGTTCGCAATGGTCTTGAATCTGCGATTGCACGTGGTTTGTCATACGCCCCTTATGCTGATCTGGTGTGGTGTGAAACCAAGCACCCTGATCTGGAAGAAGCAAGACAATTTGCGGAAGCGATCCACAGCAAGTACCCCGACAAAATGTTGATGTATAACTGTTCACCGTCTTTCAATTGGAGTCGTCATCTGGATGCCACAACCATTGCTAAATTCCAGCGTGAGCTAGGCGCGATGGGCTACAAGTTCCAATTTATCACATTAGCAGGCTTCCACGCGCTTAACCTGAGTATGTTTGAACTCGCGTTAGGTTATCGTGAACAAGGTATGACGGCCTACAGCGCCCTGCAAGATCGTGAGTTTGCGCTCGAACAAAGTGATGGTTATAAGGCAGTTAAGCATCAGGCGTTTGTCGGCACCGGTTACTTCGATGCAGTTCAGAACATTATCACTATGGGACAGGCATCGACGACTGCCATGAGTGGTTCAACTGAAGAAGAACAGTTCACGGATGATACGCTCTCAGCAGTGGGCGATTAGACGAACTAGCACAACCCCTTATTGTGCAATAACGCACCGAAGCCGATCCTCCAATGGATCGGTTTTGGTGCGTTTCAGTCTTGCGAATTGTAGTTTGCATTTGATATACTATTACTTATTGTGATGCGCCACCGTAGCTCAGTTGGTAGAGCATACGCTTCGTAAGCGTGGGGTCGTGGGTTCGAGTCCCACCGGTGGCTTTCTATGTTGCCCGTGTAGCGCGGGCTTTTTGTTTGGTAGGGAGTAAATAGAGCAGGCTATGACCGAGAAAAAACGTCCTGTTACGATTGGGGTTGCTGGTGGAACGGGTTCCGGTAAAACCACGGTCTCCAATCAAATTCTCGAACGTGTCGGACATAAGCATATCGCTTATTTCCCGCATGATGCCTACTACAAAGACCTCAGTCACCTCAGCGCCGAAGAACGCGCCCAAATCAACTTTGATCATCCCGATTCACTGGATACCGAACTGCTCATCGAACACGTCAAACACTTGCAAAAAGGGCAGGTAGTTCAGGTACCTACCTATGATTTCAATAACCACACCCGTTTAGAAGCGACTGAGAACGTCGGGCCACAACCGATCATCTTGGTTGAAGGCATCCTGATCTTCTCCGAACCGGAATTGCGTAAGCTATTCGATATTAAAATTTATGTGGATACCGATGCAGATATTCGCTTCATTCGGCGTTTGCGGCGGGATATTACCGAGCGCGGACGCACTGCGGACTCTGTAATTGAGCAGTACCTATCGACAGTGCGCCCGATGCATCTGAAGTTTGTAGAGCCGAGCAAACGATATGCCGATGTGATCGTTCCTGAAGGTGGGTTTAACTGGGTGGCGATTGATATGATCGCTGATCGCATCCGCAGTATGATGTCGGTGCACTCATGACGCTCACACTTCTAATCAAGCCCCTTTCCATAACCGATGCGAAGCAGATACTTCAATGGCGCTATGATGGAGATTATCGCATGTATAATCTTGAAACGGATGATCTCGATGCCGAAGCTAAATGTTTGACCGACCCCAACAACCATTTCTACGGTGTTTATGTCGGTTCAGAATTAATAGGACATGCGGTATTTTATACTGAAGCCCGTGTTCCTGGAGGGTCTTACGACGCAGATGCCTTAGATATTGGTGTAGGGATGCGTCCCGATTGGACGGGACAAGGTCATGGTGCTAAGGTCATTGCGCAAATTCTCACATTCGCAAAGGAACGTTACCAACCTAAAGCCTTCCGGGCAACAATTGCCCGCTGGAATCACCGTGCTCAAAAAGCCACGCAGAAAAATGGCTTCAAGATTGTCAGTAGCTTCAAAGCGACGCATACTGGCAAAGAATTTGTCATTTTGATGTCTGATTCTTGAGTACGCTGTCTCTTCATAATGCCTGTCAATCTATTGACGAATGTTCAACCACGCTGTATCATGCTTGCATACAACTGATAAAAACGTTGACTGGAAATAGTACGGATACTCCCTCATGTCAGAGAGTGGTGATTGTAAGTTGCGAGTCGCCTCATGATAGTCTCCTGAAGTCATCCACGAGTTGCCCGAAAGACCCTGCCAGCATCTGGCAGATGTAGACTCGGGACGGGAACGCCCGTTATAGCGCAATCAAGCGCAACGGAAAGCGATTGCTGACCGTTGAAGCAAGGTGGTACCGCGAAAGTTCAGCCCCTTTCGTCCTTGCAATAGGATGAAAGGGGCTTTTTGTATTCACAGGTCATGTGTGCCAATTGTGCCAATAAGGAGAGCAATGCAAAACGATACCAATGCATTCTATGATGCAATTGCTGAGTATTATCCACTCTTTTACAAAGACTGGGAAATTAAGCTCGAACGCGAAGGCTTAGGTCTGCGCTCGATTTTCCGTAAGAAAGGTGTGGTGCGTGTATTGGTCACAGCCTGTGGCGTTGGCACTGAAGCGATTCCGTTGGTGGAACTTGGTTTTGAAGTCGTCGCCACTGATCCGAGCATCGGCATGTTGAAAAAAGCACAAGAGAATGCAGAAGCGCACGGTGTGCTGGATCAGATCGTCTTTGAACGGGCAACGTTTGAAGAACTGCCAGATGTGGTTGAAGGTCCTTTCGATGCCATCGTATGTAAAGGCAATTCACTGCCACATCTGGTGACTGATGAAGCCATCGAGACCACATTGCTGATTTTCTATGAGTTATTGCGTCCGGGCGGGGTGCTGGTATTGGGAATGCGTGATTTCGATCCGTTCATGGAACACCGCCCGCGTTTCTTGCCGGGTTTCGATCACAAAGATGATGATGATAATGAGTTCATCACATTCGAGATCTGGGAGTATGAAGAAGGCCCGCCGATGATCGCCACACAGAATTTGTATATGGTCAAAGGTAAAGCGCCAGTCTTAGAGACGACCAAACATTCGGTGAGTTTTCGTCCCCTATCCGTCGATGAAGCCAAAGTCGTTTTGCTGGAACTGGGCTTTGAAGATTTTGAAGAATATCCAGATCGCTGGGAGCAGGTCGTGCACGTACGTAAACCCATCAGCGCGGAGGCGTGACGACCATCATCAACTACCCAATCAACATACTAATGAGGAGCAGTTATGGCAACACCAACAAAACAAGAGATGCCATCCACCTTTGATTTTCAAGAGGCTGAGGCGCGTATTTATCCCTGGTGGGAGGAAAACGGCTGGTTCAAACCGGAAGCTAATCCCGATGGTGAATCATTCGTGATTCCGATGCCACCCCCCAACGTCACTGGCGCGTTGCATCTCGGACATGCGATGTATACCGTCGAAGATTTGATGACCCGTTACGAGCGTATGCGTGGCAAAGCCGCGCTCTGGTTGCCGGGCACCGATCATGCCGGCATCGCTACACAACTACAAGTGGAAACCTTGTTGCGCTCAGAAGGCACATCCCGCCTTGAAATTGGACGCGAAGAATTTCTGAATCGCATCTGGCAATGGAAAGAGGAGAAGGGTGGGCGCATTCAACAACACTTGCGTCGCCTTGGCTTCAGCTGTTATTTGTCACGCGAGCGCTTCACGCTTGATGATGGCTTATCACACGCCGTTCAGGAAGTGTTCGTGCAATTATGGGAGCAGGGGCTGATTTATCGTGGGCCTCGCCTTGTGAACTGGTCACCGGGGTTGATGACGGCTGTCAGTGATCTTGAGGTGGAGAGCAGTGATGAAGAAGTCTTGCTCTATTACTTCAACTATCCGGTGAAAGAGGGTGGCTATCTGCCGGTGGCAACCACACGCCCTGAGACCATCCTCGGTGATACTGCGATTGCGGTCAATCCTGACGACGAACGCTTCAAAGCATTCATTGGCAAGACGGCAATTGTGCCCCTTATGGAGCGCGAGATCCCGATTATTGGTGATGAATATGTCGATACCGAGTTTGGCACAGGCGCGCTCAAGGTCACGCCAGGGCACGATTTCAATGATTTCGCGCTGCGTGATAAACATGATCTTGAGTTGGTTAATATCATGAACAAAGATGCTACGCTCAACGATAATGCGGGTGACTATGCCGGGATGGATCGCTTCGATGCGCGTAAGAAATTGTGGGAAGACATGCAAGCGCAGGGTCTCACAATCAAAACTGAAAAATACACCACGCGCATTCCGCGCAGTCAACGTGGCGGCGAAGTGGTTGAACCACTGGTTAGCACGCAATGGTTCATCAAGATGGATGCGATTGCTGAGAAAGCACTGAAACCTGTGCGCTCTGGTGACATCAAAATTGTGCCGGAACGCTTCACCAAGGTTTACTATCACTGGCTGGAGAACATCCAAGATTGGTGCGTGAGTCGTCAATTGTGGTGGGGGCATCGTATTCCGGCATGGTATCGCGAAAAAGATGGTGATCCTGAGGGTGAAATTTACGTCGGGCGCGAAGTCCCTGAAGGGGAGGGCTGGGTTCCAGAAGACGATGTACTGGATACCTGGTTCAGTAGTGGCTTGTGGCCATTCAGCACTGTGGGTTGGCCCGATGAGAACGCACCAGATTTCAAGCGTTATTATCCGGCTGATGTGCTCGAAACCGGTCATGATATCTTATTCTTCTGGGTGGCACGCATGATCATGATGGGGATGTGGTTCACCGATAAACCGCCGTTTCACACCGTCTATTTGCATGGGCTGGTACGTGATAAAGATGGGCAAAAATTCAGCAAGACCAAAGGTAATGCAATCGATCCGCTGGATGTTGCCGATGAATACGGCACCGATCCGTTGCGCTTCACGCTCATCACTAGTGGCACACCCGGCAATGATGTCAATCTCGATCTGGAGAAGGTTGCTTATAATGCACGTTTCATCAATAAGTTGTGGAACATCACCAAATTGGTGAACATGAACCTGGATGGTGATTTAGAACTCGGTGTGCCTCAACCTGATGCGTTGGATCTGCCATCACAATGGGTTTTGAGCCGTATGCATCGTTTGATTGCTCGCGTTCAGACTCTGTTTGATAGCTATCAATACGGTGAAGCGGGCAATCAGATCCTCGGTTTCTTGTGGGATGAGTTTGCGCCCTGGTATCTGGAAATTGCCAAGAATGCACTCTATGGTGATGATGCACAGGCTAAGGTTATAACGCAGCGCGTGATGGTGCAGGTGGTGGATACCTGTTTGCGTCTGTTACACCCCTTCATGCCGTTTATGACTGAAGAAGCGTGGAACTACATCCCGCATAAAGGTGAAGCCTTGATCGTGGCACAGTGGCCCTTGAGTGATTCGGCGTATATCAACGAAGAAGCCGAAGCACAGATGAACATCCTGATGGAGATGGTACGGGCTATCCGCGAGACACGCACGGAATACAAAGTTGATCCCGGCAAACGTATCACTGCATTGGTAGCGCCGGGGAGCCAGCGCGAGAACTTAAAACACTATGATTTTGTGTTTGCACGTCTGTGCAATGTCGAACAACTGGAAATGCTCGCTGACGACGCACCTGCACCAGATAACAGTGCTTCGGCGGTTGTGCGTGATACCACACTGTATTTGCCACTTGAAGGCATGTTGGATGTTGAAAAAGAGTGTGAGCGCCTCAGCAAAGAGCGTGAGAAAGTTCTCAATGATATTCGCGCCCGTGAAGGCAAGCTGTCAAATGAAAATTTCGTCAACAAAGCGCCGGAACCTGTCGTGCAACGTGAACGTGATAGCCTCGCCGAAAGTCAAGCAGAGTTGGAGAAGATTGATACCCTGCTCACATCACTCTGTAACTGATGTTGTAATGTCATAAAGAAAAACCCCCTTCGAGCCTGAAGGGGGTTTTATATAGTTTATGGACACAGAGTAGCTTACGCCATTGCTTCTTCGAGTTCTGGCTTTTTGCTAATAAGCGGGATTTCGCCTTTTTCCCATGCCACCAGTAAGGGCACAGCCGTGAACAGTGATGAATAACTGCCCGATATCAATCCCACAAACAAGATGAAGATGAAGTGCTGAACGGTTTCCCCACCGAGCACTAACAGCGCAATCATAATGAAGAAGGCATTGAGCTGTGTTGCTAACGAACGGAGAATTGTTTCCCATACACTACGGTTGACAATGGTCTCATAGGGTTCGCCGAGGCGTAGAGGGATGTTTTCCCGGATACGGTCAAAGACCACAATCGAATCCTGCACCGAGAAGCCGACAACCGTCAGCAGGGCAGTCAAGAACAGCGCGTCTACTTCCCAACCGAGCAACAAACCCATCAGCGACATCACACCCATCATGATGAAGATGTCATGCACCATCGCCGTGATAGCACACACGCCGAAACGGAAAGCATTTGGTACTTGTCGGAAGGCGATCACAATGAAGCCAGTAATGACAACCGCTGCTAACAAGATTGCAAAGAATGCCGAGCGTGTCACCTCTGTACCGACTGTTGGTGAAACAGTCTCTAAGCTGAATGTGCCCCGATCAATGGGTGCAAGCGCTTCCAGATCACTTTCAAGAGCTTGTCGTTCAGCTTCTGTCTCTTTAAACGCTGCCCGAATTGACCAGCTACTGCTAGGTTGTGCTTCCAGTGTTGCGCCGTCACCGAGGAACTCCGCGAATGTTTCGCGCAGAGCATCCTCACTGAGTGTCTCGTCACTCAAGCTCAGAAGATATTCTCCATCAGCGAGTTCAGTGATGTTCAAACTGCCGCTCAACTCAGCATCGTTGAAGCGGGTGACCAGCTCAGCGCTGATCGCTTCAGACTCAGTGGCGTCGGTACTCGGGTTGATTAAAACCCAGCGTGTGGCGTCACTGCGCCCGAGGCGTTGAATGATTGGATTCTCGTCACCATTTTGTTCAAAGATCAGACGTACCTCATCTTCTGTGACATCGTCGCCCACAAACGTTATGTTGTAGATACTCCCGCCGAGGAAATCAATGCTCAGGCGGAAAGGTGCGCCAGTTGTCACCCACGAATACCCCATGATGAACAAGCCGGGGATGATAAATAACGCCGATAAGATAAAGTACCAGCGTCTCTTCTCAACTAAATTAAACATCGTCTATTCTCCCCTTATACACCGAGTAACCATTTGTTCTCGCTGAGTGGTTTGCGCGAGATTGCGACGATCAAGTATAGGAATGTGCGCGTCACCGTGACAGCTGTGAACAGGTTGAGGATCAAGCCAATCGCTAGTGTTACAGCGAAGCCACTCACGATGCTTGCCCCGGGTGTTTGCCCAAACAGGAACAAAATACCGCAGATGATGATCGTGGAAATGTTTGAATCACGTATGGATTGCCACGCCCGATCAAAGCCGTCGCTCAAGGCATCGTCCAAGCCTTTGCCGTCGCGCAATTCTTCTTTGAGGCGTTCAAAGATTAGCACATTCCCGTCGACTGCCGTCCCGATTGAGATCAAGAAACCGGTGATAGCCGGCAAGGTCAACGTCACTGGTAACAGCTTGAACAACGCCAGATTGAGTAGAATGAACACGAACAGCGCCATATCCGCCGCGATGCCCGGCACGCGATAGAAAATCAGCATGAAAAAGAAGACGACCACCGCACCCAAGATACCAGCGCGAATGGTATTATCGAGAAATTGTTGACCGAGCGTTGCACCAACTTCAACAGCACTTTCAACTTCTAGTGGAATGCGCAATGCCCCCGAACGCAACTGTAACGCGAGTTGTTGAGCTTCTTCATCAGTGAAATCACCGGTGATGATGCCCCCTGTTGACAGTTGTTGGTTCACCGTTGGTGCTGATAACACGATGCCATCTAAAACCAGCGCCATGGGCTGACCGACTAAACGCTGTGTGAAATCTGCAAATTGCCCCACACATTCTGATGCCACTTCGAAATTGATGAACCACTCATTGCCGGGCATATTCGATGTCTGCCCGAACTGTGCGCTTGCCGCTTGTAAACAATCTCCAGTCACACCCGTGCTGAATGGTTGTCCTGTCAATGGGCTACGTTCAGAAGTGCTGTTCGCTGGATCACTTAAACCGAGCCGTACCTGCGCATCGGTGATGATCCGTGCGCCATCTAAGCGTTGAATATCACTGAACGATAACCCAGAGAAATCGACAAATTCTAGCAATGCGGTTTGCTGAATGGTCTCAATTGCTTGTTCGCGATCCGTTTCGCCGGGTAATTCCACTAAGATGCGTTGTTGACCCTGTACCTGTACTGTGGCTTCGGATAAACCGAGTGCGTTCACACGGCGACTGACGTTATTGGCGGTTTCTTCAAGGTCACTATCTGTGTAAGTGTCGGGCGATACAGTGGTTTGTAGCAACACCCGCAAGCCACCGACAAGATCAAGCCCTAGCGGTTGCTGACCTAAAATTACAATGTCCGGTTCACCATCATCATTGAAATCAGGCGCAAAGTCTTGATCCTTAGGGATAATCACCCAGATTGACAAGACAGAGAGCAAAATGATGACGACAAGCCATCGAATATGTGTCGTCATAATGAGACCTTCTTTCTTTTTTCCTTCAATAATCACACCCCATAGCGGATTGCTCTGCGTAGGGCATTCTGTGGGTTTATTTTGTTTCGCTGTGCCCCATGCGAGCGTTCTTGGCAAGTTCTTCAGCATCGTACCGTTCGAGCATTGCCGCAATCACCACGCGAACTTCTAGCCCATCGGCTAATTCAACATAAGCAATCCCTTGATCGCTCTCAATCCGGCGTACTCTGCCAATGATTCCACCTGCTGTGATAATCTCGTCACCTTCAGCAAGGCTCCGCACCATATTTTGTCTTTTGGTGAAATCACGTTGACGTGGGAATACAAAAAACGACCAGTATGCTCCCATACCTAAGATGAGGATGACAGCAAGCGCAAGAAACTCAGGCATTGATCACTCCAGTAAATGTCCAAACGGTGCGCATTATAATGCGATCGTGGTTTCTAATCTAGTGCTGTCCGCTTTTAGGGAATCGCTTGACCCCATCAAAAATTACTCCTACAATACGATCTACGTTGGCTGTAGCAACGAATTGTTTATGATAGGGAGTTATCTACCCATGCGCCAATTTCATTTTTTAACCTTTGCAATTTTTATGTTGATCATAACCGTACTGTTCCAATGGAACGTGACAACCGTTGATGCAGGTACCGTCACGCTCAGCAATAATATCGGTAATAGTAGCGAAACTTTTTTTATTTCAGGTGAACCGACACTGGTCATGAACGGTTTTGACCTCAACGCCTTAAATCTCAATGGAGTAGTGCTAGATGTAGTGACCCTCGCGGTACAACAACCTGTACCATCGCAACCCGTGCAAGTTGTTATTTACGAAGATAACAACGGAGGTTCACCAATTGATGCCACCCTCACTTATCAAACACAGGTATTCATTGAAACAGCTGGCACAGCGTTCATCACCCTGCCTGAACCGGTCACCATTACTGCACCGGTGGTCTGGGTGGGCTTTTATTTACCGGATGGCTTCCGCTTTTTCGCTGATGAGAGTGGCACATCAGTTTTAACTTATTGGGCTTGGTCACCGAACAGCACCTTTAACTTAACAGATCTCAGTTCAGCGGCTGTCTTTGGCCCGGGTGATGGCTCTGACCCTGTTGCGCTAGATATGGGCGGTGTCGCGCGCATCACCGCTGAAGTGACACCATTCAACGCTGCCGGTTTATCGGGTACAGGTGTCAATAGCGACGGTGTGCCAGTAGGCGTGCAAATTGATGGTGGCGATGCCGATCTCAGCCTCCTTAACACCTACGGCTTTTGTGGGGATCGCTTGCTCTATGATCCACAAGATGTCAGATTGTCTGGAAATTTGCGTTTTACCACACACTGCCGCGCTGATTTAGGGTCGTTCTCACCAGGCACGTTCATCAATGTCGATGATCTACCGGCATCGGTGCCATCGTATGAACGGCGTGGTTTCTTCTACGAAGTGTTTGCCAATGGTGAGACTGCGCCGGGTAGCTCCGAAGAATTACTGGTTCCTGTGACTCACTGCCTGCGCCCCGAACAGGGAGAAGTCCCTACTGCGGTCTTTGGTGTAGCCTACGGTGCACCCCGTGCATGGGAAATTTTACCGACTGTGCGTTATGGCGAATGGATCTGTGCAGAAGTGACCCATGCGGGTTTCATATCGTATTTTGTGCCACGAACAGGAGAAGAAACGACCATTAACGCAGATATGTATTTCGTCGGGAATCCTTACCTGTTCGGTGAACAGCTCGATTCCGCTGATGGTTATTTATGTGCGTATCCTTACACTGTCTTCTACCGCATCCGTAACGAAGGCTTTGTTGCTACACCGCAAACAATCGTGCGTGTGCAAATCATCAACCAGCGCACCTCACAAATTATCTCCAGTGAAGATTATATATTACCCTCTATTCTACCGGGCGATACCGTTGACATCGAACAACGAGGCTTTGTTATGGGTACAACATATGTCAATGAAGTGACTATTACACGCTTTATTATTGATCCGAGCGATAATGTCCCTGAGCTTAACGAAGATAACAATACCTATGAGACGAGCGGCACGTTTCTTGTCCGTACAAACCGTTGCTAACTGATCCGATTGCCACCTGTGATATATTTGATAGGTGGCTTCACTCTTATAAAAACGAGCGAATACACTTATGCGAATTGTAACCAACAGAAAACTTGTTAAGCGTAATCGACAGATTGCCACATGGCTCTTTTTAGCAACATTAGCTCTGTTGATAGGCGCTTTCATCTTCATCAATTATACGTTCTTCACAGGCAATGCCCCTGCGAACTGGGTGATTCTGGCACAGGCGCTCGCTTTACCTGCCGCCTTTGTCCTGACTATCTTTTCGGTACGTATGACCAATATGTGGGCGCGTCAACCCTATCCTGATAAAGCCATCGAAAATGGCTTGAAGGGCATTAGCAAAAAAAGCATCCTCTACAATTACTATCACATGCCAGCACGCCATGTGTTGATTGCCCCGCAGGGGGTGTTTGCCATTATCACACGCTGGCACGATGGCGAATTCACGCTTGAAGGCGATAAGTGGCAATCTCACAAAGGGCGCGTCACGCGCTTCTTCAGTGCAATGCGCATGGATGGTGTCGGTGATCCTATGCAAGAAGCCCGTGATGCCGTGCAGCATGTTCAAAAAGTTCTCGATGACATTGCGCCTGATGTTGAAGTGACGCCGCTTGTCATCTTCGTCAGTGATGATGTAGAAATCGAGATGATTGACCCGGCGATGGATGTGTTATATACCAACGAGAAAAAATCGCCTAATATCAGCGAATATATGCGCGAGCTAAACCGTCAACAGAAAGATAACCTGCAAGAGAAATCTGTTTTACCACTTACGAACGAGCAAATCGAAAAATTTGAATCGGCGACGATCTCCAAATAAAAGCTGATGAATCTCCATGTACGCTTGTTCTTGTTGGTTGTGCTGGTTTGGTTGGGCTTCGGCTTACGCCTCTATAAGCTTGATGCTGTAGCCTTACGCGGGGACGAAGCCTTCAGCGCACAACGCTGGGCGGGTGAACCCCTATCCGTCTCTTTGACAACAATTTCCGCGCTTGAACCCCACCCGCCATTGACGTATATCCTCTTTCGAGCATGGGGCGTTATTTTCGGCATTGGCTCAGCCTTTGCACTGCGCCTCTTGCCAGTTCTCTTTAATGTGTTGGGAATTGTAGCGATTTATGCGCTAGCACAGCGCCTCTTGCACCAACCTCAAATCGCTCTGTTAGCAGGGTTGCTGTGGTCAATTCATCCCTTTGAAATCTGGCATGCTCAGGATTTTCGTAATTATGGCATCTGGGCAGGGTTGAACGTAATGACACTGTGGTTTGCCTTGCGCGTGATTCAGCGCCGTCACTGGCGTGATTGGGTGCTTTATAGCGTGATGCTACTCGTCACCTGCCTGATTTTCTACAACGAACTGATTACAGTCGGGGTGCTGGGCTTATATGTGCTGATTGCTCACTGGCGCGATTGGCGCTTTACTCTGCGCTGGTCACTCTTGAATGGTGGAATTATCGCGCTCACTTTTAGTGCCTTCGTTATTTTTCAGGGTGATTTGATCTCCGGTGGGGGTTACGCAGGCACAACAGGCGCATTTCAGTTGGCACAAATCTGGCAACGCTTTGTGCCTGTTTTGCAATTTGGGGATACACTCTCACTCACTTTACAGGATGGTACGACCACAGTTTGGTGGGCGCTGATCAGCCCGCTAACTCTCGCGATGATCATCTATACGGGCTATGTTTACCGTCAACGGAGCCTTCTGCTGATCTTATTGGCGATTTTGCCTATGATTGTACTGGCGCTGGTCTCGACAGTGCTGAACATCTTCCGCCCCCGTTATATCATGCAAGCGGTTCCTGCTTATCTCATCATCACCAGTGCAACAATTTACGCGCTAGCTCATCAACGTCATCTGCGCTCATTGGTGCTTGTCCTACTAGTTGTGTGGGGTAGTTTGAATGTCATCAGCTTGAACAATCACTATCATCAGCCGGCATACCAGAAAGCGCCTGATTGGCGTGCTTTAATCGCCTATCTCAATGCGCATACACAAGCTGATGATCTCATCATCCAGACCAGTGTTGATGCGAGTTTTGGCTTGTATTATGATCTAGCGAATGTGCCCGCCCCTCAGACTGCCTTGCCTACTAATTTCACGCAACCCATCCCTGATATCCTCGCTGAGATGGCACAGATTGATCAGCAGTTTGAGCGTGTCTGGATCGTGGGCCAGACTTTCCCTGAATGGCAAAATACGGGTGTAGTTGAAAACTGGGCATATGAAAACTGGCAGACTATTCAGGATACTCGTGTGGCGGGCTTGCCCGTGCGTGCTTTCATGGATTGGTCAGTACACTTGTCTGAATTGTCAGAAACCCCGCTCGCCATCTTCGATGAGGTAATCACCCTCGCGGATGCTGAGTTACTGCAATCACCCATCACACAACAGTTGACTGTCTTACTCTATTGGCAACCCTCGCGTTTGACCGATGTGCCGTATACAGTCTTTGTTCAGTTAGTTGGGGATGTGAATCCCGCTACAGGCGAGCCACTGTGGGCACAGGATGATCATCCCCCGCAAGATGGGCGTGTGACCACCGACCAATGGGCACTGAGTACGATCTATCGTGATGTATATACACTTGACCTGAGCACAGTTGTTAGCGGTACATATCAGTTGATTGTTGGATTTTATGACCCTGTGAGTGGAGACCGCTTGCCCCTAACCGATGGTACAGATGCTTATCCGCTTGGTACGATAACCATCGAGTAGGGCGGGATGATAGGCACAGGATCTCATCACCGATCTTGTGCCTATCTTAGAAAACTTATTCGCCCAGATTATCGAGGCGGGATTGCCATTTTTCCATGAGGCGATTGTAGACCGCTTCAGAAATTTCGCCGTTAATCAGGCGCATGTCGAGTGCATCAATCGCGCCTTCGATCTCCTCACGTGATGTCCCGGCGGATCCACCTGCCGTAGCCGGCTCGGATTCTGCTGGTTTTGAACCTTGTTGGTTCATCTGATTCATCTGTTGCATCATTTGTTGCATCATCATTTGTTGTTGCATCATCATCTGTTGTTGCATGTCGTTCTGTTGCGGTTGCGGGTTCATCATATTGCCAATGCTTTGACCCACACCCAGACCAACACCGGCACCAGTTAAACCACCTGCCATGCCTTCGTTGCCGGCAGCCGTTTCAGCAATTTGTAGGCGCTTGATGCGTTCGTAATTGTCCAAACTGACATAGTTCATGATCTCGTCGATAGAGGCTTGCTTCGCACGGAAGGGGTTGGCATCCAGCGATTTGATCTTCACGCCGAATTCATTATCGAATTCTTCGTTCAGTTTTGCCAGCATTCCACCTTCAAGATCGCTTAAGAAGCCGTTTGCTTGTGGCACGCTCTGCACACCAGACCCCATCAGCAAAACCGTTAGTTCGCCTAGTAGTTTAGTTTGCATCGAGTTCTTGATGTCGTCGACGCGAGTGATTGGTTTGCCAACAGCAAATTTCTTTAAAAAGCGCATGGGGTCAGAAATCGAGATATTCATCGTGCCATGTGTGCTGAGCAAAACCGCTCCCATACCTTTGCCAGGCGTTTCTAGAGGGATTGGTGGATTAGTCCCCCAGCCAATCTGGGGCATTTCTTTCAGATTGATAAAGTACAGGTCTGCGGTGAAGGGGGTACGGCCACTTGTGCCGAGTCCGATCAAACCAGATAGAATCGGTAAGTTGGCAACTGATAGCGTGTGGCGACCCGTTCCCAGCGCATCGAGCGCTTCGCCTGCACGCACAAATACCGCAGTCTGGCTTTCGCCGACAATCACCTGCGAGCCGAAACGCCAATCCCCACTGCCTTGCTGGGGTTCACGGTACGTGAACTCGTCATCCATTACGTTAGTATGATCAATGACATCAATAATCCGCATTACGTTGCTCCTTGAAGTAAGTTGTGATTCAGTAGATATTATTTGGCGATGTTGATAATTTCGTCGTCGCGTAAGTCAAACGCATCGCTGGCATTAGATGCCACATCGTATATCGTTTCGAGGCTATCTTCGATACCTTCTCCACTATTGATCACGTTTTCTAGGTCATCTAAAGCTGTCTCGAATTGTAGTAAGAACCGGAATTGTGCCTCGTCAAAGGCATAGATACGGTCAAGGTGTTCTTCCGTGATTTTGATCTGTTCCCACATGCTTGAATATTTTGGCGCGGCGGTTTGTATTTTGCCATGATAGGCTTCCATCTTGGATTTAACCTCACGGGCGCGTGTCATGTAGGATAAACCCTTACCACCGTCCAGTAACTTGTTCTGTAGCCGACCAAAACGCTTAAGATGCCGATCGATCTCGCTTGCGAGATGATCACGCAATAAACGGTCTGCCGTTCGGCGTGCTTGCTTTTCTTGATAGCCTTTGAAGCCAGGTAGCTTCATCACGAGATTCTCTAAACTGCCTTTTTGTGACATTATTTGATGATATAAATCGGAAGACATTTATCCCTCCTCAGTTGATTAATGATCTTGCAATTGAGTATATCCTAACTCATATCTTTACGATAATGCCCCCCAATTCACAGGGGTTCAGCCTGGTAGTAGGTTGTGTAACAGTGCGAGCAAGTTTGCTCTAAAGCATTGATCGAGATTTGTTGGCTGCAGATCGCGCATTGATCAAGCGACTTAATGACGAATCTCTGCAAGAGCTGAATTTCTCCCGTTTGCCAATTGGCATATCCACTGAACAAACCTAACTGCACGAGTTCTTCGATATACACGCGGATTTGTTCGGGAGAACTGTCCAGGGCTGTTGCCAATGTGTTTATATTCTGTGGTGTGTTTGTGAACAGCATCTCATACAACTGGCGGGGTTTGACCATTTCTTCATTAGTTATCAGCATTTGCGCCTCTGCTGACCGTGCATAAGTGAAGATGCCATACCCGAATAAAGGGGCTAAGAATAGGAAAATCACCACCGAGGCGATCACTACCTGTGACGGATTCAAGCGATCTACGGCAAGAAAACTCAGGATAATACTAGCAATAATCGTCAGCACCAATCCGCTCACAATAGCGATGATGCCGTTCGTTTGTCCTCTATTCATCCAAATATCGTATCTTTCTTCACCAATTTCCAACAACATGCTCATTATAGCACGTGCTGAGTAGCGAGACTGCTCGCTTCGGTGTAATATTTAAAGTATGTAACAATATGATTTAATTATCCGCCCATAAGGAGCGAACTATGCGATACTATCGCTTACTAGTCGTCATTTTATTGTTGTCCATCGCATTCTCAGTCGGGAATGTATGGGCACAAGAGGAAGCGACAGAAGAAGCAGAAGCCACTGTTGTCGTCGATGAGGAAGTAACCGCCGAACCGGAAGCTACTGAAGCGCCAGAGGTGACTGAAACGTCTGATGCTGAGACTACGTCAGAACCAGAAGTTGAAGACGGTGATTCTGAAGAAGATGCCACTAGCAATACTTATATTGTGCGTCCAGGCGATAACTTATTTCGCATTGCGCTCCGCTTTGGTTTAACCACCAATCAACTGGCACAGGCAAATAACATCGCAAATCCTTCTTTGATCTTTGTCGGGCAGGTGCTGACGATTCCGGGCAGTGCTCAGCCAGAAACACCAACACCAACACCAACGCCAGATCCCGAAGCGACTGAAACCCCCGAAGCACCCGAAGAAGAACCTGATGATACATCGGTCACCAGTTACGTGGTTCAACCAGGTGATACACTATTCCGTATCGCGGTACGCAATAACACCACTGTTGCCACGCTTCTATCGTTGAATACCATTCCGAATCCGAACCTGATTTTTGTCGGACAACGCATCAATTTGCCGGGCGCTGAAGATAGCCCGCCTGCTGACGACACCGATGACCAGACTGACGATACCGAGGAGGAAGCCGAAGCTGGCTTGGATGTTGTCATGATGACCGGCATAGAGGTTTTTCAAGGAGATGATTATGCTGCTAACGCTAGTCTCTCCACACAGCTTAACGTCAGCTGGGTGAAGTTAACTGTTGATTGGTCTGTAGTTGAGCCGGAAGAAGGCACGTTCAACTTTGATGAACTGGATCAGGCTGTTGAAACGTTTGCCGATAACTTTGATATCCTGTTATTGCTCACCGGTGCGCCGGATTGGGCACGTCCTAGTGCAACAGACCTTGCACGTGAACAGCCAACTTATGGTCCGCCTGATAATCTCGATACCTTTGGTACATTCGCGGGTGAAGTTGCCAGCCGTTATGCTGGACAGGTTGATGCCTATGAAATCTGGTTCCAGCCTAACAACCGTCTTTCATGGATGACGACAGATGTCAGCCTGCGCAGTGATGGCTTCCCCGATGCACGCCTCAGCTCGGTGCGATATATCGACCTGCTCGAAGTTGCCTATGATGCAATTAAAACTACCGATCCAGATGCTTTAGTACTTACGGCGGGCTTAGCACCCACCGGTAACAATGATTTCTACAATTCAATCGATAATTTCGTGTTTTTTGAGGCACTCCTCGAACAAGGTGCATCGAACTTTAGCGATGGCTTTGGCGTGCATGTCGATGGGTTCAGCAATGCACCTGATGCCACTTGTTGTGGTGAACCCAATCAAGACCCGCCTTATGATGAGTCCTATCATTTCTTCTTTGCTGATACGCTTGATAACTTCCGTGAAATCCTTGACCGTAACAACGGGACTGATCAACCTTTGTGGGTGACGCGCTTCGGCTGGGGTACGACAGACGGTGCATCAGGGGACGGTAGTGGTCTGGATTTTGTCGCGCTCAATACCGCAACTGACCAAGCTGATTACACCGCCGTCGCTCTCGCTGCTGGAGCAGAACGAGGTGATGTGGGTGCGATGTTCCTCTATAACCTCAATGGGTGTGCAGTGGATAATACTCATGCTTGTTACTATAGCTTGATCAATGCTGATGGTAATGCGCGGGATGTCTTTAGTGCACTTGCCGCCTTCGAGGTTCCCACTGCTGAAGATTGATGGCATTGACTTATGTTGCTTATGAGCTAATAGAACAAATCGGAGAATCTCATAAATGGTTCTCTGGTTTGTTCTAACAAAGCCCGATACTTTGTCATAGTTTTGTCATAATTGTTTCGTATCGTTTAAAGTGAGATAAATCCTCTGACCTTGTAAGGCAAAAAATGGTAAACGTAGCAACAACTTTGAACGACAATCTTAGTCGATATAATGTAAAAGAGCGCCTTGGCTCAGGTGGTATGGCGACTGTTTATCGTGCTACAGATACCAATTTGGGACGCGAAGTGGCGATCAAAGTTCTCCATGAACATCTCGTTTATGAAGACACCTTTAAAGACCGCTTTAAGCAGGAAGCGCAATTCATCGCTAGTTTCAATCACCCCAATATCGTGCAAATTTATGACTTTGATACACTCGATATACCTGAGGGCAAACTGTACTATATGGTGATGCCCTACCTCAATGGACATACCTTGATTGATGTTTTGCAGGGGTGTCGGATGGAAGAAGCTACTTTACCTCACGAACGCATCAGAGAGATCATTGGGGATCTAGCCGATGCGCTCGACTATGCTCATGAACGGGGTATGGTGCATCGTGATGTTAAACCAGCTAATATCTTATTCAATGAGCGTGAACGAGCTATCCTCACAGATTTTGGCATTGCGCGTCTAGCAAATCATAGTGCGCTTACGGCGGAGGGTAGTATTATCGGTACGCCAGCATATATGTCACCCGAGCAGGCAACTGGTGCTGATGTCGATTACCGCAGTGATTTGTATGCGCTGGGCGTGATCTTATTCGAATTGCTCACGGGGCGCCCGCCATTCGATGATGAGAGCACGATCTCATTGCTACTCAAGCACGTCCAAACCAACCCACCACTCGTCTCGGAATATCTACAGATGGAAAATCCAGCACTGGATGCGGTTTTGAATACTGCCCTTGCTAAAGACCCCAACAACCGCTATCAGAGTGGGCGAGCGCTCAAGATGGCATTAGCTGAAGCGATTAGTCAGGAACCGACCGAGGCGCGTTATCAACCGAGTGTGATGCGCTCACAAGCGCCTTTACATCCTAAGAGTGTACGTTTACCAGAGACCGCCGTACTGGATGAGTTACCTGTTGAGCCAGAACGCCAAGATGAGTCGATCAATCGCACGATTCATACTTTGCTCATTCAACCTGCAAAGCAAAATCCGCTCGGCTTCGCGGCATTGACCGTTGCTATCATCGCGCTGTTGTTGATCGCACGCCTCGCGCAGAACCAGATCGATCAACCCTTATTAACTGCCACAACAGAGAACGTGATCGCTGAAGAAGGCGTGATGAGTATGGCCGGGGTAGATAGCATGGTTGGTCAGTCAGCATTTTTCACCAGTGATTTCATGCTGGATGATCCGCTCAATAGCTATTGGGAGCAAACTAATAATGCTAGTATTCAGCGCGTGATTGACGAGGGGCAATATCGTATTCGCAATGAGCAAGCGGGTCTGGCAATCACATCGCTGGTTAACCCTGATGGCTTCCGTTATCAAGATGTTAACATTATGTTTGCGGGTGAGATTTCAGCGACTAGCGCCAGTGATAGCAGTGCTTTCGGCATCGTTTTTCGCTATCAGGATGCGGATAACTATAATGTGTTTGCAGTCGATGGTATGGGACGTTATAGCATTTGGAAACGTGAGACGGGGCAATGGTGCGAATTGCGTACGGCTTGTAATGGTGGCACATCGTCCACTGATTGGGAGTTCAATGCGATCATCAATCCATTAGGTGAGGCAAACACCTTGACGGTTAATGTATTTGAGGATCAGATTGCTGGCTATGTCAACGATCAACAAGTAGTCATGTTGACTGATACAACCTTTACTGAGGGGGCAATTGGTATTTACATGGCAACCACTCAATTAGGTGCAGCAGAAGTGCATATTGATCAATATGTGGTTATGCCTGGCATGTCACCTTCATCATCTTCGATGACGGGAGAATGATCGCAAGCACAATCATCTCCCATAAAATACGTACTTATAAAGTTGAGATCACAAAAATCCACAGGATAATTAGTCCGCCAACAGCCATCACCGCTAGCATACCCAAAGCAATTGTTACATAATCGAAGCCTTCTTCCTCATCAACCGGTAACATGGCCTGGCTTGGATAGTTCACCTGCGGAGGATACCCGCCACTATCCATCAGGTTAGGGTTTTGCATCGTCTGTGGATACGGTGTGCCTTGTTGTGGCTGTGGCCCATAATAGGGTGCTTGTTGTGCCTGCTGCTGTGGAGGTGCTGGAATATAATTCTGTTGAAAAGGTTGTGCCGGTTTTACTACCGAATCCGATTGTTTACGTGGGTCATACGTGTTCGGCGCATCTGGTGCGGCACTGTATTTTGCAGTCGCTTCGCTATTGTAGGGTGGTGTGCTTGCATTTGCGCCAACGCCCGGCGGACGATTGCCCGGCGCTTGACGGCTTGGTTGAGTCACCTGTGGGGGTTTGGGTGGGGTTGGTTGCTCGGGAACTTGTGGCGCAACCGCTGTCATATCTCGTGCTCGGTCGCGGAACTCACGCAGAATATTCCCCATCTGGTCGGCATCACGATAACGGTCGCGAGGATCTTTTGCCATCGCCCGATAGATAATTTTCCCCAATCTTTCAGGGATACCACTGCGACGCTCGTTAATATTAGGGATTGGTTCACGGATGTGCGCTAGTGCCAATTCCTGCTGATTATTGCCCATATACGGCAATTCTCCGGTCAACATCTCGAATATTACAATACCGACAGCATACACGTCAGCCTGACGAGTAGGTTGTTCACCGCGGGCTTGTTCCGGCGCAAAATAATGCGGACTGCCCCACACTACATCTACTTTCGTGGGTTGTTGGTTCGGTTGTGTGTTATGGAGCGCCTGAGCGATACCAAAATCTGTCACTTTGACCACATATTCGGGCGTGACTAGCATGTTCTGCGGTTTAACATCCGCATGTACCAATCCTGAGCGATGCGCATAACCCAACCCTGCACAAATTTGGATTGATAGATCAATTGCGCGATCAACGGATAAGGCGCCATGATCTTTGACGATTTTCTTCAGATCAGTGCCTTCAACCATCTCCATCACTATGAAGTGGGTAGGCCCATCACTGCCTACATCATATACAGTCACAATATTGGGGTGCATCAGGTTGGCTACTGCCCGTGCTTCATTCCGAAATTTTTCTAGAAATGCGGGATCACTTGTTAAGCTCGGGCGCAGAATTTTAATTGCGACCGTACGCCCTAGCGCAAGATCTTTAGCTTTATAGATGACAGACATGCCACCTGAGCCTTGTTGAGCGATCAGGCGGTATCGGCCATTGAGTATCGTTTCGCTTGCCATGTGGGTCACCTCACTACGGACGCATCATCGGGTCGAACAATTGTCTATATTCTAACAAAGCACTGCGATCAGTCATACTCGCAATGTAATCAGAAACAACTCGGTGTACCCCTTGCTTATCAATCCGTGCTTGAAAATGCGGGGGTAATTGGGTTGGGCGTTGGACATAAGATTCAAACAAACGCCCCAGAAAATTCTCAGCACGGTTTTTCATACGCACAATACGATAATGATAATACATATTCTCATATAAGAAATCTTTAAGCGCACGATTTTGCTGTTTTTGCTGGGGATTATATTGCACGATGTTCTCAGGATGTTTGGTCACTGCTTCTGCAGAATCAATGTTGTGATCTATCAATTGCTGATTGGTATGTTCCAGCACATCACTGACCATAATCCCTACTAGCTCTCGTACGAAGTGATGACGCTCAAGCTCGGTCAGGATGTGTCCTTGCCAATTTAAGCGCGCACACAAGCGTTGCCAGATCTCCAATGATTCTAACTGTGTGGTTGTGATGAGTCCTGCTTGTAAACCATCATCAAGGTCATGGGCGTTATACGCTAGCTCATCGGATACATCAGCGATTTGAGCTTCAATACTCCCACGTGTATCAGGGTCAAAGATAGTCGCCTTGCTGATATCGTACTCGGTTTCGTGCTTGGCGATACCTTCTAGCGTTTCCAGTGTCAGATTCAGCCCATTGAATTTAGGATATCGTTGCTCCAGTTCAGTGACAACACGGTAACTCTGATGATTATGGTTAAACCCACCCCAATCTTGCATCAGCATGTTCAACACATCTTCGCCAGCATGACCAAATGGTGGATGACCCAGATCATGTGCGAGGCAGATCGCTTCAGTGAGGTCTTCATTGGCCCCCAATGCGCGAGCAATAGTGCGTCCGATCTGGGCTACTTCTAAGGTGTGCGTCAGACGGGTACGATAATAATCGCCGAAGTCATTCACAAAAACTTGTGTTTTATATTCTAACTTGCGGAAGGCTTCTGCATGGATGATACGATCTCGATCTCGTTGAAATGCTGTGCGGTAGGGCGGTTCATGATCGGTATGAAAACGCCCTTTGCTCGCCTTACTCAGCAAGGCATATGGCGCGAGCATCGAAGCTTCTTGTTGTTCCATTTCTTGCCGTGTGAGGAACATAATACATACTTTCTTGCAATATACTTGATAGGTATAACACTAATATGCTTGCATTATAGCAAATGAGGAAGAATTTGGGGGTATTTGTTGCTTTATCATATGCAGATCGTCTGTCAAACGCTGAGCAAAAGTGCCTCAAAAGTACAAATCAAACGATCCGACCCACAATATACACCACACCCCTACGCTGTGCTATAATTACAGAATAATGTAATGTGTGAGGTTATTCTATGGATATTAACCAACTTGCTAAGATGATCGAATGGCTCGACGAAGAACGTCGGCATGATAAACAAACTATCGCTATGTTAGAGGAACGGCTCGCGCAACAATCAGAGACTATGTCTACCTTGCAGAAGCGCGTGAACTCTGTCGAATCAGATCAGAGCATGATGCAGGGGGTATCACTCTCCGTAGATCAACAGGGTGATTTTGTTGAGCGTATGCGTGCTGAGATGCGCCAATTGCTGGAATCAACCGAAGCTCGACGCTTGACTGCCGAGCGCGAAGCCGAACGCCGTCAGGAACTCGGTCGTGAGGGCGTTCAGCGTACCATTCGTGATTTGCAAGAACAGCTCGAAGAATTGCAACGTAGCACCGGACGCCTGACAGAAGTTAAGACTGAAGGCACACGCACTGCCGATAGCGTTAGCGTCATTCAGCAACGGGTAGATGACCTGACCAAGCGCCTCGAAGAACCTGACCGTCGTCTAGTATTTCTCGAAGAACAGCGCCGTCAAGATGCACGCCGTATCTCTGAGATTGAAAGCGAATTGCCAGAGTTTAAGAAGCAAATTGATACCATTCGTCCCAAAGTGAGTTTGATCGAAGACCTCTCATTGCGCAACGAACGCCGTATTCAAGATGTCCAGAATGGTGAGCGGGATCGACGCGAGCAGATTCAGCAATTCCTTGATCAACAGCAGTTACTCACCCAACAGCGTGACCAGAAGGTGGATGATATCCTCAAACGCTTCACACAGCACGATCAAGCGATGCAAGACAATATCGAACGCTTCGAGACATGGGCATCAGCTTACCGTGATATGCGCCGTATCATTGATGACTTCGACCGTATCGGAGATCGCCTCGAACGACGGATCAACGAAGTTGCCGAGATGCAACGCCTCAGTGAGGAACGCTTCCGCCAGGAATGGAACGATTGGCGTGAGGACGATCAAAAACGCTGGAAGCAACTGCGTCTCTCCAGCGATGAAGTCTGGCGCAATCACGACCGCGAGTTTGAACAATTCACCGAGCAGTTCAAAGGCTTTCAGACACGCCTCGAACCGCTTGCTGATAGTCTAAAGCGTCTTTGGGATCTTGAACGTGAGCGCGCATCTATGTACCGTGATCGTTATCAATCGCTCATCATGCAATATGATACAGCACAACCATCACCAACTAGCACTCAATCGACAGCGATGGTCAATCCAGACGAAAACACGGCTAATAATAATGCCAATGGTTTCAACAGTAACGGATTATCGTAGTTCATGCGCGTTATCGGAACTGCTGGACATGTCGATCACGGTAAGTCGACGCTGGTAAAATGTCTAACCGGTATTGATCCGGATCGCTGGCAAGAAGAAAAATCGCGAGGGCTTACGATTGATCTCGGTTTTGCATGGTTTACCTTACCAAAGGGTGTAACTGTCGGCATAGTAGATGTACCAGGGCATCGGGACTTCATTGAAAATATGCTAGCAGGAGTTGGTGGGATTGATATAGCTGTGCTGGTTGTTGCCGCCGATGAAGGCGTCATGCCTCAAACCCGTGAACATCTCGCCATTCTCGATTTGCTCGCTATCCCACAAGGCGTGATTGTTCTCACAAAAGTCGATCTTATCAATGATAGCGAGTGGCTTGATTTAGTTGAACTGGATGTCCAGGAGACAGTCGCTGATACGGTCCTAGCTGATGCGCCAATTGTGCGCGTATCGGCGGTGAATGGATCCGGCATGGATGCGTTGACCGCTCATCTCAGTGCAATACTCGATCAACTCCCCTCACACACAGACTACAACCAACCACGCCTTCCCGTTGATCGTGTGTTCAGCGTTGAAGGCTTTGGTACCGTTGTAACGGGCACGCTCTCTGGTGGCACGCTCTCTGTCGGCGATATGGTTGAATTGCAACCTATGGCGATCAGTGCGCGTATCCGGGGTTTGCAGAGTTATAAACGTGATATTGAGAATGCCTTGCCGGGTAGTCGTGTCGCTGTCAACCTATCCGGTATTAGTACTGAAGAGGTCACGCGGGGCAACGTGCTTGCTTACCCCGGTCAACTCCAGAGTACTCGTTTGATTGACGTGCATTTCAAACATTTAGCCAATGTTGACCGTCCGCTTCAACATAATGCAGAGGTCAAATTCTTCTCCGGCGCGTCTGAAATAATGGCGACAGTACGTTTGCTCAGTCATGAGCAATTGCCACCCGATGCAGAGGGTTGGTTACAGTTGCGCCTGCGAGATCCAATCCCGCTCACCCAGCGTGATCGTTTTATCTTGCGTTATCCATCGCCGGCCCAGACCATTGGTGGTGGCATTGTGGTCAATCCCCATCCTGAACGCCGTTGGAAGCGTTTTAATGCTGACTTGCTCAATCAATTGCAAACGCGCCTTGCCGGCACACCTGCCGAACGAGTCACACAATCCGCTGACCGCGATACACCTCAAAAGCGCGTTCACCTGCAACAGACAACCGCGTACGCTGATAGTGAATTCCATGAGGCACTAGAACAGGCACTGACAGAACAGCGCATTATCGCAATCGATGAGACCACCTTCTGGGCGATGAGTCGTTACCATGCTATGCTTCAGCAGATACTCACCCTCGTGACAGCGTATCATCAACAAAATCCTTTGCGTATCGGTATTCCCCGCGAAGAACTGCGCAGTCGTTTAGGGATCAAAAATGCGCTCTTATCACGGTTGTTGGCGTTACAAGAACACGTTGTCATTCAGCGTGATGTGGTCAAGTTGCCTGATCATACAATTCAATTCACTCCCACGCAACAATCACAGATCGCACAGTTTATCGACCAGATGCAGTCGCTCGATTACAAGCCTTTATCCTACAAAGAAGCTGTTGATCTATTGGGAGAACCACTTTTACATGCATTGATGACACTAGGAGAGGTTGAGCAGGTCGCGCCGGATGTTATTTTTCTGACGACGACCTACCAGCAATTGCTGACTGTTATTCGTGACTTATTCGCCAAAGCCCCCGAAGGACGAATTGATGTGAAAGACGTGCGCGATGCACTCAATACGTCGCGCAAATATGCTGTCGCAGTGCTTGAATATCTTGATACACAGGGGATCACGCGCCGCGTTGGTGATGTGCGCCTACTCATCCAATAGGCGCATTGCCTCCGTTGGAAGGTTGTGATAAGGGTAGGGTGAAGAAGAATGTTGAACCGACATCGATTTGACTCTCCAACCAGATGCGTCCACCATGTGCTTCAATGATATTCTTGCAAATGGCTAACCCTAAACCTGTCCCTCTTTCGACATTCTCTAAGGTCGGTACGCGGTAAAACTTCTGAAACATATTTTTTTGATGTTCTTTGGAGATGCCGTAACCCGTATCTGCAACCCGTATCTCAGCCATCGCTTGTTCGGATTCGTAGCGGGTTTGTAATGATAGCAAGATCGAGCCATCAGAACGGTTGTATTTGATAGCGTTAGTCAATAAGTTGAGTAACACTTGTTTTACCTTGCCCCGGTCGGCTTCGACAAGCATTGACTCATCAGTGACCTGAATGGTGATATTTTTGTGCGCAGCTTGTGCTGATACCATATCAGCAGTTTCGACTAATAATGCCTGTATATCATACGGCACAACATCAAGCGATACGCGCCCTGATTCTAACCGGGCCACATCAAGGAAGTCGTTGGTCAGTGTGATTAAGCGCTGTGTCTCACCTTTCATTGTGGTGACAATATGACTGCGCTTATCATCTGGCAATTCTTTTCGCTGGAGCAGGGTGGTACTCGCTTGCAATGCCAGAAGTGGTGTGCGTAGTTCGTGTACCATCTCGGAGATAAAATCACTCTGCTGAAACATACGCGCATTTTCGATTGCCATTGCCGCCTGGCTAGCCAGGATACGCAAGAGTTGAACATCATCATCGGTGAACTTTCCACCGTTTTGCTTGTTGACCGCCTGCACCACACCAATGACGTCTTTGTGAGCACGCATTGGCACTCCGAGTAGATTGCGCGTTTGGAAATCAATCTTTTCACCCACGCCCCTAAAGTGATTTCCCTCACTGCTAGAATCTTCGATCACACGGGGTTCACCATGCTTCATGATCCAACCGGCAATACTGCCTTCAAGCGGCACTGTGATTTCTTCCATCTCGTGAGGTTTGATGTTCGTGGACATCGCAAAGCGCAATTTGCCAATCGAATCATCCATCAATAAAATCGACGCCGCTTCAGTATCAATGAGTTCTTGCGCGGCAAAAACGATTTTTCTAAGCAATGACATATGGTCATATGTTGAGCCTAATTGAAGGGTGATCTCAAAAATACGCTTATATTGAGAATGTAAGTTCTGGCTCATAGTTCTATTATCCAGTGTGACTGTATAAAAGCATTAGGATGTTGTTTCTAAACATTGCAACACTTTGGGCAAAGTTTCAGCGGCATCTGCATGAATTGTCAGATCCGCAAATCGGTCAAGAACAGTTTTCTCTAAGTTGATAATGACCAGCTTGGCTCCGTTACGCTTGGCGATCAGAGGCAATTCACTCGCTGGCGCAACCTCCAAAGATGATCCGATGACAATCAAAACATCTGCATTACGTACTGCTTTCTTCGCGCCCATCAGGGGTTCAAAGGGGAGCTGTTCACCGAACAAGATTACGTTAGGTTTCAGCACACCTGTACAAGCTGGACAATGCGGTACAGCGCTATCTTTTAAGACCTGTGCAATGATTGGCTCGCCCGGATATTCACGAAAACAATTGATGCAGGTAGCTACTTCCAGATTACCGTGTAACTCGAATAAGGTTTTTGTGCCGGCACGGGTGTGAAGCATATCAATGTTTTGTGTGATGACGGCCTTCAATTTCCCCATTTGTTCTAGCTTAACCAGCATGTGATGTGCTACATTGGGTTGTGCATCAAGTGTCTTACGGGCTAGTGGTCGTACCCAATCGAAAAATGCCTGAGGTTCTTTCCGAAAGCCGTAAATACTTGCGACCCGTTGTGGATCAACGTGTTCCCATAAGCCAGAATCTGCACTGCGAAAATCCGGGATGCCGGATGGTGTGCTGATACCTGCTCCTGTGAATGCTACAATGTTATTTGCTTGCCGGATCCAATCTGCAATGACAGCAATTTTATCCATTTCGTATATTCCAATAATATTTTTCGCTTCGATTGTCATCATTGTATAATCTCTAGCTATTTGTGATAGACCGAATGCGTGATTTCATCTCATCCGCTAGTTTAACAAATTGTCCGGATACCATCGCATTGGGTTGTAATATCACCATTGGGATGCCTTGTTCACCGGATTGAAATGCTAGTTCAGGGGCAGGAGAGATGATTGCTTTGACCTCACGGTTCAGGCGGTTTTCAGCTTCATGCCAGGGCAGGGTAGATTGTGAGCGATTGACCACCACAACGCTGATGCGACTATCCCCTATCCGATCATCCAGTACCGCTAATTGCAATTTAGCGATCTCCAACGCCACTGTCGATGCCTCAATCACAAACAAGAGCTTCTCAACTTTGTCGATGATCTCAACATTTTCATGCGTGATGCCATTGCCGAGGTCGATAATTGTCGGATTACCAAAATGCCGCAATATCTGCACAATCCGCATTGGCTTGTCTATCTTAAAATCAAGTCTTATGTCATGCGGGTTCGATTCTGAGACAAGTGCTTGCAGTCCACTCTTATGTTGGACAATAGCTTTTTCGACAAGATCATGCGTGATCTGTGCTTCGCCCAGCAAACGCTCCATCCCACCACCATCTGTACCTAACATCAAGCCCATACCACCGATGCCTAGACGGAAATCAGCTAGGATTGGCTTCTCACCGCTTCCGAATAACGCTGCACCAACATTGAGGGCAACAGTTGTGGTGCCTACACCACCCTTTACACCTAGCACACCGATCAACATCCCTAACTTTTGCTCTGTTTGTGGATTGCCGTCTACAGAGGCTTTATTCATCTTAAGACCATCATCGCTGGCGGGGGCAACTGCCTTGCGTTGAAGCACACTTTTCACGCGGTTGGCGAGTTCTGCCGGATGTGTTGGCTTGGTCAAGTAATCATCTGCGCCAGCTTCAAAACCTTTGACTTTGTCATCAATTAAAGTTTTCGCAGTGAACATAATGATTGGTATATTGGTTGTGTTGGGGTTGGTGCGTAAACTCCGGCAAACATCAAGACCATTCATATCAGGCATCATTACATCAAGAATGATCAAGTTTGGGCGTTCGGCATCTGCTTTAGTAAGCGCCTTTCCACCAGAATCTGCAACGGTCACTTCGTAACCCTGACGTTTTAGCATTAGACCGATGAGTTTTAAGCTGTCAATATCATCATCTACAATAAGAATTTTTTCAACCATGGTATACTACAACCAATCATTAATACAGGTGAGTTCGGTTTATCAAGAGTCTAGCACGAAAGAAGTAGAGCGACAAGTTCACTATAGACGCTCTCATCCAAGCATAAATCGTTACTTTAGCGATAAATTGCCTAAATTTATTCCCTATCATAACCATCATAAACGAGGTTATCGGTTATAATGTGAATAGATTTAAGAACGTATAATCAAACACCTATGATTGAGATGTCTTGATGGCTCAACACAACAACACCATACAACCCAATTACTATACGCTGTTACAAGATGTCATGCGGCTCATCGCCCAGTCGTCCAGCCTGGAACAGATCGCACCAATTATCCTCCAGCATACAACAAATATGATGCGTGCTATCGGTGGATTCTACGTCGTCTTTGAAGAACCAGCCGAGACTTTTTTGCATCAGTTGGACGATAGCCATCTACCCGATGCCGATCTTTTGGCAGACATTGTCAAAGACCTGTCGTATGATGTGCATTTAACCAGCTCCTTGCCGGATTCACTCCGCACCCATTACAAAGGGTGGGCGATTGCGCCCATCTATCACCAGAAAAAAATTGCGGGCTCATTCGGCTTGATGTTTGATGATTCGATCATGTTAGCCGAGGAGACCAGCGCGCAGCTACTCTCCTTCCTTGATGCGCTGACAATTGTCACCTCATCGGAGAAGGTTACGGCACGTCATAACAAACTCACTCAAAACCAAAATGAATTTGTGCGCATCGTATCGCATGATTTGCGCTCACCCCTGACATCAATCAAAGGCTTTGCCAGCATGTTGGAGAGCGCGGAAGAAGATCCCAAACTCCTGCATTTCGTCGAGAAAATCTTGAACGGTGTCACACAGATGACATCGTTAGTTGATAATATTCAGGATGCAGGGCGCTATGATCCGGAGACGGGCTTCTATGAGATGGAGCGTGCCCCCACTGATCTGATTGATATGGTGCATAAGATTGTTAACACGCATCTTTTGCCTGCCGAGAAGGGCGAATTAGCGCTCTTGGTCAATATCGGTGAGGGTATTCCGATTGTCAACGTTGATGCCAATATGATTGAACGTTCCATTATTAATCTTGTCGACAATGCCATCAAATATACCCCCAACGGCGGTAAGATCGAAGTGGGCTTGAATCGTGACGGCAATAACTTGGTGATCACTGTTTCCGATAATGGTTATGGGATTAGCAAAGAGAACATGCGCCAGTTGTTCAATCGCCACTTTCGTATTCGTCGTCGTGAGCATAATCGCGTCAAAGGCAGTGGCTTAGGCTTATTCATCGTTCGTAGTGTCGCCCGTCATCATGATGGTGATGCCTTCGTTCAGAGCGTTGAGGGTGAAGGCACAACCTTCGGTGTACGCATACCGCTCATGGGCGCAAACTTGATCGGTGGAGTTGCTCATAGTTAAGCATCATCGCCAGCACGGCAGGCTTTCGCTATAATAAAGCTCCATCACATGATGGGGCTTTTGCAATTTTGGTTTGAGTGAAACGGTTACATGCATGGGAACAATAGCAATTCTGGCGGATGATGTCATCTCACAAATTGCCGCTGGTGAAGTGGTAGAACGTCCTGCTTCGGTGGTCAAAGAACTAGTAGAGAATGCGCTCGATGCCGGGGCGAATAATATCCACATCGAAGCCAGCGGTGGCGGACAAAAGCATATCCGTATTAGTGATGATGGCTCCGGTATTTTAACCGAAGAAGTTGAACTGGCTGTAATGCGCCATGCCACCAGTAAGTTGCGCACTGCCGATGATCTCCAAACCATTCATACGCTCGGTTTCCGTGGCGAAGCACTGGCGAGCGTTGCCGCTGTCAGCCAATTCACGCTCGAAACCCGTCACCGTCAACAAGATGTAGGCACACAGATTCGTGTTGAAAGTGGCAAAATCGTTAATCGTAAGCCGATAGGCGCACCTGCTGGCACTGTGATCACCGTCAATAACCTGTTCTACAACGTGCCGGCACGTCTGAAGTTTTTGAAAGCCGAGAATACCGAGAAGCGCCATCTGATGCGCATCGTACAAAATTATGCTATGGCGTACCCCGATGTGCGTTTTGTACTAGTGCAAGATGGACGCGAACAATTTCGCTCGCCCGGTAGCGGTAACCTCGGTGACGTGGTTGTTAAAGTGCTAGGGCTTAACTATTTTAAAGAGATGATTGCTATCAGTGGTGCAGACCCCATCCGCGGTGTAGGCGGGAATGTAACCGTTGATGGTTTTATCTCGCAACCCACATTACACCGTAAAGATCGCACGCAGATCACACTTTTCGTCAATGGGCGTGCTGTTCAGGATAGTGGTTTGACCTATGCGGTTACACAAGCCTATCATAGCCTGATGGAAAAAGGCCGTAACCCCTACGCCGTGTTGATGATTACCGTACCATCAGATTTCGTGGATGTGAACGTACACCCCACCAAAGCAGAAGTACGCTTTCAAGATACGAGTGTCGTCTTTGCGACGCTTCAACGCACTGTGCGTCAGGGAGTGTTGGGTTACAAACAAGTTAACCGTCATGAGCAATACGGACAATTCCAGCAAGAAGATCGCGGTTGGTCATTGCCCTATGACCGCAAACGACAGATGGATATGGGCTTAGATGTTGATGATGATCCTGCTCTGCCCCGCGTCGGTGATGAGAGCTACAATGATCCTACTGCTATCCCTGAAGGGCTCGGCGCACCACACAAACCGCGTACCTTGCCGGTCTTGCGTGTAGTGGGGCAGGTTGGCGCAGCATACATTGTTGCTGAAGGACCCGCAGGGATGTACTTGCTCGATCAGCACGCCGCCCACACTCGCATTTTATATCAGGAACTCGTGGAACTCCATGAGCAGAGCCAGCAATTGCCAGAGCGCCAACTCGAATCACAAACGATTGACCTCAGTCCACAAGATACCAAATTGGTTGAGACACACTTTGACCTTCTGGGTACTGTAGGCTTTACGCTCGAAGCCTTTGGCAGCAATACCTATTTGATCCGCAGTTTGCCGGCTGTACTCAACACGGGTGATGCCGCTACACATTTATGGCATATGCTCGAACGACTCGGCGAAAAGCCATCGAATTTACTGGATGCGCTCTTGATCCGTATCGCTGAACGTGCTGCCATCAAATCCGGTCAAATCCTCACACCGGATGATATGCGTAGCTTGATCCGTAAACTGGAGCGTTGTCCAGAACCCCAAACAAGTCCAGCTGGACAATCGACATTCATTCATATGACAGCTCAACAACTGGCGAGAGAATTCGCTCGCAATGATTGAAACACTCAGCGGCTCTGCCATTGGAAGGTGTACCAGCGACCTGCACCGCCGATAGCTGTATACGTCCCATCACTATTGATCCGTGCTACACGCACGCGCCATGCAATCGTATGTGTTTGCCCATCCGTTGGGATCAAGCTATCAGGTAACACATAGCGGGTATTATACGTGACGTAAGAATTGCTTATCTCTGTGGTGCGGTCTTCCACGTCAATCAGGTAAATCTCATCCGGTTGTAGAATCCCAACGCTGACCCATTCTAAAGTCGTGCGCTGTCGCGCTGTCGCGCCTTCCGGTGGTGAGATGATGCGTGCCGGTTCATGGGTAGGGGTTGGCGTAGCCGTCTCATTGCCCGATGGCGTGCTGGTCGGAACGGGTGTGCTAGTCGGCAAGGGCACAGTAACACATTCGCCAATACGTAAGTTCGGATTACAACTTGGCCCGCCGCTTGGATTGGTGAAAACGCATCCGCCCCAACCTAAATTGGGGTTCAAGGGACTGAGCACTTCCAGCGTGGTATTGAAATTATTAGCGATACTCACCACACTATCCCCTTCAACCACTGTGTAGCAATCGAATTCCTGATTGGCAGGGAAAATTGATCCTAGTCCCGCGCTATCTGGACTGATGTTGCGCTCTGCGGCGGCGGTGGCGGTCAACTCTGCACCCTCTGGAGTCGGTGTGGGCGAAGGTAAGGGCACGAAGAACGTTAATCCGGGTGAGACAAGGTTGGCATTGGTGATGTTCTCGTTGAAGGCGACGACTGCATCAATCAAGCCGAAATTGACTTCATTACCACAGGGTACCCGTAAGAGCGCCTCCGTTAAGGCCTCACCCTCTCGAATTGTTACCTCACAGGGGCCCTGTGTCGCTATCGGTGTGACGTTGCTCGGGATGATAGCTAGATCATCTTGTGTGGGCAAGGGCGATGCCACAATTACCGGCACATCAATCATTGGTTCGGTTGCTGTAGGCGAACTGGTGGGCATGTTTGTTGGCGTATTTTCGAGCGTCGGTGTATCTGAAATCAAAATCTCCGGCGAGGGGCTGACATCCGGTACGGCGATATTACACGCTGTTAATCCCAATATGATGAGAAACACACTGCCGATCAATGAATATTTCATGCTTTAGTCGCTTTCTGTTGCGTCGATGCCTTGCCATACAAAGATCAAAGGCTCGGTTGCATTGCGGATCGCATCGAGGTTATCAGCAGAGCCAATACCCACTGACCATTCATAGCGGTGGCGGTCTTGTGTGCCTTGCCATTCAGTAGGCACTAAGAAGAAAATATCAGTTGTTGTTGCGTTATAGGTGCGATCACTCGTGAGGTCGGTCACACGCACTACATATTGTTCTCCATCGCGTAGCGTAGCTGTCGGAACCCACCGCAACGTGATGCGCTGATCGTTATAGAAGAACTCACGATCACTCGGGCTGAATGCGTTCGGTACATTGACTGTCGGCGTGGGTGTTGGGGTAGCCGTAGCGTTCGGGTCTGGTGTCGGTGATAGTGTCGGTGTCGGCGTGGGGGCAGGCACGCGCAATTGTTGCCCTTGAAATAACTGTACGATACAATCCTGACCGCCGAATGTCTGCCCGAAATCACAGCGCGCAAAGTCTATTTGCCGATTCAACTGTGATAGAGTTTGTACATCGGTGTTATAGAGTACCGCCACGCTGATGATATTTTGCCCCTGCTCGATCTGATGCCACATCACGCCAGGTGGTAATGTCGGCGTCACTGTCGGTTGAAACGCTTCAATTGATTCATCTGGCCCCTGTACCATTTCGACTCCGTCAGGCATTGCACCTGCATCGCCTTCTGTTTCCGTGTTGTCCTCTTCTTCGATAGGCTGAGCGTTCGGGTCAGGCATGATGGTTGGGCGCGGGATTAAGATTTCCTGACCGGAGCGCACATTGCCTGCATCAGCTAAGTTATTGAGTGCTAGTACAGTCGGCATGACATCTAAGGATTGATGCCCGCATTGGGTCACTGCCCAGATGAGCGTTTGTCCCTGTGGTAACGTGATCGTACAAGGCCCTTCCGTGGGTGTGATTGTAGGTGTTTCAGTCGGTGCAGGTGTGGGGGTGCGCGTGCTGGTCGGTGGTCCTAAAGTAACCGTCGCTGCGTCGAGTGTGGGACGTGTGGTCGGCGTACCCAACACGGTTTCACTCGCATCATTGTCATTGTCGACGCGAAATAGATCCGTTGTGGTCGCTAGCACAATCCCAATCATAATAGTGGTAACTAACGCTGTTGCACCAATCACTAAATAGAGATTGGCTGATTTGCTGACGGATGCTTCCAGTAAGTCGGTTTCACCATGCCGAAAATCATAATTAACGGATGCGCTCTCCGGCGTTTTCTGTCGTGATATGGTATCAACATGCGATAAGTCTGTGCCACAGGTCGAACAGACCATTGCATTAGCATGATTGGTTGTGTCGCATATCGGACAAATTTTGTACGCCTCGGACAATGTATATTCCCTCACTCCTCCAACAATTCGACTGCATATTATACCCGTTTGACTAAAACGCTTATAGGGCGAAGCACAGGCATAGGGTAATCACACATCAATCACCCCGCGTGCGGTGACAATTGCGTTATCAATCGTGCTATCTGCGGGGACATTACCCCGTTCGAGCACAACAGCGTTCTTGATTTTTGCGCCATAGCCGATACTGCTCCCGCGCTCAACATACACATGAGGCCCAATCACCACGCTCTGCCCGACGCTGACTTGTGGGTCAATCCGTACCGGTGGGATGATCTTCGCTGTGTAAGGTAATTCGCTCAACACATGCCCGTCGTGAGAATCATCCAACATACGTTTATTCAAGGTGAGCAAATCACGGTCATTTTCCACGCGCAAAATCCAGGATGTCTCCGCAAGATGCATCTGTGCCCCGTCTGTTCGGTTATAGCGCGCTGCAATATCAAACCATGTGCGTCCATAACCGATGGCTGTCTGATCATCTAACGCACTCATGTGATCGACAAAGTGTTGCCCACAGACAGCATGTTCGGTCAGTACATAATGTGCCTGGGTCGGTTTACGCGCTACAATCTCAATGTGTCCGTGCTCATCAACGATTGCATAGCGATTGGATGGTGCATCTGGCGAGAGCGTCATACTTGCACCACTCAGGATGAGATCGGCGTTGTTCTCATCATGTTGCCGGAATAAAGTGTTGATGAAACGCTCAAAGGTGAAGCTATTGTAACCGGCGAGGATGAATGGTTGTGCGAGCTTGCGCGCAAGTTCAGCGAGCAATAGCGAGAGCGTCTCGTTGGATTTCAGATAAAAATCTACTTTCGCGTCGGGCATCCACTGTGTGTTGATATATGAGGCAATTGGCCCCTCATCAATGCCAACAATCACCATATAACGCCGAATACCAGCACGATATAATCGATCCATCACGCGCACCACCATCGGTTTACCAAGTGCAGGTAACATCGCACGCGGGCGTTGTTCGCGCAGTTGGCTATTTGGTGTAGGGGAACTAATCGCTAAAATCACAGCACTGTCTATCAATGTCATTCTCCTAGTAAAGTGATACCGTCGTTACGTCATTCTTATTATCATACTCTGGAATATTGATCTGTCCCCTCAAGTATTGCTATTCGTATGACAGACATCTTGAACCTATCTGTTTAGGCAAATCCATAGTACTTTTCGCATGCTTAGCATGATTTGTAATAATCTCATGGTAAATCTAACTTATAATCGAATACAATAGATGAAACGGTATATTAGTATTCAAGAGGATGACAATCCATTATGAAGCAAATTGTAGAATATCACATTGCACGCTTAAAGGATAAGAGTCCCGAAGCTCGCTTGAAAGCTATTCAGGAACTGGTACTTCTGGAAAGTGGCGATGCACTTGACGCGCTCAAAGACGTGTTTGAGAACGATAGCGATGAAGAAGTACGCAAAGCGGCACAGCATGCCGGTCGTCAGTTATTCCTCAAAGTGCGCAAAGCCAATAGCGAAGCAGTATAACAGCCCGATATAAAGTGGTCAGGTAGATGCGGGGTGGATGAATCAGCCAATCGTAACTGATTGTGCTCATCCATCGTACTGTCCCGCCGTGAGCTATCAATTTATAATGGCTTGCAATGCTGATACCAATGCGTGTACATTCTCCTTGCGCGATGTGTAACCCATCAAGCCTACACGCCATACGCGCCCCTTGAGTTCACCTAAGCCCCCACCTACTTCGATATTGTAGTCGTGCAATAACTGCTTGCGAACATTTGCTTCATCGATACTGTCTGGCACTTTGACGGTTGTCAGCGATGGTAAGCGATGTTCACGCGTCACATGACATTCAAAACCAATTTGTTCCAGTTTTTTCCACATATATTCTGCATTTTCCTGATGACGTTGCCAGCGTTGTTCCAGCCCTTCATCAGCAATCAAACGTAAGCCTTCATACAGCGCATAAATAGATGAGATCGGTGCAGTGTGATGATACGTGCGTTCATCTCCCCAATATTTTTGAAGGGTGGTCAGATCCAAATACCAGTTGGCAACACCGGTTTTGCGGTTCTGGAGCTTTTCCACTGCCCGCGCATTGAGCGTCAGGGGGCTTGCGCCCGGTGGTACGCTGAGGCATTTCTGCCCGCCACTGTAGCACACATCAATGCCGATCGCATCCACTTGAACCGGCAATCCGCCCAACGAGGTCACCGCATCGACAATTAATAGTGCTCCGTGTTGATGCACAATTTGCGCGATGTCTTCTAGTGGTTGCCGTGCGCCGGTTGATGTTTCAGCATGTACGATGCCCACGATATCCGCGCCGTGTGCCTTGAGTGCTTCTTCGACTTCTTCCGGCGTAAAAACTTCTCCCCAAGGACGATGAATCATATGGACGTTTGCGCCGTAACGCTCCGCCATATCTTGCATCCGATGCCCGAAATAGCCATTACAGCAGATCAGCATCCTATCACCAGGTTCGACCATATTGCAAATCGCCGCCTCCATCGATGCTGACCCTGTGCCAGAGACCGGAATGGTCATTTGATTATCGGTCTCAAAGACATAGCGCAATAACTGTTGTGTGGTATCCATTAATTGTAAAAATTCAGGGTCAAGATGCCCGATGAGTGGTGTTGCCATCGCTTTCAATACGCGGGGGTCTGCCATGCTTGGTCCAGGCCCCATCAAAATACGCGGCGAAACATTAATTTCAGGTGCTTTCATCGATCAAATCCTTATTCTTGAGCGTCGTTAATTGTTGTTGATAATTGTGCTAAACTCTGTGCCAGAACCGTCATACCTTTGACGATGTCATTCAGTGCTGTAAATTCTTCCGGACGATGGCTATACCCCTTCATTGAGGGCACAAAGATCATGCTGACAGGGCATAATTCTGCCATGAACAGCGCATCATGATAGGCACGGCTGACCAATAACTGGTATGAATAACCCAGTGCCTCAGTCACCTCGAGCAGCGTTGAGCAGATCGCTTTCCCAGCATAACAGGGCCTATCCGCATTGAGTATGCTCACCTCACTATGAAGTTGGCGAGTATCGCATATTAGGTCGATCTGTTGCTGAATACGTTTGATCATGCTATCACGCGAATCCAGATCAATATCGCGCACGTCAATCTCTAGTAGAACACGGCTAGGTATACTGTTCACAGCGCCTGGATAAATGTCACAGCGTCCTACTGTGGCGACAGCGTCAGGGCTGTGGCTTTCACGAGCGGCACGTTCCACTTCTAAGATGATCTCCGCAGCTGCTGTCAGTGCATCTTTGCGACGGGGCATCAGCACCGTGCCAGCATGACCGCCATCACCCTTCAGTACGATGCGCAAGGTTGCCGGCGCTGCAATCGCTGTCACAATGCCGATACTATTGTTCGTATCCTCCAACCGAGGTCCCTGTTCGATGTGCAATTCAACGAAGGCTTGATAGGTATCTGAGGTGATGCGTACCGTTTCTAGCCTTGCGTTATAGCCTGCGGATTGACGCACATTATCGAAAGTCTCACCTGCATCGTCGTGCAATACCATCAGATCATCCGGTGTGAGGATGCCTGCCATCGCTCGGCTACCGAGGCAACCGATTCCGAAGCGTGTGGGTTCTTCTGATGTGAACATGATGACCTCGATTGAGCGTATCGGCTGAAAGCCTGCTTCGCGCATGGCACGTATGGCTTCAATCGCGCCGATCACACCGACTGTACCATCATACATCCCCGAAAATGGAATGGCATCGGTATGCGAACCTGTCGCAATGGCAGGTAAATTCGGTTGTGTGCCTTCCCACCGTCCGAAGATGTTGCCGATGGCATCTTCAGACACTACTAAACCACTCTCACGCATGAGCGCACGGATCATCTCACGGGCTTGTTGATCGGTAGATGTATACAGAACGCGCGTCACAGCTGGCGCGGGGGCATCGGAGTAACGTGCAAGTTCCTGTAAATTCTGTTCGATTCTTTGCGCATCAATTTGAATGTCGATCATGATAACGGGTCGCGGTTTACGTCTTTATAATAAATATAGGTGCTTTGTGTTTTGCCGAAAGCACAGAACCATTGTGGGCAATAAGCCCCCATCCAGATCACGTCACCGGCTTGAATGGGATAATAACGGTTGTCTAGTCGATAAATACCCTGTCCCTCTAACAAGTATAAACCATGTTCCATGATGTGCGTCTCGACGAAGGGCAACACCGCTCCGGGTTGAAATGTGAATAGGTTCACTGCCATATCATAGGCATGCTCAGTGGGCAATAATACGCGCAGACGCGCATCTTCATCGCCCAAGAACGGGTCGCCGTCACCCGCCCATGCTTTACCGACATGGATACTCGGCAGGTTTGCGTTCAATCCCGCGGTATAAGGTTTCTCGAAGATCAATAGTTGGCTTTCGCCTGTACTCGTGAAGATATGCGGACTATCTGCTGGCACATAGGCAAAATCACCCGCCTTGAGCATATGAGTGCCGTTGGCTAACTCGGCATTGATTGTTCCCTCTAGTACATAGACGAAACGCTGCACGCCCTTTAGGGGTATGGCAGATGCTGCATCGCTTTCCATGAGGGCAAGATATTGTGTGAAACGCGGTAGTCCGCGCATCTGGGACGAAATTAAGATGATGCCCTGCGTCTTATCCCAACCGGGCAAACTAGCCGTCACATGCCCATCGGGCGCGATGAAAGCATGATTAGCTTGTATGGATGTACGGGTTTGTCCAAGTAGTGTCATGGCGTCTCCTGAACGAAGTGGTGAATATCATTATGACTCTGAGTATAACGAGTTCTGATCGATTGCGCGATTTGTTGTATTCGGTACAATCTAAAACATGATCCTACCCTGAGAGACATACTACAAAAGGAATGATGTTGAAACTCAGTGATTTGAATGCCCGTTCAACCGATCAGTTTTTAGATATCATTGGAGGCCCACTTGAAGGCGAACGCTGGCTAGCCGAGCGTATCGTGAAGCGTCGTCCGTTTTCCAGTATCGAGGCGCTCTTTGAGGTATTCTCGCAGGTCATTTTAGGCGCATCCGAAGCCGAAAAAATACAATTGATCGCTTCACACCCTGATCTCGCACCCGAAGTGGGTACATCACTCAGTACCGCATCTGTACAGGAGCAAGCTTCCGCCGGCTTGGACACCCTCACAACTGAGGAATACGCCATGTTTAATCGACTCAACACACAATATCGCGAGCGTTTTAATTTCTCTTTTGTGATCTGTGCCCGCGAACACAATAAGTCAAGCATCCTCGCACATTTTCAACAGCGTCTTCAGCACACACGCGCTCAGGAAATTGAGATTGGTATTGTCGAAGTACTCAAAATTATACAATTACGTTTACACGATCTCATCGAAATAACGGAGTAAACAAGATGACTAAGATTTCATACGGTAAGGGCAATATTGCGCTTTATCGCAGTTATGCCACCCCGCTCACGAGCTTAACACCGATCCCACAGTCAGATTTTGTCGGGCAGAGCAACACGCTGTTCGCCACAGAGTTGCACATTGAGGTGTTCGGCAATGTGTTCTTTCCTGCCTACACAGAAGGGGATAACTCAATGGTAGTTCCTACTGCAACGATGACTAATTTTGCCCTACAAAAAGCCCGTGAATATAATGGCGCAACCCAAGAGGGCTTTCTCTACTTTTTGGGACAAGCCTTCCTCAACCAGTATGAACAAATGCAAAGCTTACGCTTGAGCGTCAAGGAATTACCATTTTTACCCGCTCCGATCACGGACGATGCCGGCGCCACTATCGAACCAAGTGACCGACTATTTGCACCGAATCATGATAGTTATCACACTGCCTCACTTGACTTAGAACGACGTGATGGTGTGGTGGTCATTACCGATCATTCTTGTGGACGTTTAGACATGAAGCTGATCAAGTTAACTGGCAGTGCCTTCGCTGATTTTCCGCGTGATGAATATACCACTCTGCCTGATCTCAAAGATCGTCCCCTCTATATTTTCATGGATATGGGATGGCGTTATAGCGATCTTCAGGATGCCGTCAGTGACGATCACAGCAAATATATCGCTCCGCAACAGGTCTATGACCATGTGCGTCATACGTTTCATGATTTTGTCAGCATGTCGATACAACACCTTGTTTATGAGATGGGTGTGCGCCTATTACGCACCTTTCCACAGATGGAATCAGTTTGGTTTAACGCACAAAATCGCCTGTGGGATACCGCCTCACAAGTTGAAGGCGAGCGGGCAACCGTCTATATGGATCCGCGCCCACCTTATGGCGAGATCAAACTCAAGCTGTCCCGTGCTGATCTGGCGTGACGCTGATGGTTGATACTATTATTCGTCAGGCACGCGTGATCGATAGCACCCAGGACTTAATTGCCGATGTTGCGATCACAGAGGGTCTTATCACCGGTGTTTTGCCATCCATTACTGATAATGCCCCGCATGAGATTGACGCAAGTGGTAAAGTGCTTTTGCCGGGTGGCATTGACCCGCATGTGCATTTCAATGATCCCGGACGGACTGATTGGGAAGGTATCGCCAGTGGTTCGCGGGCACTGGCAAAGGGTGGCATGACCAGTTTCTTTGATATGCCACTCAATGCGAGTCCTCCGACACTCACTGCGGAAGCGTATCATGCCAAACGCCAGATTGCAGATCGTGATTCTGTAGTTAATGCCTATTTGTGGGGGGGGCTTACCCCTGATAATCTGGATCACTTGGAAGAATTGTTGGCGTGTGGTGTTGTGGGTTTCAAGGCGTTCATGTCAAATAGTGGTATTGATGATTTTGCATCAGTTGACGATGACACACTCTATCAGGGGATGTGCACGCTCGCTCCGTATGGGGCGATTGTCGCCGTCCATGCTGAAAATGATACACTGACTGCCCGTCAGGCACAACGTGCCATCGTACAGGGTCACATCACCATGCGAGATTATCTGCAATCGCGTCCTGTTATCGCTGAACTAGAGGCAATTCAGCGCGCAATCTTATTTGCACAAGAGACCGAATGTAAACTGCACATCGTGCATGTGAGTTCGGCGCGCGGTGTGGCACTCGTCACTGAAGCGCGTCAGTGCGGGGTAGATGTCACCTGCGAAACCTGTCCGCATTATCTGGTACTCACCGATGCTGATGCTGAAGAATTAGGTGCTGTGGCGAAATGTGCGCCCCCCTTGCGCTCTGCTGATGAGCAAGATGCGCTGTGGAAAGCGTTGTTATCAGGTGATATACCCATCATCGCGTCCGATCATTCGCCAGCGCCGATGTCACTTAAAAAAGGCGATAATTTCTTCACGATCTGGGGTGGTATTGCTGGCTGTCAGTCTACTTTGTCGCTCTTAATCACTGAAGGCTATCATCGGCGGGGCATGTCACTTCAGCAGATTGTGAGATTAACATCTGCCAATACCGCGCAACGCTTCGGCTTGACCGGTAAAGGGGGTATTACGTTAGGCATGGATGCTGATCTGGCCTTGTGGGATCTGGATGCAAGCGCAATCCTGCAAGCCGATGATCTCGCATATCAGCATCGCATTAGCCCCTATATCGGGCGTAATTTATATGGAAAAGTTCACAGAATCTGGGTAGGAGGTCACGTTATCTATGGGTAAATTGACGACACATGTTTTAGATGTCTATCATGGTCAACCGGCTAGCGCTATGACGATTACTTTATCGCGCATCACAGAAAATGATACATACACGCATCTGCTTACCGTGCAGACCAATCAAGATGGGCGTTGTGATGCGCCGCTGCTGGATGGCGAACAGTTACAATCTGGTGAGTATGAATTACTCTTTGATGTACGTGCCTATTTTGAAGAGCAAGCGTGTGCATCACCCTTTCTAAACCGTGTGCCAATTCGCTTCACAGTCTTCGATGCCAGTGCACATTATCATGTACCTTTGCTGGTTTCGCCGTGGTCATACAATACTTATCGGGGTAGTTAGCGCATCAATGCTACGACTTGCTTATATTTCTGTGTGATCTCATGTTCGGGATGCTGAAGTGAAAAAACACCCGCACTGCCGAGTGTCATCAGATCATCGGAGTGTGGGATGACTGCCGCGACAGTTGCATTATAGGTTTGTTCAATACGTTTTTTCAATGCGTCGAGATCAAAGGAGGTTGGTGCTTTGTTGACGATCAACATCAGGTTTTTCACATCTAGTTTTCGTGCGACTTCTACCGTGACTTTCGTACCCTGATAATCTTGAGAATCGGGACGCATGATGATCGCCAGATGATCTGAAATTGCAATGGACAGTAGTGTTTCTTCGTTAACACCCGGATGCGTATCAATTACCAGATAATCGAGATTGAGCGCTTTAATAATCTGCTGATAGCCATCACTGAGCAACGTCACATCATAGCCTTCGCGTAGAATACGCGCAATTTCACCAACATTCATACTGCTCGGGATCAAGAATAGCTCACCGTTGATTGAGGTCTGATTCTTGCTGTTATTACGCATGTTATCAGTAACATTGATAGCCGCATCCTCGATTTTGCACCGCCCCCACAGATAATCATTGAGTGAGTGTTGGATCGCATCTTCGTTTACGTTGAACAGAATGTGAATGCCGGGCGAGTTAATATCCGTGTCGATCACACCGACACGTGCACCACTAACAGCCAGTTGGGATGCGATGTTGGCGCTGGTGTTGGATTTACCAGTCCCACCACGGAATGAATGAATCGAGATAATACTTGCCATTGCGCTGTTTACTCCAATATAAAGCGAGCATCTAACCGGTAGTTAATTGTTGCATGTCGCATGAATTGCGGATTCTTGATTATCAATCATGAATAATACCCTATGATTATGGATGATAGACTCTATCGGAGCAATCCCGATAATAGACCAATTTGAAACCATAATCTTGGCATAATTACAGTATACTTCCTGTGTATAATGCTAAGACATGGGGTGGGTAGTGCATCGATATGCAGTGTTATATAACCGCACTTGTTTAAACACAATCAATAGAAAAGACAGGTATGCTCAACCAGTTTGCACGTTTATTCAACGTTCGCCGTGACGAAATTCGCCGTTTAGCGATTTTCTCCGTGATGACAATTTTCTTCATCGTGGGTTATGTTTGGGCTAACATCACCATCATCGCTGATTTTTTGGCAAGCATCGATCAGGATAATAATCAGAATATCGCATTCTTGCTCATCGGTGATGCGATTATCATCGTGGTGACTTTCGCTATTTATTCCGCCTTTGCAGATCGTTGGGCGAATCATCATATCATGGCAGGTCTAGCATTGGTGGGTATCATCGGTATCGTGATCGGTGTAATTTTGCTCAATAGCAATATACAACCGGCTTTCATCCCATCTCTATTTTTGTATCTGGTCTTTCGCAGTGTCGGTGAAGCGATCAGTACACACTGGGGCCCACTTATCAACGATTACTTTGATACCCGTGCCGCTAAACGAATCTTCACCATTCTCGGCGGAGTGACGCGCCTCTCGTATGTTATTGGTGCATTGTTGTTGACACTCGCTAATACCAGCATCAACAGTGAAGGGCAATTGATTCGCTTAGGTTTGGTCATCTGGTTGATAACATTACTCGGTATGTTCTTGATTAGCACAATGATGCCCCGCCTGATGAAGTTAGCACCAGTACGCCCATCATCGACCATGGTACAAAATCGCAAAGGCTACTTACAGAACTTGATCGAAGGCTACCGTTTTGCTTTTAAATCGCGTTATCTGCGAGCTTTCGTGATTGCATCTGTGTTGATGATGATTTTGCTGGCACTGATGCAATTTGAAATTCTAGCAGGGCTATCGAATATTTACGTTGGTGCTGAAAGTTCTGTAGAGGTTGCTGAGCGTCAAATCTCAGATTTTCTGTCACAGATCACGCTTATCGGTAGTTTGATCTTGCTTCCGTTTCAGTTTTTTGTGTTCAACCGTCTGGTGTCATGGGCAGGCGTTGAGACTATGAATCTAGTCTTTCCTACTACTTCGCTGATTTCCGTGCTGGCATTGGCGAGTATCCCGCTTTTGCCGGATGGTGCATCCTTACAGATTTTACAATTCAGCATTCCCATTCTGATTATTGTGGTCACGATAGCGGAGTTCAACCGCACGATCCTGAATATCGGCATTCGCGCTATTAATGATGAATTTTTGTATAATGCTGTACCTGTGCGTGTCAAAGGACGTACACGGGGCTTTATCAGTGGTATTGTCGAGCCATTTGGCACGCTTCTGGCAGGTTTTATCATTCTAATCCCTGCTGTTGAGAGCACAACCTGGGCAATACCTGCCTTGTTGCTAACGGTTGGTGTGGCATACTTGCTCGCGTCGATTTGGGTTAGCCAGCAATATGGTGTGGCATTGATCTCTATGATCGAAGAAGAGAACTTCTCTTTCTTGCTAGAAGCTAATAATCGCATCGCAATTGATAGTGATACACTACAATCCCTTGAAACGCGCTTCAAACAAGCACCTGATGATGATACCCGTTTGCTGATGGCGCGCCTATTGATCGAAGCACGCGGTGCAGAATACGCTGACCTGCTGATTACTCGGGCCGATTCCGGCAGTAAATATTTACGTGCCGGTATCATTGATACTTTTGTGTCGTCGGATTTACGTTTACCCCGCGTGATTGATATGTGCATCAAGTACATCGTTGATTCTGATCCTACCGTGCGTAAATCTGCCATCACTGGTTTGAAACAATTAGTCGGCGTTGAGTCCGAGCAATATTTGTTGGCTGCCCTCGAATTGCTCAATGATAACAGCCCATCCTTAGTTGCCGAAGTTTTACCGGATCTGATCCACACGCGCGATTTTTACTTCTTACAACATGCGACACAAACGCTCAACGAGATGTTGGAGAGCAATGATCCGCAACAACGCGCTATCGGGGTGAATATTCTCGGTGATACAAATAGTCCGCGTGTTTTGTTGTTGCTCTTGCGTTACCTGATTGATCGGTCACAGGTGGTGCGCTTACAATCTGTGTTAGCCATCGAGCGCCTAGCATCATCAGTCAAAGTCACCGAGGAACTGGTACAGGCACTCAGCATGACAGTTTCATCATTGTTACGTGACCCACTGGATCGCATTCGCGTGTCTGCCGTGAATATCATCGCCAATCTACATCCCACTGATTTTGTCGAGCGCATCATGCCGGCACTGCTTGATGATAACCTTGAAGTGCGCGAGACGGCAGTCAAGTGGCTGATTATTACGCCTAATGAGACCACCAAAACTCTTGCATCTCTCGCTGAATCCGAGCATGGGCTGATGGCACGTATGGCGACTTCGGTGCTAGTACGCATCAATAAGAAATACGAAACACGCATCTATCAGCACATGGATACTGTATTGAGTAAAATTTACCTCAATATCAATCGTGTTCGTGCCCTTGAACCGCTCACGCACTATCCAATCATTGAAATCATCCAGAATATTCTCGCTGAAGAAAATCAACAATGGTTAGATGAGGTCTTTTATTTGCTCGGTAGCGTACATGGCATGGAGAATGTCGAAATCACAGTCGAAGCCATCCATAGCCCCATCCCACGTACCCGAGCCAACGGCATCGAGGCGTTGGATGTCATGCTCAATCAACATCTGCTGACCGCTATCGAGACCCTGACTAATCCCGATAGCACTATTGTTGAATTGAGCGATTATGGTACGATGACATATAAATTACGATCATTTACAGCAATCCAAATATTGCGAGAATTACTCGATAAGCAAAATGAGGATTGGCGCGTGTATATCGGTATCGAAGCGCTCGGTGAGATGGGCAAGCGACTCTATCAAACACAGAATAAGCCCCGTCAGGCATCACCACTTGATTTGTTAGCAGATTTATCATCAAGCGATCAACCAAAGACTGATGATACCCTGCCTGAAAATGATATTCCATTCACGCTAGTTGAGATCGAACAATTGCTCTCACAAGTACCTGATAACCTACCGATGGCACTGCGTACTGCGCTTCGTAAAACACGCCATGCTATTCAAGGTGTCAAATTTGAACGCTCCGATCAGAGCATCAGCGATGTAATTTCTGAAGTAGAACGTATTATCTTTCTCAAGCGTGTGCAATTCTTTCAGGATGTCACCATTAATCAACTACGCAAAGTTGCCAATGTTTGTCAGGAAGTGTGGTTCGATGCTGAACAAATCATCTTCAGTGAGGGGGATTTCGGCGGACAACTATTCGTCATCGTCGAAGGGCGCGTCGGCATTGAACAGGTACAAGATGATGGTAAATCTGCTCGTTTGAACACACTCGGTATCGAATCCTCGTTTGGTGAAGATATGCTCTTTGATGAGAGCCGTCATACAACAACCGCCATCGCGTTGACGCGCACACTAGTCTTGCGACTGGATAACGATGCCTTGATGAGTCTGATTCAATCTTATCCGGAAATGTCGATGAAAATCATTCGCGTGTTGAGCCAACAAATCCGTGCTATTGATCATCGGATTACCAGTATGGCGCGGCAAGAAGGTCAAGCTGAAAGCCTCTTTGATAAACTAGAACTTTGACTGTAGGATTAAGATTACACTGCCTATTAGTGAAGTGGAGCAACGCTTATGTTATCGCAGGTTGATAAGATCATTTTCTTGAAAGGTGTGCCGTTCTTCGCCAATACCACCATGCAACAACTTACAGCGCTAGCGACAGCATGTATCACTGAAAACTACGAAGCTCATCAGGTCATTGTTGATGTGGGGGATGTACCCCGCGCTTTGTTTATGGTGGCTTCTGGTCATGTGCGCTTGACTTACTTTGCTGGTGAACGCAGTTTAGAGTATGACCTTGATTCACGTGGTTATTTCGGCGAAGCCTATGTCTTCGATGGCAGTGTCAGTGATTTTCGTGCAGTCTCAACCAATGAGAGCATGATCCTGAGCCTAGCCTATGAGCCACTTTACACGCTCATCAAAAAAGACCTTAGTCTATCCTATACGATTGTGCGCAATTTAAGCAAAGAGATCAAAAACAAGAATGAAAAAATCGCTGGTATGACGCGCAAACACACGCGGGGGATGCACCAGATTTTTGATAAGTTAGATGGTTGATGACTTACCATCAACTGTAACAATCACCAACCCATTTATGATAGGTAATTCTAGTGAGGTATAAATGATGTCTAGTCCATTCGACAACCTGAAGCAAAAACTGACCGAATCCAACGATCATGCGCTCCAATTGCGCCAGAATATTGACGGCGTGGTCTCTGCTCTGACCAAACGGAGTATCCAGATCAACGTCGATTTTGATACCACAACAAAAGCACTTTATCGCTCTTTGGATGATTCCCAGAAGCAGATGACATCACTCGCACATCGCTGGAACCTGATGGAAGAATTGGTCGCTATCTCAGCACTCTTGACCTCTTCGCTTGAACTCGATCAGGTATTGCAGTCAGTACTCGATAGCTTGATTCGTTTGACTGGTGCTGAACGCGCTTATTTGATGCTGATGCAACCGTCAACAAATGAGCTAAAAATACAGGTAGCACGTAATCGCAATCAGGAGAATATCACGGGCGATGACATCACCTTCAGCGAAGGCGTGATCGAAACAGCCATCAGTGATCGTGAGCCAGTTATCACTACTAATGCACAGTCAGATGCGCGTTTTGAGGCACGTCAGAGCGTGATGAGCCATTCTTTACGCTCAATTATTGTAATTCCGTTATTCTTAGGGGAAGAAATTATTGGTGTGATCTATGCTGATAACCGCATCGAAGCCGGCATTTTCCGTCAGGATAGTATCTCGATCCTCTCAGCTTACGCCAATCAAGCAGCAATTGCCATTTCCAATGCACGCTTGTTCGAGCAAGTCAAAGATGATTTGCAAGTGGCACAGCGCAAAGTTGAGGAGCTTCAAATCCAGATTGATGAGCAACGGGTACAACAGGAGGTCGATAAGATCACGGATAATGAATTCTTCGAAGAACTGACTGAGAAAGTCGCTGAAATTCGTGCCCGTCACGGTAAAAACGTGGACGTGGACTGACTGACTGATACTAAAGGGCATAATCTAATAACATGCGTATTTTGATGATTTACTCCACCTCGAACCTCGGGGGGGCTGAGTTGTATGCGATGAATCTGTTACAGGTACTACGTGATCAAGTCGAATTTACTGTTGTCACGCCAGAAAATAGTTTTCTGGGCGGGCGGGCGCGTGGTATGAACTTGCATACCATCGAAGTACCGCTTTCATACCCTAAACTTGAGATTGCACAGCTCCTTCAAAGTACACAGATCATCAAGCAACAACTGTCACACGAGCATTTTGATCTAATTTATACGCATCATCTCTCTGCTGCGATGATCGGACAACTCTTGAGCTCAGCATGGGATGTGCCCTTACTGTTCACCATTGATTCTCCATATCTAAGACCACATTATGAGGACTTCATACGTTTGACATCTTGTTATGTCATGTCTGCTTCTCAGAGTGGTTATCAGTATGTATTGGAGAACGCCTTATGTGCGCCAGAGCGCCTCTTCATGGTTCAGCCTGGCATTAATCTGCATGAATTCCATATGCAACAATCCAAAACTAAAACACAGGCATTTCGACGCTTCGGATTGGATAAGCAACCTGTGATCGGTGTTGCTGCGCGGTTAGTACAGGATAAAGGGGTGGATCGTGCTATCTATGCCGTTCATCACATGAAGCAATCGGGCAAACTCTCGGCACGATTGATGATCGCTGGTGATGGCGAAGAACGTGCGAATCTAGAAGCGCTCGTGCAAAATCTCGCTATGCAAGATGATGTCGAATTTATGGGGCAGCTTTTACCTGAACATATGCCCGATTTTTATCAGATGATGGATGTGTACGTATTGGCAACGAACCGTGAAGGATGTCCGATTTCAATCTTAGAAGCGATGTCCTCTGGTGTACCTGTCGTGGCAACTTCTGTGGGAGATATACCTTACCTCGTGCAATCTGGTGTGAATGGATATACAATTAAGGAACCTGAGCCTCTTACAATTGCTCAACGGGTGTCGGATATTTTGCAATCAGACGAACTAACCCGACAAACATTGGTACATAATGAACAGATCGTGCCGGAATTTGACAATACCATTCAAGCAAACAAGGTCTATGATATTTTTGAACAAATCATACAACACCACGGTGACTAACTGACATGTCAGAAACAATCCAAGAGATTAAAGGCTATCAATTGCAGGATTTGCTGGGTGAAGGGGGGTTCGGCACGGTTTACCGTGCTTATCAACCTTTGATCCGGCGTGAAGTAGCTATCAAGGTGATTCGCTCCTCTTATGCCAATCGGCCTGAATTTATTCGGCGTTTTGAGGCAGAAGCTCAACTTGTGGCCCGTCTTGAGCATTTGCACATTGTACCTTTGTATGACTTCTGGCGTGATCCGACAGGTGCTTATCTGGTGATGCGTATGCTACGCGGGGGTAGTCTGCGCGAGGAGTTACAGGCACGAGGTCGTCTACCACTTGAGGATATTGACCGCATTATCACCCAAATCTCATCAGCTTTGTCGATCGCGCATCGCAAAGGGATTGTTCACCGTGATCTTAAACCGGCGAATATCCTGCTTGACGAGGACAAGAACGCTTACTTGACGGATTTTGGTATCGCTAAAGATGTTGAACAAACCTCTGATTACATGGACGATGATGAAGAAGATGAGATGATCGTCGGCACGCCGGCTTATAGCCCGCCTGAACAACTTCAGAGCCTAACCCCTACGCCCCAATCTGATATTTATAGCTTTGGTCTGATTGTCTACGAACTTATCACAGGACAGGATGCAATGTCCGGTGATTCCATATCGGCCGCTATTCGCAATCAGCTCTATGAACCATTGCCAGAAATTGATCCCGACGTTTACGGCATTCCGATGGTGATCAATGAGATTCTTGCAACAGCCACCGCTAAAGACCCTGACGAACGTTATATCAGCGTAATGCATTTCTCGCGGGATTTTAGCCACGCGCTCGCCAATTATCAGGTGCGGGCTGATCAGGCTTCACAAGCTGATATCGATACGTCCAGCGATTTTGTGGTTGTGCCTGATGATACGATGTCTTTCTCGATTAGCATTGATAATACTGGCATCTCGACAGGATCACAGGTCATCATCAATCCTTATAAAGGTTTGCGTGCCTTTCAGGAGAGCGATTCAGACGATTTTTATGGACGCTCCGAACTCACGGATAAATTGCTTGAGCGTTTGCAAGAAGATCGCCCTGATAAGCGATTTCTCGCGGTGATTGGTCCCAGTGGTTCTGGTAAATCCAGCGTGGTCAAAGCAGGGGTAATCCCTGCGATACGCCGTGGGGCATTGCCCTCATCTGAAAAATATTATGTCGCTGAGATGGTTCCCGGTGCTGATGCGCTCGAAGAACTCGAATCTATTTTGCTTAGTATTGCTGTTTCACCGCCCGATAACTTGCGCGAAATCCTCCAATCATCCGAAACAGGCTTGTTCAACTTACTCGAACAGATCTTGCCCGATGATGGCAGTGAGTTGTTCTTGCTGATCGATCAGTTTGAGGAAGTCTTCACTCAAACTGAAGATAATCGTGTACGTACGCACTTTATGAACAGCCTACAATATGCGATCACGCATCCGGATAGTCGGCTGCGGTCTGTCATTACCATCCGCGCTGATTTCTATGATAAACCCTTGCTCTATCCACAATTTGGTGAGTTAGTGCGTGAGCGTAGTGAGATTGTGCTACCCCTCTCACGGCAAGAGCTAGAAGCTGCTATCGTACAACCCGCTAAGAGCATGGGCATTCAGATGGAGCAAGAATTAGTCGAGCAAATCATCACCGATGTACAAGAGGAACCCGGTGCGCTGCCTCTCTTACAATATGCGTTGACTGAATTGTTTGATCGGCGTTCTGGCTTATTGATGACACTCGAAACTTATAAAGAGAGTGGCGGTGTGTTGGGGTCGCTTGCCCGACGCGCAGAAGAATTGTATTTAGAATTGGATGAATCTCGTCAGGAAGCTGTACGCCAGATGTTCTTGCGTCTGGTAACGCTCGGTGAAGGTACTGAAGATACGCGTCGTCGTGTGCGCTGGTCAGAGTTAGCCTTTCACGAAGGCGATGATGATCCAATGGCTGATGTGCGTGACCTATTCACAAAATATCGTCTATTAACCGGCGATAATGATCCACAAACCCGCGAACCAACGATTGAGGTTGCTCACGAAGCTCTGATCCGTCAATGGCAACGCTTGCGCAATTGGCTGGCTGATAACCGCGAGAATATTCGTACACAGCGACAAGTCGTTGCTGCGGTTTCTGAATGGCAGCAGAATGAACGAGACAGTAGTTTTCTTGCGAGTGGAATGCGTCTCAATCAGTTTGAATTACTCTTGAACAACAATGATATTGCGCTCACTATCGAAGAAAAAGCCTATATTCAGGCGAGCATTGATCGGCGTGAGGCAATTCGCCGTGAAGAAGAAGAACGGCAAGCGCGTGAACGTGCCCTCGAAGAACGCGCTCGTCGTAACCTTCGCTATCTCGTTGGTGCGATGGCAATCGGTTTAGTCGTAGTGGGCGTGTTGGCCTTTTTCGCATTGCAAGCTGAGGCGCGTGCCGTCGTCGCCCGTGATATCGCTGAACGCGAAGCATTGGAAAATAACAGCATCAGCCTCTCTAACCTTGCACGTTTTTGGGGCAGGGCTGGTGAAGAACCTCTACTCGGTTTGGGTTATGCGATTGAAGCCAATAACATCCCAAATCCGCCGGTAGAAGTTCAGCAGACGCTCGCCGAAATCGCGTGGCAACCGGGGGCTTTACGTCAATTTGAAGAACACGAAAACGCGCTGTGGGGTGTTGCCTATAGCGCGGATGGTGAAACGATCTTCTCCGTTGATGGTAGTCTGACCACTGCGGATGGCAATCTGTTCCAATGGTCAGCGGATACTGGTGAAATGCTGCGACGCTTTGAGAATGGTCATGCTGATCGTATTTACTCGGTTGCCGCTAGCGCCGATGGGCGTTATGTTGCAACAGGTTCACAGGATACAGATGTCATTATCTGGGATGTTGAGAGCGGTGCAGTACTACACACATTAGAGGCACACAGCACCGTGATTTTCAACGTGATGTTCACCCATGATTCAACCCGCTTGATCTCCGGTGGGGGGGATGCGGTCATCGTCTGGGATGTTGAGAGTGGTGAAATGCTCAATCGGTTTGACGATCTGCATGGGGATATTATCCTTGATATGGACATCACTGCCGATGATCAACTGGTTTTTTCCGGTAGTTTCGATGGTTCAGTGCGCTTGTGGCGTTTAGATGATGGCTCGGTGCTTCAAGAGATGAATGCGGGGCAGGTGACAGGTGCGCGTTTCTTCCCGGGTGAAATCCGTGCAGTGACCACTGATCAGAGTGGTGAACTGATTATCTGGGACCTAGAAACAGGCGAACGATTGCAAACTATCCGGCACGATGAAGCACCTCTGCGCGGGGGCGTTGTCGTCACGTCAGATGGCGAGTGGGTGATGGCAGGCGATGATGTCGGTAATGTACTGGTCTGGGATTTGACCAAAGCCAATACACAACCGATCCATACCTTCCGCGGGCATAATAGCCGTGTACCCTCGCTCGATATTCATCCTGATGGTACAACTTTCGTCACCGTCTCCTTTGACCGTACCAGCATAGTCTGGGATTTATATGGACGCCATGCTGAAATCCGCCGTTTTGAAGAACATGATACGGCTGTGTACAGCGCCATCACCAGTGCCGATGGGCGTTTGATCGCTTCTGGTTCAGTCGATGGGCAGATTATCATTCGTGATATGCAAGCTGATACGGTTCTACATGATCTATCGGCTACGGATGGCACAGTTTATGCACTGGCTTTCAATGTAGATGCGAGTGTGCTCGCCTCTGCTCATGAAGACGGTACAGTTACCCTCTGGGATACAGCAACCGGTGAAATCCTCAATACTCTTGATGAGTTACAAGCACCCGTACGCACGCTTGCATTCAGCCCTGATGATCGCTTGCTCGCTTTTGGTGGCGGCAATGTGCTAGTCAGTACAACACACCCGCTTGATAATCGTGTCATGGTCTGGGATCGTGAGAACGATAGCTACCAGACTTTAGATGCACATCGAGCCTCAGTAAGATCCCTTGCTTTCACGGCAGATAGTCAACGCTTGCTCAGTGCCAGTGATGACCGTACTATCATGCTCTGGTCACTCGAAACAGGTGATGTGATTCGCACTTATGAAGGGCATCAAGACGCAGTGTGGAGTGTGGCATTCAATGTGGACAGCTCTGAATTTTTATCTGGCTCGCGTGATACGACGATCATTCGTTGGAATACTGAATCTGGTGAAATTCTTGAACGTCTGGATGATCATCAAACCGGTGTACGCGCTGTGGCTTTCCATCCTGATGGTGTTCACGCTGTATCGGGTGGGGGCACGCCAGATCAACCGGATTATGTGATGCTATATTGGGATGTCATAGAGGGCGAAGTCCTGCGCGAAATGCCGGGTCATAGCCTTACCATTCGTAGCCTGACGTTCAACGCGGATGGCTCGGCTATTTTGTCCGCATCTGATGATGCCCGTACCATTATGTGGCACGCTGATACCCTCGATAGCCTCATCACGCGCATTGGCGATACATATCAGGTGGCCTGTGTACCCGAGGCAACCAACGATGTTTGTGAGACCATTGAAGTGGAAACTGACCAGGAACGCTCGCTCACAGTGGGCTTTCCGTTGCTGGAAGAACCACCTGTATCTTATGCCGAGGGGAGTTTGTGCTTATTGCCAGATGAGGCTCAGTCACCGCCGAATGCCACAGTTGACACAAGCATCTTCGCACAAGCTGGTCCCTATGTAGTTGGATACAGCAATGGCGGTCTACCCGGTACATCAGCTGATTGGATTGCTTCATGGGCACGTTACGAAGCCGACAATCTCAACAGCGTTGAACAATTCCGCTTGCGTGATGCCAGTGGAGATCTCAACCAGCAAGTATTTGATATTCAGTCGCTCGTTTTAGGAGGGGTCGATGTGCTGATTGTCAATCCCGTGGAACGATCCGCCAGCAATATGGACTTACTAGAAGACAAGATTCAAGAAGTTGTGGACTCGGGCATTCCGGTCATTCTGGTGGGCAATCGGACACCGAATCCTGTTTATACCGCTTATGTGGGGCATGATCCTTTCGAGATCGGTTGTGTGATGGCACAGGAGTTGACAGCAATCGTCGACGGTGAAGGGCCTATTGGCGTGATGAACGCAGTGGATCTGTCTGTGGCGGATGTCAGTTTCAAAGAGGGTGAACGCACTGTCTTTTCAAATTACCCGAGTGTTGATTTCACTGCGGAAGGCTCGACAGATTATCAGCGCGAACGCGCTTTCAACCTCACCAGTTCGGTGCGTATCGAGGCTATCTTAGGCTATGCCAGCACCATCACGTTGGGTGCACAAGATGGTGTGAACGCACAGAATTTGCCTTATGTGCCGTTCGTCAGTGATCATGCGGTTGAACTAGCACAATTCGCCCTGATCAACGATGTCGAAGGAATATTCGTGCGTAGCACTGTGCAGATGGGTGCACAAGCTGTTCAAGCCGCAATTGATGCGCTCGAAGGCGAAACCCTCACTCAATTTGTGCGGGTTGCTCCCTCCCTCATCACCACTGATGATCTGGTTGACTATGACTTGGATAACGCGCCTGACGGGGCTTATCTGGGCGATTGGGAAGACTTGCCCGAATCTTACTATCCTTAAAATGCAACGCCGACGTATATCTGCTGGGGTATACGTCGGCGCTCAATTTCACATATTACACCGCTTGATCACTTGTTTGTGGGTTGGGTGTATGTTTTCAAACCACGCATATACTGTGCTCGCTCAAACGCTGAACGATCTGGGCTATGAGCAAGGCTCATGCTCCCGCGCATTTGTTCAACAGAATCATACTCATGTTCAGTCATCCATCGGCGCATATCTGCTTCTATTTGCCGGAAGATATCAGGCCCATGCTTGAGAGGCGCTGAGGTCATCATCGTCACTGATGCGCCTACCATCAACATCTTGATGACATCAATTGATGTGTGAATGCCACTGGTTGCCGCCATATCGGCTTTGATTTGTTTGTAGAGAATGCCAATCCAGCGCAGAGGCAAGCGCATATCATACGATGTACTCAGCAAAATATTCGGCTCATGATCGAGCGTCTCCAGGTTGATGTCTGGCTGATAGAAACGGTTGAACAGTACCAGCGCATCCGCATTGACCTGATCCAACTGACGTGCTAAGTGTGTTAAGTTGCTAAAATACGGTGATAACTTCACCGCTACCGGAATAGTCACCGCTTCGTTGACTGCCTCAACAATATCTAGTGTCAACTGCTCAATTTGTGCCCCCGTCTGTGAAGGATCGGTCGGCACGTTATAGATATTTAGCTCGATGCCGCTAGCGCCCGCTTCTTCCATGTTCTGTGCAAAGCGTATCCAACCACCAAACGAAGAACCGTTCAAGCTGGCAATCACTGGAATATCAACCGCTTCACGCGCCTGACGGATATGCTCTAGATAGACATCTGTCTTAGCATAGAGAGTTTCTGGCTCAGGGAAGAATGATAAGGATTCAGCGTAACTCTCTGTGCCGTATTCTAGATAGTGTAACAGGGCTTCACGTTCTTTCTCGATCTCTTCTTCATAGAGCGAATTGAGTACGACTGCTGCTGTACCCGCATCTTCTAACTGCTTGATATAATCCAGCTCTTGCATTTTAGGCGAGGCGGAAGCGACTAATGGTGACTTCAATGCCATCCCCATATAACTCGTGTTAAGTTTGATCATCAGCTTGTTGCCTCCTCATCTTGTGCATCGTCTGTTGTTGCTTTGATCGGACGACTTGCCATGTATTCGTATAAGGCACGCCTTTCGTCGATATCCTCTTGCACCTGTTGGAATAACTTGCGTGCTCTCACCGGATCGCTCATCTCCAACATACGGAAGCGATTTTCCATCTGTAGGTACTCGCGTACCGGAATCTTTGGTGGACGTGAATCAAGGATGAGGGGATTCTTGCCTTCAGCGATACGGTCTGGATTATAACGATAGAGTAACCACTGCCCGCTATCAACCGCCGCCTTCTGGTTTTGCATGGAAGTTGGGATGTGGATACCATGGGCGATACAATGACTATAAGCGATGATGATCGAAGGTCCATCGTAGGCTTCTGCTTCGAGGATAGCCCGTAAGGTTTGCTCGTCCTTACCACCCATCGCAATCTGCGCTATGTAGATATTGCCATAGGTCATCATCATGCGCCCCAGATCTTTTTTACCGGTGGGCTTACCGCTGGCGGCAAACTTGGCAATAGCCGAAAGTGGTGTTGATTTCGACGCTTGACCGCCTGTATTAGAATAGACTTCGGTATCCATCACCAGCACGTTGACATTGCGCCCACTTGCCAGCACATGATCTAAACCGCCATACCCAATATCATAGGCCCAACCATCGCCACCGATGATCCACAGACTTTTCTTGACCAGTGTATCCGCAAGGGATAGTAGTTCTTGTGCGTCAACCAGATTGAGATCCGCTAATTTTTGCTTGAGGGCTTTCACCCGCTCGCGTTGTTCGTAGATGCCAGTTTCGTCGGATTGATCCGCATTGAGGATCGCGTCTGCCAATTCCTGACCAATGTCACTGCTCAGGCGTTTGACTAGCTCACAGGCATATTCGATCTGTTTATCGAGTGCCACACGCATTCCTAATCCGAACTCAGCGTTATCTTCGAATAACGAATTTGACCATGCTGGCCCATGCCCATCATCATTCACTGCCCAGGGGGTTGTGGGGAGGTTACCACCATAGATGGATGAACAACCGGTTGCGTTAGCGATCACCATACGATCTCCGAAGAGCTGGCTCAGCATCTTGAGATAAGGCGTTTCACCACAACCGGCGCACGCCCCGCTGAACTCGAACAGGGGTTGTTGCACCTGTTGCTGGCGAATGCTACCAGGATGAATCAGGTTGCGCGGTAATTCCGGAATGGTCAGGAAATAATCCCAATTGTTGTTTTCCTGTTCACGGATTGGCGCTTGGGGCTCCATATTGATGGCTTTGAGGTTGGTCTGTGATTTATTCTTCACCGGGCAGATGTCTACGCACAAACCGCATGCGGTACAATCATCGGGCGATACCTGAATTGTATATTGCAAATCTTGCCAATTGCGATCCCGTGCGGGCACACCTTTGAAGGTTTCCGGTGCATCATCCACTTGTGTTGCGTCATAGACTTTAATGCGGATCACTGCATGGGGACAGACCATCGCACATTTACCGCACTGAATACAAATATCTGGATCCCATACAGGTATCTCATGCGCCAGATTACGTTTTTCGTATTGGGTGGTGCCGGTGGGGTAAGTGCCATCAATCGGTAACGCGCTCACGGGTAATTGATCCCCCTGACGCGCAATCATTTTGCCGAGCACATCACACACAAAATCAGAGGCTTGTCCACTGATCGGTGGGGTGAAAGGTATTGTACTGGTGACACGAGCCGGTACGGTGACTTCATGCAGGTTTTCAAGTGTGTTATCAACTGCTTCCAGATTCATGCGCACGATTTCAGTACCCTTCTTGCCGTAGGTTTTCTTGATCGATTGCTTGATTTCCTCTATTGCTTCGTCACGGGCTAAAACGCCAGAAATCGTGAAGAAACACGTTTGCATCACGGTGTTGATACGATTACGCATCCCGCTATTGCGGGCGACGCTGTAGGCATCAATCACATAAACCTTGATCTGCTTGTTGATAATTTGCTCTTGATAGGGGCCGGGTAGTGTATCCCAAACCTGATCGGCAGGTGCGGTACTGTTCAACAAGAACGTCCCACCGTGGATCATATCCTGCAAAATGTCGTACTTATCGAGAAAAGTTGTCTGGTGACATGCGATGAAATTCGCTTGTGTGATCTGATAGTTGGATCGGATTGGCTCCGGCCCAAAGCGCAGATGTGAAACCGTCATACTCCCCGATTTCTTACTGTCATACACAAAGTAGCCCTGCGCGTAATTCTGGGTGTTCTCACCGATGATCTTGATGCTGTTCTTGTTCGCGCCCACTGTGCCATCACTGCCCAGACCATAGAACAACGCCCGCACAACTTGAGGCGCTTCGATACTATAGGTGTGATCTACGTTCAGGCTGGTATGACTTACATCGTCGATGATACCAACGGTAAAATGATTCTTGGGTTGTTCTTGTTGGAGGTTGTCATACACGGCTTTAACCATCGCGGGTGTGAATTCCTTTGATGATAAACCATAGCGCCCACCGACAACAACTGGCATCGTGGGCGTCTTCCACCCTTCAAAGACTGCTGTGATTGTATCTTGATAGAGCGGTTCACCGGCACTGCCCGGTTCCTTGGTGCGATCTAAAACCGCAACCGAGCGTATGCTATCCGGTAAGGCTTGCACAAATCGGTTGATATCGAACGGGCGATACATGCGTACCTTTAGTATGCCGACTTTTTCACCCTGTTCGTTCATTGCATCAACGGTTTCATGCACCGCTTCTGCGCCAGATGCCATGATCACAATCACCCGTTCGGCATCTGGTGCGCCGTGATAGTCATATAGGCTGTACTGCCGTCCGGTGAGTTCAGCAAATTTATCCATCTCTGCTTGCATCAAGTCCGGTAGGGCGCTGTAATAGGGATTAACGGTCTCACGTGCTTGGAAATAGACATCAGGGTTCTGTGCTGTACCCCGTATCACCGGATTTTCAGGCGATAAGCCCCGCGCCCGATGTGCCTGTACAGCCTGTCTATCAATCATCGCATGAATGACCGTATCATCAATCAGCTCGATCTTCGAGATCTTGTGTGATGTGCGGAAACCGTCAAAGAAATGCATGATCGGCAACCGCGCTTTGAGGGTAGTTGCGTGAGCAATCAGCGCGAAGTCATGAGCCTCTTGCACCGATGCTGAAGCCAACATACCCCAACCAGTCGCCCGTGTTGCCATCACATCACTGTGATCGCCGAAGATGCTGAGCGCCTGTGCGGCAACTGACCGCGCCGCCACATGGAAAACAGCCGATGTCAGTTCACCTGCAATTTTATACATGTTAGGGATCATCAACAGCAAACCCTGCGATGCTGTGAACGTGGTGGTCAGTGCGCCACGTTGTAATGCGCCGTGTACCGCACCCGCCGCGCCAGCTTCGCTCTGCATTTCAACCACCTGCGGTACGGTTCCCCACAGGTTGGCCTTGCCACGTGCCGCCCATTCATCTGCCCATTCGCCCATCTGAGATGAGGGTGTGATCGGATAAATAGCAATCACTTCATTAACTTGATACGCAATACGAGCAACTGCCTCGTTGCCGTCCAGCGTTGCAAAATTGACCTTTGTCATATGAAAAACCTTCACTGTGTTTGTACAGTCTCACATGACTTTATTATCTGTGTCGCAAGCATAATGACTTAGTGCTGAATGTAATCATCTGCTATCACGGATGTCACAATTGCGTGATGAGGCTAGAAAGACAATAAGCCCTCACTATGGAGGGCTTGGCAATGTATTTAGGAGGCATTGGACTTAAACATCGAGGTTTTTAACCTGTTTGGCGTTGGTCTGGATGAAGCGCTTACGCGGTGGCACACTCGCCCCCATTAGCATATCAAAGATGCGATCTGCTTCGGCGGCATCTTCGATAGTCACCTGTAATAGCGTGCGTGTCTCAGGATCCATCGTGGTTTCCCATAACTGGTCAGGATTCATCTCACCGAGACCTTTATAGCGTTGTACACCGACTCGAGTTGGATTCTTGAAATCTTTCAGTGCTTGTTCGAGGATCTCCTGGTCGTTCATGCCGGCACGCGGGTAGATATAGCGCGATTCTTTGCCCTGCTTGAGCTGATAAATGGGGGGTTGTGCAATGTACAGATGCCCCTCTTGAATCAGCGACATCATGTGCCGGAAGAAGAAGGTCAGCAACAATGTCCGAATGTGACTACCATCTACGTCCGCATCAGTCATGATAATCACACGATCATAGCGTAATTTTTCTACGGTGAAATCGTCATGAATACCCGTACCCAACGCTGAAATCAGGGCTTTAATTTCGTTATTGTCCAAGATTCGATCTAAACGAGCGCGTTCAGTGTTGAGAATCTTACCACGTAGCGGCAGAATCGCTTGAAAATGGCGATCACGCCCTTGTTTAGCACTACCGCCTGCACTATCACCCTCAACGATGTAAATTTCGGCATTCTCGCCATGCTGGCTACAATCTGCTAGCTTGCCGGGTAGCGTGCTACTCTCCAACAGGCTCGGTCCACCACGCACTAAGTCGCGGGCTTTCTTCGCGGCTTCACGGGCGCGTTTGCTGGTCATACATTTGTCGATGATCTTACGCGCTTCACGACTATTGAGCTCCAAGAAATCTTGCAGAGCTTCGCTTGCTACTTGTGAGACTGCCCCCTGAACTTCAGGGTTCAGCAGTTTAACCTTTGTCTGGCTTTCGAACTGTGGATCAGGGTGTTTGACGCTGACAATCGCAGTTAACCCTTCCAGCGTGTCATTGCCGCTGAAATTCGAGTCGCGCTCTTTTAAGCTACCCAGTTTGCGCGCATGACGGTTAATCACACTGGTAATCGCTGAGCGCATGCCGGTGATGTGTGTACCGCCGTCTGGCGTATTGATGGTGTTGGTAAAGGCTAATTCTGCCGTTGTTGATGCATCGGAATACTGGAACGCCACCTCAACCCCGATCGAGTAAGGACGACCTTCCTTGTCCTCAAAATCGACATCGCGGGATGCAAAGATCACATCATGGATGGGTTTACGGTTACGATTGAGATATTTCACAAATGAGGCAATGCCCCCGTCGAAGTAGTAGGTCACTTCTTTGGCGAAAGGTTTGATACGCTCATCAAGTAGGGTGAGTGTCACCCCGCCTGTGACAAAAGCCATCTCGCGGAAGCGATTCGATAAGGTGGTATAGTTAAAATCATTCTCATCCATGATCGTATAATCAGGGATGAAGCGAATAGTCGTACCAGTTGGCTCGTCCGATTCCAGCTTGCGGATACGCTCAACGTCGCTAGCACGTTCACCTGCATGATAAATTTGTTGCCACACGTAACCATCGCGGTAAATAGTTGCTGTCAGTTCGCCCGCCAGCGCATTAACCGCCGAAACACCCACACCATGCAGACCGCCACTGACCTTGTAGGCATCGTTATCGAATTTACCACCTGCGCCGACTTCCGTCATCACCACTTCTAATGCAGATTTGCCGGATTCGTGCATATCAACAGGAATACCCGCACCATTATCAGTGACTGATGCCGAACCATCTTCGTGTAAGATGACCATGATGCGGTCACAGCGTCCGGCAAGTGCCTCATCAATCGAGTTATCGACAACCTCATAAATTAGGTGATGCAAAGCACGGCTATCCGTACCGCCGACATACATACCAGGACGACGGCGAATATGTTCACGCGGTGTAAGCGCGACAATTTGTTTGGCTGAATAATCACCATTTGATTGGGATGCGTTTTTGGATTTTGACACCATGCGCGTTCCTCATTTATCTTCGTTAACAGGATCGTATAAATTGCTATCCAGCAAATACATAGCTACAGGTATCAATAACCTGCTATCAAAATGTATGGGATAGGCTTAAGTAAAATTGGGGTTTGTAGAATAGCACAACGGCATGACATTGCCCCAACTTCATAGTGAGCAAGCTCAAAACTTTCTTCATTAATTATACAGCACTGTCAGCATCGGCACAATACGAGGTACGGAAAATATGTTCGGATTTTATGGCGCGTGATTGATTCCAACTGTTGACAGAAAATCATTTGATGCTTATTCTATGGTTGTTCAAAATAATGCTCCTGTAGCTCAGTGGATTAGAGCAACTGTCTTCTAAACAGTAGGTCGTAGGTTCGAGTCCTACCGGGGGCGCAAAGTTTTTAGCCAGCTTAAAAGCTGGTTTTTTTGTTTCATACAAAATTAATATGCAACCCATCTATATGAGCATATAATATATCTTATCTGTATCCTCAACTGTTGATAAAAGAAGCAGATATCATGAACAATCAACCACCAACTCGTTCAATTTTCCCGCAAACACGCGCAGAGTGGCGTGCCTGGTTAGAAGCAAACCACCAGCAAGATGAAGGCGTCTGGTTCATCCGCTACAAAAAGACCTCCGGCAAGCCTTATTTGAGCTTTGACGATGCCATCGAAGAAGCCTTATGTTTTGGTTGGATTGATAGTCTGCCGCGCAAATTGGATGCTGATCGTACCATGCTCTATTTTGCACCCCGTAAAGAGGGTAGTAATTGGTCAGATCTGAACAAGAAACGGGTGGAGAGAATGGTCAAGGCGGGCTTGATGACTTCGGCTGGCGTGGCGAAAATTGAGATAGCTAAGGAGGATGGTTCATGGGATGCACTTAATGATCTGTTGACAATCCCGCCGGATCTAGATGAAGCGTTCAGCCAGTATCCCAATGCGAAGACAAATTTTGAGAGTTTTCCGCCGTCTACACGCAAGGGCATCTTGGAGTGGATTCTGAATGCGAAACACGATGCGACCCGTCAAAAGCGCATTCGGGAGACGGCACGTTTAGCTGCTGATAACATTCGTGCTAATCAATGGCGCACATCTTAAACTAAAACGCCCGTCATTCACACGGGCGTTTTAACTTAATTCACTTTGATAGTTTGATAAATTGTACGTGTTGCGTCTGATAGTTTGATGTTTCGTTCACGAAAGGTTTTTTCTAGTTCCTGATAATGGGCTACAGCTTCACTACGTCTACCTAGATCATTATACAGGTTCATCATATCTCGATGAATGTCTTCACGTGTGAAATCTTCATCAAGGGCTTGTCTGTAAAGTTTCAATGCCAGTTCTTTTCGATCTTTTTGAATCCATGCCTCAGCCATATTGGTCAATGCTTCTAAATAGCCAATACGGAAAGCATGTCTTCGTTCCTGTATCCAACTCTCTTGATGACCTTGTAAAAATGAGCCTTGATAAAGTGTAGCGGCGTGTTGCCAGGCTTCAAATTGATCAGGGTTATCTGGATTGCGCCCTCTAACTAATGTCTCTACAAAATCTAATACATCATAGTAAACGTTCAATTCAGGGTTCACCTGATAGTGACCATCCTGATGAATAAGCACATCTATACCTAGTGCTTTGTGGAGCCGACGCTTTGTAACATGAAATACATTAACGGCTTGGTCTATTGCCAAATCAGGCCAGAATGAACGACATATTTCTGCACGAGTGACTAAGGGTTGATCCAATGCGAAGAAAAACAGTAAACGTGGCAAGTGACCTTCCCAACTTTCGACACGTTGCCCTTGATAATTAACCACCCCTTGTCCGAGTGCAAATACTTCGAGGTCGTATGGCTCATCATCGCGTTCATTACTATAGAAATTATCTTCAACCAGATGATCATCTAACAACAGACCGGCTTGTTTTTTGGCGATCATAGCAACCCAGGGCAGGCGAGGTAAGGTACGGCTATTGAGGACAATATGAATGTTCTCCGGTAAATGATTCGCTAGTTCTTCAATGAAGTTATGAATGTCGTCTGCATAATCACTACGGTCATATTCATCTAAGATAAAGATAATGGGCTCATCACTGAGTTCACTTAATTCCTGTGTGAACTGACTGACAAGAACATCGATATGATCACCGAGTGAATCATATATATGTGGGGCGAGCATGTTCAGATGGCGGCCAAATGTAGCATGTTGTGTTACAAGCTCTTGAATCAACCCCTCAATAAATGCTTTCAACGTCATATCATCAGGACCGAGTGCATAATAAAAAGCATTGATATCGTCATCATTGATGAGCATCGCAACTAGGATTGATCGATAACGGCTTTTGGGATGTAGCAAGAGTATAGGGAATTTATTTGCTTGTTTGATGAGTGCCTGATAGGCAGCATCCATTGATGCATTAAACTTCATAACATTACATCCTCAGTGTGGTGTCTTAAATGGTTGTATTAACAGAGCGCTTTTTATGAATGTTTACTAGGATGGCACTTTATTATAACAAGAATGCGATCAACCTATTTCACAGACGTAAAATTACCTCAAGCTCTTGATTAGCATAGCCTGTTATCTTTGTAAATAGAGTTGACCTGAAATGGTGAATTTTGTAAAGGTTTCCCCTCATTTCAGGTCAATCTTGGTCAAAAAAATTTACAATTTGTACTGAGTTTGTATTGACTATTACACGTTACTATCTTCCATTTCGAGGCGTACTAATTCGCGTCGTAATGTCTTACCGACGGCACTTTTTGGCAATTCCTCGATGAAACTGATACGTCGTGGGACAGCATACGGAGCCAACCGTTCTGTACAGAAATCAATTAACTCTTGTGAGGTCACGTTGGTATCTGGTTTTTTGACCACCCATGCTTTGAGTGCTTCTTGACCTTCTTTTTCGGGATGAGGGATAGCCGCCACACCCACTTCCAACACTGCCGGGTGCGATTTGAGCGCATCTTCGACTTCCGTCGGGTATACATTAAAACCACCAATCAGCGCCATATCTTTTTTGCGGTCAACGATGTAGAAGTACCCATCTTCATCCATCCGTGCAATATCACCGGTGAACAACCATACTTTACCATCTTTGTTGCGGAGAACATTCTTTGTCTCTGTCGGCATCTTATGATATCCAACCATCACATTGGGCCCTGCCATTGCCAATTCGCCAATTTCACCAATAGGTACATCAGTTTCACCATCGTCTAAACTAACAATACGCATTTCCATATCAGGTAATGGTAAACCGATTGATCCGGTACGGTTTTCACCTTTGATCGGGTTTGTGTGAGTGGCAGTTGGCGCTTCACTCATGCCGAATCCTTCCCGCACTGCCGCTCCGCTCAACCGCTCGAATTCTTCTTTTGTTGCGCGTGGTAGCGGTGCTGATCCACTGATGCAGTAGATCAAGGATTTGAGGCTCAACTTGCCGGATAACACATCAGGATGATTGTTGACCGCATTATACAGTGCCGGTACGCCCGGAAATAACGTGCATTTGAAGTGGTCGATGATGTCCACAACTTCGCTCGTGTCACGGGCATTCGGGATCAATACGATTTCCGAACCCATGCTCACACTCAAGCTCAGTAATGCTACCAACCCATAAACATGGAACATCGGGATACCACCCACGAAGATATTATCTTTCGGGGCTATCGGTAGGGTCTCGATTAATCGTTGCATCTGCATCATGTTGGCGACTAATGCACTGTGCTTAGCCATCGCCGCTTTACTGACACCGGTTGTACCGCCTGTATACTGAAACAGCGCCAGATCATCGGTACTCACAGCGACATCTGCGCTCTGCCCCTCATAACGGTTCAGCAAATCTTGAAACCAGTAATCACCGGGCTTAACGGCATCGAGATAGTGCCCGTCTTTCTTTTCGCGGGCGACCGTGAACAGCAGTTTCGCCACCGACGGCAAATATTCTTTGATATTTGCTGCGATGATGTGCTTCACTTTGGTGCGAGATTGTATTTGTTTGAGTGTTTGATAAAACAGGGTGAGGGTAATCACAATCTCTGCATCACAGTCATCAATTTGATGCGCCATCTTCTCTGCGGGGTAGGTGGGGTTCGTCGCTGCGACGACACCGCCAGCTTTCAACACAGCGAAGAAGCTAACAGCAAATGCCACGCAGTTGGGCATCACAATCGCTACCCGTTCACCCTTCTTCAAACCGAGTTCAACCAATGCTGCTGCCAGTGCATCGCTAGTACGGTGCAGGTCAGCATACGTCATGCTAGAAGCCACGCGCCCCAACAGAGGTAAACGGGCACTCGTAACCAGTGCGCTTTTGGTCGGGTATTTCTGTGCGGTATCGGATAAGAATTGTTGTAGAGCAACCTGCGGGTAGTCGATGCTCTCCGGTACTCCTGGATCATAAAGATTAACCCAGGGTTTATCAGCATATGTAACTGTCATAAATTATTCTCCATTAAGTAACCTAATCTTAATTTGATTAATTGATGACTATTATAGAAGCTATTGCTGATATTTTATACCCATTCTTGCCACGATTGCGGAATTCGTGTTACCGCCCCTTCGCGGTTGAGGCATATATGCTGTGTTCGCCCTGTTACCAGTAACAAATCGCTATTGGCGAGTTTGATCTCATAATCAAACTGAATCATGCGGCTCCGTGCTTTACTCACCCAACATCGAACAGTTAAGCGATCATCGTATCGCGCGGGTCTGATGTAGCGTGCTTGTACATCGCTTACGGCGAGGAAGAAACCGCTCACCTCAAAATCTGCGTAGCTCGTTCCCTGTTGCCGCAGATACTCACTGCGCCCTTCTTCAAAATAGACGATATACGACGCATGATGCACGATCTGTTGTGCGTCTGTCTCTGCATAGCGCACGTGGAATGTTGCTTCAGCAATGAATGGTTTGCTCATCATAGCCCCCAGTTTTAGCGATGCCGTTTTGTGAGTTCGGCGTTGATATCGTCCAATGAGATGTCCATATCGGCCATCAAAACTAGTGTGTGATAAAATAAATCTGCCACTTCACCGAGTTGCTCTTCACGGCTTTGTGCCAGTGCTGCCACGATGACTTCCGTCGCTTCCTCGCCTACTTTCTGCGCGATTTTTGCGCGTCCTTTGCTGAATAATTCACTCGTGTAACTGTTCGCTTGTGGATTAGCTTTGCGTTCGGCAATGATGTGCTCTAATTGTCTCAACATGTCTGAATCTGGCATGATTTAGTCTCGTTTCGGATTGTTGTTAAACTCGCTGATTGTTCGATAAAAACAGCTTACTGCGCCTGTGTGGCAGGCTGGCCCTGCTGGTTCTACCAAGATTAACAGTGTATCTGCATCACAATCGATGTGGATTTCTTTCACTGTCTGAATGTTGCCACTGGTTTCGCCTTTATACCAGTATGCTTGTCGGCTCCGTGACCAGAAGATGGTTTCGCTACGTTCCATTGTTTGACGTAAAGCCTCATAGTTCATGTATGCCATCATCAGAACATCTTTGGTGGTTGCATCTTGCACGATTGCCGGGATAAGCCCTTTTTCATCCCATTTGATTGTGGCTATCGCTTGTTCACTCAGCATCATCACTCACCCATCCATCCATTCATGCGTATTGGCACACCTTGCTCGCTCAAATACTGTTTTAGATCGTTGATAGGTAGTTCGTTGAAATGAAATAGGCTTGCCGCCAATGCCGCTGAGGCTTTGCCGACTGTGAGCGCTTGATAGAAGTGTTCACGTGCGCCCGCACCGCCAGAGGCAATCACCGGTATCGATACGGCATCAGCAATTGTCTCGGTTAGCTCAAGGTCATAACCACTCTTTGTGCCATCACGATCCATACTCGTCAACATAATTTCGCCTGCACCCCGATCTTCAACCTCTTGTGCCCATGCGACTGCTTCATGCTCAGTTGGAATGCGCCCGCCGTTGATGTGTACCACCCAGCGCCCATTGATCCATTTAGGGTCAATCGCAACTACAATACATTGACTGCCGAAAGCCCATGCCCCATCGTTGATGAGTTTTGGCGTGCGTACTGCCGCGCTGTTGATGCTGACCTTATCGGCACCCGCTAATAACGTATCACGGATGTCGGTAATAGTACGAATACCACCGCCTACCGCAAATGGAATGAAAATGCTATCTGCCACACGGCGCACCATATCTAGCGTGGTATTGCGATCCTCATGTGAGGCGGTTATGTCGAGGAAAACTAACTCATCCGCGCCTTCACGATCATAGAGTATCGCCTGTTCTACCGGATCACCTGCATCGACTAAATTGACGAAATTCACACCTTTGACTACCCGTCCGTCTTTCACATCTAGGCAGGGGATGATGCGTTTTGCGAGCATTATTCTCGTTCCTTTGCGACTACAAGTGCTTCGTTTAATCCTATTTCGTTGCGATAAAGCGCCATACCAATGATGACGCCGGCAATTACTTTGCTACGCGCCAATTCTGAGATTTCAATCATCTTACTTACCCCGCCCGAGGCGATTACCTGCAAGCCTGTATTACGGGCTAGCGCCACTGTATCCTGAATATTGACCCCTAGCATACTACCATCACGGCTGACATCTGTATAAAGTGCGTGTTGCACGCCACGCTCTTTCATCAATCTACCGAATTCAATCGGAGATAAGGTGGTTTTTTGTGTCCAACCTTCGGTGGTGACAAAACCATCTTTAGCATCCATCGCGACGCAGATTGCATCGGTGCCAAAGCGCTCAATCGCTTGCGAGACCGCCTCCGGTTGTTTTGTCGCCAGTGTGCCGATCACCACGCGCTTTGCGCCCAATTCGATAATACGTGCAATGTCATCGATTGAGCGTAAACCACCCCCGAATTGTATGTTTACATCCAATTGTGTAACCTGTTCAAGAATGCTAAGGTTGTCGTTGGCATCGCCGAACGCCCCATCCAGATTAACCATGTGAATCCACTGTGCTCCTTGATTGATCCATTGTTGAGCGGTCTCAACCGGATTATCGCTGAACACAGTTTGCTTGTTGGGGTCACCTTCCATCAGGCGCACGACTTTGCCACCCCGTAAATCAATCGCAGGATAAATAATCATCAAAAACTCCTAAAGGGCTAAAAAGTTAGTCAGGATTTGCAAGCCAACGCGCTGGCTTTTTTCAGGATGAAATTGCACACCATAAATGTGATCTCGTGCTACCGCTGCTGTGAAGGGCAAGCCATAATCCACTGAGATCAACACATCCTGCTCATCTTCTGGCACGCAATAATAGCTGTGTACGAAGTACGCATAAGGCTCATCGGGTAAGCCGTTCAATAGATCGGATGCTTTGCGCGTTTGTAACACGTTCCAGCCGATGTGCGGCACTTTCAGATCAGTAATATTCGGGAAACGTGTGACTTTACCCGGTAAAATCCCAAGTCCTTCGTGATGTCCCATCTCATCGCTGTAATCAAACAAGAATTGCATCCCCAGACAAATCCCCAAATAAGGAATACCGTCTGCAATGGCATCACGGATCGGCTCAATGAGACCTTGTTCGTGCAATTGTGCCATTCCCGCACCGAATGCACCCACACCCGGCAAGATTAACTTATCGACCTGCATCATCTGTGATGGTTCTTGCACAACCTCTGCAGATTCTGCATTCAGATGTTTGAGGGCGTGCATCACACTGCGTAAATTGCCCGCACCATAATCAATTACCGCGATCATTTACTATGTTCTCCTCAAGATAAGACCTCAAAACAAAAAACCCTGCTTCGCGCAGGGTTTAGATGACATTTTACAGCACAGAATCACACAATAGTCTCAGACACCCGACACTTTAATAGTGGCATATGTTTAGATGATGATGTATTGTGTGCAAGATTTGATTAATCATGCTCGAAGTATAACAATGCACATGAGGAGTTGTCAATAATATGGGAAAAATAATTGCCCTGTTAACTGACTTCGGTACAAGAGATATTTATGTAGGTGTGATGAAAGGAGTTATGAAGCGGATTTGTCCGGATGCTGAATTCATCGACATCTCGCATGATGTCAAACGACAATCCATACATGATGGTGCGCTGATGCTGAGCAATGCTTATAGCTATTTCCCCATAGGTACAGTCTTTTTGGTGGTGGTTGATCCAACCGTGGGTAGTGATCGTCGCCCGATCCTTGTCGAGACCCCGAACTATCGCTTCGTTGCACCAGACAATGGCATTCTCACGCCTATACTCGCAGAAGTGGATAGTTGGCAGGCTGTTGAACTGACTAAACCAGAGTATCAACTGACAGATGGCAGTTTTACATTTCATGGACGTGATATTTTTTCGCCAGCAGCGGCTTATGCGGCGCGTGGGGATGTACCCCTGACCACCTTCGGAGATACGCTAACTGATCTTATCACTTTACCTACCTCGATGCTCTCACTCGGTAAAGAGGTCATTAGAGGGGAGATCACGCATATTGATCACTTTGGCAATGTGATCACCAGTATCGGTAAGCTCTATTGGCAAGATCATGATACACTCGAACTACGTACCGCTCATGAGACGCGCCAGATTGATGCCCGTACCGTACACATCACGGTCAATGGGGTGCGTCTCGAACAGATTCGTACAGCCTATCACGAAGTACCCGTTGGTCAACTGCTGTTACAAGTTGACAGTAACGGCTACTTAGAAATTGCTATCAATCAGGGTGATGCGGCTCAACGTTTGAATATGTCAAATCATGATATAATTACTTTGTATTTACGCTAAGGTAAGTCTTTAGGTGAGACTGCAAAACATGCATATTTAACCCTCATCTCTTCGCCCTCAGTGGCAAAGAGAGAAGGTAATTGAGTTGTTCCATGTTATCTTGTAGTGGTTACCATAACTTTACCTCAAACAAAAATAGTTGGAATGAATTATGGCATTGATAAACATCCAACCAGGCTATATTTTATTGGTTGATGACATCAAAGATAATCTCGATATGCTCTCTGACATGCTCGAGAATCAAGGCTATGCAGTGCAGATGGCGCTGGATGGCCAACAAGCCCTTGATAAGATTGTCGAACATCATCCTGATTTGGTTTTGCTCGATATTCAAATGCCGGGCATGGATGGTTATGAAGTTTGCAAGCAGATCAAAGCAAATCCCGAAACAGAACATATTCCGGTGATCTTCCTCAGCGCCTTGAACGAAACCTCGGATATTGTTAAAGGTTTTGATGCGGGTGGCGTTGATTATGTCAGCAAACCCTTCAAATTTCGTGAGGTGATCGCCCGTGTTGAGAGCCAGATCGCAGTCTCACGACAACGGCGTGAGATCGAAGCCCTGCGGGAGCGTGATAAACAACAATTCGAGGCACTATCGAACATTAAAGACCGCTTCTTGTACGGTACAGCGCATGATCTCAAAAATCCGCTGACAGGCATGTTGCTCTATACGCAAATGTTACGCTCAACACCACCCGAAAATGCAGAAGAACTCAGGAAAATTGCGGATGGTATCGAGATGACCGCTCGTAAGATGCAACGCCTCACTACTGATATTCTTGATCTCGCACAGATGCAACTTGGCGATCAAATGACACATGTCGTCGTTCCCTTGCAACCCATCTTGAATACAGTGGTACAGAATGCCAGTATAATCGCTAAAGAGAAGCAGCTTGCGCTCACGTTAGATATGCCACAAGAGAAGATCACTTACCCGGTGAATATTAGTTACTTTGAGCGTATGCTAGACAATCTTGTGTCAAATGCCATCAAGTATACGCTTGAAGGTGGCTCGATTACCATCACACTCGAAGATTTGGACGACTGTTATCGTATCAGTATCGCGGATACTGGTATTGGTATCCCAGCCGAAGATATTCCGCGTCTGTTCGAAGCGTTTTATCGCGTTAAGAAGTCCTCACATAAGCAAGAGAGTGGAACCGGTCTCGGCTTATCGATGGTCGCAGCCATTGTCGATCAACATCAAGGTACGATAGATGTGAGCAGTCAAGAGGGCCAAGGTAGCACTTTCACCATTACATTACCTAAGGAGCATTAAAGGCTATGTCGAAATTTCGTTTTCCATCATGGCTATTAGCCGGTGGAGCAGCATTTGGTGCGTGGGTACTCTATCAATCGTTTTCTGTTGACCATGATATGCCGATTGGCCCTGCTATCGATGCCACACGCCACGATTTTCATGGTCAGTCTAGCACGCTCATGAGCTACTATGCTGATACTAGTGTTTCGGGGCGTCCGCTAGTACTGTTGCATAGCATCAACGCCGCCGCTAATGCCTACGAAGTCCGCCCCATCTTCGAGCAGTATCGTGGGCAGCGACCGGTCTATGCGCTGGATTTGCCGGGCTTTGGTTTTTCTGAGCGTACCAACCGTGAATACTCGATTGATCTCTATGTAGCGGCTATCACGGATTTCATGCTTGATATAGTCGGTGAACCGGCTGATGTGCTGTCAATCTCACTGACTTCTGAATTCATGGCTAAGGCTGCACATCAAACGCCAGAATTATTCCATTCATTGACGATGATCTCACCGACTGGTTTCACACCGCGTGAATCCAAGCCAATCTCCCAGAGTGCCAGCGAAAAGCAACAGAGCAATGGCGTTTATCAATTCCTGACGAATCCACTTTGGAGCCAACCATTGTTTGATCTGCTGGTGATGAAATCGGGCATTCGCTATTTTCTCGGTAAGAATTTCGCCGATGAACCGGACGAGGGCTTGATCGATTACCATCATCGTAGTTCCCATCAACCCAACGCCCGTTTTGCGCCGTTCTACTTTGTTAGTGGTGCGCTCTTCGCTCCAAATATCCTCGATGCAGTCTACCAGCACCTGAACTTACCCGTTCTGGTGTTGTACGATACCGATCCAAACATTAGTTTTGACTTATTGCCGTCGTTACTGGCAACTCGCTCGAATTGGCGGGCACGTCGCATTCCAAATACACGCGGTTTACCTCACTTTGACCAAGCGGAGATCACCTATACGGCTTTAGATGAATTCTGGGCAGATATTGAATAGTTGATGGCCTATATCAGAAATGATAACAGGCACGCATCAAACTCGCGTGCCTGTTTGGTATTAATCACCAACTGGTGCAGGAATCACCGGTGGGGTGGTCATGGACTCCGTTGGTTGTTGGCTTCGGTACCATCTCATCAGGAAGTAAGAAGGGATGACCATCAGCGCGAACAATACCCCGCCAAACACGTAAGGAATGATAGGCGTAATCTCGAACATCACGCCAGCAATGGCACTACCCACAATGATTGACAGGCTAATTGACGATTGATATAAGCCCATCACGCCCCCGCGTTGATGAGGTGGAACAGTCTCGCTGATGATCGATTGTAAAGCAGGCATTTGTAAGCCGGTTCCCAGTGCAAAGATGAACAATGCCAGCCCCGCCGAGATCGGCACTGCAATGATGACCAGCACGAACATCGACAAACTACGAAACATCGTGCCAATCATCACAACCGCACCATCACCAAAGCGTGCGACGAGCGGTTTGATTAATACGCCCTGTGTGACAATTTGACCGAGACCAGCCATCGCAAATAACAAGCCTACACCCAATTCAGCACGTTCGGGGTTGTTAACGAATAGCACTGCCTCGCCGAATAATGCAAAGGTCGATTGCAACATGGCAAACGCCATCTGTGCACCAAAGGCAATCACTAAGATGCCCATCAATGGCACGTTACGAACTACATTGCTGAAGTTCATTTTTGTTTGTTCACCGCTCTTATTCATAGCTTTTTGCTCGTCAGTGACGGTTTCCTCGAGGATCATATACGTGAGGATCACCACGATTGCCGCCGCAATTGCCGCAAAAATATAAGGGGTTTGATAACTGAATTGGCTGGATAATACACCACCAACGGCCGGCCCAATCATGAAGCCGACACCGAATGCCGCAAACAGATAGCCTAACGCTGTTGTCCGTTGGCGGGGTGGTGTGATGTCCGTGATATAAGCTTGAGCTACGATGATATTTCCGCCTGTGATGCCATCTAAGATACGGGCGAAGAATAACATGTTGACCGTCTGACCGAAGCCCAACATCAAAAACGCGATCACTGTGCCGACCTGGCTCACAAGCAAGACTGGGATGCGTCCATAACGATCTGACATGCGCCCTAAAAAGGGGCCCGCGATGAATTGTGCCGCGAAGAACGATGTGTTCAACAGGGTAATAGTTGCAGGCGTCATGTTGAATTCACGCGATGCGTACAAGGGCAAGATCGGTAACACCATCGAAGCCCCGATGATCTGTACAAAGACCACCAATAAAATAACGATGAGGCGTTTATCCATCACCCCATCTTTGAGAGTTGTTTCCGTAGCCAAATGTTCACTCCTCAAGTGGATAACGTACTCACTATATCCCGAATAGATATAAGTGGAAGGGTTTTTGCTAATCCCATTTTGAAGATGCCCAATAGTGTGGTATATATACTACACATCGTTCAGTATAATCCCACATGAGTTAGTGTGGTTATATCCATTTAAGGTGTTGCTTAATTTTGGATTGGATGGATTGCGCTATCATCCACATGGAGTTTAACATTAGATGTATCTGATAGAGGAGTCGTTGAAGGGGTATTCAGACGCAACGTGATTCCATCAACCTTGACTGTTAGCCGATAATGATCACCCTGAAACACGCACTCGCTTACTGTGGCATCTAACACGCCATCAGGGTGCACACTCAAACTGCTGGGATGCAGGAGATAATATTCAGCTCGTTCGGATAATTGAACGTAACGGGACAAAAAATCAATCGAGACAATGTTGCTCAAGCCCAGAAATTCTGCTACAAATCGGTTCTTAGGACGTAAATAGAGATTTTGTGGTGTGTCATATTGTTCGATACGTCCGGCGTGTATCACCGCGATCTGATCAGCAATCGCATAAGCCTCTTGTTGGTCGTGCGTGACGTAAATAGTAGTTAAACCAATCTGTTTGATGATCTGATGCAACTCCAGCACAAGTCGTTCACGCAAGCTGGCATCGAGTGAACCGAGCGGTTCATCTAGCATCAACAGGCGAGGTTGTGGTGCGAGGCTACGTGCAAGAGCGACACGTTGCTTCTGCCCGCCAGAGAGCGCATCTACACTGCGCTCCTCATAGCCATCTAAACCGACTAATTCCAGCATCTCCATGATGCGCGTTTCTTGATCTTTCTCGCGCATTCCTTGCATCCGCAAACCAAAGCTGATATTTTGTGTGACGTTCATATGCGGAAATAACGCAAAATCTTGAAACATGAGACCGAAACCGCGCCGGTGCACAGGCATCGTATCAATCGCCTCACCATCAATTACTACACTACCCTCATAACCTTGCTCAATTCCCGCAATTACTCTCAATAAGGTGGTCTTGCCACTGCCACTCTCGCCCAGCAAACACACGATTTCGCCTGAATTGACTTGTAAATTCACCGTATCCAATACCAGTTCTTCCTGATAGCGATGGGAGATGTTGCGTAATCGTAACATCAAAATTCCCCTATACCCGCACTGCGTAGGCGTTCAATCACCACGAAGCTAATCCCACACACTAGCATCAATAAAACACTCATCGCTAATGCCTGACCATAATTCTCGTTTCCCGGTTGACCGAGTAGGCGATAGATTACCAGAGGCATTGTCGCTGAATTGGAACGCACTACGAATAACGATGCGCCAAACTCACCCATACTAATCGTGAAAGCAAATGTCGCGCCCACAATTAGACCACGGCTCATCAAAGGAAGTTCAATGCGTAACCATCTTTGCCAGGGTGATGCACCCAAAATACTACTCGCCTCATGCAGATTTTTTGGAATTGCACGGATTGCCGGTAACACACTCCGCACCACAAATGGGATCGCAATCAGTGTGTGAGCAATCGGGATAATCCACCAAGATGCACGCAAATCAAGCGGTGGGCGATTGAGAGCAATAGTATAACCGAAGCCTAGGGTTACCGCACTGGTTGCTAACGGTAACATGAAGATTGGGTCAATCAGCCGAGATAACCACTTTGGACGATTGTGTCCTGAGATCAAATATGCAGTGATTAAGCCTAGCCCCACTGCACAGAAGGTTGTCACTATAGCAATCTGAAACGAATTCCATGTTGCCATCATTGGCGAGATCGCCAGCACGGAACCTCGATCAACCTGCATCAAGCCAGTATAATACGATAATGTGAAGGCACCATCGCGTATCACAGAGCGCCCGATCAATGCGAGCAATGGCGTGAAAAGCAAGACTATCATGACTAGCAGATTTCCTCCTACTAGCAGATGCTCTTGCCAGCGTGTAGGTCGTCGTGCGATCTGTTGTGTGTTGCCAGGTGATTGACTAGCGATACGTCGCTGTAGGTTAGTATAGATCACCATCATCAGTAACATCGTCACAATTTGTACGAGCGACAAAGCGGCTGCTAATGGCAGATTAAATACGTTCACTGCTTGATAATAAATTTGGACTTCCAATGTCATGAATTGTAAATCGCCCAAAATTAATACGACGCCGAAGCTAGTGAAGGTGAAGATGAACACCAGTATAGATGCCGCTAACAGTGCCGGACGCAAGATAGGTAGGCGGATCTTCAACCATAAATCCCAATTGGATGCGCCCAGTACGCGTGCTGCCTCTTCGATGTGCACAGTCTGGTTTGCCCAATAACTCGTGATCATGCGCAGGGCAATCGCATAATTATAAAATACATGCACGATCAAGATAATTTCTAGCGTGCCCCTTAATTGGATCGGTACTTGTGATAACCCCAACAAGTTGACCAGCAGGTCATTCAGGATGCCACGTGGGCCAATTAAGGCCATGAACGCTGTTGCAACGACGACTGTTGGCAGGACAAACGGCAAAGTCGAGAGCGATAATAACAACGATTTACCACGGAACTGATAGCGTGTGAACACATAAGCAGCAGGCAGAGCCATCAGTATCGTTAACAGCGTTGAGAGTGCAGCTTGCCATGCTGTGCGTAATAAAGTCTCACGATAGAGTGGGCGTGTGATAATCGTGACGAAGCCACTCCAATCCCATTGACCATTCTCAACGAAGCTGAATATGAAGATTGAGATCAATGGATAGAAGAAGAAGACAGCCAGGAAAAAAAGTGGTACGAGTAGCAACCCGTACCACAGTAACTTAGCCAGACGCATCAGTTGAGAACCGTCTCGAGCCAGTCTTGTATCCATTGGTCACGGTTGGCTTCGATATAGTCATAGGTTAACGATGCGGGTACATCAGGGACTTGAGCGTATTCGGTGAACAACTCGCTGAGTTCAGCGTCAACATTGACTGGAAACACGAACATTTGCTCCGGCACGTCTTCCTGAAATGTCACACTCAGCATCCAGTCAATGACTTGCTGCGCTTCAGCTTCGTGGGGCGTGCCATCAAGGATCCCGGCAAATTCGATCTGACGGAAACACATGCCATCCGCGACAATACTCGCAGTGGTTGCGCTGTCTAATTCTTCATCATAGGTGAAAGGTGGGCTACTGGCATAACTCACCACGAGCGGATAGGTGCCATCCTCACTGCCCTGCGTGAAGTGCGTGAAGTACGCTGTACTCCAATCTTCAGCAATCAACGTCTCGTTATCGATCAAGTCTGACCAATAATCCAGATAACTATAGTCATTGTCTGCATCGGGTTCACCAAATTCAGCAATAGTCGTCAGCAGAAAAGCCAGTCCAGGCGATGAAGTCGCTGGATTTTCGACCACTAACAAACCCTCATACATTGCATCTGTAAGATCAGCAAGAGTCTCTGGTAGGGGCAGATCATTCACTTCAAAGTAAGCAATATCGTAGTTCAAGCATACATCGCCATAATCAATGGGAGTGACGCGATATTGCTCGTCGAGTATAAATTCCTCATCAACTGCTTCTAACAGAGGAGATTCATAAGGAATAAAGATTCCGGCATCCAGCGCACGGCTTAAGAAGGTGTTATCCACCCCGAAAAGCACGTCAGCGAGGGGGTTACCTGCGCTCAACACGGATTGATTGACTACTTGTCCTGCGTCGCCGGCACGCAGAATCTCAACAGTGATACCAGACTCAGCTTCAAAGGCGTCAAGTATCTCCTCACTCACGTTGAAGCTATCGTGTGTGAGTAGGGTAATCGTGATAGGTTCTTCGTCTTGTGCGCTCACAACATGGGTCAAACCAATAAGTAAGCAGATTATGATGATGATAGGTCTAAATTGCATTGTGAAACAAACTCCTCATTTAATTGGATGTACAAATACAATCCATGAACAGACACCGCACGAATGAACTGTTGGTCTGTGTTACATGGTTAACTCGGATAAGCATCCGCGTCAAACAGTCAATTTTTACCTGAGGAAATGACTTGAGAAAGCAAATCACCCCTGGCGGGGTGCTGCAGGGGTGACTTGTTATACAGTAAAAAATTACTGTCAATCTTCCTACGCCAGCATTATCCGGTTCAGGTATAAGGGTCGATGTGATACACACATCCTCTCAGCCAGATTCCACTAGCTCCCCTGATTCTATTCAATTTTCATAACATATTATATCGCGAAATGAGCTGAATAGCAACGTGAAGTGCGATTTTTCTGATGCTTAAAGTCAATTCTGACGCTGATTTGCACGAATGTAACTTTTCAACATGCTCTAGCCTTACTTATCTCTCTTTGTCAATTTCTGTGATCTCTTGCAAGTTCCCCAACAAAATAGGTTGAGAAAGTTAGTGCTTCAAAACTTTAATTACAATGTTGAAATAATTAATTTCTCAATGCTTATTATTTTAATATTAATTTAAAATCCAAATATAATGTCAACAACAACGTGATGGATATAACACATGACACGCCCTATTTACCTCATTCACTCTACAATTGTCCTGCTGGGTATCAGTGCTCTTGTACTAATCGTAGGGCAAGCCCGCGCTCAATCGACAACAACTATCTCAATCCCAGCACTTGATATAGAAACAGTGGTTGTACAGGCACCCCTCACGCCCGATTACACCACTTGGGATGTATCACAATTGTTCATGAATGTCGGGCATCTGGTTGGTACATCTTGGTTTGGCCAAGGTAGCAATATCGTTTTGGGTGGGCATTCGCTCACGCCTGAATTCGCGCCTGATATTTTTTATAATTTACACGCACTACAAGTTGGTGATCTGATTGTGGTGGAAACCGATGGAATTGTTCGACAATACACCGTGAACGCTTTGCATTCAGTTGATCAATTCGATGTGCGCGTGGTCTTGCCAACACCCCACGAGCAACTGACACTCATCACTTGCCAGCGTGGTACATATAATTCACAGAGCGGACAATATCAGAACCGTCTGGTAGTCGTTGCTGTACCTATTTAGCCGTATATTATATCAGTGAGAGATGATCTTGCCGCCAACCTATCGGGATTGCGTCTATGCCTGAGCGTGCGACGATTAACGCGCCAATCATCCGCATGATGCGATCTTGATTGTTGGGTATAGCCGTCACAATAGAGAGCGCCTTGAGCAAATTGTTCTCCTGCTTCATGATGCTGTAGAGAGCTATCGTTACTTGGACATCCGCCTGTGTCGTATCGCCGATGTGACGTAATGCGTGCCGGTAACTTCCCCATCCCAATATATGGCTAATTTTTCGGATAGTCATTTCAAAAGTGATGTTAATCCCAGAACAGAAACGCCAGACCCGCTCAAAGTAGGTGTAAGGATCAATATCGATCAAGGACATCTGAAGCAAATAAACACTCGTCACATTTGCCAGAACACGCCGCTGTTGTGCATCATCACGGATTGATCGCACCTGCGCCAGTTCCGCTTGTAAGCGAGTCTCGTCAACTGCATTATGGATCGCCCACAAAATCACCTGATCGCTATTCATCATTACAAAAGCAATGTCAGGTACAGTCAGCAGGGTAGCCAGGTCTTTTTGAGAATAAGTTGGGATACACTCAGGTGTTGTAGCACGGTGATAAGCTTCCCCAAAAGCATATCCTAATTGAATCGCCTGTATTCTTTCAGATTTCATCGGTAAATAGTAACCTTGTATTCACAACTTACTCTAAAACATGTGGTACGCTACTATAGTAGCAAACTTAAACATAAAGTTGGAGTAGATTAATGGAAATCATTCGCAATCACCACCAAAAGATCTCAACAGCTCTGTTGTTTGTGGTGATCTTTCTCTCAGGATATGTGATTGGTGGTTTGAACACATCAATTAGCGAAGCACAAAACGATCCATCTGCTATTGGCGATGTTGACGAAGCCTTCGCACCCTTGTACGAAACCTTCCAACTGATTCAATCACGGTATGTATCAGGCGATGAGGTCGGTGTCAATACACTAATCGATGGCGCGATCTCCGGTATGATCGAGTCACTTGGGGATCCGTTTAGCAGTTACTTCGACCCACAATCCTTTGAAAACTTCACCACGCAATTGTCTGGCGATGTGGAAGGCATTGGTGTTGTCATCTTCACTAATGAAGATGACCAAATTGAGGTACAACAAGTATTCGAAGGTACAGGTGCAGATGCTGCTGGTGTGCGTCCAGGCGACATTTTCATCGAAGTGGATGGTGTGGATGTTACTGACTATGACCAGACTCAACTCGGTAACGTGGTGCGCGGTGATGCCGGTACAACTGTCGCCATTACTTTCTTGCGTGGGGAAGAAGAAGTCACACTCACTATCACCCGTGTACGCTTCGAAGTACCTAATGTCGAGTATCAATTACTCGAAGAATCAGACATTGCCTATATCAGTATGGCTGATTTTAATGATCGTTCGCGTGGGCAGTTGAACGAAGCTCTTACTGCTCTGGACGTGAACAATCGTGCTGGTTTAGTCTTTGACCTGCGTAATAATCCAGGTGGTACGCTCTCATCAGCTGTAGATGTCGCCAGCGCTTTCATCGATGAGGGAGTGGTGTTGTACGAATCATTCGCAGATGGCAGTGAGCAAACTTTCGATGCCGATGGTGACTATGCTAATATCACTGTGCCGATTGTAGTACTGGTCAATGAGAACAGTGCTAGTGCGTCAGAACTCGTTTCCGGTGCCATGCAAGATCAGGGGATTGCTACCTTGATTGGTGAAGTTACGTTCGGCAAAGGCACAGTACAAACTGTGCAGCCGATCAGTAATAACGGTGCAGTTCGTCTGACTATCGCCCGTTATCTCTTACCAAGCCGTCGCTGGATTCACGAAGTGGGTGTTACACCTGACATTATTGTTGAACTTGACGAGATGAATGCTCAGCCTGATGATCCTGACCCACAACTAGAAGCCGCAATTAACTTCATCCTAAACGGCGAACAATAAATCCCAACCATCAAAACAGGAGATTCATCGGGATCTCCCGTTTTGATGTGTAATCAGGAATTAGCTTTTTCCTGTGTCAGAAAGACATTGAGTGCCCCACTATCATCTTGATTCTGGCGAAAACGTGCGATGAAATCTTCAACTGTGTAGTTTTTGCTCTGAGGGCCATTGTGTTCTAGAACATAAGTTGCACACAAAGCACCAATTTGTCCGCATAGTTCCAACGGTAAATCTTTCGACAAGCCCGAAATAAAACCAGCACGATACGCATCACCTGCACCTGTCGGGTCAATGATCTGTTCAGGAGGAAAAGCTGGTACTTTGATGATATCATCGTTGGTATAAATCTCAGAGCCATCACCCCCGTGTGTGATGACTAACAAATCAATCTTAGTGCGTAAGTCATCCAGTGTCATACCAGTTTTCTTCATAACCATGTTTGATTCATACTGGTTGATGATGAGTAAATGGGCATCCTCCATATCATGCTTGAGTGTTGCGCCATCCATGCGTGCAATCTGCTGACTGGGATCATATACAAATTTCAACCCGCGCTCACGGCATTCGTTAGTAAGGTTGGTCATCGCTTGTGGATCACTCGGGGAGATGATTACTAAATCAGGTGAGGTGTTGCCAGCCATATCTGCCAATGCGTAATCGACAGATTTTGCCATCGCACCACTATAAAATGATGCAATCTGATTATTTTCATTATCTGTGTTGCAAAAGAACGAGGCTGTGAAGACATCATAGTGCTGGCGGACGGTGCTGGTATCGACACCTACATCTTCCAGCCATGTCCGATATTCTGAAAAATCGCGCCCCACTGTGCCCATCAGACGCGGACGCACGCCTAATTTTGCCATGTTGAACGCAATATTCGCAGCCACCCCGCCCCAATGTTTGGTCATGTCATCGACTAGGAAGCTCAAACTGACTTGCTGGAGTGCTTCTGTTACAATGTGCTCTTTGAAGCTACCCGGAAAACGCATCAGATAGTCATAAGCAATCGAACCGGTAACGACAATATCTTGCATGAGAATACTCACTTATTTGCTTGAAGGTTAGAA
>JBNPEE010000061.1:0-26540 GCA_051117475.1 Anaerolineae bacterium | reverse complement strand
ATCATCTCTACAACTGGATAGCCACCATCCGCCTGATTAATTGCTACGGGTGATTCAATAATAGAAGCAAGACAGCGCGATAACAACGCCTTTACGTTCCAACTCACGATGATAATTGAGACATCGATCACAACATTACCCTCTGCACTTATTACACTTTCGCGTGGGATTTTACCATCTATTTACAAATTCACAGAGATTGCATTACAAATCTGACCCATCATAGGGTTAACGAAGCAATGCCCAAACCGTAAAATGAATGGAGTCTATCATGAAAAAGCAATTGATTGTCATCAGTATTCTAATCATCGTGTTATCCGCTTTTGCAGGGCTATCCTTCGCACAGGATGATAGCACTGTCCCAACACAAAACCGATTCCGCGAGCGCGTCTTGTTTGATGAGATTGTCACGCTCATCACTGAACAAACTGGCCTTGAAGCGACGGACATTGTACAACAATGGCGCGATGGCGCAACGCTTGCTGAGATCATCTCTGAAAACGGCGGCGACGTTGATGCTGTGATCGCTGAAGCGAGCGATTTGTTCAGTACGCATTTAGAGAGCTTGCTCAACAGTGAATTCCCATTTATGAGTAATGGATTCTTCGATGGAGAGCGCGGGGCAATGTTGCGTGAACGCTTGCAAAATGGGTTCTTCGGTGAATTGGCAACGATTGTCACTGATGAAACCGGCTTGAGTAATTTAGAAATCATGGAACAATTGCGTGATGGCGCCACCCTCGCTGAGATCATCTCTGAAAACGGCGGCGACGTCGATGCTGTGATCGCTGAAACTGTGGCTAGCGTGACAGAATTCGTCAATACACAGGTAGAAGCGGAACGTATCACACAAGCACAAGCCGATCAAGCGCTGGAAAACCTCGAAAGTACCCTGACCGACTGGGTCAACGGCGAAGCCCCTCTGCGACGCTTTGGTGATCCAAGAAACGGGAACCCGGGACGCGGCGAACGTGGGCAATAAGCACACACAATAACCTTATCAGCATATCCCTGCTCAACTCAGACAACATGATGTTGTCTGAGTTTGTTGGGTTTAGACGATGTTAAGGGTTTACCTTATGTTTGGCGCTTACAATAGAGTAAACACTCATCACATACACAATTAGGATATAACGATGTCAGCATCGATCGCAACTGATATTAACCTTAACAAATTACCCGAGCATGTACTCAAGGCACTAAATGAACGGATCGGGCAGGCGGTCAATGATGGGATCACGCCGGCGGTTAGCCTGGCAGTTTTCCACTATGATTCCCCTATTTTAAATGTGTCATGGGGCTGGCTCGATCCTGATACGCGCCAGTTACCTACGCAAACATCGACACTGTTCGATCTTGCATCACTAACCAAGCTTTATACCAGCTTCGCATTTTTCGCTTTGGTGAGCGATAAACAAGCCTATTTGCATTCGCCAGTGGTCAATATCATTCCCGAATTTGGCGACGGTGGGATGCGAGCGATTGATGGTGGACAAGATCCACACACGAAAGAGCGTTTACCGGTGGATGAGGCACTCGTCGGTCAACAGGTTGATCCAACCTTAATTGATTGCTTCCATCTTTTAACGCATACATCCAGCTTACCGGCATGGCGGGACGTTTACACTATCGCGGAAGTACCTGTAGAACCACCGCAACAAGATCCGCTCCCACGTGAGCAACGATGGCAACGTGCGCTAAAGCGATTGACAAGCTATCCGTTCACCAATCATCCTGAAAGTGGGGTACGCTACAGTGATATTGGTTTGATGTTGTTAGGCGAGATCGTAGCGCGTCAACATGGCACGCCGGGCAATTTGGAGCAAGCGATACAGGAGCGTGTTCTGGGTGATCGCTTTCCAGCAACGGTCTTTAACCCTCTATATCACGATTACACCCGCGAGCGAATCGCTCCAACTGAATATGATGCCACATGGCGCAAACGGCGTATCTGGGGTGAAGTGCACGACGAGAATGCTAGCGGTGTCGGTGGTGTGGCCGGTCACGCGGGCTTGTTTGCGCCCGCGTTTGAAGTCGGCTTGTTGGGCAACATGTGGCTCAACCACGCTGAACGCCTGCTGAAGGTTGATCCAGAATTAGCAGGTGCAGCAGTTGAGTTACAAGCACAAACAGATAATGAGGTGCGTGGCTTGGGCTGGATGCTCAAATCCCCAACCGGATCATCAGCCAGCGATCGCTTCAGTCCGCAATCATATGGGCACACCGGTTTTACCGGCACATCCCTGTGGATTGATCCTCGCGAAAATCTAGTAGTCGCCCTGCTGACCAACCGTGTATATGGAGGACGTGAGCTTGTTGGGATTCATGACTTGCGTCGGGCGGTTCACACACTCATCGCCAATTTCGTGCAGACTTAGCTCAATTGGAATAGGTGCTCAGCATTGGCTGTCGTTTGTTCCGCCATAGCGTCTACTGTCATTTGATGTAAACCTGCCAAACGATCAGCAATATACAGAATATATTGGGGTTTATTGGGCTTCTTGCCACGGTAGGGATGCGGGGTCAAGAAGGGGCCATCAGTCTCAACTAATAAGCGGTTTAGAGGGACATCACGGGCAACCCGACGCAGTGCCTCAGCATTCTTGAAAGTGATAGGCCCTGTGAACCCCAAATAAAAGCCTATAGCGAGTGCGCGTTCGGCTATTTCAGCAGGTGCAGAGAAAGAATGTAACACACCGGGGCGCTCACGCAAGCTCGCAGGCAAATCTTGAACCCAATCCTCTAACACTGCGATCACATCTTCACTGGCTTCCCGATTATGAATGATGACAGGTAGTTCACGCTGGCTGGCGAGGGCTAATTGTGCTTCAAAGGCTTGGCGTTGTTGAGCTTTAGGGCTTTTATCCCAGTAATAATCTAACCCAATCTCACCGATAGCCACTACTTTGGCATGATGAGAGAGTGCCTCGATTGACTCACAAGTGCTGTCATCAAAATGAGCAGTACTGTTAGGGTGAACCCCAACTGCAACATAAACACCCTCATATTGTTGTGATAAGTGTAGCGATTGTTGTGCAGTTTCGACATCCACAGCGGGGATGACAATGCGCGTCACACCGGCATCAGCAGCAGCTTGTACGATGGCATCACGATCGACATCATAGCTATCGAAATTGAGATGGCAGTGTGTATCGACGAAGATCGGGGGTACTGACATAGTAAACTACTCCTCAGACAAAACAGGGCAGTGATGATGCAACTACCCTGCTACTCATTCATATGCGACTATATGACGTTATCCGGATCTTTTTTCAAACGTTCCATATCGGCTTCCACCATCATCTGAATCATCTGCTCGAAGGTTACAGATGGTTCCCACGAAAGCTGCATGTGCGCTTTGGAAGGATCACCGATTAGTAAATCGACTTCCGCAGGGCGCATGAAACGGTCATCCTGTACGTAGTAATTGCGCCAATCAAGATCAACACAATCGAAAGCCACTTGCAACAGGCGTTGTACGCTGTGCGTCTTGCCAGTTGCAATCACATAATCCTCAGCTTCATCTTGCTGGAGCATCATCCACATAGCTTGCACGTAATCTCCGGCAAAGCCCCAATCGCGCTGTGATTCGAGGTTACCCATTGGAAGGTTATTCGCCATGCCGAGCTTGATCTTCGCGGCATTATAGGTCACTTTGCGCGTGACGAACTCTAAACCACGGCGAGGCGATTCGTGATTGAAGAGGATACCACTTACAGCATACATATTGTAGCTCTCACGGTAGTTGACAGTGATCCAATGCCCGTATACTTTGGCAATACCATAGGGGCTACGCGGGTAGAAAGGTGTTGTTTCTTTCTGCGGGACGTCGCGCACTTTGCCAAACATCTCACTGCTGGATGCCTGATAGAAGCGCGTGTCGGGCTTGACAGTATGAACCGCTTCCAGCATACGGGTCACACCCAATGCGGTCACATCACCGGTGAAGGCTGGCTGGTTCCATGATGTGGGTACAAAGCTCTGTGCCGCAAGATTATAGACTTCATCAGGCATAATATCTGTCATAGCACGGTTGAGGCTGGTTTGATCGCCAAGATCTCCTTGAATGAGGTTAACATCATCCTGGATATGGCGAATACGCTCATAGCGAACGGTGCTGGTACGACGTACCATGCCATATACCTCATATCCTTGAGAGAGCAGAAACTCTGCGAGATATGAGCCATCTTGACCGGTGATGCCGGTGATGAGTGCTTTCTTCGTCATGTTATTCATTACTCCTCGTGATAGACTGCACGCGCTTGCGACAATCTTCTAATAAGTCGTGCAGTGTTTGTTCAAAAGGTATGGTTGGTTGCCAACCTGTGAGTTGGACAAGGCGCGTATTATCGCCTTGAACAATGGGAATATCAACCGGACGAAATTTTGAGGGGTCAACCTCAACGGTGATATGTGCTTGTGTAAAGCTCAGCAAAGTATCCAGCACCTGCTGAATGCTGTAAGCCTGATTAGAAGCGACGTTATAGGCTATGCCCGCTTGCCCATACTGGCTGAGCAAGATATAAGCACGCACCACATCGCGCACATCTGTAAAGTCTCGTTGTGCCTCAAGATTACCCACCCACATCACTGGCTCTTGTAAGCCAGCCTCTATACGCGCAATTTGTAAAGCGAAGTCAGGTGCAACAAAAGCTGGTTGTTGTCCGGGACCGGTATGGTTGAAGGGGCGCACGCGAATGATCGGTAAGCGATGGCTGAGAAAATATTGCAAGCCCATCAGGTCTTGCGTCACTTTACTGAGGGCATAAGGATTATTCGGGCGCAATTCCGCTGTCTCATTAACTGGCATATGGTCGGGCGTGAGTGACCCACCACAATAGATATAGCCTGAACTCATGATGAGCGTGCGCGGACGCATATTAAGCGCAAGATAGGCTTCTAGCAGATTATGTTGGATACGGATATTGGTTTCAAGCGTGCGCCATTTGGCATCAAAAGCTCGCCCTGGTGATGACTGCCCCGCTAGATGATAGACGACATCCGGTTGTACGGTCTCCAACCACATTCGCACAGCATGATAATCTAGCAAATCAAGCTGATAGTAGTGCACATCATCTAAGGTATCTGGTTGTTGCGCGTGATAGCTACCATGAATAATCGCATCAGGTTGCGTTAATTGGATGTGTTGAATTAAGTGCGGTGCAACAAAGCCACCTGCGCCTGTAATGAGTACCTGCACAACATCTTCTCTCTTTGTTAGTGCATACCAGTTGCACGAAACATTATTATCGAAAGGTGGGTGAGGGTCTAGGGGCAAGCAAAGCCCCCTCGCAAAAGTTACACGAGAGGGCTATTACAAATAATACGATTAACTGGACTGCTTAGTTATCGTTTGAATCATCCTCATCTGTGGTGGTATCGGTGATAGTTGGATCGACAGGTACTTCGAAGACATCGTCCACGAAAGCACCGTTGAAGGTCAGGATGACGAACTGCGAGCCAACCCAGCCGATTTCACCTTCAAAACTCGTCTGGAGCCACTCACCATCTGGTGTGCGGGCTTCGACAATTAAGAACGTACCACTAGGGATTGAGGCGATAACTTCAGCCTGTGTGCTCGGTGTACGGCGCAAGTTGAGGTTAGCACCTGGATCAAGTGCGACTTCTGCCACGTAGGCATCCACCTGCGGATCCGGTGTTGAAGCAGTCACGGGACGTGTACCGGCACTGATCTGGCCAATGAGTTCATCGGTCACTTCTTCAACCAGACCGCGTTCGACCAGTTCTTCTAGATCAACATCTTGCCCATTGCGTTGATACTGGATGAAACCGGTGCTAACCCAACCGGTAATCAGACCGCCTTCCGCAGGCGCGAAGGAGATGAATGCCCAATCGGCATCAAACAATGAGAGTGGCTGTTCAGGAGTTTCACTATCATCTTCTGACGATGTGCCACTAACCAGTAAGCCTTCCAGTTCGACTACTGTACCGAGTGACAACTGACCCAGCACTTCACTAGCGACATCTGGCGTACGGCGGATGTTCAAGCCCGCATTCGCATTGAGGTTAATGACCTCAACAGTGACCACATCTTCAGGTGGCGGTGGTGGGGTGACATCGGTATTGCGCGTTTCACCGGGGACATTATTGGGTGTTGGTTCCAGATCACGAAGATCAACTAAACCTTCATCATCACGGATGATCAGGTATTGGCTGAGTGTCCACGCTTCGATCTCACCACCATCCGGTGTGTTATAGATCACACGCACCCAGGTTTGTGTCGGGTCAAGGTCTTGACCTTCACCCAGATCAAGCACTGGATCCACATAGGTTTCAGCCTCTGGTGGTGGGTCTTGACCGTCCACCAAGGCAACCGGCATACCTTCACGTCCGAGGATGGTCAAGCTCGCGCCAGATGGTGCTTGACCAAGCACGAGTGCATCCGCACTCGGGAATTGGCGCAGGTTGAGATTGGAGCTTGGATCGAGTGCCACTTCACCGAGGATGACATCCTCTGATGGCGCAACTGGTTGTGAAATCACTGGCGCACTCGTCGGTTGTACTTCAGATTCTGGTTGGGTGGTATCTGGTGGTGCCGGATCACCAGTCACAGCAAGTGTATTCTCAGAGCCGGGCGCTGATGCCAGTGTTTGAGCGAGTGCAGTCGGTGCGAATAGCAAACTCGGCGCACCAAAGACACTGCCGTCTAACACGATGATATTGTGATATACACCCCCATAGAACACGTATGGGTCACCCTCAATCACCCCTTGATTATCGTCAATAGTGATGGTGAAGGCTATTTCAGCATTGATGGGTGATAAGGTGACCGCTTCGGCTTGTTCCCCTGCATCAGCAGAGCCGAGAATCGTGCCGTCAGAAAGTGTAACGGTTACACTCGCACCATCAATAGTGTTGAGGACACTCACAACAGCAGTTTGTTCATCCACATCGGAAATATTATCAGTATAAACATTGAGAGCAATCTCACCATCTACCACTACAGCAGCGACAGTTTGTGCTGAAGATGCATCCAGCACGAGATCAGTTGATCCGACAGATTCATCCGTACCTGCCAACACAAAACTAACTTCATGCTCACCGACAGGCAAAGCAATATGCTCGGTGGGGCGATCTGGGGTGAGACCTGGTGCAATCAATGTATTGTTAACGAGGACATCGACAATCGGCCCATCGACAATCCCATGCACAAAACGTGTGAATCCTGCATCATCATCAGGTACGGTTGACGCGGTCAGCAAAAGCGCACGTGGGCGGTCTGCTGTGCCATAGACTACTGCAATATGGCTCGTATTGCTGGTCAACGCCAGTTCAACATTGCTCAAGAGCGCATCACTGGCACCAACAGGAACCACATCAACGACATAAGTCTGTGCAGGCAAATCAAATTCGCCAAACTTCGCACCATAAGCTACCTCAGGCGCGATCAGTGTACCAGCGGCTTGTTCAGCGCCACCGAGTTCAACTGGCTCTGCCAGTTGTACATTCACTGCGGGACCGTTTGCTAGCGCATGTACAATCGCCAGACGGGATGTTCCGAATGTAGCACTACTCAGGTTATCGCTGAAGGCATCGAACTGTGGTGCAGCAAGATTGGACGCAATGAAGGTAGTCTGTGAACTGCCAGCGAGGCTCACACCCTGTTGCCAGAGTGCTGAACTCAAGCCGGCGGCAGTGGCGACAACGGTATGATCACCCGCAGGAACAGTGATGTAATTGCTCGCTTCACCATATTCGAGGTTACGAGCGGTAAGTGTACCATTGACGTAAACATCAATTGGAACCGTATCGGGGATGACATGTACGAAGCGAATCTGTGCGTTTTCCTGTGCGATGATCGTCGTGACGCTCAGTACGAACATCAGGGCGAGGATCATGGCTTTGGTGACGAATCGTGACAATTCTGTCATCTATATCTCCTTGACTACTTTTTGAAACAGAGTGATGGGTGGGACGAGAATAACATCTCATCCCAGCTTTTGCGATGTTTATAATAACAGAAAGGCGCTTTAGGTGCCTTCTTGCCATTGGTTGAGGTATGTATGTTGTTCTTCGGTGAGGGTGTCAATCTGAATGCCCATTGCTTCCAGCTTGAGGCGAGCAATTTCGTTATCAACATCCTGTGGGATGGTGTAAACCTGTTTTTTGAGGTTGGCAGCATTACGGAGCATGAACTCAGCGCCGAGTGCTTGATTGGCAAAGCTCATATCCATCACGCTAGCAGGATGCCCTTCTGCCGCAGCGAGGTTAATCAAACGTCCCTCACCCAGCACATAGAGCGGTTTACCATTGAGCGTGTATTCTTCAACAAAAGGACGCACCAACGTTGGCTCGCCTGCTTTTTCGGCAAGAGCTTTGAGGTTGATCTCAACATTGAAGTGACCGCTGTTGGAGATGATTGCGCCCGGTTTCATCGCTTCCATGTGGTGAATATCAATTACATTAATATCACCGGTAGCAGTGACAAAAATATCGCCGACTTGCGCAGCTTCAGCCATGGGCATCACGCGGAAACCATCCATTACCGCTTCGAGTGCCTTCATGGGTTCAATCTCAGTCACAATCACATTCGCGCCCATACCACGTGCGCGACTGGCGATACCACGACTGCACCAGCCATACCCCCCTACAACCACATTACGCCCTGCCAATAGGATATTAGTGGCGCGGATGATACCATCAATGGTACTTTGACCGGTGCCATAGCGGTTGTCAAATAAGTGTTTGGTCATACTGTCGTTGACTGCAACTACCGGGAATTCAAGTGCGCCATCATTCGCCATTGCCTTGAGACGGATCACACCAGTGGTCGTTTCTTCCGTACCGCCGATGATGTTATCAATCAGATCACGGCGGTTCTTGTGAATCTCGCTGACGAGATCAGCACCATCATCCATTGTGATTGCTGGGCCATGGTCGAGAGCAGCACGCAGGTGATTGTAGTAGGTCTCGTTGTCTTCGCCCTTGATAGCATAGACTGGAATTTCATCGTGCACAACCAGTGATGCGGCGACATCATCCTGTGTTGACAATGGGTTTGAGGCAGTCAAGACGACATCTGCTCCACCAGCCTGCAGGGTACGCATTAAGTTAGCGGTCTCGGTAGTGACATGCAAACAAGCCGAGACTTTGACACCTTTGAGTGGTTTTTCTTCTTCAAAGCGCTTCATGATTGCCCGCAAAACGGGCATTTCACGCTCTGCCCACTCAATGCGGTAACGTCCGCCAGTGGCTAAACTCGGGTCTTTAATATCGTGTTCAGTTACCAATTTTGACATTGTTTCTCCAATTGGATGCTAGAATCTTCAAACGGCAACATTTTAACATAGCAAAGGCGACTTGTCGCCACCATATTCTATACACCTTACCTATGCAATGAAAAATGAGGTGCCTTATGACAACAATTATTGGCATTACAACTAGCGGGCTCAATGAGCAGATGGTTCAATCGCCCTACTATGATCACTATTATGTTGTGCCAGACTTATATGTGGCGGCGGTGCGACGAGCGGGTGGGATCCCCATCTTGCTACCGCCAGGCGAAACCGATATAGAAAGCGTACTGGAGCTAGTCGATGGTATGGTTGTGACCGGCGGTGGGGATATTTGCCCGTATGTCTATGGTGGCAATAGCGATCACGCGAGCTTAACCCGCCAAGACCCCGAACGCGACCGTTTTGAGATTGGCATCATTCAAGCGATGATTGTCCAACGAGACCAACCGGTCTTGTGTGTGTGTCGTGGGATGCAAGTGTTGAATGTAGCGTTGGGAGGCACGATGTATGAACACATCCCAGACATCCGCGATGTTGATATGCATCGTAACGCAGATGGTTTCTGGACAGTGCATGATGTGCAGATACGAGCCCGTTCAAAATTAGCTCAGGCGATGCAGAGCATACAGGTACAAACCTATTCGGGGCATCATCAAGCTGTGAAAACCATTGGTGAAGGTTTAACCGTCGTAGCACAGGCACCAGATGGCATCGTTGAGGGTTTGGAGGTCAATGTGCACCCGTGGATGATCGGTGTGCAGTGGCATCCTGAAAAATCGGCTCAGACTGATCCGACACAACAGGCGCTATTTGACACCTTGATCAGACAAACCCAACAACGCTGATCCTACCCCATGAGACGCTCTATACAAATCTTATACTTGCGTGCTATACTCGCATGTATTATGCAGCGATTATTACTCAGGAGACCTTCTGATGAATTTAGATGTACTAATGCAAATTGCTTCGATTGTTGTTTCAATCTTGCTAATTGTGCTGATCATGCTACAGGTTAAAGGTGGTGCGCTTGGTAATCTGCTGGGTGGTGACGCGGGTGGTGGTTTCACGCATACCCGTCGCGGTCTGGAAAAAACGCTATTTCAGATTACTGTCTACCTGAGCATCATCTTCATGGCGATCTCGATGTTCTCGGTGTTGATCTCCGGCTGAGATTACCGTCATCCCTCGATTCACTTCTAAACTTAGGTGCTTTGCTCGTCATGTGAAGCGCCTTTCACTTTCTATGTTTATTGCAACCCATCAAAAACGCATCATGCAAAGATCATATTATGGCGAAGCGCAAAGAGAGGTTATAACATGCTGAGTGGATATCGCTGGCAAGTATTAGCATTGGTGATCTCGGTTGTGATGTTCGGTCTCGTGCTAGGGATGCGCTTTATGAATACAACCGAACCAGAAGCCGTGGAGGCAAGCGCGACACCTTCGCCAACAATCACAGTTGCACCCACTTTTACACCGGAAGCAAATCTCCCTACACCGATAAGCAATCAACAACCAGCCTTTCGCACAGAAAATAACACATTTACTGAAGGAGTCATCAGCAGTGTACAACGTCTGAACCCGTTGCTGGCAACTACCCGGGCTGAATTAGATATTGTCTCGCTTATTTACGAAGGCTTAACCGCAATTAACGAATTCGGTGAACCAAGTCCCGATCTGGCGTCTAGCTGGGTGGTATCACGCGATGGATACGAATACGTCTTCGATCTACGGCAAGATGTATTGTGGCAAGATGGTACACCCTTCACCGCTGATGATGTGGTATTCACCTATCGCTTGATGGCAAATCCAGACTTTGCATTACCAGAGATTAGCGCTTTCTGGCAAACGATTGAATTCGATAGATTAGGCGAATACCGAGTGCGTTTTCGCCTGGCGCAACCACTCGCTAGCTTTCCTACTTTATTGACAATTGGCATTCTACCAGAGCATGCGCTAGGTAATATCACAGGTGGTCAACTGCTCAATCATCCATTTAACCTCACGCCGATTGGCACAGGACCCTATCAACTAGAGGGCTTACGCTCATCCAATGGTCAACAGATCGAAGGGGTGGATTTGCGCGTCGCACCCAATTATCGCCAGCGCCCTGAAGGCGCTGAGGGATACGCTATCGACCGTTTCCGCTTCCGCCTGTTCAGCAGTTTTGACGACGCGCTTGATGCACTGGCAAACGGGCAAATTGACGGATTAGCAGCACCAACGATGTATGAACGACCGGATTTGTTACGGCTCGATCAGGTCAATATCGAAACGCAAATTGATTCAACAGTCGGCATGTTAATCTTCAACTGGCAAGAGGATGAGGGAACGCGCTTTTTCACCGATTTGCGCTTGCGCAATGCACTCCAACTAAGCCTCAACCGCAATAACCCCGTTGACACCACCTTGTTCAACCAGGCAATCACGGCAGATAGCCCACTGCATCCAGAGTCATGGGGATATAATAGCAGTCTCGCCTATCCCCAACCAAACCCGATGCGTGCCATCGAACTCCTAGAGAGCGCCAATATTAGTGTGACCGAAGACGAGCGCGAAAATGATAATCTGTATGCGTTCACCATCCTGACGCTCGACATTCCAGAGTGGGTGGCGATTGCTCAGAATATCGCTACCCAATGGTCACAGTTCAACTTGGATGTGAGTGTGGAAGCAGTCGATAGAACAACTTACAGCGAACGGCTTGACGCAAGCGAGTTCGACACCGCGATTGTTGAATATGTATTAGGATCTGATCCAGATGTGTTTGTCTACTGGCACGCTGACCAGTACGAAAACGGATTCAATTATGGTGGTGCAGATAACTCACGCATCAGCGAATTGTTAGAGCGTGCTCGACAAACGGTATCAAATCTATCGCGGGTACAGCTTTATCGAGATTTTCAAGCGGTCTTCATTGACGAGGTAATCGCCATTCCGCTCTATTATCCGCTCTATACATATGCCACCAATGCACGAATAAATGGGGTACAATTGGGATTCATCAGCACGCCAGAAGATCGTTTTCGTACCTTACAAAACTGGACATTAGATGCGCAGTGAGCAGTGTATCTTGCTGAAATCAAACCATGTCGCAAGTTGCGATGACGCTTAACTATGCTACAATTCAGGTGTAACAAGTTATTGTATAAGAATAGGAGATAGTAATGTCTGTCGCGTCGATGCTCAGTCAAGCAGACATTTTCGATGAACTGACATCCACCCAACTTGAACTAATTAGCTCGATTTGTGATGAGCGCCAATATCAAGCAGGTGATGTTATTTTTGAAGAAAATACAGTAGGCAGTGAGATGTATATCATTGCTTCGGGCGAAGTTGAAATTCAGGTTGATCCAGCTTTGATCGGCAGTGAGAACGATCAAGGATCATTCACAATTGCCACGTTTCGACGGGGTCAAGTATTCGGTGAAGTGGCGTTGGTTGATGAGGGTTTGCGCAGTGCGAGCGCGCATTGTTCACAGAACAACACACATTTAGTGGTAATCCCACGTGAGCGCCTGATGTTGCTTTGCGATCAATACCCCACATTAGGTTATAAACTGATGCGCAATTTAGCGGCAGATTTAGCGATGAAGATTCGTCATACGGATTTGCAGGTACGTGAACAACTCACCTGGACACAGAAAAAAGACAATTAACACCGCCAGCTCACTGTTAACGCAAGCGCCGATCATTTATTCTAATCGGCGCTTTTTGTTCAATGCTTAAGTTAGCTCTGGAGTAAGCGCAAGAATTTACGCTTGCCAACTTGTACCACGAGTGGAAGTTGGTCGGGTGTGATCTCCATGCCCACATCATCGATCTTCTTGCCATCGACACGAATACCATCATTCATCGCCAGTTGCTTGGCTTCTTTACCACTACTGACCATCTTGTTATCGCGCAGAATATCAATCAAACGCTTCGTTTCCGAGAGCATTTTCTCAGGGATATCGTCGGGGATGCCGTCCCCATCACCGCGGAAGGTCTCATCCCAGCGCTTCTGTGCAGATTCCGCGCCATCTGCTCCATGAAAAATCTTGACGATCTCGCGGGCAAGCGCCATTTTGACGTTGTTCGGGTGTAATGAGCCAGATGCGAGCCCCTGTGATAACTCATCTAACTGATCTTGTTGCCATCCTAGCACCAGTTTATGATAAAGTTCCATAGCATCATCCGGGATACTCATTACCTTACCGAACATATCCCACGGTTCGCTGAGCAAGGGAATGTGATTACCGGTACTCTTGCTCATCTTAGCGGAGCCATCCGTGCCGGGCAAAGATTCACCCATAATAATCGCCACCTGTGGTTTTTGCCCTAAGCCTGTTTGCAGTTTACGCCCTGCGACAAGGATATTGAACAATTGATCTTGACCACCAACCTGCACATCGGCTTCTTGTGCGACAGCATCATAAGCCTGCATCAGCGCGTAGAAAAACTCATGCAGGTAAATCGGTTGGTTAGATTCCATACGATTAGCGAAGTTCTCACGCACAAGGAACTGTTGCACTGTGAAATTGCTTGCTAGGCGAATAATATCGGCAAAATCAAGCGGCGATAGCCATTCATCATTACGGCGTACCCGCGTCTTATCCGGATCAAGGATTTTGAAAGCCTGCTCTTCATAGGTGCGGGCATTAGCTTCAACCTGCTCGGCTGTCAGTTGGTCACGCGCTTTATCTTTATCGGATGGATCACCAATCAAACTGGTGAATGTCCCGATCAAAAAGGTTACATCGTGCCCCAAATCCTGAAATTGACGCAATTTACGCATCGAGATCGTATGACCGAGATGCAAATCTGCTGTGCGCGGATCATAACCACAGTAAACGCGCAAAGGACGACCTTCTTTCTCAGCTTCGATCAAGCGATCACGTAATTCCTTCGCCATGTTTTTCTTCGTTTCAGGATCACCGTAGGCAGCTCCAGACATCAAGATTTCAACTTGTTCATCAATGGTTGGCATGAGTCACTCTCATTATGTTATTCTGATAATTTGAATAGCAAAAAGTATAACATGCTGATGCAGTCTTGTTCAGGTTACAAATCAAACATTATAATCGCGCCAATGCATGCTATAATCACCTTAAACATGACCTATTGTGACCCATTATAGTCCATTTATAACGATGAGCAAGTCATACACACGAAGATGACAGGATAACAATGATGAAACAACCAATGAGCAGTGCTGAAATTCGGCAAGCCTTTTTAGATTTTTTTGAAGAGATGGGACATAAGCCGGTGGCTTCATCCTCACTGGTGCCTAGCAACGATCCTACCCTCTTGTTCACCAACGCGGGCATGGTGCAGTTCAAAGATGTATTTCTGGGCTTAGATAAGCGCGATTATACTCGCGCCACTACCTCACAAAAAGTAATGCGCGTCTCTGGCAAGCACAGCGATCTGGAGAATGTGGGGCCATCGTTACGGCATCACACCTTTTTTGAAATGCTCGGCAACTTCAGCTTTGGTGATTATTTCAAAAAAGATGCGATCCGTTTCGCCTATGATCTGCTGACTAAAGTTTACAAATTGCCGGAAGATCGGCTGGTCTTCACAGTGTATGAAGACGACGATGAAGCCTATCATAACTGGGTGGATGATGTGGGTGTGAATCCTAAGCGGGTGGCACGGATGGGGCCAGAGACCAATTTCTGGCAGATGGCAGACACCGGCCCCTGCGGCCCCACATCAGAGATTCACTGGGATAAGCGTCCTGAAGATGGCGAAGATACTATCATCGAGTTATTGCAACAGGAAGATGATCGTTTTCTAGAAATCTGGAACTTGGTCTTCATGCAGTTCAACCGCACACAGGCTGACCCCGAACACACCGGAAAATTTGATGATCCATTACCCGCGCCCGGCGTGGATACTGGCTTGGGATTAGAGCGCATCGTCAGTGTGATGCAAAACGTCGATAACAACTACGATACAGACTTATTCACACCTATTATCCAGGCTACACAAGCTCTCACGGGCGATAGTGACGCAGAACGTGAAGCGAATATCGTCCCTTACCGTGTGATCGCCGATCACTTGCGGGCAGCTGTTTTCATGATCGCTGACGGGGTGTTACCAGGTGCAAAAGGGCGCGATTCAGTCTGCCGGTTGGTGATCCGACGGGCGGCGCGTTATGGTACAAAATTGGGCTTTGAGGAGCCTTTCCTTGCAGGCTTAGCACAATCTGTCATTGATACGATGGGCAATCATTATACTGAACTGATCGATAAAGCCGATGCAATCAAACGAACGATACATCTGGAGGAAGAACGCTTCCGGCGCACGATGGAACGGGGTCTATTCGAATTAGAAGCCATGTTGGACGCACTCGACGCTGGCAGTGAGATCAGTGGCGAGGATGCCTTCTACCTAAAAGCGACGCTCGGTTTGCCGATTCAGGTCACCAAAGATATTGCCGAAGAGCGCGGTTATAGCGTAGATATGGCAGGGTTTGAAAAAGCTGAAGAAGCCCATTCACTGGTTAGTGGTGGTGGTCAAGCGATGGGCGAGATCGATTCCGCCAGTGCCTACAAGGATGTGCTGGATGACCTCATCAAAGCAGACAAGCTCACACAAACGGGGGTTACTTATCGACCCTATGAGGAGACAGTGCTCAAGACGACGCTAATCGCGCTGTTGCAAGATGGCCAGATTGTTGAACGGGCGATCATTGGCGATAAAGTTGAAGTGGTGCTGGCAGAGACTAACTTCTATGTCGAATCAGGTGGTCAGGTCAGCGATACCGGCACCATCGAAGGCGACGGCTGGATAATTGAAGTAGAAGCAATGAAGAAACCGATTGGCGGATTGATTGTGCATGTAGGCGAAGTCGTCGAAGGACATCCGACAGTCAACGAAACCGTGACTGCAACAGTGAATTTAGAACGACGACAAGCGACCAAGCGTCATCATACTGGCACCCATCTCTTGCACGCTGCACTGCGGAATACACTGGGCACGCACGTTCAACAGCGTGGTTCGCTAGTTGCACCGGATCGCCTGCGCTTTGACTTTTCGCATGATGAGCGCGTCAGTGATGAGGTGTTAAGCGCCATCGAACGCGAGATCAACACGATTGTATTAGAGAATTATACGGTTAAAGATGAGACAAAATCACTCGATCAGGCAAAAGCTGAAGGAGCGATGGCGCTATTCGGTGAGAAATACGGCGAGACAGTGCGCACAATCATCATCGACAAAGGCGATGCCCGTTATAGTTATGAGCTATGCGGGGGCACGCATGTCAACGAAACGGCTGAGATCGGTGCGTTTGTCTTCACCAATGAAAGCAGTGTCAGCGCGGGGGTGCGCCGTGTCGAAGCCCTGACTGGCAATGAAGCGATCAAGTACATGCAAACACAGATGAACCTTCTCAACACGCTCGCAGGACGCTTAGGGACACGTCCGGACAAAGTTCCACAACGCATTGATGCGCTAGAAGACGAACTCAAAGAGAATCGACGCAAGGTGGATGAACTTCAGCGTAAGCTGGCAAAATATCATTTCGACGAGATGATTGAAAGCATGGAACAGATCAATGGCAAGCAGGCGCTGATCGCACAGTTAGACGGTATCCCGAGCGATACCATGCGCGAGATGGCGGACTGGTTCCGCAATAAGATCAAAGAGAACGGTGTGCTGGTACTTGGCAGTGATATTGATGGTCGTCCAATGTTGCTGGTCTCGGTGACTGACGATCTGGTCAAGCAAGGGGTAAAAGCAGGTGATATCATCCGTCCGGTGGCGCAGATTGTCGGGGGTGGGGGCGGTGGTCGTCCAAACATGGCACAAGCCGGCGGCAAAGATAGCAGTAAGCTACCGCAAGCACTCGACGAAGCGCGTAAACTGTTAGCGCGGTGAGCGCACGATCCGCAAACTAGAGGCAGGTGGCTCGGCGAGTCACCCGCCTTTGTGTTATAACTATCACTATGAAATCACAGCAACCGACTTATATACAACTTGATCCGGGTGAAGATGTCCCCTCCGTGCGCGATCGTTTGTCTTTCATTCGAGGTCAGCGCGTATTATTAATTTGGCCGGAAGATGGTACAGCGCTCACCCGTAAACTTGATCTGGTACTGGTGCAACGCGAGGCACGCCGTCGGGTGATTCAACTGGCTTTGGTGACGCATGATGAGACGGTGATCGAACACGCCGATGACCTCGGCATCAGCACTTTTGAAACGATCCACGAAGCCGAAAATATGCGCTGGAAACGTGGACGCACACGGGTTTTTATCAATCGCTATCACAAACCGGATGAATCCCCTGAACCGGATGATTTGATGCCGGTTGCTAGCCGTGTGCGTAACCCATCAAAGCGCCTATCTGCCCCACTACAATTGACATTGCGTCTGGGGGTGTTGAGTGTTGTATTGGGGGTGTTGCTAGGGATGCTTTACGTGATCGTGCCTTCAGCGATAGTGAGCTTCGCACTGGAGCAAGAGTTGATTCAGGTGGAAACAACCATCACCGCGGATCCCAATGTGCTGGATGTAGATGTGGAAAACCGCATCATTCCGGCGGCGCGTTACGAAGCCACTGTACAAACTGTTCAACAGATTGAGCCCACCGGCAGTGAGCGTGATACAAGTATTCGGGCAATTGGTGTCGTGACGTTCGACAATTTGACTGATACACCGATTGTCGTGCCTATCGGCACACAATTAAGTACCAGCACCGGGCGCAATGTGATCTTCGAAACAACTGCGCTAGCGACAGTGCCCGCCAATGGACGTGTCGATAGTGTGGCAATCATCGCCAGCGACGAGTACGCTGGCGAAGGTGGGAATGTGGCGGCGAGTTCGATCAACACTGTACTGGGTGACCTGAGCGACTCATTAACTGTTATCAACAGTGTACCGACAACAGGCGGAGTTGATCAGAATTATCAAACGGTCACACCGGAAGATATGGATCGTGTGATGGGTGATGCACGCCAATATTTGCAGGGACTTGCGTTCAGCGAAATTTCATCTGAACTGGGTGAAAATCAAACGATCATCATTGAATCGCTCAACATACCTGAAGATCGCCTGCGCAGTGATTGGATCACTTACAGCCATGAAGCAGGTGAGCGCACCAGTCTACTCACGCTTGATATACGGGTGATCGTTGAGGCGTTGGTGATTGATGATCGCTTTGCTCAGCAGATCATCTTCGCACAACTCTCTTCAGAAAAACCCCCACAGATGACACTCAGCCCTGAGAGCTTCTTATATTTGCGGGGACCAGTCATCCAAACTGACCGCGACAATCGCACCACTTTTGAAGCAATGGGCGAAGGGATCGCCAGCGCACAGGTAGATACTTATCGCCTACAAAATGATCTAACTCGCCGTTCGCTGGATGACGCACTGCGGGTAATCGCTGCAACGGTTGATCTCGCGCCGAATTCGCAACCGACGGTCACAGTCACGCCGTCGTGGTTCAATCAGATGCCATTTTTACCAATCCGCATCAAGATCGAGATTGAAGGGGAAAACGGATGATCGGGCGCTTGTTAGGGATCGATCATGGGATTGCGCGAATTGGGGTAGCTGTTAGTGATGCGTTAGGCATCACAGCCACTGAGCTATGTATCATTAAGCGGACATCGAAAGAAGCAGATTTCACAAGACTCAATCAGATTGTGAAGGATGAACAGGTGGTAGCAATCGTGGTAGGCATCCCACACAATGACGCGCCACCGGACGTACACACACAAGCAGATACGGTTCGTCTGTGGATCGAACGCTTTCAGCAGACGACGGCTTTGCCCATTATCGAATGGGATGAACAACTGACCAGTGAAGATGCCAAGCAAATTGCCCGTCATCAGAAGCGTGGTGTACGTGAACCGATTGATGATCTAGCTGCACGCCTCATCTTGCAGAGTTATCTCAACGCGCTAAACGACGGTTTAGCAACGCTTCCCCCACAATTATCATAAGCCATATTATACTGACAATGATGAACACAATGAAAACAGGAGCGCGGGGCGCGTGTTACGATTAGCAAAAATCATCGTTTTATTGGGATTTGTCCTCTTGTTCTTTGGCGCGATTGCCGGCGGTTTCGTATTGATCTTATCCGGTGGTGACCCTATCGGTTATGCCCGCACAGTCTACCTGCGCATGAGCATCGCCGGACGCGAAGCCGAATTAACGATGCCTGCTGGTGTGGATAGCACAGAACGCATCGTTGAAGTACCATCGGGTACAACGCCTATCACCATTGCGAACGATCTTTTCAGTCAGGGCTTAATCTTAGATGCAGATTTATTTGTCATCTATGTGCGTGTGGAGGGTTTAGATCGACAGTTAGAAGCCGGCACATATTTCATCAATCAGACGATGACTATTCCAGAAATCGCGCTGATGCTGACTGATGCGAGCAATAGTAGTATCCCCTTCCGTGTGGCAGAAGGCTGGCGCATCGAAGAAATTGCAGAGGCTATCGATCAGAATCCACGTTTTAGCTTCAGTGGTGCGGAATTTCTCACTGTTGCAGGAGCAGGAGCACCCATTTCACAGGCCCTACAAGCTGAATATGGCATTCCAGCAGGCGCATCACTCGAAGGATTTCTATTCCCTGATACGTATGTATTACCGCCCAGCATCACAGCCGTTGGATTGATTGAAACGCTGGTCAACAACTTTCGCGAGCGTGTCGGCGAGCAGGTGCGTATTGATGCGGCAGAAGATGGCTACACCATCCATGAGATTGTCACATTGGCATCAATCATTGAGCGTGAATCAGTGTGGGATGATGAAAACGTCTTGATCGCGAGTGTCTACCGCAATCGCCTCGACATTGGCATGAACCTCGAAGCTGATCCTACTGTGCAATATGGCATCAACGGGGCGCGGGGACGCTGGTGGGTGAATATCACTATCGCTGACTATCGTGGGGTGAATTCCCCATATAACACCTATTTATATGGCGGATTACCCCCCGGGCCCATTGCTAACCCCAGCTTATCGGCAATACGGGCAGCGGTGTATCCGGCAGAATCGAATTATCTATTCTTCCGTGCGCGTTGTGATGGCTCGAATTATCATAATTTCGCGGTATCTTTCGATGAGCATCTCGCTAATGGTTGTTAGACGTCTGCTTGTTGCGCTGATTGCCTCACTGATGCTAGCGCATTGTAGCGTTTACCAGACCGAGACGGTGACGCGCATTGCTTTACTAGCACCGTTTGAGGGACCATATCGCGAGATTGGTTATGAGGCCTTATATGCGGCACAACTGGCTCTTGCTGACTATAATGTGGTCGAATTATTAGCAGTCGATGATGGGGGACGCGTCGAAACCGCACAATTACGGATGGCGGCACTTGATCAAGATGATGCAGTTGGTGTGGTGATTGCGCTAGGACATCATGCCACCCGCGATAGCGTTCAGCAGATGACACAACGTCCGATCCTGATCGCTGGCCATTGGCACACCATGCCTGCCCATGAACACGTTTTCTTACTGGCTAATCAAGCTATCGACGAGCAGATCACGTTCGAAAATGACCTGGATGAGCTGAACACCCGTGAACATGTACGCGGTAGCGAAATGCTCGCGTTAACACAAGTGCCTACCCTATTGGGTGCAAATGCCGAGCAATTGACTATCTTCAGCAGTGGACAACTCGCAGATAGTGATTTTCGTCAACGATATATCGAAAGTGCTGAATTTGCACCGCAACCGTATTTGATCGCGCCGTTGGTTTATGATGCCACGCAGATTGCGATACAAGCAATCACACAACACACTCCCATCAACACGCTGGTTTACGAGGGTATCAACGGCATAATACAATTTGAGAATGGCTACTGGCACAATGCGCCTATTCATCGTTATCAGTACATCAATGATCAACTGACACACATCGCCACAGAGTGAGCGATTATCCGCGTTCGCGCCCGTCAACTACCCCGTAGAACAGAGGCAAAGGATCGACGGGGCTATCTTGAATTGTCAGCGCTCTCTCGACGAAATCCTGTGCAGTGACTAATTGTTCGGTACTGTTGGCATGGATGCGTGCGAGTGTCGTGCCCTGCGCTACTGCATCGCCGACATTGACCAGCACCTCAACCCCTACGGCATAATCCACTGGATCACCTTTCTTCGCACGCCCTGCACCAAGAGCCAGTGATGCACGGGCAATGTCATCGGCGGCGACAGTTGCTACATAGCCTTTCGTTGTAGCTGTGATATCCTGAACATGGTCTGCTTTGGGCAAACGCGAGGGATTATCCACCATCGCAGGATTGCCACCCTGAGCGACGACCATCTGCCGGAACTTAGCGAGGGCATCACCCCCTGTGAGCGAACGAATCAGCGATTGACGTACCTCATCGGGATCTGTCCATCGCTGACCTTGTCCGGCGAGTTGCAACATGTGGCTGGCAATTTCAAGACAGTGTTCACGTAAGTCATCAGGGCCTTCACCACGCAATGCGGCGATGGCTTCTGCGACTTCGAGCGCGTTACCAACGGCACAACCCAGGGGTTGATTCATATCCGATAACAGCGCGACGGTATCGCGTCCGGCGTCAGTGCCAATATCCACCATCACGCGGGCGAGTTCACGCGCCTCATCAAGCGTGGTCATGAAGGCACCCCGCCCGATCTTAACATCCAGTACAATGCCCTGTGCACCTGCCGCAAGTTTCTTACTCATGATGCTCGCGGCAATCAGGGGCAAGCTGGGTACTGTTGCAGTCACATCTCGCAGGGCGTAAAGTTTGCCATCGGCGGGGGCAAGTTCTCCCGTTTGACCAGCAAGTACCAACTGCATCTCGCGCAATTGCTGACGAAAGGCTTGATCAGACAGATTGACGTTGTAACCTGCGATGGATTCTAATTTATCGAGCGTGCCACCAGAAAAGCCTAACCCGCGTCCACTCATCTTGGCAACGGCTACACCCATTGCGGCTACCATCGGCAAGACGACGAGAGTTGTCTTATCACCAACGCCACCAGATGAATGCTTATCTACGGCATAATCGATGACATCAGATAGATCAAGCATTTCGCCGGAATGGGCCATCGCAAGCGTGAGCGCAACGGTCTCATCACGCGACATACCCTGAAAGTAAATTGCCATCAAGAGAGCTGAGGCTTGATAGTCTGGAATCTCCTCATCAGTATATTTTCTAATGAACCAATTAATTTCTTCGGTTGATAAGGCTTGTCCATCGCGCTTCTTCTCGATAATATCTACTATACGCATGGGTATCTCCTGAATGGATGTAAGTGATTATGCTCATAATATTACTGTGGATGCTGGGTTTTGCGCTACTACACAGCATTATGGCTGATAAACGGGTCAAAGCATGGGTCGGGCAGTATCTCGGCGAACGGTTTCGACATGGTTGGTACCGTTTATTGTACAATATCATTGCACTACTGAGTTTGATTCCGGTATTCTGGTATATGCTCAGCCGTGCCGAGGTATTGTATAGTGTGCCACAGAGCGTAGCGTTGGTCTTTCGGGGTATACAAGCCGTGGGATTAATCGGCTTGATGATTTCATTATTACAAATTGACTGGTTACGCTTTGCTGGATTACGACAGGCATTCGCCTATCTGCGCGGTGACTCTTTGCCATTAGCGACAGAACAACTCAAGACAGACGGTATTTATGCGTTTGTGCGTCATCCGTTGTATCTGTTCTCATTGCTGGTATTATGGTTTACACCAACATTGACCGATACTGGTTTATTCTTTAACATTGCCACAACGCTTTATTTTGTTGCTGGCTCGGTTATAGAAGAACGACGCATGATCGATTATTATGGTGAGGAATATATGACCTATCAAGAGCGTGTGCCGTGGCTCATCCCATTTTTCCCGACAAAGGGATGATGTAGGACATCTGCAAGAAACTGGTAACATTTGTCGGTTAATCAATATAGAGATTATACAGAGAATTTAGCATAAAGGTGTATGGATTGTGGTTCAAAAAACAAAAAACTCAAGTAAAAAACAGCAACAAATGCTGATCGGTGGCGTGGTTGCGGCGGTAGTCGTGATCTTTGGTGTGGTACTTTATCTGGCGATGCCCAAAACCAGCGCGCTCGATTATTCCAACGTGTATGCTGAGCGCACCGCAGATGGCGCATTCATTGTAGGTGAACCAGACGCACCGGTGACGATTGTGGCATGGGAAGATTTCCTGTGTGTGCATTGCCAGACCTATCAGTCAACGGTCAAACGCTTCATTGAAGATTATGTTTTTACCGGACAGGCTCGTTTTGAGTTCCGCATGTTGTCCATTTCACCACAATCACCGTTTGTGTTCTCGATGGTTGAATGTGCGGCTGAAGTACAGGATGATCCGAACGCCTTCTGGGAAGCACATGACGAGATGTTCCGATTAACTTCAACAAGCGGGCCGAACTTCAGCGGTAGTGACTTTGCTGATACAATTGGCGTATCTTATTCTGATTTACTGGACTGTGCAGAAACAGCTAATCAATACCAAGCTGACCAGCAATTGGCATCCACATTGAACAATCAAATCACAGGCACACCAGCAGTCGCCTGGCGCTTGAATAATGGTAACATTCGCCTTGACGTGATTAACCGCCAACCCACCTATGAACAACTCGCTGGTCTGGTGGAAACTTTCGGTCAGTGACCCTAATGTAAGCCTGTACAAAAGCCCTTGACTATTCAACTATTCAGGGGCTTTTTTATTTCAGTGCTGGCATGTGTTATCCTATAATAAAAGTTCGTTGTAATAGGAGTTTTCGAGATGAGCTTTCCTCATTTTTACGATCCGAACAAAGTCGGCACATTGTATAGACCTGATGTCACTGATGCTATCATCGCAGGCAACCAACACAATTTTGCATCTGCCGATGAGGATACAGAACGCACAGGGCTGTTATTGGTTGACGCACAGGTCGATTTTGTGCATGAGGATGGTGCGTTGAGTGTGCCGGGAGCAGTTGACGACACGCGCCGGACTATCGAATGGATTTTCGAACATGTGGAAACAATCACGCATATTTATGCGTCGCTAGATAGTCATTTGCCCACGCAGATTTTCTCGCCAGCGTGGTGGGTCGATGCTGACGGGACACATCCTGAACCTTTCACGATCATCACCCATAAGACAGTGCGTGAAGGAGAGTGGCGGGCATTATATCATGCAGATTGGGCAAGTGAATATACGCGCCGCCTGGAAGAAAACGCGAAGAAACAATTGATGATCTGGCCTTATCACACGCTGATTGGCACATCCGGTCATACCATCACCCCTGCGCTCTATGAAGCTATTGCATATCATGGGGCAGCCCGTCATACACAACCGACATTTATTACCAAAGGGACTGTGCCACAGGTTGAACATTACAGCCTCTTTGAGCCAGAAATCACGCCACCCGAGCAAAACGGCAGTGCTGTCAATCATAGGCTGCTTGATACGCTAGCTCAATACGACAAAATCTATATGGCTGGACAGGCAAAAAGCCATTGTGTGCTGGAATCAGTCACATCGATGATGCGGTATTTTGCAGATCAGCCACAGGTTATCCGTAAAATTCATGTATTGACGGATGCAATGTCATCGGTAGCAAGTCCTGATGTTGATTTCGATCAAATGGCGAACGACACACTGCAAAGTTATGCTGAACAGGGTTTGAATCTGACAACAACCACCGCTTGAAGGTGATCAGCTTTCACTGTGCCAGAAGGCATCATCCAGTGCTAAAGCATGCTGTGGAGTGTTACCTGTTGGTTGGCAGGCATCATCATCCCACCCCATCTGCATCAAGGGGATGTAATCAGCATAAGATGTCTCATCATCAGTACTTGTATCAGGAAATTGCCACTCAGCAATCTCGCGCACACGCAGCTTGTCTTTGCTCCGCTTGAGAATAACGATAAATGGCAAGCGGCGATATAGTTGGTTGACCATATGTTCTGGCTGACTACTATTTGCCATACGCGCTAGCATCCCTAACGCGCTGACGAGACGTTTGGGGTCTGCTGTTCCACGAAATGACCAGATCTGGCGGGGTACAGCAGCATCACTCAGCAAAGGTTTGATAGCATGGGGTTCATCTGCGCGGATTTCATCAATAGCAAGATGCTGTATATCAGGCAGAGCGAGCGCATTGAGAATCTGCTTGCCAAAAGTCACACCTACTTGATCGTTATAGGGCCACTGAACTACCAATTGACGCGAACCATATGGCAGGTGTAATTCTCCAGCACGTTCTACCGTTGCCAGTTTTGCGCCATCGAGAGCTTGTAATAACATTGCGAGCAAAGTTGTCTTGCCAGATTCAGTATCACCGACGATGATCAGCCCGTGCTTGGACTGTATGATTGCCTGTAGCAGTGTGGCAGTCTCCTCATTGAGAATACCAGTTGTCACCCAATCATCGAGCGCTGGTAACTGTGCCGGGTGTAGGCGCATATCAACTGCCATTTCTGGCACAAAGGGTGGCGTGGCAACACTGAGCGAGACACGGCGTTGCCCCACAGTTAAACCTGCTTCAATGATGGGAATATCATCGCGCAACTCCGCGCCAGCATGACGCAACAGACGCTGGATTACACGATGCATATGAGGCGTATCTTCAAATAACGGTTCAAGTGCTTGCAACTCTTGTGCAGGGCTGTAGCGCACGCCGACATGGCGCACGCCATCTAAGCTGATGGTTGTAATGGTGGGATCAGCGAAAAGATCATCGAGTGCGCCGTAACCAAAAATTTCAGAATATGCTCTAGAAATGAGCCGTGCTTGATCATGCGGACTGAGTTGAAGCGATTCCACCCCGAAAACGTATTCAGCTGTATCACGGACAAGCTTACGCCGTTCAACATCGCTGGTGGCAGATCGTATCGCATCGGATTGCCCTTCTCCATGTTCCAGATCAAATTGGGTGAGAATGCGCTCAACTAAACCATCAATTGAGATAGTACGCCCAATGAGTGATGTTAGCAGTTCTGGTTGTGGCTCATCTGTCTGGTCATCGGTTTGAGGGTATACTCCATTGGTATCGTCAGACATGTTTATTCCTCTATAAGATCAATTGTTTGAACTTTCATTATAGTCTTTATCTTAAAATCTTGAGCGAATGTGCTATACTATCGTGTCTTTTCTAACCTTCAAGCAAATAAGTGAGTATTCTCATGCAAGATATTGTCGTTACCCCCACGTTTCAAATCCCACCACTCACGACATTCGTCAGATTTTCGATAGTATCGCCCCGATCTATGACGACCTTAATCAACACCTGAGCTTGGGTCTGCACCGCATCTGGAAGCGTATGACGGTTC
>JBNPEE010000073.1:0-26768 GCA_051117475.1 Anaerolineae bacterium | reverse complement strand
ACTGAGTTTGGTGGGTCTGGTATTTTCTATCATATTGATTTGGGTGAGCGAACCGGTTGGGTGCAAGATGGGCGCGGTAGCCTTGAGGGGGATTGCGAAAGCTTCTAGGTTTTGGCTAGCACCCGTGTGGGGGCAACAAATGGGTTGATACCTAAACAGATCATGCTTGGTTTTTTCTAAGTGTGGGCTACAAGCAAATTTTGCATGGACTTAACATGCACCCGCTTTGATCTCAAAATTTCCTATCTTGACACAGGTACACTCACCTACTAAAATATAACACAGTTCGCTGAGATAGCTCAGCTGGTAGAGCATCGCACTGAAAATGCGAGGGTCCCCAGTTCAAGTCTGGGTCTCAGCACAGCTAAAACCCACCAATTTGGTGGGTTTTTCTTTTTATAGCTTATTTTCTGCACACAATCCCCAACTTGCTCTATAATACGCATACAATTAAAAAGGGCATATAGGATAGATCATCATGCGAAAGACTGAGGTAAGTCTTGCCACAACAGCACTGATGTTGTTGCTGTCGGTAGCTGTTACTGTGGCACAGGGGACATGTAGCGAATTTGTTAATCAAGCATTGGATCGCGTCAACGAAGCCTGTGAGGGGATCGGGCGCAATCAAGCCTGTTATGGCTTCAACCGTGTCGAAGCCAGCTTCTATGAAGAAGTGGCTGAAGGGTTCTTCTCACAACCGGCTGATCTCGCCGAAGTGGTGGATTTAGAGACCTTACGCACCACCCCTTACGATCTCGTCACTGATCAATGGGGTGTAGCGGTGATGGTTTTACAGGCTAACATGCCAGAGACCCTGCCCGGTCAAAATGTGACCTTCATCCTGATGGGTGACACTGAGATTGAGAGCGCCATCCCACCCGAAGAAGCCTATGATCCGATTACGGGCATTGAGGTCACCGTGACCTTTCCACAGGGGGCAGCGATCCGCAGTGGCCCCGGCGATAACTTCAACCAGATCGGTGGCGTGGTCGTGGGTACCACATTCAACACAGACGGTCTCAGCGAAGATGGCAATTGGGTGCGCGTGGTCTGGGAAGGTCGCCCGGCATGGGTGCGACGCACCACCCTTGACCCCATTCCTGAAATCGAGACCTTACCTGTCCTGAACGCTGACTTGCGCACGCCGATGCAAGCCTTCTATTTGCGCACGGGCATCGGGCAACCGACCTGCAACGAAGTGCCAGATAATTCTCTGCTGATACAGGGGCCACAGGATATTGAAATTCAACTGGGTGTGAATGGTGCGGATATTGAACTCGGTTCATCAGGTATCCTGCGCGTGATCGAACAGAATGGTGAACCTGCCCTGGAGATCGTCGTGCTGGACGGAGAATTCGTGGTCAAAGCCGATGAATTCAACGCGCAGGATGTGGTCATCCGTGCCGGTGAACGCTCGACACTGTGCCTCGAAGGAGGCAACGACTTAGGCGTGAACGGTCAACCGGATGATCTGGTGGTCTCCTGTGAGGCATCACCACCTGAACTCGTGCCATTAGATGATTTGCGCGATGCCTGGTGTTCGCTGGAGAATTTGCCGGATGACTTGCTCAATTATCCGCTCAACAGTTGTCTCAGCCGCACACACACCGTCCAAGCCGGTGAAAACCTGTTCCGTATTTCGACGTTCTACTGTGTCACCCAGAGTGAATTAGCCAGCTTAAATGGTATCGTCAACCCTGACCAGATTTTCGTCGGACAGGTGTTGACTTTGCCCGCGACGGCTTGCGAGGGTGGGGGGGTAACGCGCCCACCGGCGAGTGTCGTGGAAACAGTAGAAGAAACAGAAGAGGATACCACAAACACGGTTTGCGATTTGCGCTTGCTTAGTCCACTTGCGCCTGTGAATTCCGGCAATCACACTTTCTCATGGACGGATGCCGGCGCAGAAGCCGCTAGCTATCAGCTGTTGTTCTTCGACTATCAAGGCGTACAGGTTCAAACGTTCAGCACGCAGGCGCTCTCCTACACGCTCAATCTCGGTCAGCAGACCGCAACCGGCGGTGAATTTAGCTGGGAAGTGCGTGCGTTCCGTGCCGATGAATCTTTCCTCTGTAGTAGCGGACGCTCACCGCAATTGGTGCGCACTGGCGAACTCAACCCACCCGCATCGGATCTGCGGTTAAGCTGTGTCATGCTGAGTCCGAGCCTCTATGAAGCGACTGTCTCATGGGATGGTCTAGCGTCAGGGGTCACAGTCAGCGTGATACTCAGCGATGGTTCGCTAACAACCAATGGCGGGCCGTTTACAGGTACAAGTGGCAGTCAGAGCATCACGCTAGCAGCAGCGTTCGGCGTACCAAGTGCCAATGCCAGCACGTCCGATGGGGCGACGGTTAGCGCCAGTTGTTGAGCAAGACATTTCAATATTGACCGAACCTTGAACCTGCGATAGTCTAACGCATTGCATGAGTGACTGTGCGATGACCGACGATTAACGCAGGTTTGATGCGTAGTAAACATCGCATCCTAAAGGAGCAAGCGGGTGACAGCAGAACCGAAACAAGGCAATAGCATCTTACAATCGGGGGTCGAGCTGTACCGCAAAACCTTCAAACGGGTGCGCTTCTTGCATCGAGCAGTACACAGCCTCTCAACGAACCTGCTCTTTCCTCTATTGGAGCGCATACAGGGCTTCCGCACGATGCCCGATGATCCGTTCTGGTTCCGCTTTGAGTTATTAACCGGACGGCACGAACCAGAGACCAGCTACCAACTCCAGCGCCTGATCCGCTCCGGCATGACGGTTCTCGACATTGGTGCGCATGTGGGGTATTACACGCGCATGGCGTCTGATATTGTCGGCGCAGGGGGGCGTGTGGTGGCTTTTGAGCCGAACCCACATAATCATGCCATGCTGATGCGTAACGTTGGTGAACGGCAAAATGTCACCCTGATGCAAGTCGCGCTTGCCGAAGAAGAAGGCAATGCCGAGTTGTACGACTATCTAATGATGAGTGCGAGTGGTTCGCTACACTATGATGAAACCTTGCGTGAGGTGCAATTAGCCAGCACACAGCGCGATGTTGACTTTGCCCCACGCCTCGATGATAACTTCCAACCACAGACTTACACCGTCCGTACCGCGCCGGTGGATGATCTGCTGGCAGAGTTGGGCATCTCAAAAGTGGATGTCATCAAGATGGACATCGAAGGCGCCGAGATGGGTGCGTTACGGGGTATGAAACAGCTAATCGCCCATTCACCCGGACTGGCACTGGTGATGGAATACAACCCGCTCGGCTTGCAAGCCTTCGATAATGTGCCCTATGAGGCGCTGGAAGAGGTCTTGGCGATGGGTTTCAGTTCGCTCTATGTGATCGAAGCCGATAACACCCTGACGGATTTCACCAACCGTCCCGAGGCGCTCAAACAGCTCACCGAGCAACTCACGCAAAATATGAGCGTGGTCAATCTATTGCTCACGCGCTGATTGTTCCAGAGGCAGGCGCACAGTGAAGGTTGTACCCTCACCGATAGTACTGCTGATGCTGATCTCGCCTCCATGCATGTCAACTGTCTTGCGCACGATGGCTAACCCCAACCCTGTCCCCTTGCGCGTGTGTTCGAGCGCATTACTCGCCCGATAAAAACGATCAAAGATGAACGGCAGATCTTCTGCTGGAATGCCTACGCCCTCGTCACTCACGCTGATGATCGCATAGGTCATGTCCTGTTCGATACAAACGATAACCGTGCCCCCCGCAGATGAATAACGCAATGCATTGCTGATGAGATTTTCCAGCATGTAGCGCAAGGCATCCACCGCCATTGTGATGGTCAGGCGCTCGTCTGGTAACTTTGCTGTCAGGGTGATTTGCCGTTCGTGAGCCACAATACGATACCCCTCGATAATCTCCGCTGTGAAAGAGATCAGGTCATGCTTAGCAAACAGGTATTGCTCGCGGTTATCGAGTCGCATCATGTTGAGCAGGTCATCGACGATTTTGTTGAGATCATATTGTGCGGTCTCTAACTTGCTGATATGTTGTTGAAACACCTGTTGTTTGCTGTTGTTCACCAGTGCTGGTTCCATGTGCTTACGCAATAAATACAGCGATGAACCGATGATCGATAAGGGGGTGCGCAAATGGTGCGAGGCATCGGCGATCAGTTGCTGGAGGATGTCGTTACGGTCACGTTGAAATTTGAGGTCGAGCGCTTGTTCTTGTAAGCGTAATTCGTCGGTGATGTCGGTAGCATTGATGAAGATCATGCTGATCTGTTCTTGCTGATCTCTGATCGGGATGAAGAATATATTCAGGATAACTTTTTCTCCATCGCGGTTGAATGCCAGCGTTTCCTGATGCGTGACGCCTTGCGCCGCCTTGAAGAACCCTGCCTGAAATTGCTCCATCGGTGGCGATTGGGGCGAGCGCGAAATCTCATTACTGGGACGTCCTAATAACTCACTGGCATCGCGCCCGAGGAACGTCGCCGCTGCCGGATTGATCTCCAAGACCGTGCCGTCAATATCGAGCATCAGCAAGAGGTTTGGCGTTCGTTGGAACATCGCAGTCTGACGCTGTTTGTATTGCCATAACATATTCGATAGGTAAAAACGGTCGTACATCACGTTAAGCAATTGCAAGACGAGATATGTCGCTAACGGATAGACAATCAGCAATGCCGGTGCAAATTGTAAGAGGTTGCGCCATCCCAGACCATCGGGCAAAGTCAACACCCACATCAAGGTCATAATAGGTAAGATCAGGGCGGTGATCAGCATGTCACGGTCGAAGCGAATACTGCCCCGTGTGATGCGATAATGTAACGCCCCCAGCATATACGCGGTGATGATCGACAACACGCCTGGCGTAACTCCTATCCCGCCCAGATATACACGAAAACCACTGGTGATTACCGCGCTAATCAATCCGCCGCGCCATCCACTGAGGATCGCCGCCACCATCACAATCACATGGCGCGAGTCCATCAGCGCCCCGCCGAACATGATGATTGGATCGCTCATGGCAAAGATAGCAAATAATCCGAATAACGTGCCCGTAATCAGTTGCCTGACGTATTCTGGTAAGCGCTGTAAGGTGGGGATAAATAAGCTATAGATCAGCGTCAACGAGAGCAGTAAAGCGGAATTTCTCAAAATTGAAATCAGTTCAATCATGCGCGTCAACACCGGATTATGTGAATAAACACTTTATTGCTATTATCACTGAAAAGCATACTTTGTGCTATAGCAGGGTGAGGATAATGCTACAGAATAACCCTGAGCTACTCAACCCACACGCGACATTTGGTATGAATCACGCTATACTATAGACGTATTGTAATTGTTCATAGAGGAGACAGATACATGGTTGCAATTAGTTCACCTGCTACATCAACCAGCAAAATCGAGGAACTGCTCGGAGCCGAAGCCGAAGCCTTACTCGGTCATACCAGTCAAACCATCTCAAAAGATCAACTCTATCTGCCGGGTGCAGATTTTGTCGATACCGTCTACACACAGACTGACCGCAATCCACAAGTGTTGCGTAGCTTACAACAGATGTTCAACAATGGTCGTCTAGCCGGCACAGGCTACCTCAGCATTCTGCCAGTCGATCAAGGTATCGAACACAGCGCCGGTGCATCCTTCGCCCCCAATCCCGTCTATTTTGACCCTGAGAAGATCGTCGAATTGGCAGTTGAAGGCGGGTGCAACGCTGTCGCATCAACCTTCGGCGTGTTGGGTGCTGTGGCGCGCAAATATGCCCACAAAATTCCGTTCCTCGTCAAGATCAACCACAACGAACTGCTGACGTATCCCAATACCTACGAACAGATCATGTTCGGCAACATCAAGCAAGCTTGGGATATGGGCGCGGTAGCTGTCGGTGCGACGGTCTACTTCGGTAGTGAAGATAGCAACCGCCAGATGATCGAAGTGGCGGAAGCCTTCCAATATGCGCACGAACTCGGCATGGCGACTGTGCTCTGGTGCTACATGCGTAACAACGAATTCAGCGTGGACGGCGTGAACTACGAGACCAGCGCTGACCTCACCGGTCAGGCGAACCACCTCGGCGCAACACTCGGTGCAGACATTCTCAAGCAAAAACTGCCTAGTACCAACGGGGGCTACAAGGCGCTCAATTCCGGCGATAGCTCTTATGGCAAGCTCGATAAGCGCATTTATAGCGATCTGACCAGCGATCATCCGATTGATCTTGCACGCTATCAAGTGGTGAACGGCTACATGGGGCGCACCCCGCTGATTAGCTCCGGTGGTGCCAGTGGCTCCAACGACTTCGCCGATGCGGCTAAGACTGCCATCATCAACAAACGCGCTGGGGGTGCTGGCTTAATCAGTGGGCGTAAATCCTTCCAACGCCCGATGAGCGAAGGCGTTGAACTGCTCAACTTGATTCAAGATGTCTATCTCAACGACGAGATCACCATCGCCTAACACCTCATACACCCACGGGGCAGGGCAGGCGCTCTGCTCCGATGATTATCTCAGCACGCTTCCCCACAGCTAAACGGCATACCGGTTCACCTAAATTGGACTTAACACTGGTCTAAGTGGACTTAACTGTGCTATGCTTTATAAGCAAATGCCCTGTAGTGACCTATTATCACCACATATAAACTATGATGGGTGCAAGCGATTCTGAGAGGATTACAACTCATGCCCTCACCCAATATCAACATCATGATTGACCGCGAGAGCGAAGAACCGATTTACAAGCAATTGATCCGACAAATTCAGATGCAAATTGAGAGCGGATCGTTGCCAGCAGGTACGCGCTTACCCGCCAGCCGTACCCTCGCCAAGAAGATCGACGTCAGCCGAATTAGCGTGGTTAACGCCTACGCTGAACTGCGTGCCGAAGGTTTCTTGAGTGCCCATGCCGGACGGGGTACGTTCGTTGCCAAAGATAACAGCGCCGCCGCTCATACGACTGCCAGTGCCAATGGCAACAACCCACAGGCCGAAAATAACAATAACCTGCCCGATCAATCCATGCGTAACCTGATGCGTCTCGCACGGCGACAGGGCGTGATCAACTTCTCACATGGGGCGCCCCCGCCGGAGTTCTTCCCGATTCCACACCTGCGCGACGCGATCAACACCGTGCTAGACCGCGACGGCGCGAGTGCCCTCACTTACGAGATGACCGAAGGCTATGGCCCTCTGCGCTCCGCGATTCGTGATTATGTCAGTGCGCTGGGGATACAGGTGCGTCCGGCAAATGTGCTGATCACCGGTGGCGCACAACAGGCGATTGATCTGGTCATTCAGTCGCTGGTGGCGGAAGGGCAAACCATTGTCACCGCCAACCCGACCTATATCGGCATGATCGACATTGCCCGCACCCGCCGCATCAATATTCACGGCATCCCGATGGATGAACACGGTATCCGGCTTGATCTGCTGGAGCATTACCTGATGGAGAAAACGCCACGTCTGATCTACGTCATGCCCAGCTTCCAGAACCCGACGGGACAGGTTATGCCCTTGCATCGTCGCCGGCAGTTGCTCAATTTATCGATAAAATATAATGTGCCCATTCTTGAAGATGCCATCTATCATGAATTTCGTTTTGAAGGCGAGAGCTTGCCCCCGCTCAAAGCGTTAGATGAACACAACAGCGTGATTCACGTCAGCGCCTTTACGAAGATGCTGTTGCCGGGGATGCGTATCGGCTATTTGATCGCCGATGGCAATCAGTTTGAGCGTCTGGTGCGCGTCAAACAATCGGCGGATATTAGCACCAGCGCCCTCAATCAACGCGCCATCCACCTGATGATGCAACGGGGCATCTTGTCGCGTCAATTGGAGCGTAACAACCGTGAATTGCGCCGCCGCCGTGATGCCGCCCTTGCCGCCGCCGCTGAATACTTGCCACCCGGCACGCGCTGGAATGTGCCCGAAGGTGGCTTGTATCTGTGGGCGCAACTGCCCAAGACCGGCCCCACAGCCGCCGAACTGTTCATTGCCGCTGTGCAGAATCAGGTTGCCTTTGCCATCGGCAATATCTTCCACCTCAACGGTGGCGGAACCTATCACATGCGCCTGAATTACGGTCTACAACCGCCGGAATATATCACCGAGGGCTTCCGTCGTATCGGGCGGGCGTGGCGCAATCTAGCCTGTGATTATGATGAACTGGATAAATCACCCCTACTATGAGCATCTCTATCGACCAGCTACGCCAGCAGTTTGATCGCTATCAGCGTCAATTTGCCGATGAACCCGACAGCGAGCGCATCACCACCGAACATGTCACGCGCTCGCTGTGGCATCGTCATCAGATGGGCATGGTATTACACAGTCAACTGACACCCGCCACCGCCGATCAGGCTATCGCGCAGGAGATCGCCTTCTTCGCTGATCTGGGTTACAGCTTCGAGTGGAAACACTACAGCTACGATCAACCGCCCGATCTGCCAGACCGCCTGTTGCATCATGGTTTTCAGGCAGGCGAGGTAGAAGCCGTGCTGGTCTTGCCAATTGCCGTTGCACCTGAGAAATTACTTGCGCCGATCACGCTCGACATTCGCAAAGCCACCACGCGGGAACACTTCGCCGATGTCGATCAGGTGCATTATGCGGTCTGGAAAGATGATCCTGCGCTGGATCACGTCACCCCCACCATGATGACCGACTGGTTCCTGTCTCGCTATCAGCAATACCCCGATAGCCTGAGCATGTACGTGGTCTATGTCGATGGACAACCGATCAGTTATGGGCGCGTGGAATTCTTGCCGGAGAATCCCTTTGCCAGCATCTGGGGTGGGTCTACCTTGCCCGCTTACCGTAAGCGGGGTATCTATACCCAACTTGTCGCGCAACGCCTACAAGAAGCCCGCGCCCGTGGTTGCCAGTACCTGACTGTCGATGCCCGTCAGGATACCAGTATGCCCATCTTGCAGAAGCTCGGTTTCATCCGTATCGCTGATGCGACTGCTTACAATTGGCACGCTACCCCGACTTAAGCTATAACAGAGACATGCATCACAGCCAATAGGAGCGCCTGCTATGTATGATCGCCCGACATTGACCGAATTACTGCAATCCGCCCGCGACCATCTGGAAACCAGAATACTGCCTCTCACTCGCAACACACATCACCAACTCTATTTTCAAACTTTGGTGGCAATCAACGTGATGAAAATCGCCGAGCGCGAATATAACATCCGCCCCTATCACTTGCGTTCAGAGTGGACACGCTTGCACAGGGTCATGGGGCAAGATATGCCAACCATCGATAATGATGATGATCTCGAAGTGGCCATCCAACAAGCCAATACGCGCCTGTGTCAGCGCATCCGCGACGGCGAGTTCGATACCGATTATGCGCTCTTTCAACATCTGAAAGCGCGTACCATGGCGCAGTTGGAAGTCGCTAACCCTAAATTCTTACAAGCCCTTCACGCCGAGGATGCCTCATGATAAACCGTTTAACTGTCTGGATCTGTCTGCTGATGCTGGTCATCCCCCTGAACGCACAGGATACCGACACGCCGGCTGTCGGCGTGCTTCAGAGCAGTGATGCAGTCAGTGAGGGTTATGTGCTGTTCAGTCCGGTCTTTGATGAGAACGTCTACCTGATTGACAACGACGGACATCTGATTAACCGCTGGCAGACCGGTTCGCCCCTGCTCTCAGTGTATTTGCTGGATAATGGCGATTTGCTCGGAACACAGGTGCGCCCGAACTCCGAGATTAATTTCCCTGCTGGGGGTACCGGGCGCGTGGTACGCTATGATTGGGATAACAATCTGATCTGGACGTATGACTTAGATTTGCCCTATGTCCAGCTACACCATGATGTGGCGCTCTTGCCCAATGGCAATATCTTACTCAGCATGTGGGAAATCTTACCGCCGGAGCAATTCAGCACCTACGGTTTTGATCCAACAACCGTCCCGCACGGCAGACCGGGCTTGTACTTCGATAACCTGATCGAAGTCGAGCCACTCAGCGGTGAGATTGTCTGGCGCTGGCGTTTGCTCGATCACAGCGTGCAAGATTATGATCCGACACGTCCCAATTACGGCGTACCGGCGATGAACCCGCACTTGATCGACATCAACTATTCACACCGTGACCCTGAAAGCGCCAACCGCACGCACATCAACGCCATTGATTACGATTCGGAACGCGGGCACATTCTGGTTAGTTCACATTTTCACAGTGAAATCTGGGTGATTGACCATGCCACGCAAGAGCTGATTTATCGTTGGGGCAATCCGGCGGTGTACGGGCGAGGTTTACCGGATAGCCGACAGTTGTTCACCCAGCATGATCCAACCTGGTTGCCTGATGGCAATATCTTGATCTTCAGTAATGGTACAGAAGCCGATGCGCAATATTCAACGGTGTTGGAGATCGCACCGCCTTACAATCCTGAGACAGGGCGCTATGATCTGCTCGATGGCGCAGCGTATGCCCCGTTTGAGCCCATCTGGACGTATGATCCTGAGAAACCCTTCTTCGCTCGCAATATGTCGGGCGCACAACGCTTGCCCAATGGCAACACCTTCATCACACAAGCCCCCGATGGGCGATTGTTCGAGGTGGATAGCAACGGTGAGATTGTCTGGAGCTATCAAAACCCGTTCTGGGTAGGGGGTGAGGAGACCGTCACGCCTACAGCGATCTTTCGTGCTAATCGCTATCTGCCCGATCATCCAGCGTTTGACGGGCGCACGCTTCAACGTGGTGAGGAACTCGGCTTCACACTGATGGATCCGCGCACGCCCTGAGTACACAAGGTGGGCGGAGCTGTCACGCCCCGCCCGAACTGCTCAATTAGCATCCCCCGAAGAAGAATGATTCATCGCCGGAGATCACCTCAATGAACTGGAAGTTATAGAAGTAGTATGACGTCTCGATATTGGTGCTGCCATTAGCGCTGTTGAAGTTTTGTCCGCCAGTAATCCCCACGATATCTGCCCATAAAACACGAACTGGCAATTCCGGCGCGTTGCTCCAGACGACATCAGCCTCATACTTGAGCCCCGTGAAATCACCACACCTCGTAACCGATGCTGAGAACTCGCCTGCGGGATTGAGTTCGCCGGTGCGTGTCAGCGTCGGCGAACGGAAAGTCACGCAGGCATATTCGCCATTCTGATAAGCGCGGACTTCCCAGCTAAATTGACCACCGGTGGAGGTGTCACTGCCTAAGTTAAGTGTGTACGAGGTCTCATTGGTGAAGAACGATTCGACTTCTTGCCCTTCAAAGTTCCAGAATACCAGTTGATAACTGATATTATCCCCGCTCACCGGATTCCATGAGAAGGTATGTGTGCCAGAGTTGACCGGTGTCAACGGGCTAATCAAGCCGAAGCCACTACAATTCACGGTCGGGACATTCGAGCTAGTTGCGCCGGTGCTGGTGGTCGGATTATTGACAATCGGCACCTCGCCCGGGCATAAGATATCAATCGAGTAGTTGAGCAAATTCGCGGGCAGTTGTTCCAGCACGCACCAATTTTCGCCGAAGTCCTCCACCGGTTCCGGCGGGCTAGGATCACAGGTCACGACTAGATCGTTCGCTTCGCCATCTTGCCCACGACTATCTTCTTCACCAAGGCAGGCTAAACTGCGCTGACCGGGGAACAGGCGTTGCCCCATGAAATTGATTTCGCCCGCGAATGCGATCACTTCGAGGAAGGGTTCCCCATCGACCATAATCACGCGCAAGCCTACTGTGGAGCCGATGCGAATATCTGCACCGTTGACCGTGATATTCACTTCGATATTTTCCGGGCCCTGTACCATCAAGATGTCGTCGGGGACTTCTTCACATTCCGGACGACCAACCCCCGTGCGTAAATAGAAGGCTTGCATCGGTGTGACCAGATCATCCGTCAGTGTCGGCAAGTCAGCCAGTTCAGGGGTGCTGTCATCGATTACCGTGCGGTTAATCCATGCCACGCGATCATTATACGCCACACGGAACCACTCGCCGTCCGGTGATACACCATCGGTCAACAGGGTTTCGTCGGGACGTGCGCCACCGATCACGTTGAAGTTCAAGCCGGCACCACTGCGAATATTCGCGCCTGCCGGTGACGTGATCACAATCTCCACGCCATCGTCCGGCGAGAAAGCATTCTCCGGTTCAACCGCATTCTCAACTTCGACATCGCCCATCAGGATGAAGGTCACATTTTGTCCGGGGAGGGTGTTGGGTAAGTTCGCTTGAATGTTCATCAGCGCCACGCCCCATGTATTGGTATCAACGCTCAACGGTGCGGTGCGGATCGTCTCTAATATGTTGATCGGCGTGAGATCACGGGGTTGGGTGAAAAAATCATCACTAACTTCACTGGCAAATGACGCGCTCACCTGATTAAAGCCGTAGCAGGCTTCATTACGTCCGGCTTCATCACAATTATCTTCGACTGCGAGCAGGGCGTCTTCTAGCAATGCCGCACACGCATTGACCTGTGCCGCAATCAACGACACGCTCAACACACTGAAGCCGATAGTCCACAATAGATTGCGCAAAAATCGTTGCATAATACCTATACTCCTCATCATAACATCACTGATACAGTAAGCATAAATGATAAGCGGTATTTTTGCTGAATAAATCTCGTTAAATTTTGCCAGTGATGTGTGAAACGCGCCTGATCAGACGGGCGCATCCGGTGTTAGCGGTTGAGGCAGATGTTGGCGTAAGACGCGGGCGAGCATGGCGCGGGCTTGTGTGGCATTCGCCGGGGTGCGTAAGACCTCAATTGCCCCAAGCCGGAATGCTTGACGCGCATCTTCCCAATCATAACTATCGCTGATGACGAGGATGCGGGCGCGGGGTTGTACCGCCTGAATCGCCTTCATCACCTGATCGAGAGCGCCCACGTGGTCACCATCCAGCACATAGCAATTATACGCTGTACATGCGCTGATTAAGCCCGAATCATCATGTAAGCTGACCGACAGATGCCCGTCATAGTCAAGCGCTTGATAAAGATGGTGAGCGAGTGGGCTGGCAGGGTTACCGATCAACAACACGCTATGATGATTGCGCCCTGTGGCCTGTACCCATCGGGTGAACTGGTTTGACATCGCTTCTTTCCTGCTGTTCTCTGGTTGGTTTGTCTCTATGATGGATGCATACTTGTCAATTAGTATAGAATAAGGCGTGATCTCCCGTCACCGATTGATAGCAATCTGATAGATTTGTCAGGAAGTTATAAGTTTTCCATCAAATCATATAATCGGCGCTGACGCTCTTGCAAGTCGGCAAACTGGGCCGTGTGCGTTGCTGAAGCATGATAATGTACGCTGATGGGTACATCAGAGGCTTTGAGCGGGATATTGCGCTGGTCACAGGCAATCATCTGCGCCACGCCCAACGCGCTCACCTGTGGCGTGTCAATCACGGCTACGGTGTGCCCCGTCGCATGAGCGATCATCTGCGCCCATGCTGGCGATTGATGCAGAGCGCCCCCCGCTCCCATCAAGGTGGTCTGTGGAGTCAGATTCAACTGTGTCACAATCCAAGCCAGACGCAACGCTACCCCCTCCAGCAGGGCATGAGCTATATCCAGCGCACGGGTGTTGAGGCGCAACCCGTGTAAAGTGCCTGTCGCATCACTGCGCCAGCCGGGCGAGCGTTCGCCATTCAGTAGGGGAAGCACGTCCAAGCCGTGTGCCCCCGGCGAACGTTGATGCAATGTTTGCTCAAGCTCTGCAACGTTGATCTGCAACGTATCCTGTGCCCAGCCGAAGATATTACCGCCCTCACTCAGCGCCCCGCCGATCAAATGATGCTCGCGATCAATGCGGTATGACCAGCACCCGTCCGGCACAGTCGGCGTGTCATCGGTTATCACATGCCGGATTGCCGATGTGGTGCCGATAGTCAGCGTTGCGCGTTCGGCATTCAACGCACCTGACCCCACCTGAGCGCTTGCGCCGTCCCCCACCGCCAGATAGAACGGCACATCGACGAGCGCCTGCCAGCGTTGCCGATAACCCGCACTTAAGCCTCGCTGAACGCTTGTATAATCGGTGAGTTCCGGCAGATGACCGCGCACCCACGGCACAGCCTGCACGCTGAGATCATCCCATGTCAGGCGCGTGCGATCTAACATTCCTGACCATGATGCAACCGAATAGCTCATCGGCACAGCCTCTCCGAACCAGTCCCGATAACAATAGGTTGCGAAGTCCAGCACGCTACATTGTGGATGCGCTTCGATCAGGGCGCGGTGCAGGTGCAATTTCGGCAAATAATAGGCGCTGTTGAGTAGTGCGCCTGTACGCTGATGCAGGGCGTGTGTATCCATCTGTTGGGCGATTGCCTCACAATAGCGGGCACTGCGCCTATCGGCATAGGTATCGAGTTCGTTCAGTGGGCGGTTATCCGCATCCACAATTAGCAAATTACCGACAAAAGTACATATGCCGACTGCTTCAATCTGTGAGGCGAGCGGGTGTTGAAGGCAGGCATCGACACAGCCTTCAACACCTTCACGCAGTGTGTCTGCGTTGATGCTAGCGCGTCCTTCTGCGTCATGTTCAAATTGATAAGATATGCTCGCCAATGTGTCCATGATTGGCAAGCTCTGTGTGCCATCATGTTGAATAACTAGCGCTCGCGTCGATGAACTGCCGACATCAATCGTTAAGATATACACATCTCATCCTTTGCGTAATTGGTGAATATGAACCTGATAATACCGCATTTGACAGGATGGGTGTATTTCAGATTGAAAGCATTGCCAATAAATAAATCCTTACAGTTTGGCGCCGGTCTTTGTGCTATACTGAACAAAGTTATTCATAGCAAGAAGCACGCCCGAATTTGAGTGGGATACATGCATCGTTCAGATCAAAATAGTTTGATGAAACTGAATATCATGCTGGATAAAATGCTAGATTCTGAAGCATTCCGTCAGCAGATGGCAGAGAGTGATGCGGATATATTGCGCGTAGCCAGTTTACTCATTGATGCCCCACACCCGCAGATCACACCATCTGCCCGTCAGACTATCCGCCAGCAGATGATGCGTGCGCTCGTTGAGCTTGAGACACAACCCTTTCAGCAAGAGATCAGCCCCTACGAAAAGCAGACTGAAGACCTATCGCGCTCACAGGTCGCGCAAGATATGGCCCGTGCCACCGATGATGACCATCAGAATGTGGCTTCTTTGCTAGCCTTCAGTCCATTGCCGACGCTCTCAGATGATAAGCGCAATCACATTTTTGATAAACTGGTGCAACAGGCGGAGGCCTTATCGCTTATCCCGCGTGACTCTGCACCTCAACAAGTTGAACCGCGCCTCTCTGATGAGGGTAGATTGCGTATTTATGCACGTATGTTGGAAGCACAACGTCAATTACAATTGGATGCGCTGATTAACTCGGATGAGGCGCTCGCTATTGCCTCCGATAATCCCGATCCACTGATACAGAGTGCATTGATGCTCAAACGTGCACCTGTACCCATGCTCTCACCGCAGGGGCGTGTGCGTGTGCGCGAGCGTATCCTGCCACCGATGAGCGTGCAACCTGTCCCTGAACCGATAGCACCTGCTGACCCGATGCGCCGGGTATTACGCCCTAATTTCAGCGCCACGATTCAGCGCATTGTTGCTTCGGTGCTAATTGTGATGTTTATCAGCTTGCTGGTCGCGCCGTCGGCTTCAGCAGGTAGTTTGCCGGGGGATTTGCTCTATCCCGTCAAGCGCGGTCTGGAGCAAGTTTCGTTACAACTCACTACTTCTGATAGAGGACGTGCCCGCCAGCACCTTGATCACGCGCAAGAACGCCTTGTTGAGATGAATAACCTCTACGCACGCGGGCTTTACGACACGCGCTTGCTTGATGATGCACTGACCAGTGTCGAGAATGCGACACGCATCGCCCGCAATGCACAATTCTTAGAGGCAGATCCCGTCTTTCAGGATACAGTGGTCACTGTGCTGACCGCACTCGATGAGGTGATCGTGCGTTATGATCAGGCACCTGTGCTGGTTGAAACACTGGATACCTTACAGGCGCGTCAACAACAAGAAGTGAACGCGGTACGTCCACAACCCACGCTGACACCCTTACCGGAAATTGTGCAGGAACCCGCATCTACCGAAGTGCTACAACCTGAGCGCACACCATTCCTTATCGAGCCAACCAGCACGCCGGAAGTCACCGAACCCGCGCCGGAATTAGTCGAAGTGACCGAAGAACCTGCCTTGCTGACCGAAACGGTCACGTTGTACACCAGCGCCAGCGGTGCGGTGCGCGTGCGGATAGCGCCTGATCTCAATGCAAGGGTTCTGACAACCCTCACACACGGCGCATCAGTGACGCAAATTGGCACCAATGCCGATCAGACATGGGTACAAGTGCGCCTCAGTGATGGGCGCGAAGGTTGGATCGCGTCATTCTTATTAGTTGGGCAACCACCCACCATGCCAGACACCGCCGGCAATAGCGGTAACAATTCCAATGCTTCGGGCAATGCCAACGGCAACGCGAGTGACGCCAATGCCAACAGCAACGCCAATAATGCTACTGGCAACGCGGGCAACAATAATAATGCTTCGGGCAATGCCAACGGCAACGCGGGCAACAATAATAATGCCTCCGGCAATGCCAACGGCAACGCGGGCAACAATAATAACGCCTCCGGCAATGCTACTGGCAACGCGGGCAACAATAATAACGCCTCCGGCAATGCTACTGGCAACGCGGGCAACAATAATAATGCCTCCGGCAATGCCAACGGCAACGCGGGCAATAATCCTTAGTCGTCAGCGGATTGGGCAGGGCGCAGGTAGTGGCGCTTCTTCTCTAAGTTGAGGGCTTTGGCGAGGTTCTTGAGGGCACGGAATTGCATCACGCGGGTTGCTGCTGTACTCTTATTCATGATCTCCGCAACATCCTCATGGCTTTTACCTTCCACAAAGCGCAAGATCAGAATCGTATATTCATCTTGGCTCAGGGCTTGCATCGCTTCACGCAGTTGGATTACCTGCTCCCGTTCGAGCATCATCTTTTCGGGTGATTGTGACAGCATCATCTCCAGCACGCTATCGGTGCGCTTGTGTTGAGGGTGACGCGCTTCATATTGTTTGATTTGTTCCTGCGCGATCTGATACAACCATTTGAGAAAGGCTTCTTCGCCGGTTTGATCGTAACGCGGTCTTTTGAGTAACTCGACGAACACCTCAGCGGTCACATCTTCGGCATCATCCTGTTCGCGGATACGGCTTGCTACAAAACGATAGACGCGATCCACAAACTGTTCATAGATGATAGCGATTGCGCCCCGATCACCTGCCTGTGCCTGAATGATCAACTGATCAATTTCGTCATGTGAATATGCAACCATGATAAATAGAATTTCTCAATGATATAATTTTGATTTACGATCAAGCGACTCATGATATATCATTAAGTATACACCAATTCAAGCATAACGCACATTGTGCTTGACCAATGTCCTTAAACGCCCTCGATAAGCCTGACCGAATCGCTTAGAATATGCCCACATGCTGATAACAACCGGAATGACAAGCTATCATGCCCAATTTGATGATCGCCGCCGGCATTTTCCATCCGGAATCGGGCGGGCCTGCAACCTATCTAAAAGAGATTCTGCCTGCTCTGCAAGTGCTTGGTTGGCAACCATCCGTGGTGACCTATGGTGAGGGGAGCACCAGCGACTATCCGTATCCGGTACACCGTATCCCGCGCCAGATCTTGCCGTTGCGCCTGTTCAACTATTGGCGCACAGCGCGTGAGTTGGCTCCACATGCCGATCTGATCTACGCGCATACCATTGATCTACCCGTCTATGGCGCTCACAGACCGCGCCTGATTAAGATTGTGGGTGATCAAGCATGGGAGCGGTGTATCCGCAAGGGATGGATTGCCCCCACCACCGATATTGACGCATTCCAGCATCAGCAACAGGGGGGGCTCGCTGAACGCCAGAAAGCCTCGCGTTCACGGCAAGTTCGCGCCTTCGATGGGGTGATTGTTCCCAGTGACTATCTCAAGCAGATGGTGATCGGGTGGGGGATGCCTGCCGGGCGTGTCCATGTGATTTATAACGCACTCCCGCCCGCTATCGAGGGTTTACCACCGACACAAGCCGCTGCCCGTCAGTTATTGGGGTGGGATGATGACGCGCCAACGATCCTCACGGCTGCCCGCCTCACGCCATGGAAAGGTATCGATCATCTGATTGAGGCGCTCAAACGCGTGCCGGATGTGCGTCTGATGGTTGCCGGCGATGGCGACGAGATGCCCCGTTTGCGTCAGTTAGCGCAAGCGCTCGGCGAACGGGTGCAGTTATTGGGGCGCGTCCCCCGTGAGCGCCTCTATACCATGATGAAAGCCAGCGATTATTTCGCGCTCTACAGTGGTTATGAGGGCTTACCCCATACGATCTTAGAAGCCCTGCGCGTCGGCACACCGATCATTGCCAGCGATAAGGGCGGTAATCCGGAGGTGGTGCGCCATGAGCAGAACGGCTTGCTGGTGCCTTATGTCGATGTGTCCCAACTGACACAGGCGATTGAACGCGCCTTTGCTGAGGGGCAACGCGCCCAATTCGCCGAGCAGACATCTCAAGGGATGGCACGTTTCGCCTTCGATCAGATGGTTAGCCAGACTGATGCCGTTCTGCGGGCGTATCTGCGCGATTAGCTCATCTGCTGTGGCACGTTGCCGAACTGCACATCCACCGGATGGTGTGGTGCTGCCCAGCGCACACCGTTGATGACCACCTGTTGTACCTCGGCTTGCCGATAGATGGGATAGGTCTCATGCCCCGGCCGGAAATAAAACACGCGCCCCATCCCACGATGATAACAACAGCCACTGCGGAAGACTTCGCCCCCTTCAAACCAGCTGACCAGCACTAGCGCATCCGGTTCGGGGATGTCGAAATGTTCGCCGTACATCTCAGCTTTGGGGATTTCGATATATTCGGGCAAGCCCTGTGCGATAGGATGTGCCGGATTGACCACCCACAGGCGCTCTTTCTCGCCATCTTCTCGCCATTTGAGATTGCAAGATGTGCCCATCAGGCGCTTGAAAATCTTGCTGAAGTGCCCACTATGTAACACAATCAAGCCCATCCCGCGCAACACGCGCTCTTGCACACGTGTCACAATTGCATCATCGACTTCATCATGCGCTTGATGCCCCCACCACAGCAACACGTCGGTTTCGTCTAGCACGGCATCCGTCAAGCCGTGTTCGGGTTCATCAAGGGTGGCGGTGCGCGTTTTGAAGCCGGCTTCGGCTAAAAATTCAGCAATAGTGTGATGAATCCCCTGTGGATAAACGGCTTTTACAGTAGGATTGCTCTGTTCGTGGCGGTTCTCGTTCCAGACTGTGATATGCATCGATGTTATCTCCTTATAATCTGGTTGGTTTCGCTGGATTCCATGACATCAAAGACCATCTGCAAGGTGTGGATGTTATCCTGCACCGTGGTCGGTGGGATGATGTCTTGCGTGATATATGCGTTCAGTTGATAGGCCAGATAACTCTGGCGCGTATATGTCAGTTCGAGCGGATCGCGGTGTTCGGATAGCTGATAGGTGTAGTTCACGCCGTTCATGCTATCGCGCTTCTGTATGGTGATCATGTCGTTGACATAAGTCAGCGTGCCGAGTTCACAGTCGAAGCGCCATTCGCCGTCAAAGCTGGTATTCAAGCCATTGCTCACCCATGACGCGGTGTAGGCGACGCGCACATCATCGGGGAAGGTCATCAGCACATGGGCGGACATCTTACCATCGAGCTTGTTCCAGCCCGGGCTCCACGATTGACCATAGAGCGTGTGCGGTTCACTGCCGATGAAATAGCGCAACAGGTCAAAGTGATGCACCGCCATATCGTTCATCAGCGGGTTAGGCATCTCTGCTCGAAAGCCATTGAACTCAAAGCCCCAATAGTGGGCGACGGTCACCGCGTCGATCTTGCCTAGCTCGCCACTATCGAGAATCTGCTTGATGGTATACAAGCCCTCTTTGTAACGATAATCTTGCGTGATGACGTACAAAAGACCGCTCTCGTCTGCCATTTTGAGTTGGATATAGGCATCTTCTAGCGTCTCAGCGAGGGGCTTCTCTGCCATCAAGGGCAGGTTGGCATCGATGCAGGTCTGCAAGGTCTCGATACGATATTCAGGCGGGATGACCGCGATTACAGCATCGGCTTCGACATTGGCGAGCGCCTCCGGCAAAGTCTTGAAGATCAGCGCCGGATTGAGATCATGCGCAACAGCTTGTTGGTGTGCCGTCGTATCGTCAATTTCCACAAAACCGACATAGTCGACAAAAGGCAAGGGCGATAAACGCTCTAACCACGCGTTGCCCATGCCCCCGATACCCATCTGAATAATCCGCATTCCTGCCTCCTCTTAAAGCGATGGTTCAAACCAGCACTAAGTGTGACACCTTTAGCGATTTTCGGCTATTGCCAATTTGTGAGGGTGGGCGATGTGCTTATATTGGCACACCGCCTGTATTGAGTCTATCGTGAGGTTATGATGCTGGCTCGCCACTGGTTTCGGCGACGCGCTGGCGCATCACGCGGTTGACATCTTGCTTGCTCATCTCGGAGCTTTCCATCAAGTTGCGGAAGACCTCGCGGTTGAGCGCCATCACTTCAACATCGTTGCTCAGGGCGCAGACGGTGGCGATACGCTTGCTCTCGCTCAACAAGCCAATTTCACCGAAGAACTTGCCCTGTCCCAGCGTGGCAATCTGCTGACTGCTACCATCTTTGTTCTCGCCGATCACTTCGACTTCACCTTTAGAGATGATGTAGAAGCGGTCTGCAATATCGCCTTGCTTGATGATGACCTCACCCTTATTGAAGGTCATGCGTTCCAGTTGCGGTGTTGCCGATACCAACTGCTCTTTGCTGAGGCTTGGCAGGGCTTGCGCCAGATAACGGTCGTAAATACGGCGCATCTCAAGCACGAACCCGATCACAGTCGGTACCGTGATGAGCGTGTTATAGCCGAAGTGCAACCAGGGACGCGTCGGCAAGAGTGGGTTCAAGTCCGGCAAGAACGTTCCGATCAGGCCATTACGCGCCACAATGCCGAACTTACCGGCAACATCATAGAAGGGCACGAGCGCCGGTTCTATACCGATGGGTATCGCCGTCACGATTGAACCATCAGCGACAGTTGCCCACAGTTGGCGCGTACCCGCATAGACCGCATTCGTATCGATGAAGAAAGCGTAACTGATGAACAGATGCTCTATTGCGTGAATCGACAGGAAGACCACCGCCAACCACAACCAGATATTCTTGGGGAACTGGCGTAATAAGATCAGCGTGGCGAACCAGCCGAACAATTCCCATACCAGATGCACGATCTCAATGTCCAATTGCCCGAAGACACCGCAGGCAGCCGGTCCTCGACGATATTCGCCGTTGTCGTTGTACGTGGGCAATCCTTCAGCGTCCGGTAACACGACGAGGCTGGTTGCGTAATTAGTCGGCGGACTGCTCGGGTCGCGCAAGCCAGCTTCGATAGCGCGATCATAGTTCAAGCCGGCATCCACCGGTGGTGGACACGCAAGCGTGCCATCGAACACCAATTGGGCAACCTGTGTGAAATGCTCGCCCAGATGCCCCACCTGCAACGCCGTGATGATTGCAAAAACCGCAATCCACTGATAATGCTCAACTTTCCATAAGCCCTCAAATAATAAGACCGGTATCCACGGCAAGAGGGTGTAAAAGACGATGATATACAAGGGTTGCCCCATGATAATCATGCCCAATTGCAATACATATGATGCCAGCGCGGTAATTAACACAATCTTGAGGGGGATGCGCTTAAACGACAAGAAGTTCTCGAAAATTTTGGCTAATGCGTTCATTATTGTGCCCCCCCATCTTTGCCGTGATCGTTCTTACGAAATGCCATGACGAATACCACATCGATTAGCACCGTGATGATCAGAATCGCGATAATTACTGGCATTCGGTCAATCCAATCTTGCTGGCTGACCACGCGCCCTTCCACAGCCTCTTGTGCAAATGCTTGAGCAGTGGTCAGGGTGAGTAGTAAGCCGACGGCGAGTAGCTTTTTGTATAAGCTAGACATTCTCTAGTTCTCTCCTTCGATCATGAATAAGCCTGTAGTATCCCATGTGTGTGATGATGTCTGTTCGATTAAATCGAGGAATACTCCCTTATTATCATGCGTTAAAAAAGCCTTAAGAACAATTAACGTTTTGCTTTTCCAGTGAATGAATTGTATCTAGACTATGAGCATAAACTGATCAAACTTCATCACAGGATGTATACAATTCCTCTATTTATTTTCACCAATGTAAGGCATTTTTTTGTCAGGCTTGTTACACTGTGTTCCATACCGTTGTTATTGCTATGCGCTCAGCTATTATTTCATGCGTATTGATCGTAATTCCTCCCGAACTATTTTCCGCCGTAAGGCACGCGGTGGTTGCCTATCGTGGCTAGTCACCAGCCTGATCTTATGCGTTTTTGTGTTGCTCAGTATGCCACAGATACAAACATTATTTTCCCGTTGGCGTGTGACCACGCCAGAACTCGCCACACTGGCTGATAGCCAGCAAGCATTCCAGAATGGTGACTTAGAGCGCACCATTAGCTATGCGCGGGCGGTCTACGAGAACGATTCAACCCGTACTGAGGCGCTCGAATTGCTGGTGCGGGCACTGGTTTATAACAGTTACGCCGATTTACACCATGAAGATGACCGCATCACGGCGCTTGACCTGACCACTATCGCTGTTGCTGAATCCCCCTATGACATGCGCGTTTTAGGAGCGCACGCCTTCGCGTTACAAGCCAACGGCATCTCCGATCAAGCGCAACGGGTCGCATTGCGCGTCATCCGCAACGATGAGAACAGCATCACAGCCCGGCTGGCACTGGCGCTCTCATATAGCAGTCAGGGCATCTTTGAAGCCGGCTTGAACAATGCCCTGCGTGCTGTGGAAATCGCCAACAACGCCCATCCGGATTGGCGGGCAGACGCGCACCGCGTGACAGCCTTGCTCTATAGTGATCTGGGGCGTTATGCCGAAGCGGCTAGCTCTGCTGAGACTGCGATCACCTTCAATCGCCGCCTCTTACCGATCCACTTTGAACGCGCCCTCTACGCGCAACAGATCGGTGATATGGATACTGCTACAGCCTATTATTTCAACGTAATCGCCTTCGATGAGGATAATGTCAAAGCGCGTTTTCGCCTGTGTGAAGTCAGCAGTTTATTGGGCGAGCGCGATGCCGCCATTGATTGGTGCGGTCAGGTGGTGGAACTGATGCCCGGCTGGGCGGATGGGTGGTACTGGTTAGGGCGCGAGTATTATCTCAACGGCGATTGGCGCAATACACAGATCACGCTCAATCGCTGTTCAACCTTGCAGATCGCTCAGGCAGTTCCTGTAGAAGACCGGCGCTTCGAGTGCTGGTACTTGCAGGGGCAAGCCGCCGAAGTCCTCGCTGATTGTGTGGGGGTCGTGGCGCTCTATACCCAATATCAGCAGATGGCACAGAGCGCCAACCTCTCACAGCGCTGGGTGTATCCTGATGGGGCACCGCCCATCTGCCAGACACCGACCGTCTATCCGGTCGATGGTTGACGCGCTCACTCGCAGGATGCATCCGCCAGCAGATAGACAGCGCGTTCATTACAGGTCAGCTCGCGCAGGTAACGGTTATCCCGGATCCATGTCTGTAATTCGGAGCGATCTTGTGGCAAGCGCCATATAATCAGCGTGCCATCGTGTGATGCTGTCAAGATTTGATCGCCCCCATCGGAGAATGTGCTAAGCACCACGCGTTCGGTATGTCCGCGATAGGTATAGCGGGTGTACCCGCTGGCTAAGTCCCACAGGCGCATGGTGGTATCGTTAGATGCCGAGACTACCGCATCACCCGTCGCGTTAAATTCTACCGAGACCAGACGGTCACTGTGCCCTTCAAGCAATTGCAACATCTCACCTGTAGCAAAATCCCAGATACGCACATCATTATCGAAAGAGCCAGAGACCACGCGCCCACCATCGTCACTGATGTCTATCGCCAGCACCCCATCCGTGTGCCCCACATAATCGCGCACCACTTCACCACTGTTGAGGTCAATCAAGCGCAAGTTTTCGGTACGGTAATTGGTACCAATCAGCGCCTGCGTGCTATCATCGGTGATGGCAAAAGTGCGGAAGTTGGGGCGCTCGTTGGCGCTATAGGGCACTGTCTGCAAGAATGTACCATTCTCAGCATCTAGGCTATACAGACTGCCATCGCTCAAAGTGAGTATGCGCTCACCGTCTGGCATGAAGCCCACCTGACGACAGATACCGACTACATTCTCATGGGTATGTGTCCACAGCAATTCACCTGTCAGGTCGAACATCTGCACGCGACAGGCTTCGTTGACCACCACAAAACGCGCTTCGTTAGGATGTACGTCTACCGAGAAAGTTTCTGTCTCGCCGAGTGCCTCTGTCGGTTCAGCGATTAGCTCGCCATTGCGTGTATAGATGAAAAGTTCGCCGGCTTCGTTGCCCGCTACAATGTGATTGGCGTTCCAATCGGCGCTATACAAGCGCTCATCACTGCTCAACAACTGATCTTCGTAGATGATCGGATTGACCAACCACACGCGCATTGAACTATCGAACCCACCGGAGACCATATATTGATTATCTGCGGTCAATGAGAGCGCGTTGATCCCGCCGTTGTGCCCGTAATATTGCTTGACGACGCGCCCTGATGCCACATCCCATTCACGGATGCTATTATCCCAACTGCTGGTGAACATCATGCGCCCATTTGCGGAAAAACTGATGGCGGTCACGTTCTCATCATGCCCTTGATAGGTACGGATGATCGTCCCCGATGCCAGATCCCATGAGGTCAGGCTCGCGCCAGTATCGCCGGCTACGCCAATGGTGTTGGTTGGATTGTAGGCTACCGAACTGATCGAAGCGCGATTGTTGGGGTTACTATAGCGGTTGAGCAGGGCGCGTTCGGGAATGTCGTATTCAAGCATCACACCATTGCCTGTGCCCACCAACGCCCGATCCCCTTTCTGGTTGATGGTGATCACGTTGACAATCGTGTTATGTTGACGATCGAACCATTCCACACTATCCGATGCTAAATCCCAGTAGCCGAAGCGTCCTTCGGTGGTTCCTAGCACGGCAAAACTGCCATCGCTGGTCAGCGCACTTGCCGATAACTCTAGCACTGTGACTGCGTTTATTAGAGTGCCATAAGTGGCGGAATCGGGATCAATGTCCCACAGATTGAGCTGATTATCCGCGCCGGAACTGAGCAGGCGGGTGGCGCTGTCGTTCATGTGGAGCCACTGCACACTATCGCTATGTGCGTTTTGTTCCGCGTTCTGTAAACACGCAATCTCTTGATAAGCCACACCATCATAGAGACAAATCCCACCCGATAGAAATCCTGTCGCGATGCGATCGCCATCACGGGCATAAACGGTGGTAGTCGGTACATCATCCACGCTGATGACCTCAATAGTGCCCGGTGCATAGGCGGCATCGGCTAGCGCGAGTGTCACCAGTGGGTTCTCGGTGTTGATGTCTGTCGCCGCCTGTGCCAGCACTAGCGCCAGATCTGGATTATTGTTAGCGAGGGCTTCGCTAGCACTTGCCGAGAGGGCCAGCGCACGGGCTTCTTGCTCGCTGATTTCGGCTTGTTCACGGGCGCTCTCCGCCTGTTGACGGGCAACTTCGGCGGCATCCCGCGCCTGACGCGCATCCACCATCTGATAAACTGCGAACACCGCCAGCAGTAAGGCCGCAATCATCCCACCAATGGCAATCGAGAATAAACGCCGTTGCCGTTGTACGGCTGCCTCACGGCTCGCCTGAATGTACTCAGCGTGCAGGTTAGTTGGGGCAGGGCGTTTGTTCATCGCATGGGCAAGCCAATCTTCCGCTTGATCCAGATCCCCACCTTGCAAGAGATAGCTACTGGCTTTGTTGTTATTCTGCCACTCCCGTGCCCGCACTAGTAAGCGTGTCAGCGTGCGATTGTGGTCCAGGTCTGTTTCGAGGCTTTCGACTAGTGTCTGGAAGGCTTGTTCGTAGGTATCGACCTCACGGAAGAAAATCCAATTGTGTGAAGAAATCGCCGGATGCACCTGCTCTTGATCATCTGGCTCGATGATCTCGCGATACAAGATCGGTAACAGGCGTTTGTTCGAGGAGATCGCGTATTCGATCTCCTTGCGGCAGACGTCGCTCCGCACGCTATCGGGACTGATGATGAATAAGAAAGCATCGGCGGCATCAATGCCCGCTTTGATCTCTTGCCACCAGTCCGCCGCTTTCGGGATGTCCTCAAAATCTGCCCAGACTTCTTTGCCGGTTGCTTTGATATCATCAAATAACTGATGCACAAACGCGCTATCTCGTCGTGAATACGAGATGAACACATCTGACATATTATACAGATCAGCTTCTGCCATGTGTGATTGCCCTCTGTCAACTTCATAGATTGCCGTATACTTTTTTAGTATATAAGAGCTTATTCGCAACATATGTTAAGGTTTGTAAAACGTTAAGATTGCGTCAGATAGGGGACCAGAGCAATCGCACCAGACAATAAAAATGAGATAATGGGGATCAAAGAACAAAGGATGATCTGCAGTGACGCAAAACAGTATAGAAGATGTGTTCAGTCAATTACCCGACCCTCGCCGAGAACAGGGTCAACTCCATAAACTTATCGACATCATCACAGTGGCAGTATGTGCGGTCATCAGTGGAGCAGAAAC
>JBNPEE010000052.1:0-26781 GCA_051117475.1 Anaerolineae bacterium | reverse complement strand
GCCGTCGCTTGAGCTTGTTTCAAACCGCAAGACGCTGGCTCAAGCGACGGCTTTCACAAGACCGATTACCTGATTGGCTTTTTGCTCAGCCTTTTTGGTATTTTGAATAGAAGTGTCAGGTTGTCAGGATGTGGCATCAATATACTAAGATCGAGATTTGTCGTGTGATACATGTTCAGCGTAGCGCAATCATCAGGCGATGGTAGGGCATCTAAAGCTGTCATAACTACCTGTGCCTGTGGTACCGTGATACAATACCATTGATGATCTGTTGGGAGATAACGAATTATGCCCGATAACCACGATTTGCCAGAATTGGCAGACGATAATCACGATAACCAATCAACTGATGTCTATCCCAAGCAAGCTGATTTGACGGAAGATGTGGATCTCGAAGCGCTCCGCGCTACCGATGATCCAGACTATGATGATGATGACGATGTACCCTTCAAACTGCCGAAGGTTAGTGATGCGCCACAAGATCACAGTGCGCTGACCATGCCTCATTTTCGTGAGCCGGGTACAGTGGATCCTAAGATTACACTTCCAGGAACCGGTGGCTTAGACCCCAATCCCGATATGGTGCCACCACCACCACGGGATCCTTCACATGCTCAACAGACGGTAGTTAATTTGCAGAAGGCATCGCCAGAGCCTGCCCGTCAGGCACCGTCACCCATACAAAACCATACTGTTGCTAATCCCAGCTTGTCCGATGCGACCTATCAACGTCCGGCACAAGCACCCTCGCAGTTCGCTCACGGATTACATGTGCCGCCACCTCCTAGTAAGACGGCTCAGGATCAGAAAAAATTGCCACAGCGCCGCCGACGTAATAAGATTTTTGGCGTGCCGTCAGGGTGTTTGTACATGTTCGTTGGCTTGATGATTACCTTTTGTGGTGGTTTAACCTTCCTAACCGTTGGCGCGGCGGCGGTCTTTATCCCGCGCATTGAAGCCGAATGGGGCAGTCAAGTGGCGCAGGTAGACGGTTATCGTGCCTTCGAGAGTACCTTCTTCTATGACCGTTATGGTAATTCTCTGTATGAGTCATTCAACGAAGGACGGCGTGATATTGTTCGTTACGATCAATTCCCGCAAGATCTGATTGATGCCAGTGTGTCGATCGAAGATAGTGGCTTCTGGAATAATCTAGGCGTTGATTTTGCGGCAACCGCAGTTGCCACCTTCAACTTCCTCGGTGCAGGCGGTGATCGTGTGCCGGGTGGGAGTACCATCACGCAACAGGTGGTGCGTAACATCCTCTTTGATTTTGAATACCGGAGTGAAGTCAGTGTGACGCGCAAAGTGGAAGAAATTGTCCTCGCGTTATTCTTGACACAGCGCCGCAGCAAAGAAGATATTATGACACTGTATCTTAACGAGATTTATTATGGTAATCTCGCGTATGGAGCGCAATCCGCCGCACAAAATTTATTCGGCAAGGATGTACAAGATTTGACACTAGGCGAAGCTGCTTTGCTCGCAGGGTTGCCACAAGCTCCGGCTTCTCTCGATCCGCTCAATCCCGACCCAGCTATACAGGCGCGTTTATATGAGCGATGGCGCTTAGTGCTCGATGAGATGGTTGAGGATGGTTATATCAACACTGCGGAGCGCAACGCCGCGCTCAACGCAGGCTTATCCTTCGTCACACCCAATGCCAACAATCTTGAAGCACCACATTTTACTATTTACGCGCAGAACGAATTTGCTGATCTCATGACCGAGATTGGCTTTAGCCCTCAAGAAATCGCCAACGGAGGCTTCCGCGTCTATACCACTGTCGATCAAGCGGTGAATAACGTGGCATTAGGTGCGGCACGCACGCAGGTTGCGAATTTAGCTAATCGTAATGTCAGCAATGCGGCTGTTGTCGTCCTACAACCCCTTACCGGTCAGGTCATTGGCATGGTGGGTAGTGTCGATTACAACAACACCGCCATTGACGGCAACGTCAACGTCACAATTGCACTACGCCAACCCGGCAGTACCATGAAGCCCTTCACCTATGCAGGCGCGATGGAACTGGGCATGACGATGGGTGATGTATTGTGGGATACGCCGGTCGAGATTCCACAACCTGGACAACCCAACTATGTTCCGCGTAACTATGACAATGCCTTTCATGGGCCGATGGCTCTGCGTCATGCGCTTGCCAATAGTTATAATATCCCCGCCGTGCAAACTGTACGAATGACGGGTGTGGATTATCTGCTGAACATGATGAACCGCGTGGGTGTGAGTACCCTCACGGATCCGTCGCGCTATGGTATTTCGCTGACACTAGGCGGTGGTGAGGTCAGCTTATTGGAACTCACCAATGCCTATGGTGTGCTAGCGAATGTCGGCACATATGTCTCGCCCACATCAATCCTCTGTGTGATTGATACCGACGATAATATTGTCTATCAATATGAGGGAGGGTGCCCTGCGGGAGAAGGCAATTTCACGAGTAATACTATTGATCGCCGTGGTTTTGGTGAACAAGTGCTGGATCCACGCATCGCCTTCGCGATGACCGATGTGCTCAGCGATAATCCCGCTCGCACACCTGCGATGGGTGGCAACAGTGCCCTCTATACCCCGCAGATTGGCACGGCTGTCAAAACGGGTACAACCAACGATGTCAAAGATAACTGGACAATCGGTTACACGCGCAATGTAGTTGTAGGGGTGTGGGTTGGCAATAACAACGGTGACCCGATGGTGAACTCATCCGGCTTAACCGGCGCAGCGCCGATCTGGAATAGCGTCATCACCAGCATTTATACTGAGCCGGGTATGTTGGATGTATTCCGCACCGATGGTCAATTGTTACCGGATATCCCGAACCCGCCACAGGGCATCTCACTGGTACAGATGTGTGATGTCCGCGCGATCCGCGAAGGTACGACAGGCTGTCCACGTACAGTCAATGAATGGTTCCTCGATTCGCCGGCACTTGTCCCTGATGGCAACGGGAACATGATCGCACCGCAACAACCCTTAGTGCGTCCATCGCAAGCATCTGGCGAAATCAGCCCTGATGTTTATAATTTGCTGGCTTATCGTCTTAATCCGAGCATTGCTGCTGGCCTGCAATTCAACTTACAACCAGGCGATCTGCCCCCACCCGCACCGCTTTATTGTCGCGTGCCACAATCTCTGGAAGCGCAAGCATTGGGCGTAGGGGCAACCGATCTCACCTTCATCGCTGCACCGAGCACCTCACACAATGACCGTGTGCGTGCTGAAACGTGGGCACAGCAAAATAACTATGCTTTCCTACCCACGATTGATTGCTGGGATGGCGCGTTTGATGCTGGATTTGGTTCCTCTATCGTGACAGCCGTCATCACGTCGCCCACAGGTGGACAAACAGTCGGTAATCCGATCTCGATACAGGGCACCGTCTCTTTTGATAGCAGTCAGGCGGATTTCTGGCATCTCGATATCATTGGTGGCGCTTTCGCAGATTGGACACCAATGGGTAACGCTGGCTACAATCCAGTTAACAATGGTGAGTTGTTCAATGGCTTCTTAGATCCGGGATCGTATCGCGTGCGCTTGCGCCTCAGCAAAGATGGCAACATGGTACAGCAACCTTATGAGATCAGCTTTACTGTGCCTTAACCCCTGTAAAACTACCTACAGGAAGGGACAAACTTTGCCCTTCCTGCTGCGCTCATCACATAGCAAACCAGCGACACACGTCACAAAATCTGCTATGCTTACCGCGCTAATGATTACAATACACGACGAGGATCAGCGTGGGTGCACTCAAAACAATCAAAGCGATAGTCAGTGATATGGATGGCGTATTGTGGCGTGGTGATCAGGTTTTGCCAGGTATGGTTGACCTATTCCAATTCTTACGTGCACGGCATATCCCCTTTGTACTGGCAACCAATAATAGTGGACGACATACTAGCAACTATATCGAGAAACTTGCCGGTATGGGTGTGCCGAATATCACCGCACAACAACTGGTCAGTAGTGCCACCGCTACCGCCGATTATCTCAAAAATCGTTACCCGAACGGCGCACGGCTGTTTGTGATTGGTAATCCGGGCTTGTTCCAAACCTTAGAAGAAGCGGATTTTACGATTACCGCCGAGGCTGTTGATGCGGTGGTTGTCGGGCTTGATTTTGAGTTCACCTACCAGAAAGCGCGTGAGGCAACTCTGCTGATACGCAATCACGGGGCGACATTCATCGGCACCAACCCCGATACATCCTTCCCCGCACCTGAAGGACTCGTTCCGGGCGCAGGGAGTGTAATTCACATGATCCAACAGGCAAGTGGCGTTGAGCCGACCATTATCGGTAAGCCAGCCCGTGCAATGTTCGAGGTGGCGTTGCAACGCTTAGGCACATCCCCACAAGAGACCCTCATGATCGGTGATCGACTCAATACCGATATTGAAGGCGCGTATCATGCCGGCTTGCAGACCGCCTTTGTGCTGACTGGTGTCAATCAACGCGCTGATATTGGCGCAATACAACCGGATTATATATTCGACAGTTTACCCGATCTCTTGAGTGCGTGGCGCGATGCTTGAGCGCATCAGGTGATGAATGTTCCGGCAGCTTTGTGTGCCAATCGGATCGGGCGCGGTAGTTTATAGCGGGGCGTGACTGCCAGCGTCAAAGCGATTGCACTGCTTAGATCGATCCGATGTCCTGCTGAAATATAGACCGGCTTCACATGATCTCGTGTGCGTAGCACCACGCCCAATTGTTCACCGCGATAGGTGAGTGGACTGTAATCGCCTTTATGGATGCCTGGTTCTTCATAATCCCCAATGAAATACGTCTTGCCACAGCCAATTGTTGGCTTTTGTAACCATAAGCCCATGTGCGAAGCGATGCCCATCTTACGCGGATGAATTTGCCCCATACCATCGAAGATTAGCACATCAGGTTCCTGTTGAATTTTTGCAAAAGCTTCCACCAAAACCGGCCCCTCACGGAAACTCAGCAAGCCCGGAATATAGGGGTATTGCGTCGGTTGTTGAGCGCGAACAGTCTCGATAACCTGTAAAGTCGGATAACTCAGCACAACAACCGCCGCCTGTGAGTATCCTTGCTTGACGCTGACATCTACCCCTGCTACATACTGCAATGTGTTCAAATCCAGCGGCGTGTCCGTAATGAGACGGGGCGCAAGTTCTCGCTGAAGGGTAATCGCTTCTTGTGGTTCTAATGACCAATTGTGTAGGGTATGAATCTGCATAATGCGCGTGTATCCTCGGTGGACTATATCACGGTAAGTTTAATACAGACGATAACATAAGGACAAACTGTATGAAAGCAGTCGGATTTCGTCGTTATGGTGATGTCGATGTGTTAGAGGTCTTCAGTCTGCCGCGCCCAATTTGTCAGCACGGGCAAGTGTTGATCAAAGTCCATGCGTCATCAGTCAATCCCAAAGATACCTTCATCCGCAAAGGACGTTTCCGTTGGTTGACCGGTCAGCGTTTTCCACAATGGATTGGATTCGATTTTGCCGGTGAGGTTGTTGAATCATCAGTGACAGAGTGCCGCGTCGGTAATCGTGTGTTTGGGATGCTCGATGGCTGGCGTGGGGGTGCTTGTGCCGACTATGTGCTGGCACAACCCGATCAGATCGCACAGATCCCTGATCATGTCCCCTTTGAGCAAGCTGCAGCTGTCCCGCTTGTGGGTTTAACCGCCTTACAAGCTTTGCGCGATCATGGGCGGATGCGTGCTGGTCAGCGAGTAGCAATCAACGGTGCATCCGGTGGCGTAGGCTCGATGGCGGTGCAGATCGCACGATATTATGACGCGCACATTACCGCGATTGCCAGCGCCAGCAATCATGACTTTTTGTACGAGCTTGGCGCGGATGTCTGTTTGGACTACCGTACCCATGATCTGACTAAGATCGCACAACCTTTCGATGCTGTCTTTGATGTGTTTGGTAACACGCGCTATGCAAAAGTTAAGCCAATTTTAACGGATTCAGGCGTGTGGATCTCAACAGTGTTACAAGCCCATGTGTTTGTCAGCATGGCATTTACCCTGTTTAGTCGCCAACGAGCGCACCTCGTTGTGGTCAAATCCTGTGCTGATGATCTCGCTTTGCTCGCGGATTGGATGCGTGAGGGTCAACTACGCGCTATTATCCAGATTTATCCCTTGCATCAAATCGCTGAGGCACATGCCCAGCAACAGAGCAAGCACAGCCGTGGTAAGCTGGTGATACGCTTGTAGAATACAAAAGCGATCTCATCACAAGATCGCTTTTGTGTGTTTTGTTGTTGGGCTTACTGATTATTTCTGCGGGTTGTGGCTCAGGCTCAGTAGAGCAGTATCCGGTTGTTGACGACGACTTTGCTCGTCCTCTTTACCGAAGGCGATCACATTGCCATCTTCGGTGATGGCTTCGACTGCCAGACCGAGGCTTTGCAGCTCTTTCACCAACACACGGAAGCTCGTCGGGATACCCGGTTCTTCGATAGGTTCTCCCTTTACGATGCTCTCATAGGTCTTAACGCGCCCTTGCACGTCGTCGGATTTGACTGTGAGCATCTCTTGCAAGGTGTATGCGGCACCATAAGCTTCGAGTGCCCAAACTTCCATCTCACCAAAGCGCTGCCCGCCGAATTGCGCCTTACCACCAAGTGGTTGCTGCGTCACCAGACTGTAAGGACCTGTCGAGCGCGCATGAGCTTTGTCTTCGACCAAATGAGCTAGCTTCAAGATGTGCATGTAACCAATTGCTACCGGGTTATCAAACGGTTCGCCAGTGCGTCCATCATAGAGCGTCTGCTTGCCGTAGTGGGGCAAAGATTCACCAGTTTCGAACATCACGCGGTCAGCGATACGGTACAGCGTTTTGGTGTCAGCATTATCCGGAATATCCATATCTGGCATGTAATACTTTATCCAGATTTTCAATGAGGCATCAATCGCATTACGATCAACACGCTCACGGTGATCCATTGACAAGCCGGCAGTGTCGAAAATCAGTAGGTCATCCGGATCATAGCCGATCTCGCGTAACCATTCAGCTAATACAGCACGGCGTGCATACACTTCTTCCGTCAACAGCTGGTCAACGTCATAGCGTTCGTTCTCGCCAAGCCAGGCATGAATGTACAGACGGCATACTTCACGATCGTCTTCTAATTCTTCGGTGTCAGCATATTCTGTCACCCATTCCCAGGCACGTTCGGTGATGAGTCGCCAGCTATGATCAATCAACCATGCCCGTCCGAGATCAGCCGCAATCTCGATCTCTTCAGCGCCATCAAATACGGGTGTCACTGCACGGAAACCAAGACGGTCTGCCGCCCAGCCAAGGTGTAGCTCAAGAATTTGCCCGATGTTCATACGCCCGGGCACACCAGTCGGGTTCAAAATGATCTCTACCGGACGACCATCTTTGAGGTAGGGCATGTCTTCCAGCTTGATAATGCGTGAGATCACACCTTTATTCCCATGACGACCCGCCATCTTATCGCCGACGGTCAGCTTACGGCGTTGTGCGATACTGACACGTACCATCTTCTCAACACCTGCAGGTAAATCAGGGTGTTCATCGCGGGTGAAGGTCTTTACATCGACGACTTTACCGCTGTCGCCATGAGGCAGACGTAGTGAGCTGTCTTTCACTTCACGCGCTTGCTCACCGAAGATCGCACGTAGCAATTTCTCTTCCGGTGAGAGTTCTTTTTCACCCTTGGGCGTGATCTTACCCACTAGAATATCATGGGGGCCGACATCTGCACCGATGCGCACAATACCGAATTCATCGAGGTCTTTCAGCGCGTCTTCACCGACGTTCGGAATATCATAGGTGATCTCTTCCGGGCCCAGTTTGGTATCGCGTGCTTCAACTTCGTGTTTTTCAATGTGGATGCTGGTGAACATGTCTTTGCGCAACATGCCTTCGCTGATCAATAACGCATCCTCGTAATTACCACCTTCCCAGCAGATAAATGCAGTCAGCACATCGTGACCGAGCGCCAACGCTCCACGATAGGTCGAGGAACTATCTGCTAGCACGTCACCCTTCTTGATGTAATCGCCACGGTTGACTACCGGACGCTGATCAATGCAGGTGGATTGGTTACTACGGTTGTATTTGCGCAATTGATAACGACGCTCAGTGCCGTCCTCTGTGCGGATGATAATACGATCACCTTGCACGCTCAGAACTTCGCCAGCGACATCGGCGACGATCACCTGACCACTATCGAGTGCCGCTTGATCTTCCATACCCGTGCTGACAATCGGCACATCTGGTTGTAGCAACGGCACAGCCTGACGTTGCATGTTAGAACCCATCAGGGTACGGTTAGCGCTGTCATGGCTCAAGAATGGGATCAACGCGGCGCTGATACCTACTACCTGACGCGGTGCAATGTCCATGTAATCAATCTTCTGTGCAGGCGCAGTGATGAAGCCTTGATTACGGCGTGCCTGAATGCGCGTGCTGACAAACTCTTTTTTCTCATTCAAGACAGAGTTGGCCTGTGCGATGGTGTAGCGGTCTTCTTTATCCGCATTCATGTATTCCATCTCATCGCTGACGAAAGGCACAATCGGCACTTTGTTGATCTTCAACTTCGCTAATTTTTTGGCGACTTTCTCATCAATGACCGTACCTTCTTCAAAGATCACTTTATCGTTGTCATCTTCGATGTCATCACGCAGGGTACGACCGATTAATTCGGGATCGTCCGGTGCCAAAGACTTGACGACCTTCTTGTAAGGTGTCTCGATGAAGCCAAATTCATTGACCCGGGCGTAACTGGCCAAACGACCGATCAAACCAATGTTCGGGCCTTCCGGTGTTTCAATCGGGCAAATACGTCCGTAGTGGCTGTGATGCACATCACGCACTTCAAAGCCGGCACGTTCACGACGCAAACCACCCGGCCCCAATGCCGAAACGGTGCGCTTGTGCGTCAGTTCTGCCAGTGGGTTAGTTTGTTCCATGAACTGTGATAACTGCGATGAACCGAAGAACTCGCGCACAGCCGCTACAATCGGGCGAATGTTGATCAACGAGACCGGCGATATGCTGTCCGTCTCACGGATCGACATGCGTTCTTTGACAACACGTTCCATACGGCGTAAGCCGACGCGCAATTTGTTCATGATCAGTTCGCCGACAGTCTTCACGCGACGATTGCCGAGGTGATCGATGTCATCGGTAGGGGTGCGCCCGTTGTTGATGTCAATCATGCGGCGCACTAGCGCGACAATATCTGCTTTGCTGATTGTACGGTGTGATAGCGCAACGGTACCATCCAGATCAAGGCGCTGATTGAGTTTATAACGTCCAACGCGCTCCAAATCATAGCGCCGCTGATCGAATAACTGGCTAAACAGGTAATCACGTGCGTTGTCGAGCGTGGGAGGATCACCCGGACGCATTCTCTTGTAGAATTCGATTAGTGCAGCTTCGGCGACTGTTTGATTTTTCTTCAAATCCCAAACAGGCTCTTGTTCAAGCGTCTGTGCGATAAATTGATGGGTTTCGTTATCGTCAATATCCGTGAACAGGCTCATGATCTCGTCGGCTTCGCCGGTTTTAATCGGTGACAGCTCTTCAGGCAGACCATCATCAACCGCCGCCAGTGCGCGCAATAAAATTGTCACCGGCAAGGTACGCTTGCGGTTAAACTTGATGGTGAGATAGTCGTTCTTGCGCGTCTCAAACTCCATCCATGCTCCGCGATCCGGAATCAACTTAGCGTTTGAGAGCAAACGACCCGTTGATAAATCAGATTCAGCGTCAAAATATACGCCTGGCGAGCGGATCAACTGACTGACAACCACGCGTTCCGTACCGTTGATGATGAATGTACCTTTTTCGGTCATCAATGGGAAATCACCCATGAAGATATCCGAAACAGTGACTTCATCACCGGCATCACGATTAACCAGCGCTACCTTCACATAGAGCGGTGCCGCATAAGACATATCGCGTTCGAGGCATTCTTCTTGATCGTATTTCGGATCCTCAAACCAGAATTTTAAGCCAAATTGATCGGCTTCGGGAATATTACCGGGGAAATAGAGCTTGAGACTGCCGTTGAATGATTCAATCGGATTAATCTCGTCGAAAAGTTCCAGCAAGCCAGTTTCAATGAAACTTTCAAAAGCTGAGAGCTGGACTTCAATCAGTGATGGCAATTCTTGCACATCAGTTACACGGGCGTAGTTCTTGACGTTAAAATAGTCTCGCAAAGCGCCGCTCCTCAAGATTGTCACTTAATCGGACAAATTAAAAAGCACAACGAACGCATCAGTGCGTTTGTTGTTGATACGATTACCGTTTGATTGTTGGGCAAATATCCATGAACCCGACGATCATCTTATCTGATTTCGATTGGGGTAATGTGTAATTGTGGAGTATAAACGAGGGGTGGGTACTTGTCAAGAACCATACAAAATATCCCCACCCAATTTGGCGTGGAGTTTTCCTCATTCTACAAGTTATTTCAAAATGTGCAAGGATTTGGGATATGTTTTGGGAAAAACCTTAATACTTTTACTGTTTCTAAATTATTTATAAATAAATTTTATTTTAAATCAATGTAAATCAAACCTGATAGACACTCGGGTTAGGATTTTCTCATATTCAAATGAAGATGAGCGGAGCTGAGGTTATCCCTCGCCAGGGAATCCTCGCCGTTTTTCACCGCGAAGGCGGTTTTCCGTACCCGCAATACGCTGAAGTACAATCAAGATACCACCAATCACAGCTGTGACAATTGCTGTCCATTGCACGCGCGCTGGCAAACGTCGTATTTTGCCGAATAAAGACGGGCGCTCAATCTCCAGCAGGTCATCTTTGAGGCGATTGGTGAACTGAGATGATGGGGCTACCGGTCGGAACGACTGATCTAGTGTTTCGATCAGGTCAATCAGGTCTCTATCTTCCTTGTAGACGATTCCATAACGTGACCGAACAATCTCCACGTCATCCCCCGTGAGAATGGCATCGGTTACTTCGTTTAGGTAGTTTTGCCACTGTACATCAGAGATCATTTTGTTCATGCTAACCTTGTTTCTCACGATTGATCGGTTGTTCAGATTTTAAGGTCAATTGTTGCAGTTCGATTTCATCGCGCAATGCTAATAAGGTGCGGTGATAGAGCGATTTGATTGCACCTTCGGTGCGTTCCATTATTTCACCGATCTCCGCATTTGATTTTTGCTCGATGAATTTCAGTAAGAGCAATTGTTGTCGGTCTGCTGGCAGGCGACGGATCGCTTCCATTAGATGTTCGGTTTGTTCAGAGAGTTCGACGGCAATATCCGGCGCATCACTTTTAAGGGTGTGCGCGATGTAATCATCAAGCGGAATAATCTTGCGTCGGCTCTTATCACGGTGAAAGTTCGCCACCAGATTGTGTGCAATGCGATATAACCATGCCTGAAATGGCACGCCCTTATCAACGTAATTTTCGATGTGAGAGAGCGCCCGATAAAAGACTTTGGATGTTAAATCTTCCGCATCATGCTGATTACCGGTGCGGTAATAGATATAGTTATAGATTTTGGTCAGGTAGCGTTCATAAATCTCACCGAAGGCATTTTTATCCTCCTTAGCAAGTTCGACCAACTCCATATCATCCATCTCTTCATAATTCGGTTGTTTACGCTTGCGGTTGAAATTGAACAAGGCTCACTGCTTTCATTTTTTATAACCTCACCTTATATAACACACATTATTTGACAGGGTTACGGTTATAGTTCGTTAAAGTTTTGAAGCGAAGGCGGTCGTATTGCCGATGCTTTGGCTAATCATAAAGGCTGTTTATGGTAGAAGATCACCGCTAACGAAAGGGCTTCGTGCTGGTATGATAGTATGATACATTCATAGAAAAATGATCAATAAATGAGGAACACACATGGCAAAAGTACCGATAGCAGTCGCTTATGGTGATGGTATTGGCCCCGAAATTATGACCGCCGCCTTGCGCGTCTTGAGTGCTTCTGGCGCCGAACTTGATGTTCATGAGATCGAAGTCGGCGAAAAAGTCTATCAGGAAGGTTTTACATCGGGCATTAAGCCCCAGGCATGGGATATCCTGCGCGATACCAACGTGCTCTACAAAGCGCCAATCACGACTCCACAGGGTGGCGGTTATAAGAGCCTCAACGTGACCATCCGCAAAACACTGGGTTTGTATGCCAATGTGCGCCCTGCTGCCAGTTACTTCCCGGCGATTGATACCAAGCATCCAATGATGGATTTAGTCATTGTGCGTGAGAACGAAGAAGACCTCTATGCAGGTATCGAACACCGTCAGACTACAGAAGTCTATCAGACGCTCAAGCTTATCAGCCGTCCAGGGACTGAGAAGATCATTCGCTATGCCTTTGAATTCACCAAGCGCAATGGTCGCAAGAAGGTGACGTGCCTCACCAAAGATAACATCATGAAACTGAGTGATGGCATTTTCCATCAGATTTTTGACGAAATCGCGGCTGAATATCCGGATATCAAAGCTGAACACCTGATTATTGATATCGGTACAGCCAAGCTCGCCGCCCAGCCAGAAATGTTCGATGTGATTGTAGCGCCGAACCTATACGGAGATATTCTCTCGGATGTAGCCTCACAGTTGACTGGTTCCGTGGGTTTGGGTGTATCCTCTAACATCGGCGACAAATTTGCGATGTTCGAAGCAGTTCATGGTAGCGCACCTGATATTGCCGGTCGTGGCATCGCGAACCCGTCAGGCTTGTTGCTAGCAGCGGTGCCGATGCTGGTGCATCTTGGACAGGGTGAAGTAGCCGCACGCATCCATAATGCATGGAAAGCGACGATTGAGCAGGGCATTCATACACCAGACATATTCCGTGAGGGACGCAGTCAGATGCGTGTGGGCACCATTGAATTCGCCTTTGAAGTCATTCAGCGCCTCGGTCAAAAGCCGGAAATTCTGTCACCGGTCAGCTATTCCAGTGGTGATAGCTTGACGAAAATCATCAACAAATATGAAAAAGAACAGGTGACCAAAGAACTCGTCGGCGTGGATGTCTTCATTGATTGGGACGAAGTTGATCGGGATGCCAATGTAATTGGTAAAAAATTGCAATCAGAATGTAATGGTGATGGCTTAGAACTGGTGATGATTACCAATCGCGGTCTCAAAGTCTATCCTGACAATAACATTCCTTCATTCAAAACTGACCACTGGCGTTGCCGTTTCCAGAACCCGGATAATAACCCCGTCTCGCATCAGCAGCTGATTAGCTTGTTGAAGCGCGTGCAAGAAGCCGGATTCGATTTCATCAAGACCGAGAACCTCTACACCTTCGATGACGAACAAGGCTTCTCGTTGGGTCAGGGGCAATAAACAATTTTTGATAAAAGGGCATGATGATTGTGATCTTCATGCCCTGTCTGTGATTTAACCCATACCCTTAATGCGTACTGTGAACGTTGTGCCCTCATCAAGTTGGGTATCTACATCGATTGTGCCACCGATCAGTTCAATGATGCCATATGCGAGCGGAATGCCTAATCCGCTCCCCTTAAATGCGATGACCTCATCGCGCTCGCCTCGAAAGTAAATTTCACCCAGTCGTGCCACTTCTTCATCGGTCATGCCGATGCCATTATCACGGATTTCCATCACCAGGTAACCGTCTTCACCGCGTGCACTGATGGTCACTATGCCATCGCCTTCCTGCGCATATTGCAGGGCATTCTCTACCAGTTTGGTGATCGCAATCCCTAGCAGATGCGTATCGACATTGACATAGGGTAAACCACTCGGCACGTCGAATTCTAGCTTGCGGTTCAGTTCTTCAGCGCGAGGCCCCAGCTCTTTCTCTAGCTTCATCGAGATATTCTTGAACATATCCATCTTCGACTCAGCTTTGAGGGTACCTTTGCGCAGTTTGTTGACATAACGGAAATCCGAGAGCAAGCCTTTCATACGTAATCCATTGGTTTTGACCACGCCGAGAAAGTTTTTTTGCATATCGGATAACTCCCCCATACTGTGGAGCATGTCCACATAGCCCAGAATGCTGGTCAAGGGCGTGTTGAGTTCATGTACCGCATGGCCGACAAATTCGGATTCCTCCATCATGTACGCTTGCATATCGGCGGGAGCGGCTTGAGCTTGCGCTTCTTTAAGTGCCGCATCATGTTCGTTGCCTGCTTGTGCTATCAGTTGATTGATCTCCTCGATTTGCGCGGGCAAACGGATCGGAATGATTGCGCCGGATTTCGCGGCTTCGAGTAAGTCGTTGAGTTTTTGTTTGGCTTCTTGCAGAGCTTTCATATCAGCTGACATCACAGACTCCCGTTGTTGCATTTGCTTCAATAATGGTTTCATATCGTACGATAGATCATACTGACCGTTAAGCTTGGGTCAGGTGGGCAAAGACTTCGGCAAACCCTTTACCATGAGCGAAGGTACGGCGCACTTCAGCATCGATAGCACTGGTATCGTCCCAGAAGCTCTTGATTTGTGAGCGGTATGCGGTCATCGCTTGTACTTTATGTTGCATCGCGATTTCCGAGAATGGGCGGTCAACTGTCAGCACGCCACCCGCAAAGAAACGATACGCTGTGTTAATTGCCTCGTGCTTGCGCAAGTACGGATACTCTAAATAGAATTGTACTGGTATTGAGGTGTTTTGCGCGAATTGCCACGCCCAATTTCTCACAATCAGGTGATCGACATGTGCGCCTACGCCCATCGGCGCGTATAACTGATCGGTGCTATGCAGATCAAGCTCATTCAGTACACTACCGATATCGTCACACGGATGTACCACTTCCCATAATGATGCTTCATTCGGATAGAGCGCATTGCCCTCCGCATCAGTGCGATAAATGCAATCCAATACATCGAGATGACGCGCCTGTGCCCCTACAATTGCAGTTGCTATATAATCTTCTTTGCGCCGTGCCATGATAGGATTGCCACCCGCTTGCCAGCGCTGGTGATTATCGCGCACAACGGGCGTATCGGGTAAGGGCGGTGTGGGTTCGCCAGCCATCACTGTGATGATCTCGACGGTATGGCCTTGCTGGCTCAGTTCGTAAATCGTACCGCCACAGCTATAGATTGCGTCATCATAATGGGGCGATAAGAACAAGATTTTCATCAGCGCACATCATTCTGTTAGCGGTGAAGCCGGCGCATCATCGGGGGCAATCGCCACGCTGAAGGCGAAGGTGCTACCGACACCCACTTTACTCTCAATCTCGATATCACTGCCCATCTGTTTGACCAGTGATTGCGTGATGAAGAAGCCCAATCCTGTCCCCGGTTGGCTATGCGTGAACTCATCTTCGGCCCGCCAGAAGGGTGTCCCTAGTTGTTCGATTTGTTCTTCTGATAAGCCTATGCCGTTATCCGATATAGAGAACTGTATACGCTCAGCCACTTGCGTCACCTCCAAACGGATCAATCCGCCGTTAGGTGTGTATTTGTATGCGTTGCTCAACAGGTTGACGAGTACCTGAATCAAGCGATAATAATCGGTGAACATATCCGGTAAGTTGTCGGGGATATGCTCTTCGTAAGTGTGTGCACGTTCCTGTATCTGAGGCATGATCGTATCGTGTACAGCCTGTAACACGGATGCAGTGCTAACACGCAATTCATCCATCAGGAATTGCCCACTCTCAATGCGTGTAACATCTGCAAGATCCGAGACTAAGATTTCCATACGCTTGACTGTATTGCTGATGCGCTCTAAGAATCGCTGTTGTTTATCATTCAGATTTTCGGCTTGCATCAATAATAGATCAGCATAGCCTTGAATGCTGGTCATAGGTGCTTTGAGGTCATGCGCCACAATGCCGACAAATTCGGTCTTGGCTTTGTCGGCAGCTTGCACTGCTTTGAACAAGCGCCCATTTTCAATATTGATCGCGGCACGTGTTACGATTCGTTCCACTAAATCTTGATCTTCGGCATGGAAGCCGTCCCCATCATCGCGCAATAAAATCACCACCCCGACGCTCTTGTTATTGAGCAAAATCGGCACGATCATCACCGTATGCAAACCATACTGACCGCTATCAAACGTAATTGTCTTGCAGTCTTTGACGGCTTGCCACACCTGCGGATAAACATTCTGTAATTGTATTGGATGTTCTTTGGTCGCATGTGCACCGTCGCTCTCAGCGGTGAAATGATGCGTTGCTATGATGACCTCAGGGTCGCTCTCCTGGATGAAGCCCATATGCCCTTCACGTGCTTTGCTGAGGCGTGCTGCTGTTTCGAGTGTGTAGCGTATCGCCGCTTCAGGATCCAACTGCTGATTCAATTGTAGGTCAATGCGACGCAACATGCGTAGTTCATCGATGCGTTTTGCTAGCTTTTCATCCGTCTCCGAGAACAACAAGGCATTATCGATGGCGACTGCCGCCTGTCCGGCAAGTGCTTCGAGGGTCTCGCGATCTTCTTTACTGAATAAGCCTGCCACGATGCGGTTTTCAACGTATGCTACACCAATTACGCGCCCGCGTGCCATCAGCGGGGCAGCCATGATGCTCCGTAATGATTGGCTCATCACGCTCTGTTGCCCCTTAAAACGTGGATCTTCCGTGGCATTAGTGGTCAGGACGGCTTTGCTGGTATCCAACACTAAGTTGGCGACTGTGCGACTATATTCTAACTCGGTGCTAGTTAAGTTTTGTTGATCATAGTTGCGCGCTGCTTTGATCGTCAGGTTACCGTCATCATTGTGGATCATCAAGAAACCGCGTTCAGCACCCGTCAATTGGATTACCGCGTCCATCACCTGATCGAGTACAGTCTGCAAATCGAGCGATGTGCCGAGGATGCGACTCACTTCGTACAATGCTTCAAAGCGCCCGACCGTTTTTTGTTCCTCATCGCGTTCGTTAAATCCTTTGACCTTTTTCGTCATATTCTCAATTTGGCTCAGTGCATAATCAGTCTCAATATGTCCAGAGCGAATTTGCTTGGATAGCAAGTCGAGCGTGTGCAAGATTTGCCGCAGGTCATTGTCAAAGGAGCTGTTGGGGGTGGGGGGCATACCGTTTACTCACTATCTAAAGATTGGTAATAGGCACAATGCTGACGAATAGGGCAGTCTTCGCACTTTGGGTTGCGTGCGCTACAGATCGCACGCCCATGATAGATCAGTTGCAAATGAAAGGCATAAAAATCTTCCGGTGGAACGATTGTTTCCATGTGTTCATGCGCTTTATTAGCACTGATCTTTGGGGGTAATAAGCCAATCCGTTTGCCAGTGCGATGAACATGTGTATCAACTGGAAATGCTGGACGATTGTAACCGAAGCATAGTACGATTGCCGCTGTTTTTGGTCCTACACCTGGCAAGTTTTGCAACCACGCCTTCGCCTCTTCGACGGGCAACTTCTCGATGAAATCAATATTGTATTCGCCGCGTTCCTCGAAGATTGCTTTTAATGATCCCTGGATGTAAGGCCCTTTGCTATTGGCTAAACCTGCCGGACGAATGGTCTCAATTAACTCATCGATGGTTGCGTGATGTACATCTTCCCATTGAGGATACTGTGTTTTGAGAGCCTCAAACCCGCGATCCCGGTTGGCATCAGTTGTACTCTGGCTCAGGATACAACTGATGAGTTCATCCATGCCATCGTGGCGTTTCCATTGCTTCACGCCATATGTTTCAGCAAGGATTGGCGCAATCTGCCGATATTTGGCTTGCTTAGCTTCTAAATGCTCAACTTGGACTGCCATACGCGTTTAACGTTTCCTAATTGCTATTGACATATTACGACCTTATGGCGAAGAGAAAACAAATTTAATACGTTACAGCACGATACAACATTGCGCCCCCACACGTATTATATATGTTTACCTTCATTCAACCATTAGTGCCTACATTGTACCGATTTTACCTATGATTTCATAATGCAAAATCGAATAATCTCATTTGCATATTGCAAAGAATAACCCGACTCACTTCTGGAGTATAGCCTATCATGTGTGTATCTGATATGTGACCCAGCGTTCAAGAATGGCATATCATTGTGATAGAATGGGCGCACACGCATCTATGGTATCATAGCATAAGATTGTGCCTGTAGTGGCACGATCAATTCACAGTTGCAAGTAGATGATTCGGTCATTGTGATTGAGGATAAACCATTGACACAACCCACCCCTAATAACCCAACCCGACGCGGATCGCGATTGGCGATATTGATCTTGAGCCTAGCCGCATTCGTCGGTGCAAACTGGCTTTATCACATTGTAGCGACATGGCAACCGGTGCAATCGGGCGAGCCCGGTGAACTGCTTTATGCGGCAGGATTTGATGGGTTCACTGACGAGTGGCAATTGTTCGAGGGACGGCGCTCGGCACAGATCACCGATGGGGTGATGCGTATGGCGCTTGATACGCCGGACACCATCTATACCGCTGCTGATCCTATTTATGCTGACTTTGATATGCGTGTAACTACCCGTGCTACTGCCGGCGAACTGGCAAACGATGGTTATGGTGTGATCTTCCGTCTTGAAGAACCTAACCATAACACTGATTGTGGCCGTCAATGGGTGATCGTGTGTACGCTAGAGTATATCCCATTCTTGCAGACCACAATTAATCTAATTGCACCTGCGCCACAAACAGGCGCGAGTGGATATTATCTCTTTCTAATTAGCAACGACGGTTACTATCAAATCTTGCGTCGTAATGCTGAGACAGAACTCGTTGAAGAAGTCACCATCTGGCATGATAGCCGAGGCTTACTCAATACAGGCATCGATGAGGAAAACCGTATTCGCGTTGTCGGACAGGGTGATCAGTTCCGCTTCTTCTTGAACGATCAACCCGCGCTATTATGCGTGCCCCGCGAAGGTGAATTACCAACCGGCAATTCGGATAATTGCCTGGGTGAAGAAACTTTTATCTGGCAAGACGATACCTATTCACGGGGTAAGCTCGGCTTAGTGCTGACTGGCTCAAATGATGTGGTTGTGTTCGATAATCTGACCGTCACTATGCCCGATGAAATCATCACAGAAGGCAATAACGCATGAAAGTTCATTTGAGAATGCTCGGTTGCCGGCTCAATCAGAGCGAGATTGACATGATGAGCCGACAATTTGAACAACAGGGGCACACCATCACGGATAGCCCTGCTGATGCTGATCAGATCATAATCAATACCTGCGCCGTGACCAATGAAGCTACGCGCAGTAGTCGTAAACTGATCCGTGAATTGAATCGGAGCAATCCGCAAGCGCAAATCACCGTCACGGGTTGTTATGCACAAATCCAACCGGATGAGATCAAGGTGATTGATGGTGTCAAGCGCGTCGTGAACAATGCCGATAAGCACGCGATTGTCAGTGAGATCACAGGCGTACCGCTGGAAGCCTTTGACATTGAACCGCACGCCCGCAACGTGAGTTCTGCTGGTGCGGGAATGCGTACCCGTGCCTTCATCAAAATACAGGATGGATGCGATAACGCCTGTACCTTTTGTGTGACGACAGTTGCGCGAGGTGCAGGGCAATCCCGTAACTCGGATGAGATCGTGACTGAGATTGGCTATTTGCATCATACACTCGGTTATCAAGAAGCTGTGCTGACCGGCGTGCATCTCGGTAGTTATGGCTACGACCTGGGTAATCGGGATGGATTGAAGCATCTTGTTCAACGCATTCTCGCGGAGACTGACATACCGCGTTTGCGTCTTTCATCATTGGAACCATGGGATTTGTCCGATGGATTCTTTGACCTATGGCAGGATCAACGCCTGCAACCTCATCTGCATTTACCGTTACAGAGCGGGTGTGATGCCACACTCAAACGAATGCGACGCAATACGACACAAGCCGAGTTCCGCGCACTGATGCACACTGCCCGCGCTAAAATCCCCGATGTGCGTATTACCAGCGATGTGATTGTGGGCTTCCCCGGTGAAGATGATGCCGAATGGGCGATCAGCGAAGCCTTCATCCATGAGATGGACTTCGACGGTCTGCACGTTTTTCGTTATAGCACCCGTCAAGGGACGCCCGCCGCGCGAATGCGCAATAAAGTTCCCAACGCCACCAAGAAAGCACGTATTCAAGTGTTGCTAGCGTGGGCATCGCAGCAAGAACAACGCTTCGCCAAACGGTACATCGGGCAGACCTTGCCCATCCTGTGGGAAGGAGTAGGCGGCGCGTCGAATGCCGGCTACATGCAGAATGGTTACACGCACAATTATATTCGCGTGCAAGCGACCAGCCCGCGTATCCTGACCAATCTCATTACACACGCATCTATTGAGCATGTAGTCGATGGTGTAGCGCAGGTCACACCTGTGATAGAATAACAATCCGTGAATATACCGTATACCTTGAGGAGATAGCATATAAATGGCACTCTATAAAGACGAACTGATGAAGGCGGTCAAAGAGGCGATGCGCAATAAAGACACAGACCGTCGTAATACGATTCGCCAATTGCAAGCGGCTATTCAACAGGTCGAAGTCGATCAACGTAAGGAACTTAATGAGGATGAAGAATTGGATATCCTCATTAAAGAAGCCAAGAAACGTCGTGAGAGCATCGACGAACTGACCAACGCCGGACGCGATGCCAGCGAAGAAGAGCAAGAGCTGGTGATCATCGAGGAGTTTTTGCCTAAGCAACTTACTGAAGATGAAATTCGTGCATTGGCACAGCAAGCCATCGATGAAACCGGTGCCAGTGAGGTGCGTGATATGGGTAAGGTGATGGGGCGCTTGAGCGCTCAAACCAAAGGTAAAGCCGATGGTAAGCTGGTCAGCTCTATCGTGCGTGAACTGCTTAACGCCTGATTTTCCAGGATAACTCATGATTGCCTACTTACAGCAATTGTTTGAAACGCGCTATTCAATCGCGCCGGAACAACTCGCCCGTTACGTACAGCGCGGTTTGGTGACGATCGCTGGCTTAATGTTCGTGCTTGTAGCGACGACAATAGTCGCTTTTGATAGCATTTTCTTGCAATTTAGCAACACCGCGATCGAAGTCGGGCAGATCGCCACGCGCAACATTGTTGCGCCTCCAGGTGGTGGTTCATATGTCAGCGAGATTTTGACCCGTCGTGCCCGCGAGGAAGCGCGTAATAGTGTGCAACCGATCTATGCCTCGCCGGAACTCGATACCACGCGCACATGGGACGAACGCGCCGAGCGCACACTCAATTTCATCAACGATGTGCGCGCCGCCGGACGCTATGACACACGCGAACAACAATTAGCGGATCTGGCTTTGATGGAATATTTGATCTTCAATAATCCTGATCATGCGCTGGATATTTTGCGACTAGATGAAGACACATGGAATGCTATCGTCAGTGAAGTTGATAATGTGCTAGAGCGTGTCTATCGGACTTCTATTCGAGATGAGCAAACTTACATCAGCACCCAACTGGCTCTACAAATCAGCAGTACCTTTGATAACCGTACCAGCGCGATTATCTTCGATATTGTGGACGATTTTGTCAAGCCAAACACCTTCGAGAACGTACAAGCCACCGAAGAAGAACGTGAGCGTGTCGCGGCGGCAGTGGAACCAATCGAACGTAATTTTGCCGGCGGACAAATCATTATTGGTGAGAATGAACGCATTGATGATCTAGCGTATGAAGCGCTGACTTATTTCAATCTGGCTCAACCGAATGAGCGTACGAGTTGGCGGCAACTTAGCCGTGCTCTGATTGCCAGCACTATCACAATGGTAATCCTCGGCTTGTATATCGCGCATTTTTCACCTGAATTGCTCTATGATAGGTTTAAGCAACTGGCAATTGTTGCTACCACCTTTTTGATCTTTCTTGCACTCGCCCATTTGCTCGGCGTGAAGGGTAATATCTACCTATTCCCGGCTGCAGCAATGGCGCTGTTGTTCGTAGCAATAGCAGATGAACACGTCGCAGTGATTAGCTCCCTAGCGCTCGCTTTTCTCGTGGGCTTGATTGCCAGTGATTCGCTCGAAATCGCCGTGCTGATTGCTGGTGGGAGCCTGATCGGGACGCTTGTTCTGCGCCGTGCTGATCGCCTCAATCAGTTTTTCGTGGCTGGCTTGTTGATTGCCATCATGAATGCCGCTGTCGTTGTGATCTTCAACCCACTGACTAATACGGTTGATGGCGATTTATTGGTGTCACTCTCCTTTGCGATATTCAGTGGTTTGTTGCTGGTTCCCGCAACGGCGATTGCGTCGATGTATCTGGTAACGCTTCTGTTCAATTTGCCCACAGCTCTCAAGCTGATTGATCTGCAACAACCCAACAAACCACTCCTGCAACGCCTACTGCGCGAAGCGCCCGGCACCTACCAACATTCCTTGCAAGTAGGTAATCTCGCTGAACAAGCCGCAAATGCTATCGGTGCCGATGCCCAGATGATCCACGTTGCTGCACTCTATCATGACATCGGCAAGATGCAGAACTCACTTTATTTTACTGAAAATCAGCAGGATATTGGCAACCCGCACGACACGCTCAACGATCCTTATCGCAGTGCTGGCATCATCATCGGGCATATCACCGAAGGCGATGAAATGGCGAAACAAGCCGGCTTGCCCCAGCGCATTCGGGACTTTATTCGTGAGCATCACGGTACAACACAGGTCTATGTCTTTTATCAACGGGCGCTAAAAGCTGTCGATGGGGATAAATCAGCAGTTGATATAAGTGACTTCACCTATCCCGGCCCACGTCCACGTAGCCGCGAAACAGCGATCCTGATGCTAGCCGATAGCTGCGAGGCGGCAGTTCGTTCGATCAAGCCACAGAGCAAACAAGAAATTTCCGAACTGGTTGCGTCGATCATTGATGGTAAGCGCGTCGATGGTCAACTTGATGATTCGCGTTTGACGCTCAATGACTTGAGTACCATCCGTGAGATTTTTGTTGATGTGTTACAGGGGATGTTCCACCCCCGCATCAATTATAGAGAGGCTGTTAACAACACGTCTGAGCCTGTAGCTAAGCCCGCTTCATCAGTTAAAACAGAGACGAAGGCAGTCGGCGATGAGTCGCCACCGGTGTCGCAGAGCAAAGTGGATACTAAAGAAGATGGCAAAACACGTAGCAGGGCAGTCACTCAGACCGTGCGGGCAGTCAGTGAGAAGAACAAAACAACTACCAACCCGACGGCACGTGTCACCACTGATGAAACCCCCATCGCTGATGAGGAACCGCTGGCAGAGGTTCCCCGCCTGCCATCGGTTGATCAACGCCGTGCTACCACGTCGATCAAAATCCCGACAGTGGACGAGAATGACAGAGACGATGCCGAAACCCAAAATCAGACAGAGACTGATAACGGGGACGCACAAGAATCATGAGCGAAATTGATATTCAAAATCCACAGGGCATCACGCTGGATGAAGATCAAATTCGGCAAGCAATTTTGGTTGTACTGGCACGCCATCCGCAGGCACAGACTGCTTCAGTGACGGTTGTCATCGCCGATGATGAGGTCGTGCAGACACTTAACCGTCAGCATCGCGGTGTGGATACCCCGACAGATGTCCTCTCATTTCCCGCTGATCCACTACCGCCCGAACTCGCAGAATTAGAAGGGCTATATCTTGGTGATCTGGTGATCGCTTACCCCTACGCCAGCGCACAAGCGAAACGCTTACATCATTCCCTAAACGACACACTCGCTTTGCTGGTGGTTCACGGGACGTTACACTTACTCGGCTATGATCATGACACGCGCTCTAATCGCGCTCAGATGTGGGCAGAGCAATCACACGCTTTAGAAGCGCTGAATATCGATACCGCGATTGTGCCCGCACTGGAGGATGCTGATCATGCTTAGGCGTTGGTGGCAGCGCATCAGTGCTACAGCACGTATTAACCCTGAAGACTACGCCGCGCAAATTAGCCCGAATCGCTGGCGTAGTCTGGAATATGCATTGGCTGGTTGGTTATACATGTTGCGCTGGCAAAAGAACACGCGCATCATGTCAGTTGTATCATTAGTCGTGTTTGGGTTGGCGTTTTGGTTGCAGATCAGTCGCGTGGAGTGGGCAATCATCGTGTTGACGATCACCATCGTCTGGTTGACGGAATTTATTAATGCAGGCATAGAAGCCGCGATTGATATTGCCACACCAGATCTTCACCCGATGGCACAAGTTGGTAAAGATGTCGCTAGTGCTGCCGTGTTGCTGGGTGTGGTAGCTTCAGTGGTTGTCGGGCTGTTGATCCTTGCACCGCCTCTTTTGGTGAAGTTCGGCATCATATTCTAAACGCATCACTCACCCCCTGTCTGCGCCAGTATATCTGCTGCTGCTCCTGCGAAGGCTGATTGCCCGCTCGCCAGTTGCTCTAAGATCGCTTGAGCCTCCTCATTGCGCCCTAACCCTAGCAAAATTCGTGCCTGATCGAATAAGGTGCGGGCGTTCGTCGGGTCAATTCTCAGTGCTTGTTCGATCAGCGTTAAGGCTGTTTCACTCTCATCTTGTAGATAGAGCGCCCACGCATTGGCAGCAATCACTGAGGCATCTTGTCCATCCGCTAAGTTATGTGCATCACGGATTATAGGCTGTGTGTTAAGAATTGCTTCGTTCGTGTAGAAGTCATTGAGCGCCTCAACCATCAGCGGATCTTCATCGGAGACCCGCACTGCTGTCTGTAGCCAGATTTCCGCATCGAGCATATTACCCATAGTGCGATAGGTATTGCCTAGCTCGGCATGAAAGGTTGGATTTTCGGGTTCCAATAAAACTGCTTGCACCAATTGCGCTTCACTCCGTGCATATTCCCCTGCTGAGCGCCAGTAAATGCCCGCTAGGTAATGGACTTCGGAATTATCATCCGCTAATGCCAGTGCTTCCGTGATCCAAGCCTCACCATTTTTTCCCTGTAGAATACGCATCACGCCAACATATGCTGTTGCTTCGGGGAAAGGGTAGTATACATCTGCTGCGTATTGATAGCTGTTTTCGGCAAGTGACCATTCTTCGGCGCTGGCTAGCGTTGCGCCAATCTGTAAGATCATATCGGCACTGCCACTCTGCTCACCAATCACGTCCCGCAGAATCCGAGCGGTATCGGCATAGGCAGTGTTACCTTCGGCGACTTGCCCCAGATATCCATAAGCGGTGAAAGGATCTGATGGCGCGAGAATCAATCCACCATGATACAACGCCCATGCATCAGTGGGGGCAAGTGCTAATAGGGTTTGTATACGTTGCCATGCGATGCCCCATTCACCTCGCTCGATGTAAATATCAGCAATCTGACGTATGAGATTGGCATTGTCAGTGTCGGCATTGGCAGATTCCCAGTGTGGAAGGGCGCGTCCTAGATCACCCATATCCCGCCACAGATTACCGGCACGGATATGGGCTTGTGCTGTCCATCCGGCGCGAGCGCTCTCGGCTTCCAGGCGATAAAGCGCTATCATGAGTGGCTCACGCTCGTTTGAAAATGTCGATTGGGCCGGAGAAGACGGGATTGCAGTCGTTTCGGGTTGTGTGACAGTTGGTTGGGGCGCATCATCGGAAATACTGCTACGGTTGCTCATGATGACAATCACGATACTGCTGATAAGGATCACGAGCAATGCAATGATTGGCATTGCCCGTTGTTGTTGTTCGCTCATTAGTTTCAGCTTGTGGCGCTGGTTTCCCCGCCGAAGTTCGGATCTTCCGGCTTTTCACCGCGCAATACCATACCGACCAGCTGTTCAACCTGATCAGGTGTGAAGGGTTTTAGTAGGTAGCTGTGGATGTTCTGTAACTTGCCAATCAGACGGTTTGCCGGATCACCATATGCCGTGATGACAATGATCGTTGGCATCGGCGCATTGATCGTGTTGTAATGGTCTTTGATGTGATCGAGCATCTTCCAACCGGTGATGTCAGGTAAGCCAATATCCATGATAATCAGCTCAGGATTGACCTGCTTGAGGCGCTCCACGCCGTTCTTGCCGTGCGTCTCATAGATTGATTCGATGGACATCGCTTCTAAAGTAGCTTGAATCACTTCAGCTAGTTCAACAGTATCTTCCACAATCAAGACAGGAGATCGAAAGGTCATAAGGCTCGTTTCTGTGTCCGGTTCAGTAGCAGTTTTGAGTTGGGTTTCATCATGAGTCAAGGATGCATCCTGCTCGTCGTCGAGGTCTTTACCATCGACATCCAATTTCACCATGAAGTTCACGCCAGTATCGCTGACGCTCCGCATCTTATTATCTTTAATAATCGGCACTACCGATGTACGTAAACGGGTCATCGGTTCTAATAGCTCGCGATCATCTGTTTCGCCTTCAGCCTTATTGCTGATCTCTATAGAAGATTGGGAGATACTCTGGCTCATGATCTTTATTTGCCTTATTAACACTCAATAATTTCGTGTATGATATAGTCAGTATAACACATTGAAATATTTTTAAAGCTTGAGTTTTTATATAGCTTGATTCTAACCACTTTTGAATAATTATCCCAATTGTGATGATAAATTTGACAAAACTCCAACATCAACATGACATCTCATTACCATATATGGGCGATTGTACCCTGCTCGGTATCGATCAGACCACCGCACACCTGTACGCTGAAGTATTCTACGAAGAGAATTACCTCGCTCACTATCACCTTGCACCTGATGGATTACTGATCGAAAGTAGTGACGAAGCACACGGCACACAAGATTTCACTCCTCTAAGACTACCGCACACACTGATGGTTTCACGGTATCTGCCTGATCACTCCCTTAACTATACGGGTATGCGCCGGAAGGGGATGCGCGATACCGATAAAGTCGCTGAATGGGTGTTACCTATGCCAATACCGAATAAGATCCCTTTG
>JBNPEE010000028.1:0-143807 GCA_051117475.1 Anaerolineae bacterium | reverse complement strand
AAGACCAGCCTGGATTGCTCGAACATGCCACCCGCTTTTTGCTCACGACCTTCTCCGGCCATGTTCTCTCTGATAGTCTGGCGATGGCGCACTATATCATGCACACGGATCTCGATTGGACAATCCCTAGAGGCCCACGCATCGTCAACGGCGAACACACCGGCACCTATCGAATCGGCTATGTGGGGGTCAACAACAGTTCATCAATCTCCTATGCCGATATTGCTGATTTCATCGTCAAAGAAGCGGCGGCAAATCAGCACCTGCATGATGCACCAGTCGTTAGTTATTGATGATGTCAGCCATTTATCTAGTGACCGGTGCAACTGGCAATGTTGGCGCAGAGGTCGTGCGTGCCTTACCACAGAACAAGCAGACGCGGATCGCCGCCCGCGATATTGACCGCGCTCGCTCACAATTAGGAAGCGCCTATGACTATGTGCGCTTTGATTGGATGGATACCCGCACCTTTGTATCGGCGCTAGCGGGAGTGACGCACGTGTTTTTAGTGCGTCCGCCAGCGATCACAGACATCGCGATCTTTCAACCGATGATTGACGAGGCACGGCGTGCAGGCGTGCGCCAGATAGTCTTTCTCTCGTTGCAGGGGATCGAAAAAGTGTCTTTCGTGCCTCATGCCAAGATCGAAAAAGCGCTAGAAGCCAGCGACATCCCTTATACCTTTCTGCGAGCCGGCTTCTTCATGCAAAACCTGAACACCACACATCGCGCTGATATTGTAGAGCAAGATGAGATTTTCTTGCCGGCCGGCAAGAGTAAAACAGCCTTCATCGATGTGCGCGATATTGGCGCAGTCGCCGCGACAGTCATGCAAGAAGACGATCACGATAACCGTGCTTATGTGCTGACCGGCAGTCAACCACTGGACTACTTTGAAGTTGCCGCGATCTTCAGCGATGAGCTGGGGCGCAAGATCACCTATAGCAAGCCCTCATTGCTGACGTTCATCTGGCGCATGTGGCGCAGGCAAAATTCGCTCATGCAGGTCTTGCTGATGGCATTCTTGTACACTCTAACCCGCTTTGGTCAAGCCAAAACAGTTCATCCTGATACAGAAAATTTGTTAGGACGTGCGCCGATCACCCTGCGCCAATTTGTGAGCGATCACAAAGCTGAATTCCAGCCGTGATGCGTTGTCAACTGTAGCCCTCATTGGAATGATTCTGTATACTGCATCTGTGTACAAACGTGATGCATAGAGGGCTTGATGAAATATCCCACACAGTCACTGATGGTCATGGTTTTACTGCTGGTTGGCGCATTATACTTCAACAATTTGGATACCATTAGTTTCTGGGAAGATGAGAGCTGGCTCGCCATTGCCATCGGTGATGGTTGGCGCGATGTGTGGACATTCGCCAGCCAGCGCGGAGTGCATCCACCTCTCTATTTTTACATCGCTTATGTTATGAAGCCCTTCATCGGCGATAGCGAGTATGCATTGCGCTGGTTGGGCGGGTTGATTGCATTGGTAGGGATTGCGGGGATCTACCAACTTGGCACAGCCTTGAGTGACGGTGATCGGCGGGTGGGCGTGTTCGCCGCATTGCTAGCCGGTGGCTCGATCTATCTGATTTACCTGGCGCGCCTCGCACGTCAATACACGCTCTTTTACACGCTCTCGACACTCACTTACTGGGTCTATTGGTGCTGGCAAGCGCGTCCCTCGGCGCGGGGTGCGTCGGTGCTGATGCTCTTGCAATGTGCCAACCTGTACACGCATTATTTCAGTGCCTTTGTGGCGCTAAGTATTGGCATCCATGCTCTGCTGACACGACACTCCCTGCGTGGAAGAAGCTGGCAGGTGCTATTGGCGTTCATCGGCAGTGGCGTGTTGTTCTTGCCGTGGTTGCCCTCGATTCTCGTACAACTGAATAGCGATCTGGGGACCGGTGTGTTCTACGCGGTCAACCATGTGCCAGATATTGTCGACAATTATCTGGATCGTATGACGAACAATAATTATTATCTTGGCGGGGCAGGGATGCTCGTCGGTGTGGTGGCGCTCTGGCGCGGGCGTTTGTGGCGCACAGCAAGCCTGATGCTCGTAGGCGTTGTCGGCACCCTTGCGCTGGTAGTTCTCATCAATCAGACACTGTTTCAGTGGTATATCGGGCGCAATATGCTTTATACATTGCCTCTGGTGACGGTGATCTATGCGCTGGGTCTGGCGATGCTCTGGCGCGGTTGGGCAGGCAAGCTGGCAGTGACGCTCTACCTGCTGACCTTCATTCTGTGGGGGCAATATGTCTATGGCGAATTTTATCCGGGTACGGCGGATTGGCGCGGGTTGATGCGTGTGTTAGCCAGCTATGCCCGCCCTGATGATACCTTCGTCTTACGGGGTGAACCATACAGTACCGATTATTATCTGCGCCGTTATCTGGGCGCACGGGTAACACTGATCCCCATGAACGAATGGCTTGCCAGCCCTACCTATAGTGACCGCATCTGGTTGATTGATAGCGGTCAGGCGGTGCGCTTTGAAGCGATTGACCAGATACCCCCGGCTATGATGCTCACGCGCCGTCTGGTACGCTTGCCGATTGTCGCCGAGTTTTATCAGACCGCACCCGCTGTGCCCGCTGTGATCTTCGGTGATCAGATGGCGCTAGCCTATGCCAGTGACCCGCCCACTATCACACAGGGCACACAGTTCATGACGCTTGATCTGTGGTGGCAAGCCTTACGCACGCCGGATTTCAACTACAGCGCCAGCGTGCAAGTGTGGCAGGGCACACAGTTCATCGCACAGGTTGACGGCAACTTCGACGGGGGACGGCTTGATGCACAAGTCTTGCCAGTGGGGCAATGGGTAGCAGATGCGCGCACGCTGATCTTACCGCCTGATCTGCCAATCGGTACCTATCAAATCCGTGTGGCAGTCTACGATTGGCGCGATAATACCCGTTTGCAACCCGTACCACCAGCCAGCGATGCGCTCTATCCGCTAGTGACGCTCACCATCACTGGATGAACGCTCAGGGTAAACTGCGCGGTTGGCTGATGTCTATCTCAGCTGGAACTTGTAAGCGCGTGGCGATGTGATACGAACTGATGTGATTCGCAATCGGGTTACCCGCCTGATGCACATAAGCCAGTTCGCCTTTGGTATCGGCATAGGGATAAGCGCGGACATCCACCAGCGTGTCCATCTCCTCGAACGGAATATAGGGCACGACATCGCACACATTGACAATGCGGTAACTGGTTGCCACAGCCTGATCGTAAACTTTCGCGAAGGTGGGATCACCGATGCGGGGCGGGGCGAAGGCGTAGACTTGTATCTGATCAGCACGTTCTGGATTTTTCAGCGCCAGATCAAGCGCCGCCAATTGCGAGACCACCGCGCCTAAGCTGTGCCCCACCAGATATAGAGGCTTATCTGGAGCGAATTCTTGTACGAGTTGCCGATAGCGTCCCCGAATCCCCTTATACACATCGCGGAAACCATTGTGTACTTTGCCGTACTGCTCATCCAGCGGATGAAAAGGAATCAGGCGATAATTCATGTTGTTGAGCCACTCATCAACCGTCATCGTGCCACGCATCACGATCACGCCATGACTGCCGTCTTTGGCGCGTAAGGCGTAGCCCATCAACAACCGCGAGAAGCTATAGCGCACCGTGTTGGTGATCGTCTCTGTGACGCGCCGCGAATAGCTATTCATGATAGTGACCACACGCTCAAAACTATCGACTTCACTCAGTTCCCAGTTAACATCTGTTTCTAAATAATCGGGCACAATCTCCGCACCGATGCGAATCACACCGACTGCCTCGTAATGCCCTTTGACATACTGATGAATATCATCATAAATCGCATCAATCGGGGTACGGCTGGCGGCGAACAGTGCTTCGTAATATTGGCGGGGGATGGCGAACAGGTCTTCCAGATCAGGATTCTTGCCATCGTCAACTTCCCACATCGGTTGAGCTTCGCTAGCAAGCGCCATGTTGATGAAATGATAGGCTAAATGCGGATCATACGGGTGTTTTTGTGTCATGCTTGCTCCTGATACTCCTGTGCTTTAGCGACATAGTGCGCGGCACTCGCCCGCAGTTGATAGAGATCATCATCACTCAGCGTGCGTACCACCCGCGCCGGACTGCCGAGGATCAGTGAGCGGGGCGGATAGTGCTTGCCCTGTGTTAGCAATGCCCCCGCACCGACGATGCTCTCTGCACCCACTTTCACCCCGTTGAGCAAGATTGCCCCCATGCCGATCAAGCACAAATTATCCACCTGTGCGCCATGAATGATCGCCCGATGTCCCACCGTGCAATCTTCACCAATCACTGACGGAAAACCCGGATCAGCGTGAATCATACACAGGTCTTGAATGTTGCTACGTGCCCCGATGCGGATGATCTCGGTATCCCCACGAATCACGCTGTTGAACCACACGCTAACCTCTTGCCCCAGATGCACATCGCCGATGACTACCGCCCCCGGTGCAATCCACGCGGAGGGGTGTGCCTGTTCAGCTTGAAAGACATAGTGACTCATGGCAATCGCTCCTCTGGTATTAGAATAAGGGTTTTTGGCGCTCTAAGGTGGTCTCCTGCGTGATGTCACGCTTGCGCTGTGCGGCTTCATCCAGCAGATCACGTGCACTCTGTAAGCCACTATCACCAATCGCACCGAGCATCTCAGCAAGCTCAGTGATGCGCATGGTGGTTTCGTCCATCTCAATTAACTGCGAGCGCGTGCGCTGATCAGCGATGGTCTTAGTGACGTGATAATGCTTATCGCCAAAGCTCGCCAGTTGGGGAAGGTGCGTCACACACAAGACCTGATGCCCCTCAGTGAGTGACCATAATTTCTCGCCGACAATCGCGCCCAAACGCCCGCCGATACCCGTATCAATTTCGTCGAAGATCAGTGTCGGCGTGTAATCAGCCTGAGTGAGCACCTTCTTGAGCGCGAGCATGATCCGTGCCGCCTCACCGCCGGATGCCACTTTGGCAAGCGGACGTAACGGTTCGCCGGCGTTGGCACTCAGCATGAATTCGACGGTTTCGATGCCACTGCTATCGAATTTATAGCGTTTGCCATCCTTGCCATAGGCGCCGTTGGGGTCTTCGGTGCGCTCGAATTGTACGTCAAAACGGGCTTGTTCCATGCGCAAATCGCCGAGTTCGCGCACGACCTTCTTGGCGAGTGCCCGTCCCGCCACCGAACGCACCTTGCTGATGCGTTCAGCGAGTTCGCCGATGTGGTGCAGGGTTTGATCTTCTTGCTGGCGCAGAACTTCCAACCGTTCTTCGCTGTGATCGATGCTCTCTAATTCGGCGCGGGCGCTATCGGCATAATCGAGCAACTCTTGCACTGTCTCGCAGGAATAGCGTTTCTTGAGTTTCTTAATTAGATCAAGGCGTTCTTCCAACACGTTCAACCGCGCTGGATCATGATCGAGATCGCCGATATAACTGCCGATATTGAGCGATAGCTCCTGGGCGCTGGTGGCAATCTCCTGTGCCAGATCATAATCGGCTTGCATATCGGGATCGAGTCGCAAGAGTTTCTCCATCGTCGAGGCCACCTGTTGCAGGGCATCGACGGCTGGCACAAAATCATCGTCATCATCGGCGGAGAGCAAGTTAAACGCCATCGCCGAGAGTTCCGCGAGACGTTCACTGTTGGCGAGACGGTTGTACTCGCTCATCTGTCCCTCTTCTTCGCCGATTTGCAACTGTGCCGAATCAATATCATCAACTTCGTAGCGCAGGCGGTCTGCTTTGCGTTGTAGGGCTTCTTTATCTTCGGTTAGGCTGGTGATCGTGCGTCGAATCCCATAGAGCGTGTTGACCACTTCGGCGAGGGCATCGCGCACTTCCAGCAAATCCGAATAGCGATCCAGCAGGTTCATGTGGGCGCGGGGCTTGAATAGCGAGAGGTGCCCGCTTTGCCCGTGAATATCCACCAAAATTTCGCCAATCTCCCCTAATACCTCGCTGTTGCAGGTCAAGCCATTGATACGGCAGGATGAGCGCCCACCCCGGCGCACCTCCCGCGAGAGCGTCAGGAAGTTGGCTTCGTCTTCCTTGTGGATCAGTTCAGCTTCCATCAGGATCGGGATCACCTGTGCTTTGGCGCGTTCATCGAGCGCGAACACACCTTCGACAATCGCTTTGTCAGCGCCCGCCCGCACGGAGTCACGATCCGCTTTGTTGCCGAGCAATAGCTCAACCGCATCGACAACAATCGATTTACCCGCGCCGGTCTCGCCCGTAATGACGTTGAAACCGTTTGAAAATTCAACTGTTAGTTTTTCGATGATCGCAAAATTGTGGATTCGTAATTCTTCAAGCATGATGATCTGGTCTTCGCTCTCAACTTATCGTGCCATGAATGATAATGTCCGGTGCGCCGATCCTGTAGCGCGTGTTGGTTTAAATTCGGCGCATGAGGATACCCCACGCCCCGCTAGCCATCGCCACCGATGAGATCAAAATCGAAAAATTCAACGCCAGCGTCGGGTTAAAAATCACCAGACCGGCGCGTAATAGGAAATAGACCGTCGGCGCGAGCAAAGCCCCCGCCACAATGCCCCCGATAGCCACATACGGCATCTGACGGGTGACGCGCCCCTGTGTGAACCGACGCGCAAGCCCTGCCAGCGATGCGCCAACGCTCGCGCCGAGAAAGAGCGCCAGCAACCAGAAGCCAATCGCCAACATGAAAGCATTCACCGCGAGGCTACCAGCAAACATCACGCCGAACACGATGGCATTATCGGCGTATGATCCCTGATAAAAGCGGTCATCGGCTTTTTTAACCTCTTCACGCGCCATATAGCCGATCTCGACGCGCACCGCGCACGCACTGCACATCAAGCGGTTCGTGCGAATATCGCGCAGGTAAAAATCTTCGTAGAGCAGATCCGGATTGCGCTTGCAGTCTTTGAGCGGACACTGTGTCCAGCGTTCTTCGCCACCAGCAATCTGGTCGGCATCGGTGACGCCCTCCGGTGGGGCGGGTTGGTTTGGATTGTTGGTGGGTGCGCTCATCACTCCCTCCCTTTTAGCGGCTTCAGGCGTTTATTGGATGGCAAACTACGATTGATGCGCGGTTCAAGCCGATCTAATAAAGATCGGTAGAAATAATTGCGCTCTTTCATACGGATGAATCGGCTCACATGCTGGCAGGCTTCGATATACAGAATTTCGCCGTCGGACAGGTGCGCTAGATGTCGTCCGTCGATGGTAATCATTGTATCATTGCGGTTTTCGTCGCTCAAGCGCACGCCCACCTGAGATCCTTCTGATAAGATAATCGGGCGATCCATGCTGAGGTGCGCGGCTGTCGGGATAATGAGAATGTTGCTCAGATCAGGCGCTAAGATCGGCCCCCCCACTGCCAGCGCATAGGCTGTTGAGCCAGTCGGCGTGGCGATAATCAGCGCGTCGCTGTTGTAGGTTGTCGCCCAGTGATTATCAATGTACAAATCCGCCAGGATCATCGTGCCCGAACTCATGCCACTGATGACCACATCATTGAGTGCATCGCCCTGATGAATCACTTCTCCGGCGCGTTCGATGGTGGCGCTAATCATCATACGGCTTTCAATCCAATAGTCGCCGCGTATCAACGGCTCTAAATAATTCACCCATTCATCGGGATTGGACACTTCGGTCAAGAAACCCAGACGACCCATGTTAATTCCCAATACCGGCACGCCATATTCGGCACATAGACGCGCCGCCTGTAGCATCGCCCCATCCCCGCCGATAGCCACCACAATATCACTACCGGCAATATCGCCACGCACATCCTCCGGTGACCATTCTTCATAGTGCCAGGTGCGGATACCCTGCGCCTGCAAGGTGGTTTCGACATGTGTGCCGATGGGTTCGGTGTTGGAGCGTTTCGGATGCCCGAGGATGCCCACATGCTTGAGACTGTTCACTGCGTAATCCGTTCTGTGTCGATTGTCTATGATGAGTCTACACGCCGTTGGCATCTCGCGCCACTGCAATCTGTGGTCATTTTAGCACATTTGTTCCGCGTGTGCATGGTCAAATGCGCGGGTTAGCCAACGATCATTATCAGGGACGTGCCGGTTGCCGTCGAGCGTTGCGGGCGACACTTAAGCGATGGGCGAATTGCCCTAGCAGATGCCCTTGTACCGGATACAAGAATAACAGCGCGACAATCCACCCGATACACGGAATCGCACCGATCAACCCGAACACGATATTGGTCAGGGTGCTGTAGAGCGCCCACTGAATCACGAGATTGCTCTGATTGCGTATCACATCCCACAGATGCGCGAAGCGAAAGAGTCGGTTCGGCTTGGCAGTCTCCATGTATTCAGTCACGCCGACTGCCAGCATTGACCATGTGATAACGGTATAGAGCAATGTGATCGGTAGTGTACAACATAGCGCGAGGAAGATCACACTCGACCCGAGCAAGCTCTCGCCCAGACCACTGATGAGTGTATAGATGCAACCGCTAATGAAGATGATCGGCAAATTATAAAAGATCATCGCCAGTAAGATCTGCCCACCCCGATTGAACATCTCGCGCCAGTGATCCCACTTCGGTAGGGGGCGCGGTGCGCCATCGCGCACCCCCTGTGCTAGCATCAGCAAATAGCCCAGGCCCAACGCCGTCGCGAACAAGCCCAGTATCGGTATCGCCGAGACAAAACCCACTAGCATCAGCGGGATTAGCTTCGATACCCAGTTCTTATCTTCGAAGATGTAAGACAGTGCCCGTCCCAGTTCCATGATAGATATTCCTTACTCGTCTGATGTGTGATATGCGCGATTGTGTTGCATGCGGATTATCCGTCGTTCATATCGAGCAGGGGCGCGATGCGTCGGCGGAAGCCTTCACCATAAGCCACATGCGCATGACCGATGACCATGAAAGCGCTGGGATCACTGTCGCTGACCAAACGCCTCAACTGCGGCACCTGTGAACGCGACACGCTGATATAGAGCAGGGTGCGTTCCTCGCCAGTGTACATGCCTTTACCCTGCCAGGCTGTCACCCCGCGTGCTAAGCGGTTCATCACCTGTTCGCTGATCTCGTCCGGTTTGCTGGTGATGACCGTCGCGGTACGCACCACGCTCGGGCCCTCTAACATGTAATTTGCCGCCACACCATCCATGAACAACGTGACAATTGCTAGCAGGGCGGCATTCACGCCGAAGAAATAGCCTGCCGCTAAAATCACCAGCGTATCGGTGTAGAGATAGACACTACTCAGGGGAATGCCGGTGCGACGCTGGATAATCAGCGCCAGTGTGGATGTACCGCCAAAATTACCGCCTGCTCGAATGACAATGCCACTGCCGATACCCCCCAACACCCCCCCAAAGACCGCCGCCAGCAATTCATTATCCGATGAAAATTCCGGCGGGATGTATTGCGATAAGACATCAATTGCCACCGTATAGATGATGATGACATAACCGGCACGGGCGATATTGCGCCAGCCCCCCGGCAAGAATCGATAGGCGATTATCTGAATGGGAATATTGAGCAAGAAGATCAACACACCAATCGGTGTACCGAACAAGAAATTGCTGATGACCGCAATCCCCGATACGCCAGCCGGCGCGATGTTATTGGGTGCGAGAAATACAATCAAGCCCATCGAGCCGATGATCGCGCCAGCAGTGAGCATTATATAGGTGACTAAGAAATTACGAAGTTTGCGCGCACGTTGCCCCAAGTTAGATATCCTTCTGCCTATGTGAGATGTTGCGCTCGATTATACGCCTTGCCCGTGATGTTGTCATGGCATGATCTGTCGGTATTAAACCGACGCACACCCCACGCTCCCCCTTCGCTTAACTGTCGTAGCCGGAACATACCCATCCTATAGAACGTTATGTGCATATACTTTATGTATGGATGTATAGATTATTAGAGTAAGGACACACATTGATGAAAACGAAAAAAGTTGTGATGATCGTCAGCGCGATGGTGATCGGCATGACCACACTTATGTTGATTGCTGTGGTCGGCATCATGTGGTTTAGCACCACCACAGAAACTAGTGCCGGCGCGAGTACCACCACACTCACCACCGAGCCCGCCGATAACACGCCCCGCGCCGATTTTGTCTATCTACAAGATTATGACACGCAGACTTTACAGCGCATCAACCTCAGCGATGGCACCAGCCAGACCTTTTCGCTGGATTTGACACTCAACCAGAATAGTTATGTGCGTCGTATGAGCTTCTCCGATGATGGGCGCTTGCTGGCATTTTGTCTGGCGCGGGTGGAAGAAGCCGTTCTGGTAGAACAGCGTTTCATCGTGCGTGAGATCGCCACAGAGACCAACCTGATCGATCAATCGCTGGGCAATATCGTCGCCTGCGAAGCCTCTGCCTTCAACGCACAGGGCACGTTAGTCGGTTTAGGGCGTGTCAACAATTCACCACTAGAAGGCACGCTCAATTTCCCGGATTTGCCGAACTGGTCACTGCAACTGATTGACATCGCCAGTGGCGCGGTGGTGCAAGAACTCAATGCCAGTGATCCTAACGCACCGGACTACGCCAGCATGGTTGAGGACTTCTGGTTTCAGGATGGCATCTCGCCGATGACGCTCGTGGAATGGTTCGATGAGCGTGAGGTGGTGTTCACTGCGTACCCGTATATCGGGCGTGATGGCCCCCTGCGCGTGCCGGCACATCGCTGGGACTTGCAAACCGGAGCGGTGACTCCCGTCGAGGGGTTGACGCACATCGGCGCAGATTATCTGCGAACAACCGACGAAATTGCCTATCCCATGCTCGATGAGAGCCAACCTTACACCCTGCCGATCGGCCCTATGCCAATTGCCAATATGCTGATGATTGGGCGCGATGGTAACGATCAGGTCATTTATCGTAACGGCGACGCAATCTTGACCGAACCGCGCTTCATCGCAGGTGGTGAACAAATCGCCCTGACGATGCTTCCTGGCGTCGAAGAAGGCAATTTCGATCAACCTATTGACCCGCCGTATCACATCATCGTCGGGCGCGATGGGCAAGCGCAACAGGTCAATCTAGGTCAATCATCCTATCCGCGCTTGTTCGGCACAGCGGATGGTATGCTGGTTTTTAACATTGATCAGAATGATCTCAGCACGGCACGCTATGAGTTGTTGCGTTACGTCAACGGCGTGACCAGCACTGTCTGGCAAGCGGAAATGCCTCAACCTAGCTCGCTCAATATAGTGTGGGCACCGCCGATGCCAGCTCGCACAGATTTAACACCATTTGTACCCGTGCAATGAGGCATCACACGTGCCCTGCTCACCCTCCGGGCAGGGCATATCTATATAATTCCAATACTGCTATGTTAAGCTAGCCATAATTCAAATAATGATAGGAGGCACAATGTTAACCACTAAAGCCATTCAAGATTTATTGGGTAACAGCTCTGATGAGGTGCTCTCGCTCTATCTTAACGTTGATCCCGGTTACCAACCCAACCAGAGCGATACCAGCGCATGGCGCATTTACGCCAAGAATGCTCTGCGCGATGCGGAGAAGACCGCCGAGAATAGCGATCAGTGGCAGGCAATCCGTCGCCATGTTGATCAGTTCTTTGGAAGCTACACGCCCAACAGCAAATCACTGGTTTTATTTGTGAGCGCCGATGGCATTCTGCAACAGTATGAGTTAGGCCTGAACATCGACAGTCATCATGCTTATGGGGCAATCGATGTCGTGCCGTTGCTGTGGGCATTGGATGAACACGAACAATATCTGGTGGTGCTGGTTGATCTTGAACAGGCACGCTTCTTGAGTGCTCGCCTCGGCTATGCAGTCGATAACCACGAGATGCGCTTTGATTTTGCCGATTATGATTTTGGTGATAAAGAATACATTCACACCAATCACAGCTCCAGTGTTAATAACAGTCAAGGCGATGGCGCTGATCAGTTCGAGGACATGAAAGCCGAGCATCTGCGCCGTTTCCATAACGATATCGCCTCACGAATCCGCGAGTTAATCGGCGATATGGGTGCGAATCGCATTGTACTCGGTGGTAATGAGCAATCGGCGCATCAGGTGAGAAGCCTCTTGCATGATCGCGTCGAGCAACAGGTGGTGGATATCCTGTCAATCGAGATTGATGCCAATCAAGCTGAAATCGTCAATGCCATTCAAGATACTGCGCTCAATTACGAGCGTTCACAGGAGCTTGATTTGGTCAATGATGTGATCGATCTGGCGAAATCTGGCGGGCGGGGCACACTGGGGCGCGATGCTGTCCGCGAAGCCTTGACCATGCAACAGGTTGAGCTATTGATCTTGCCGTATCCGATGGACAATGAAGATCTCGCCCGCGAACTGACGCTGGCTACGTTGGAGAACGGCGCACAGGTGGAACTGGTACACGGTAGCGCGGCGGCACGCCTCAAGCAAGAGGGAGATTTCGCGGCGCGGTTATATTACGCCATGCCCGAAGCCTAAATCGGCATCAAGCAAGTCCATCAAGAGCGTGTTGTATGCGAGAGTGTACAACGCGCTTTTTTGTTGTTTTGTGCTATTTTATTGAAAGTGCAACATTTAATAGACCCTACTTAAAACTTCAAACTTTGTTGTTTGCTTCATCCTTTGATGCTATAGTGATGTATGATGATTATTAGCATGTTCAGGAAGCCTTATGAGCGACTCAACCACCTACAAAACATCCGATAGCACTCCTTTCAAACAAGATTCATTACGTTCAATACTTTCGTTGCATATGAGCATTGTTAAAGCGATATGGCGAAAACACGGTAGTGATAAACTATATCGTTATTTTGATCTCCATGGGGGATATGGTGTAGATGAGAATGGGAATGCTGGTAGTCCACTTATTTTTCATGAGGTCGCGACCGGACTTGAAGTACCTTACCGTGCCACAATCTTCGAAAAGGATCAAGACGCTTTCAACAGTCTAAAGCAAAATGTTGATGCTTTAAATAATTCAAACTTTGAGCTCATTAATCAAGATCATAATATCTATGTAGAAAAAAACTTTGAGGATTTAAAAATACCCGAAAAAATTCGTAAATATCAGTATGGGGTTGTTTACAGTGATCCCTCCAATGCAGACCCTTCATTTGATGTTTTACGCACAATTACAACAGCATATCCTCGTGTTGATATCGTTATTAATCTTGCTGCTGCTAGTTATAAAAGGTCAAAAAATCTTGATCGTTACGAAAATTTAAAAGATGCCTTATTCGCAATAAAAAAAACTTGGATTATTCGTAAACCTAAAGATAAACATCAGTGGACAATGATGTTAGGTAGTAATTGGAAGGAGTTTCCTCAATGGCAAAAAAGAGGCTTTGTTCGCTTTGATAGTGATCTAGGCAAGGAATGGTTCGTTAAAGTTGCTTACACAGAGCAAGAAAGACATGAAATGTTTAATCCTAAACTCTTTGATTTAAACGATTAGCCATATAACAGCAACAAAAACTGAATACAGAAGTTACGAAGAATATCTAGCCCAGCCTAAATTTCGTGCAATCCGTAACCAAGCTATGCAACAAGCAACGGGATATGTCAGGTTTGTCAGACTACAAAAGCTACAGAAGTTCATCATGTTTGTTATCCACCTTGGGGCGAGTTTGATGTTATCGAAAATCTTCTACCTATATGTCATAACTGTCATTCTGTAATTCACGATAAAGAAAGCTAACGCCACCTAATGTTGGTATGAATTTTAAAACAATGCTTACAATGTGATTGCTATTCTTGGAATATGTGTTCTAATATGTACAAAGTTTTGAAAGAATTATCATGAATAAACAAAAACCGCCTAAAGGCATTGAATGGACAAGAATTAAACTCAGTGCTGATAAAATTATGCCTGGTTATACATGGAATCCGACTGGTGGATGTAAGCATGGTTGTACATGGCAAATGCCCGATGGTTCTATCACGGAATGCTATGCTAAAACAATCGCTGAACGTTTCAAAACAGGATTTCCAGAAGGTTTTGATGCACACTATTGGCGTGAACATCAACTAGAAAAGCCGCTTAAAGTAAAAACTCCGTCTGGGATTTTTGTGGGTAGTATGGCCGACCTTTTCGGTCACTGGGTCCCACAAGAACAAATACTTCAAGTCATCGATATAATGCGACAGGCTGACTGGCACATTTTTCAGACGTTGAGCAAATTCCCTATTCGGCTAACAGAATTCAACCCATTTCCTGATAATGTTTGGGTCGGTGTTAGTTTACCTGCTGGACACATGATGAGTAAGACTGGCGCAGCACGCGCACTAAAAGCCTATCTCAGTCATATGACAAATGTTCAAGCAAAAGTGCGGTTTATGAGTATTGAGCCTCTTTGGTTTAATGTCGCACCTGTTCTCAATGATTGGTTAGAAGAACATGATCAATTACCGTTTGAATGGGCTATTATTGGAGCCGCATCAAACGGATCAACAGTCTATCAACCCGAAATTGAGTGGACTCAAGGATTACTTGATTTGTTTGATAAACTCAGCATCCCTGTCTTTTTTAAAGGTAACATGGATTGGAATAGTAATGATTGGCGAGAAGATTTCCCTCTTGATAAAGTCAACATTCAATTGGAATTAGCTTAATGTAGGAAGTTTTTCTCAGATAAAAGCTATTTCGAACCTCAATCGAATGGTAATTTGCTTTACTCCCTGATTTTAATGCAATTCGCAACGTGACATGCTTCGCTATCAAACACCCAAAAATTCACTCCTATTGAGCAAATCCGCCCCTTTTGCGCTATCATAGAGCGTAAACCTAATCAAACCAATATTAGATTACTTAAATGGAGTTTTGAAAAATGACAGATGTTGTTATTGTCGATGCGGTTCGTACCCCTGTCGGTAAGCGCAATGGCGCACTGCGCGAAGTCCATCCGGTGGCGCTAGGCGCACATGCTATCAAAGCCGCGATGGAACGTGCCGGCATCACGCCCGATCACGTCGATCATGTGGTGTTCGGTTGTGTCAGTCAGGTGGGGGAGCAGACCTTCAACATTGCGCGCAATGTGGTCTTGGAGGCCGGTTTGCCGATTGAAGTGCCCGCCACTAGCATTGATTTTCAGTGTGGGAGCAGTCAGCAGGCGGTGCATCTCGCCGCCGCGATGGTGGCCAGTGGTCAAGCCGATGTGGTGATCGCCGGCGGAGTCGAACACATGACCCGTGTGCCGATGGGTAGCAGTCTCGGCGGGCAACAACCTTTCACCGATAACATCATGGAAGAACACAACATGGTCAATCAAGGGATTGCCAGCGATGAGATCGCCGCCAAGTGGGGCATCACCCGCGAGGAATTGGACGATCTCGGCTATGAGAGCCATCGACGCGCCGCACAAGCGACTGAAGCTGGCTATCTGCAACGCGAGATTGCACCGTTACAGGGTGTTAGCAAAGACGGTCAACCCTTCCTGATGTCCCATGACGAAGGCTTCCGCGCCAACCCCAACCGCGAGAAGATGAGCGAGCTACAACCAGCATTCACAGAGCAAGGTGTGACCACTGCCGGCAACAGCAGTCAGATCAGCGATGGCGCGGCAGCCGTGGTGGTGATGACCGCCGACAAAGCGCGTCAACTCGGTCTGAAGCCCCGTGCACGCATCGTCACCAGCGTGACAGTTGGCAGTGATCCGCACCTGATGCTGACCGGCCCCGTCCCGGCGACGCAAAAAGCGCTCGAAAAAGCCGGCATGAGCCTCGATGAGATCGACGTGTTCGAGGTCAACGAAGCCTTCGCCAGTGTGGTCAAGATGTGGGAAAAAGAGATGGGCGCTGATATGAGCAAAGTCAACGTTTTCGGCGGGTCGATTGCCCTCGGTCATCCTCTGGGTGGATCTGGCGCACGCCTGATGACCACCTTGCTCAACGCGCTGGATGTCAAAGGCGGGCGCTACGGTCTACAGACGATGTGCTGTGGCGGCGGCATGGCAACCGGCACCATCATCGAACGGTTGAATGCTGAGGAATAACGCTCGCGTGCAAACGGAGCGCCACCGCTCTTTAACTCAACCTGTGAGGGGCTACTGAATTTGGTTACACTACTGCCAGTAGCCTTCACACTGAGAGAGGACTGAGGCAATGGAGCGCTCAATCATCCTGACAAGCCTGCTAGCGGTGGCGGCGTTCGTGCTGGTGCTGGAATTAGTGCGCCGGCGTACCCTGCGCGAAGAATATTCGCTGTTGTGGCTGGGCACAGCCTTCGTGATGATCGTCATCAGCGTGTGGCGTGATCTGTTGCACGGTCTGTCAGCGTTCATCGGCATTGCTTACCCGCCCAACTTGCTGTTTCTGATAGCAATCTTGTTCATCGTGCTACTGTTGCTCTATTTTTCGACAGTCATCACGCGCTTGACGCAAGAGAACAAAGAGATTGCACAGGAAGTTGCGCTACTGCGTTATGAGGTAGAATGCCTACGTGCGCAGGAAGATCGCCATCAGCAAGAGCGCCAACAAACCGACAGCGACGTATAACACCAGGTGCAGGCGATCCGTCAGTGGACGGTTCTGCACGACCTCAATCGGCACGCCGTCCTCACCGATCACGGCTTTGCGACGCACGGTGAAATGCGGTCCGATCAACCATGCCAGCACCGCACCACCGATCAACCCGCCCAGATGCGCCGCGTTGCCGATGCGCACATTGCTATCCGCGACGTTCGCCAGCGCATTCGCCGAAAAGCCCGCCAGAAAGTTGACCAGCATCAGCATCAGTGAATTTTGCAAGCGTGCTCGTCCCATCGCGCCGAAGATCGCCCGATGCTGATACAAAAAGACCGCTTCCGCACCCCAGATAGCAAATACCGCGCCCGATGCCCCCAACCCGCCGGAGCTGAAGAACAGCGGTAAGACCGAACCGGTCAAGCCGCCGAGTAGATAGACAATGCCAAAGCGCACATGACCGAATAAGCGCTCCAGATTACTGCCGATATAATACAGCGCCAGCCCGTTGAATAAGATATGCGCTTCGTTGAGGTGCAGGAACATCGCTGTGAACAAGCGGTATAGTTCGCGTCCGCGCAAAATCGCGTCCGCATCGGCGTAACCGGCTTGCAAAATCTGGTTGGATAGCTCCGGCACGAGATAGCGCAATGCGAAGATGCCGACATTCAGCACGATCAGCGCATAAGTTAAAAAGGGTACATTGGCGCTCAATGGGATCGGGATCGATACCCCTTTTTCCTGTTCGGGTTCCGGCGGACGATCACTCAAGGGATGCCCGCCTCTTTTGGGCTGAGAATCTGGATTATCGTGCAATAGGTGTGACATAGCCTGTCCTTAATTGGTGTACTTATTTCCCGTTCATTCAATCACAATTGCGTTGATTTTGCATTAGTATTGATTCATCAATGTGTTTTCGTAGGGATCTATCCAGACTCAATCACTCTGCGTGTTTGCCTGTGTGGTCTGTACCCATCAAGCAAGAATTGGCTATAATCATGTGCAATGTTTCGATTAGGAAAGTAAAGCACATGCTCACGCAACTCGAAAGACAATATAACACCCCGACTTATCACGGTCAGCGCCCGCTCGATTTCGTCGGTCTCGATACCGACCCACCCGACGCAACGCAAGTCGCCGCACTGGATGCATTTCTAGCAAGCGCAACCATCCGTGATATTCAGGTGCGTTTTGCCGAAGGCTCACTCAATAGCGAGACGCTGGTGCGCTATTACGTCCAACGCATCAAAACCTATGATGCGGGGGGCTATCAATCGGTGCTGGCGCTCAACCCCGATGCGCTCCAGATCGCCCGTGATTGTGATGCCAATCGGCAAGCGCATCACGGCGGGATGTACGGGATTCCCGTCTTGCTCAAAGACAATATCGCCACCGGTGACCAGATGACCACTACTGCTGGCGCTGTGGCGCTCGCTGATAGCCACGCTGACCGCGATGCCTTCCTTGTGCAACGCCTGCGCAATGCTGGCGCGATCATTCTCGGCAAGTGTAACCTCAGCGAGTGGGCAAACTTCATGAGCTTCGATAGTTCCAACGGTTTCAGCGTGCTAGGGGGACAGGTACGCAATGCTTACGGGCACTATGATGTTGGCGGATCGAGTTCCGGCAGTGGGGCATCAGCAAGCGCAGGCTTCGCGACGGTCACCATTGGCACAGAGACCTCTGGTTCGCTGGTATCGCCTGCCTCGCAGAACGGATGTTGTACCCTCAAGCCGAGTCTGGGCTTAATCAGTCGAGATCGCATCATTCCTATCATCGAACGTCAGGATACCGCCGGCCCCATCACGCGCTCGATGACTGACCTCGCCATCTTCCTCAACGCGCTAGCCGGTGTTGATGACAACGACCCCCAAACCCGGCGCACTGCCCACCTGAGCGATCTCGATTTTACCGCTTACCTCGACCGCGACGGTCTACAGGGGAATCGCATCGCCATCACCCGTCATGAGAGCGATTATAAAACAGACGATAATGCGATACTCGACCAAGCCGAAACCGTCATGCGTGATGCTGGTGCAAGTGTGGTGCGTATCCCTTATCTTGTAGTAGAATTTGCGCTCTGGACTTATTTTTATGGGATGCACAGAGGCGTAAACGCTTATTTACAGGCTATCGGGGATTCACGCACCTTCGCTGATCTCGTCGCCTTCAACGAGGAAGATTTGCCTAACCGCGCCCCCTTCGGGCAGGGCTACCTGCACCTATCGGCATTGACACCACTCACGCCGGAGATGCACAAAGCCTATCAACGCCTGCATCATACCAACGAAGCTAATGCCCGTCATGGCGTGCAGGGGGTTTTGCGCGGGTTAGGGGTGGATGCTATCGTGGATGTCAATAATTATTCGACCTATGCCTATGCGGTTTCCGGCTTCCCAGCAGTGAGCGTACCAGCCGGCTATCGTGATAACGGCGAGCCAATCAGCATCACCCTCTTTAGCGATTATTTGCGTGATCCTGAACTGATTGCGATGGCGTATGCCTATGAACAACTGAATCCGGCACGCAAAGCCCCGCGCTTGATCTTGCCTTCTGAGCACGGGTAATAGCTGATGTTATGATGCACCGCGTCGCTTGACTATCCGCTGGGACATGGTCAGGAATAAGATTTGCAAATCTAGCCACAGGCACATCTTATCCACATAACGCATATCCCAGATCAGACGATTGTTGAAATCTGTAGTGCCCAGATCATAAACGTGCCACAAGCCGGTCAAACCCGGCTTGACTATCAAGCTGTGTGCTTGGGGCATCTCATAATGCTCCACGCGCAGGCTTGTAGGGCGCGGACCTACTAGCGACATATCACCGATGAAAATGTTCCACAGCTGGGGCAGTTCGTCCAAATTCGTCTTACGGATGAAGTGCCCGATGCGCGTGAAGCGCGGATCGTCTTTGAGCTTATTCCCTTCGGCATCAACCGCTTCTCCCGATGCATTGAGATAAACGCCCATCGCCGCCAGCTTTTCGGGATTGTTTGCATCGATAATCATCGAGCGAAATCGCCACATCTTGAACTTGCGATTCCCCAGACCGGTGCGCTCTTGTGCGTACAACACCGGCCCTCGATCTTCCCCGAAAATGAACAGCGCGATTAAGCCACTCACGAGCAAAATTGCAGGACTTACCAGCAAAATCAGCAGAATGTCCATCAGGCGCTTGATGTAAGAGTAGATAATCCGCGAAGCACGGCTCTGATAGGGTAGGCGGTTCACCCAGAAATCCGGATCATAGTGAGATTTGCTGGTAGCGCTGGTCTGGATGCGTAACTGCTTGAGCGGAAATAACTGCGCCCCGACTAGCATCGCTACGATCCGCTGATAGGGTGATATATTTTCGCCGTTCGGTTCAATGTCGTCTTTGCGCGTTGTCCGCGCCTGATCCGTGCCGGATAATTGGGCGGGTTGATCGCCATCTTCATTGAGCGCAATGGTGCCGTCTTCGTCCAGATAGGGAATCGGCATCGTATCATCATCTGTGATGCGCGTTCTAGTGGGTGGTGGCAGATCGTCGCCGTTAGTGTTCACGGGGAGTATGAAAGCATACATGTTCTTCTTAGCACTGCTCAACATATCTTGAAATAGCGGACGCTCCTTTGAAAGTTCCACAATCCCGATCTGCACCGTGACACCCAGCGAGGCGTGTACCACTGCCGCAATGCGCCTTGCGAGATTGAGTGCGGCATCGGCATTGGTCTCTGGCAGGCCAATCACCACATGATCGCCCTGCATCGTGATTGGATCTGTGGAATAGAGTAATGCCTCGGATAGTTGAGCAATCCGTGATGTGATGTATCGATGTTGGAGGGAGACCTGATAACTCAGATGATTTTTGTACAGCTTGCTCAGGTCTTTGACGCTCGGTGGTTGAACCACCAATAAGCTGAACGGACGGTCATACTGGCGTGCACGTAATAATTCATGGTTGAACATTTCTTCACCTTTGACGGGATTCAACACCCGCGAACTCTCGGTGTTCATCACCAGCGCGTCATAGGTGCGTTCGGTATCGGCAATCTGGCGCGAGATGAACAGACTCAGCGCAAAACTCAGCGCGATGATTGCTCCCTCTGCCATGATGAACAATAATGATGGCATCAAGGATGTATTCTCAATCGTGAAATAGCGATATAGGCCATAACCGGTCAATACGGGCGTGAGGATGACATACCAGCGTATTAAGATAAAATCAGGCACGATCAAGACCACCATCATCACCATCGCCGCCACAATATAGACCAGTGTCGGCAGGTTGATTCCGGATAAGCTATAGCGCTCAATGCTAAATAAGACGAGGAGCCAGATAACAAGTGCAATAACTAAAAAACGCTGGCGTAACATGTATCATTACTCCCTAATAGTGTGATGAATCTCTTGTGTGCAATGATCTACCGTGGTCAATCTGTATTTATCCTCATATTAATATACTGAAATGATCAATATATTGCTGTTTCAAAATTGTTAAGATTATTTTTGTCGAGATTTTAATGGGCGCTATCTCATCTGTGAGCGGGCTACGCTACTCGTAGTGTGACCTCTCCCCCTCGCTCCTGTGTACGCCATTCTAAATCAGCGATTCTGCTGAAGCCGATGAGGCTTGACCCCTTTTGAAACCTTGATATCCCATTCCGTTAGATACACGGTATCATTGAAGTGTATATCATGTTGAGATATAAATCCTTAACTCACTTGTAGACGGAGATGATAACTGCTATGGATAATCGAAACAGTTTCACCGGTGGTGGCGTGCGACCTTTCGCCAATCGTGATCAAGGCATGATCCAGACTAACCAGCCTCGCCGTTACTTCGCAGATGGCGCAATCGAAGCCTATTGCGGTCCCCAGCAACTGGGCGCCCCGGATGATCTAGAAGCGGTCATCATCAACTTCATCAACGAAGCGCGTAATACTCTGCGCATCGCCGTACAGGAACTCGATAGCGAAGCAATCGCCCAATCAATCATTGATGCCAAATGGCGCGGGGTGTCGGTGCAGGTTTTTCTGGAGCAAGATTATCTGATCGCCCAGCCAGCAAACCTTCGTAAGACGATCAACGCCGAGTATCAATCTGATCAAGACCGTATTGAACGCCAATGGCGCGAACATGCCGATAACAACCACGCCATCAATCGCGAAATCTTCGCCGCACTGTTACGCAATGGGATTGATGTCAAAGCTGACTATAACCCGGATATCTTCCACCAGAAGTTCATCATTCGTGATTATACCACCAGTAAGGATGCCCGCCCGCCCGCCGTGCTGACCGGTTCGGCCAACTTCACCGTGACGGGCACGCACCGTAATCTCAATCACCTTGTCATCTTTCATGATCAAAGCATCGCCTTTCAGTATAACCGCGAGTTCAATCAATTGCGTAAAGGGTTATTCGGTCAGGGCGATGCCACACGCGGTGCGCCTAGCACCCGTACCATCAATGTCAAAGGCGTACCCATACGCATCTTGTTCTCACCGGATAACGTGCCGGAGCTGGAGCTGGTCAAGCAGATGTTGAAGGCCAATCACCGCATTGATTTTGCAATCTTCACCTTCAGCGGGTCAACAGCCGTTGATGATGCGATGGTCATGGTCAACCGTGCCGGCGTGCGTATCCGGGGCGTGATGGAATCGATGCAAGCCAATCAGTTCTGGTCATCGCGTGAATGGCTCCAGCGTAATGGCATTGAATTTTATTATCCTGATAAACGCGATCCGGCCTTCAAAGGAAATTTTGGCAAAATGCACCATAAGCTGATGGTCATTGATGATGATGTCATCATCGGCGGTAGCATGAACTACACCGGCCCCGCTAATGAGTATAATGACGAGAATATCTTCGTGATTGGTAGTCCCTATAACCTCAGCGTGCGCGATGGCGGGCCAGTCAATCACACGCATATTGCTGAACTCGCGAGCTTCTTCCGACAGGAGATCAATCGCATCATCAGCCATAGTCAACGCCAGAGTTGATCAAACTGCTCACAAAAAGTACACACGTCTATCAAGTCACTAGCAAATTTCCACCGGATCACAACGCTGATCCGGTTTTGCATTTACGATGTGCGTGCAGTTACAATCGCAAAAACTTACATATCACTTGCAGTTACATAACTTAATGTTTATATTAACGAATATTTGGGGACACATGATGTAGTATAGAAGCGGTGACAGCCTCTTAAAGGAGTTTACCGATCTGTCACGCTACCGATAATAGACCTAATCTGCCCGTAGTTCAATTAATCATACTGAAGAATACTGATGCAATCGACACAAAAGATTTTATATGATCACTTACCGGATAAAACAGACGCCATACACACGCTGATCGTCGAGCCTAATGTCCTCTGGCGTGATGCACATACCACAGCATTAGAGGCAGTTGGTTATAGCGTGACCCACGTCGAAACGCCTGCCGAAGCGCTCGAACTCATTCAAGTTTGCCACTTCCATCTGGTGATCTTCGCTGATCAAGATAATGAGGCACTCGCCTTCATCGAAGAATATAAATGGTCAAAACATATGGTCGTTTGTGTCTGCTCGGAGCGTGTGGGTCTCTTTGGCAACCAGATTTTCTGGTTGAGTGACCTCGACGCGACGGGCAAAGTGATGGAACGTGTGCTGTACTTCTCCAAGAAGAAATATTTCCCGAAAGCCTTCATCGATCGTATTCAGTCCGAACTGGAAGCCAAACGGTTGATCGGTAAGTTGAAATTTGCAACCAATGGCGCAGTTGAGCATCTCAGCTACCGCATGGCAAATAACTTGATCGATCACATCCAATCGACCAACCCCGCCACGGCTTTACAACCACAGGATGCCTGGATCAAAATATTTTATGAAGAACACGATTATGAAGCCCTGCGCCAGCGTATCGAATACGAAATTTACGACCTGTTACGGCGCTGTATTCAGGTTGATAAGATCGATACCATCACGCTGATCTCGATTGATAATGGCTTGAGCAAGGCGGCAGTTATCGGGGTTATGCCTAATGTCGGGGGGATCTGGAGCCGTACCTACATCCTCAAAGTAGGGTATCACAAAGAGATCGAGAACGAACGCCGTGCCTATGATAATCACGTTAACTTTCTCTTGAGCAATATGCCCAACGCCAAACAAGGCCCCAGCACGCCCTTATTGAGTAGCATTATGTATGATTTCATCGAACATACCGCCTCATTCAGCGAGTTCTACAAAGATCTGAACCAGATTTCGCTGCAACAGATCGAAGAACTGCTCGATAATCTGTTCAAGAAAGTCTATTTGCAATGGTTCAGTCATCCGATAGCGGGCCATGTCAGAGCATCAAATTACATGGATTATCTCAATTGTTATGTGAACCGTTTCATCGATCCTATCCAATATCTGGAATCCACTCCGGATTTACAGGGCTATAGATTGTGGGGCGTTGATCGCTTCCGCTTGCCCGGCATCCCCATCATCCTTGATAACCCGATTGAAGTGCTAGATGACGACGATTTCCTGAGTAAGCTCGATTATCCTGCAACACTGACCATCACACACGGTGATCTCAACCCCAATAATATCCTCGTGCGCCTTATCAATGACCAGCCTGAAGCGTGGTTGATTGATTTTGCACGCACTGCCGACCAGACACATGTGCTACGCGATTTTATTCAGTTAGAGTCAGCGGTGCGCTTCGCCTTACTCGAGCAAGCCACACTCAAAGAACGCTATGAGATGGAGAGCATTCTGGCTGGTCAGCGTAGCTTCTCACAAGTGGATGCGCTGCGCTCAGCCTATACGCCCCTTGGCCCTAACTCGCGCGCGCTCGAACGCGCCTATTTCATCACATGCAAAATCCGTGAATTGGCGTGGGAGACCGCGCTTAATCGCCAGAGCGATGATCGGCAGGTGGCAAAGTTCAAGCAGTATAAAATGGGCTTGTTCTTCACCAGCTTAAACACAGTGCGCTTTGTCAAGCACCACCGCGCTCCGTCTGGTCTCAGTGTAACGCAAGGTTTACATGCCCTGATGGCAGCGAGTTTGCTCATGCGTGAGTTATGAGGAAGGTAGCCACACGCGCCCTATCGTGAAAGGCGCGTGTGAGCGGGTATCTCAAATTGCTTTGTCCCAGAGCGATACGGTCTCCGGTGACTGTTTGGGGGTTTCGTCGGATGGGTTTTGCATCGGTAACAGATGACGCTGGAACAAAAATAACAGCACAATACCCGTTACCAGCCCGACTGCTAAGACAGCCAGTATCATCATCAGCAGATCGTTGTGGGGTGGGTTGTCGTAGGCGCTTCTCAAGACGCTGGCGAACACAACCCCGCCCACCAGATGCGCGAACACCCACAACCACGTCTGCTTGACGGCTTCGCGCAGGCTCACGACCTGAAAGAGACTGAGTACCGTCAGGAAGATGGGCATCACATACAGTTGATTGTGGTTATACCAGAATAGTCTGGGATAGATCAGCGCCAATACGCCGATCACGATCACACCGGCTACACTGCCGATGATCGTCCAGCGATACCAATCATCCGCTGTCCAATACAGGCGCGTGCGCAGGATATCGCGCTGTAAAAATGCTAAACAGGCGCCGAAGATCACGCCGGCAAACGGCACGCCCAAAACCGTTAGGCTCATTTCCAACATGGGGTGATACAGCTGTGAATAAAATAAGCCGTTGGTAAGATATAGGAGCGGTAAACCCACCATCGCTAACGCGACGATACTCATCGGCCAGATGAACAGACTATAAGCCAACCACCATGCGAGTGTTTTGAAGGGGGCAATGCGATAGCGACTATTATTCATAAGTGTCAGGCTCCTTTCTAAACGGTGATGGCTGTTCAGCGATCATCGTGGCTGTGAATTTCAAGATAAACGCGAGCGAGTTCTGCATCATCATCCCAATCAGATGCCGGATGATCGTACAACCACAACATCACAATGCCGGTGATGATTCCCTGTGCGCTGGCAGAAATGCCCCAGCGCAGGATATTGTCAATCACTGCGTTGAGTTCAATCGGAAAAGGATTGGGATTGAAGAATAATCCGCTGAAGACAATCCCTGCCACCAGATTGCCCAGCACCCACACCCATGCTTCACGGCTATGATGGCGTAAGATACGCCATTGCATCAGGCTGATAGGCAAGATAAACAGAGGCATCATCAGCATCCATTGCCAATATAGGCTGATCTCTGCCCGCAACACGAGCATAGAACCGATCACTGCCAGACCACCCAGCACACCGCCGAACATTGTTGCCCGTTGCCAATCGCTAAAATCCCAGCGCAAAAAATCGCGTATCAGGTTGCGTTGGATATCGCCGATCACGTAGCCGATGCTTGCTCCGGGAACGATCAACAGCGCCACCGTGCCGATTGTGCCTGTTAGCCACAGCAAATTATCAAATTGTCCTAAGACAGAAATTAGCACCGCGAAGGGCAACCAGGCGAGGAAACAAGCCATCCCGGCCGATAACCACACGCTGAGGGCGTTCACCAACCAATGCAAGAGAAAACGGTTGGAGTTGATATTCAGTGTATTCATCAAAACGTTCCTAAAAACTTGCGAAATTTTTGTGCGTCATACCCTATACTTTACACTATACATCAAAATTGCGACCAACGATGTGAACAGTCGATAAATCATTGGTTGAACGCCTGACAGGTACTCAATGCAAATCCGGCGGGGAATAGTACAACCACCAGAACGCATCGCGATCATAGGCAGGTTGCAACACCTCCGCCCACTGAAAACCGGCTTCTTCGGTGATTTTGCGTAACTTCTCATCCACCTCAGCGATCTTATCAGTGAGGGCGCTATCGGTGATGTTGAGCGCGGTCATCTCATAGACCAGCTCTTGAACAATCGTGCGACGCATCATCTCCGGCTTATAAATGCCGATGCAATTACGGATGTTATCACTACACTCATAGAAGAAGGGTTTCATGGCATCAATGCGCGAGTGTGCTTCTTCCTTGAGCTTGCCACTGTAATGATACGTCCAATCGGTGCGCACCTGCATGAATCGGTCAATTGCCTTATCCAGCTTTTTGGATTGATAATCTTTGAGATGTCCGCGCAGGAGGTCCAATCGGCGCAAGCGCAAGACTAACGCGCCGGCGGTCATGCTGGGCATGGTGGAAAATAAGCCCGACGCATACCCATAGAGCTGATCGCCTCGCACGTAATCTTCCAGCACCTCTGCCATCGTCACCGCTTGATCGACATCACGTCCGAATTTGTAACTGGTTGACATCGCTAATTATCCCTGTCTGCTATCGCTAATCTACTATATCATGTGGGGAACAGGCGCTACAATGTAGTGTTCGGGTTGAGCAATCGAGTAGTACACTAACAGGACACACATGACGACTCGTATTTTATACAACGTGAATATTCCGCGATTTTTTGTCTCGCACCGCTTGCCTCTGGCGCTCTCAGCGCGGGAAGCAGGCTATGAGGTACACATCGCTACCTCAGACGCGGATCGCGAACAGATCGCCCATATCACCGCACATGATTTGCCATTCCACCCGCTACCACTCGCCCAACACGGCACCCATCCCCTGACCGAACTGGGCACCCTGCGGGCGATGGTCGCCCTCTATCGCCATTTACAACCCGATCTTGTGCATCATGTCAGCATCAAGCCAGTGATATACGGCGGTATCGCCTCGCGCTTGACAGGCACGCCGGCGGTTGTCGGGGCGATGAGTGGCTTGGGGCGCGTGTTCAGCGAGCAAGATCGTAAATCGCGTTTGTTGCGTCAGGTGGTGCGCCCCCTGTTCAAGCTGGCATTAGCACATCCCAACACCAGCATGATCTTCCAGAACCCCGACGATCAGCGCAATTTCATCAACATGGGCTTGATCGCACAGGAACGCACCGTGCTCATTCAGGGTAGTGGAGTCGATGTAGACCTATTCGCGCCACAACCGGAACGCGAGGGCGTGCCGGTGGTGCTATTTGCGGGGCGCTTGATGTGGCAGAAGGGCATCCGCGAATTTGTCGAATCCGCGCAGGCGCTGCGCGGTCAGGCGCGTTTTGTGGTGGTGGGCTATAGTGAGCCGACATCGCCCGATGCCGTGCCGGAAGCCATGCTCAGAGCATGGGCAGATGCGGGTGTGATCGAATGGTGGGGCAAGCGTGATGATATGCCGGAGGTCTTTGCACAGTCTCACATTGTGTGCTTGCCCAGCAGTTACGGCGAAGGCGTGCCCAAAGTGCTGATTGAAGCCTCGGCCTGTGCCCGCCCGATTGTGACCACTGACACGCCCGGATGCCGTGAAATCGCCCATGATGGTGAGAACGGCTTGCTCTTTCCGGCTCATGATGTGCCGGCACTGATCAGCGCCTTGCAACGCTTGATCGACGCGCCTGACTTACGGCGAGCGATGGGCGCACGCGGGCGTGAGATCGTGTGTCAGGGCTTCTCGCTGGCTGATGTGACCGCGCAAACGCTCGCCCTCTATCGTCAGTTATTAGGAGCAGTCTCACATGGGTAAGAAGAAGCCGAAGATTCGCCCGCTTGCGCTGTGTGTCTTTCGTCGGGGTGATCGGATCTTCGTCAGTGAAGGGCACGATGCCCACACCGGTCAGACCTTCTACCGTCCCATTGGGGGCAAGATCGAATTTGGCGAACGTGCCAGCGAGACAGTCATCCGTGAGGTGCGGGAGGAAATCGCCGCAGAGGTGACCGATCTGGTTTATCTGGGCACGCTGGAGAGCATCTTCGACTATGAGGGTGTGCGCGGGCATGAGATTTGCCTGATCTTTGACGGGCGCTTCACTGATCCTGCCCGCGAAGCCGATGAGTATACCGTGATCGGGCGCGATGATGGCGAGGTGCTATTCACCGCGAGCTGGCGCACGCTCGCTTTCTTCCAGAAGGGACACACCCCGCTCTATCCCGATGGCTTACTTGATCTGCTCACCCATAGTGACTGAGGAATCCGATGGCTACCCTTCAGCAATTCACCGATCATTTTATCGCGCATCTGGCGCAAGCAGGGCTTGCCAGCGATGATCTCTATAATCAGTACGCTCCGCCTGACCCCAATAACGTCATCCGATGCGAGAACCTACGCCGTTACCTGATCGCCATGCACACCTACCGCCCAAAATATCTGCTGGTGATGGAAGCGCCCGGCTATCGTGGGTGTCGGCTGACAGGGATTCCGGTCACCAGTCGCAAGATAATGTTAGAAGGCGTGCCAGAACTCGATTTATTTGGTGAAGCACAGGGCTATCAGCCCACCGATGACCCTGATTTTGTGCATATCTACGGCGAACAGAGCGCGACGATTGTCTGGGAGACGCTGGCTGATCTGGACGTTGCACCCTTGATATGGAATACGGTGCCTTTTCATCCACACAAAGCAGGCTTGCCCTGTAGTAACCGCCGCCCGCGTGTGAGTGAAACTCGCATCGGCATCGACTACCTGCACGAGATCATCACCTTCTTTCAACCGGAAGTGATCATCGCGGTGGGCAACGTCGCCGAAAGTACCATGATGAGCGCGGGTATCAATTGCGTGAAAGTGCGTCATCCCGCGCAGGGTGGCAAAGCGGATTTTGTCGCGGGCTTGAATAAGCTCATCAGTGAGTGAGCGCCTGTGACACGTCATGCCGTGCTAGACAGCATCACAGGATGCGCTACAATTGGGGTACAACCCAACAAAGGCGGTTATTGGATGCGTTACCCGACTTATAGCGAACTGATCTTCATCAACGGCTTATTGCTCGATGATAACGACCTGCAAACGGGCAAGAAAAAAGTCCGCGATATTGACCTGTTACTGGCGGCAGTTGAGCGTCCGCGTGCCAGTGCTTTTGGTGCGGATGCCTATCCCACGCTGAAAGAGAAAGCGGCGGTGCTCTTGCATTCGGTGGCGCGTAATCACCCCTTTGCCGATGGCAATAAGCGTACTGGTACAGTCGGCGCGTTGTTCTTACTGGTGATCAACGGGCAAGCGGTGACGTGGCATCAGCAAGCGGCGGTGGATCGCATTGTTAATCTGGCGGAAGGTCGCACTGATTATGCCGAGTTTGTGCGCTGGTTACCCATTGAACCGACCGCTAAAATCGCGCCTGAGCCGGATACTGAACGCGATACACAGATCATACAGCAATTGCTCACCGAGCAGAAATGGCTACTCGATGAACTCGCACAACGCTAAATATCCCCTGCGAATTTTGTCGGCAGTGGATCTACACAACATCAACGAAGAAGTGACCAATCGCCCCGCGATGATTCGTGATCATCAGGTGTTACAATCGGCTGTGCGTCGTCCGTATATTATCCTCTTCGGCGAAGAACAATTCCCGACGCTCGTCGATAAAGCGGCGGCGACGATGTACAGCATTGCCGCGCATCACATTTTCATCGATGGCAACAAACGCACCGCCGTTCGCGCTACTGAAATTTTCCTGACGGCGAACGGTCTGCGTCCGACATGGACACAGGATGAGGTGACCGCTTTTGTGCTGGAGATCGCGCAGGGCACATGTGAGATCGAGACCGTTGCCGGGTGGCTCGCTGATCATGTACAACCGCTTGATGAGACCAACGACTGACCAAATGCCACCGGCAAAGGATCGCCTCAACATGAAACAATTCTCACTGTCTCCCGCCCATCAAGATGATCTATCCGCGATGCACGCCATCCTGACTTTGTGTGGCGAGCACATGTACCGCACGCAGGGGATGCATCACTGGTATCCCTTCCGCGATCTGGAACAATATATCGTGGAGACGCGCACCGCCGATATCTATGCCATCTACGACGATCAAGCCTTAGTGGGCACATTCTACGTCACCGCGACGATGCGCTCATGGTATGCGTCGGTCAAGTGGGCCAACCCCGATCATCGGGCGCTCTATCTTGGTGGATTCGGGGTGTTGCCTCTGGCGCAGGGACGCGGCATTGGCAAATGGGCGATGACTCAGGTGGACGCGCTCGCTATCGCCGGTGATTATGATGCCCTGCGCTTCGATGGGGTCGCGTCCAATCAAGCGCTCTTGCGCTTCTATGAGCGCCTCGCCTACGATCAGCGCGGCTTACTCGCCACGCCACGCGGTAGCGAGGTGATGGTCTTCGAGCGTTTGTTCGTGGAGCCGTGATTCACTGATGAGAACGTCATTCAAATAAGTTCAATTGTTGAGGGCCTGTGATTTTAGGTGGATAGAACACACCTAGAATCACCCATGTATTATACGGAAAAACTGTTCCCATAAAAAACCGTGTATCTCTTTCAGGTGCGCATAGGTCATGCAAAAACTTGTTTTTGACGCTCTCAGCTGCGGCTTCGTCACTACCTAATCGCTTCAGTTCGTTTAAATATAGCGCACCTAACTCCCAATCTTCACACATTGCTTTATGAGGTTTATCACTGTCTTCACATTCAAAAACATAGCTAAATTTGTAGGGGATTTTGGCCAGTTCTTTCGGCTTTTGCCCAAATAATCTTTGTTGACTGAGTATCCCTTGTTGTTTTTCGCTCCAATCATCTGTTACTTTTTCGATTGTCATATCAAGCACTCGTGTTGGTCTTACAACACCTAAAGATGTGCTATCTTGCGCATAGAGTTCCTTATATTGTTTTAGTGTGTGGTGTGGCAATTTATCAATAATCGCTCTTCGATTCGCCCAATTCTTACCCGTAGATAGCGGATCACCGAGAAGTTGAATATTTTCTAATATGGGTTTACGGCTTTCTTTGCGTTTATCATTACTTGCACCACGCTCTTGTAACTCTACCTCGATCCATTGATATTTTTTAAACTGAGCTTCCTGTGGTAAGTAACGGTAATCGATCGGGTAAAGCCGAACCCATTCCCCGTTCTCGGTTATCCCCGCGGTGCATACCACTTCCTGATACTTCTGTGACGGGACAGGGTAAGTCTTTACTGTAATCAGCAGTCTTGTCTTTTGTGAATTCTTTATCATATAGAGCCTTTATTTCTTCGGATATAACACTGCATAGTTCAAATTTGAACACCCATACCTCACGCTCAAGATCAGCGTTTTGACCATGAATCGTATACCAGGTCTCCAAAAAATCTTTGCGGGATTCAAAACCCTCATCGATAGCATCTTCATTTGTGATTGAACCGATGGCTTCTCGCCGAATATCCGTCAGCAAAATACGGGCAACAGACTTTTTACCTCTGTTAGGTTGAACTGCATATGATTTACCCACTTTATACATAACTCGTGAATTGATTTTGATGATAGCTTGTTGTTCAACGTCAAAAGACTCATTCGCTTTTACCAATCGACGTGTTTGTTGCTTTTCACCACAAATCACTTGTTTTAGCGTATGCGCAAAGATCATATTTGTTTCCTATCATTAACAATGACGTGCAGTTCGATATACATCTGTAAAAGTATCGTCACAATGTTAACATGCTGTGCTTGGATTGTACTATACAAATAATTTATAGCACAAATATTCTTTTCTTAAGCGTAGAAATGATTGTGTGTCCCTCATCAACTAGAACACACAATTTCCCTGACTCACTGATAATCATCACGCAAGCTATGCAGGCGGGCGATGCTATCTTCCAACCCACCACGCCGATTGCGTGCTAACCAGACATCCCGCGCACCCTGTACCAATCCATCGAACGCCTGTTGCATATCCAACGCGCTGTGATCGCTCTCGCCCCGGATGAATAACAACCAGTGTGCGGCATGCTGCACCAGCGAAGTCGCCTGCTGATACTCGCGGATGATGAGATCGGCATCGGCGCGTGTCATCCGTGTGTCATCCAGACGCGCTTGCAAATCGTCCAGATGGGCGATCAGATGATGCAGGTCATCGGCGCTGATTACTTCACGGAAGCCGTCTTGCTGGCGAGCATGATCGCGCTGATAGGGCACTTGTGCTAGATAGGCAAGTAAGTGTCCGTTGAAGTTCTTATCCCACGGCAATTCAAGGTAAGCATTACCGAAATCATACGCCAACTGTCCCATCACGCCCGCCTCATCACGGAATACAAAATGACTGAGTGCCTGTGCTAAATCCAGATCATGGTTATTCGCATGATGCCAACTAACCCCTGCCCCATAAGCAAAGCCCAGATAGCTGACCGGTAACGGTTGCATGTGCCCGTTATCGCCCCAATCGGTGTTGAGATAGCCCACTGCCCCATGTTTCAGCCCGTTGAGCGCGGCGCTCTCTAAATTACCGAGTGCGTTGGTGGTGCGCCCGATGAGTGTGTTCCAACTGGATGTACCCGGACACACGTAGAAGGGCTTGCCCGATTGCGCGAACAATGCGCCGTGTTCGTCGAAGGCATGATCGGCTTCGTAGCCCCATTCCATCACGATCACATCATCCGGTAATTCCGTCACAAGCTCCGGATAATGCGTGATGATGTCGCCCCAGAACATCATGCGATAACCTCGTCCGGATACATCTTCGTACAGCTTGAGCAACCAATCCAGATAGACGCGTCCACCCCGCGCTTCAACCTCTGACTGGCTCTTACCCTGACCGAGTTCCCACGGTTCATCACAGCCGACGTTGAACTGTTTGCTGGTGAATTGTGGTAAATATTGGTCATAGAGTGAGCGCATCAGCGCCAGACTGCCGTCATCGAGCGGGTTCAGGGTGCTGGCACTGCGATGTGGCCCACCCCATGAGGGCACGAAGCCTTCCGGTTTTTCAGCCAGTGGTAAATAACGCGGGAACTTGAGCCAGCGTTCCACATGACCGAGGCTGTTCTGATTCGGCACGAGTTCCACATAACGCTCACGGCAATAGGCATCCAGCGTCAAGATGTCATCGGCGGTCATCGGCGATGCCAGCGCCCACACTTGCTCGTGACCGCGATAGGCATATGTGTGTTCAATGTACAGCTGTAATTGGTTAATCTTGAGCGATGCCAGTTCATCAACCAGCATCATCAGTGTCTCGAGCGTGGGCACTTTATCACGTGAGATGTCGAGCATCACCCCCCGTGAGGGATAATCAGGGGCATCGTCAATCGTCAGCAAGGGTAGATCGCGCCCGTATTGCACGAGCAATTGTGCCAGCGTACACACGCCATAGAACAAGCCGGCATCCTGCCCGTAGAGTGCAATACCCGTTTCAGCGATCGTCAGGCGATAGGCTTGATCGGGTAAGCTATCATCCCTGTGCAGATGAATGGCGGTGTCCACATCGGGCGAACCCACGCACAAGCCCCAATCGAGTCCGAGTGCCTGAAGCGCCTCTTGCAAGCGTCCCCCGATGAAACGTGCATCAGGCGCAGGTAAAGCGATCAAGCCTGTGCGGGGCAGGGGATACGTGCCACCTTGTACGCTCATCTGACGGGGAACTGGCAATAATATAGGTGTGGTCATGGTGTCTCTCTCTGGTTAGAAAAATAAGATAACTAACTCGACAATATTGTAAATAATCGTACCCAAAACAGCAACATATCGAGCATATTGCCAGTGTATACGACTGTGATTGTTACGGGTGATACCCATTAGTTTTGGTCTAATGTGACATTTTTTAGGGGTATGATATGACCTTCATCACTATCTCAAGCCAGTGAGCCAAGCCATAATAGGATCAACGGTGCGAAACGGACTACTTATTAAAAAAAGTGTCCAAACGACTCATAGTAATCACAAAGACCGCCCAAGCCCCTCGGCGGTCTTTGTGATTCATACTCACAGTGTTAATCAGCATCGAGGTGACGATCTTTGACCGTGTAAATACCGGGGATCGAGATCAGGGTCACTGCTCCTTTGACCAGCACATTGGCGAGGAAGATACTCCAGACCACCTCTGCTGGCAGAACACCCCAGAAGGCAATCATCACGAAGATCGCGCTATCAATCGGCACGCTGACCGCATTGCTGACCAGCACGCGCCCCCATTGCCAGCGCTCACGGAAGCGCTTCACCCACAGTTGATACACTTCAGTATCGATCAACTCCGAGATCACTTCGGCAGTGATCGACGCTAGCACGATGCGGAAGACCGGCGCTAACACCAGCGCAAATTCGCTCTGCTCGCCAACTTCGAGATCCGGTGGCAAGATCGATACCAACCAGAACAAACCCGCCATCAGCAGGTTGACCACCGCCGCCAATATAATCAGCGTGCGAGCAATCGCCGCGCCAGCGACTTTATGTACGATATCGCGCAAGGTGAAGGTAAACGGGTAGATGAGCGTTCCGCCATCAATGCTGAAGCCAGCAAGTAGCAGAATACGAAGGCTCGTAATATCGGCGAAGATTTGTGCCGATACGTACAGCACGCTGACGATGACAATCGTCCTTAGCGTTTGTTCAGTCATTCGGTTTATCCTTGTGTTTTGATAAGGCTGGTGCTACGACAGCCGCGTTACAGTTGCGTGCAAGTATACGTCCATCACATCAGATGTCTACCCTGCACCCGCACATTTTCCATGATTTCTTAATCTGCTCATAATCTACTTTGTAAGATCTGTACCTTTTAATCAAATTCTCTTAACACCCCCTCGCTATAATTTGGAACAGTATTAAACTTAACAGACGTTTGAGGTTGCCTCATGGCACAATCAACCTCGCACCCTGATTGTGTGCATTGTCGTTTCATGGTGCGTAAGAAGAATGGTGAGTATGAATGTCGGCAACATGCCATGGTTTTACACACGCCCGTGAGCCTATTTTGCAAGTTGATCACACCCGTTGACGATGATGATAGCGACTATCAACAGTGGTTCGAGCAAGCCTTCGCCGAAACGGAACTTGACCCCAACACACTCTATACGTGGATCGAAACGACAATTCGTGATCGGGCAGGTATGACGACCACGCACATTGATATTGCCTCCATTGCCCCGTTGACCATCTACAGCACATGGTCTGCCGGGTCTTTCTGGCAAACCCTGCGCCAACTACGCAGCGATCAACGGTTACGGTATCGGCGTAAGGGCTTCAAGCTTGACTGATAGCAGATTATGTCTGGGGCTGTATATCACTCCAGAGGGTACAAAGCATTGCGCCTTGTTGACCCCCTGCGCCCGGATGGCATCATACACGCTATTTTAGCAGGTGCATGTCAAGCAGGTCATACATTAGCTGTTGTTGACGGTGATGACGATTTTGCCCTGTGCGCCAACTTCGCCATAATAGCGCATGGCATCGGCTGTACGCGCCAATGGGAAGCGTTTGTCAATCACGGGTGTGAGTTCATTCGCTTGGAGCAAATTCTGTAAGGTTTTCAAATCATCTTGATTGGATTTGGCGGTGCCCATCGCCTTGAATTTTTTATCGGTACCCAATGAGACTATACCGCCGAGTAACATGGATTGGAATATTTGTGGCATTGTGCCGCCAATGCACAGATATGTGCCGCCATCCTTGAGGATACGTCGATAATCCCACAGGGGGTGATAGCCGTTGACTGCGATAATGACATCGTAACGTTTGTCGCCCTGTGTGACATTTTCTTGGGTGTAGTCGATGATATGGTCTGCGCTAAGTGATTGCACCATCTCAATATTGCGCGTGCTACAAACGGCTGTGATGTCGGCATGGGTTCGTTTCGCCAATTGCAGTATCAGCGTGCCGACCCCACCGGATGCCCCGTTGATTAAGACGGATTGCCCCGCTTGAAGATTGCCAACCGCACGAATGCCCTGCAGGGCAGTGACACCCGCCAATGGAATCGCAGCGGCTTGCTCGAATGAAATATTGTCAGGTTTGAGGACGAGAGCCGTTTCAGGCACGGCAACATATTCAGCGAAACTGCCGCGTTTGCCTGCGGATAAATCACCAAACACCGCATCACCGACTTTAAATTGTGTGACTGCATCGCCAACACCTTCGACAACGCCAGCAACATCACCACCTATAAACGGGTAATTGGGTTTGCGTAAACCAAAAGCGAGCCGTACCAGAAACGGTTTGCCCAACATCGAATACCAATCAGAAATATTGATGGATGTCGCGTGAACTTTGACGAGAACTTCATCGGCGGCAGGTGTGGGTGTTGCAACTTCTTTGTACGTCAACACCTCCGGTAATCCGTATTCTTCGTAGATGATTGCTTTCATTCTTGATGACTCCCCTTTGATTTTTATACGGCCTCTCACTTGTTACTACGAAAATGCGCTACAGATGTTGTGAACTCCTTGTTGACCCACACGCCCGGATGACATCATACCTGCTATTTTAGCGCTGAACTTTGCAGATTCTGTCATTTAGCGTAAACTGAAAGGGATACAATCGATACTCTATTTTGATTAGCCACCATCACCGGAGCTGAACACATATGTCCGAACGCGATGATTTTGATTTTGACAATCTTGATGACGATGCAACCGATGACGACGATTTCATTTCGCCGGAACTTGCTGAGGAGCGTCGAAAGGCACACACGAACAAAGCAAAAGAGTATGCCAAGATCATTGTTAAGCCCAAATCATACGATGTCAATCAACGCCGTGAAGCGATTCGCTGGTTAGGCGAAGCAGGCGAACCACCGGCCATCCCTGCATTGTTGCGCGTCTACCAGAAAGATGAAGCCCTTAAAGACGAAGCTGCTTATGCACTCGGTCAGCTAAAGGCGCTCGGCTTAGAGATTGATAATGTTGAGACAAGTGATCAGGCGATAGATCGCCTTAACGAGATGATCATACAGGATAAAATGCCCAAACGCCTGAACAGCTTGCCCATCATTATCGCCGAAGTGGGCTTGGTGGTACTGGCAATAGTGCTGTTTAGTTTCGGTTTGGCGCGTGTCAACCAGAACGCCAATATTGAAGCGACTAGCGTCTCGTTGACGCAGACCGCGCAACCCACGCCCACGCCCGATAACGAAGATGCCGTTCAAGCCGAGGTCGAAGCCTACTTTGCCGCCCTCAGCGCCGATGCCAATTTCTATCAGCTACAGCTGGCGGCAGTCGGACGCGGTGAAGGCTTGAATTGTCAGGCAGATGCGATCAACAACCCGTCAACGTATAATCTGAGTGCCACCTGGCAAGATGACCCGCGTCTTACCGCAGTGGTCACCGAGTTGAACGATATCCGCGAGATACTACAACCGGTCGTCAGCGATTATCAAGAAGCCTGTGCCGCCGGTGTCGCGATGCCCCGTCAACAAGCAATCAATCTGGGTGGGACAGTCATCAGCGCTCAACAGGCGCTCAACAACACCCTGAATACCCTCAATCAGTCAGGCTTTGAGGTCGAAGCGCCAGTCTTTGCTAGCGCCACCCCTGTACCGACTGAAACACCGGATCCTGCCGTGCCCGTTCCCACCGAAGATATGTCGATGCTCAACACGGCAATTATCATGCTTGAACGCATCATCTTCGATATGACCGAGACGCGGGGCGCGACCACGCTGATGATCTTGAACTGGCAACAGGTCGTTGAGAATCAGGCAATTTATCTCAGTGGTTGCAACCAACCAGAACCGATCATTCCGGAGACTGTCACTCTGGAAGCCGACCTTGTCGGCGTGTCAGAGTTGCTCGATAGCGCCGTAGATAATGTCAACCTGGGCTTGCAATCTACCCGTGAATCCACCAACGCCTTCTTTGCCTCGTGTGAATCGGGCGAAGTGCCCGGCGATGCGATCGGACGATTAGCACAGGTACAGCTTGCCGATGCCGCGTTCGCATCAGCTACCAATGACCTGAACGCACTCCAGAACTAACGCTCTCGAATCGTGTTCGCGCCTTAAACCCTCTCCTACCACAAAGTCGGTGTGGAGAGGGACGCGAAACACACATTGGGAGAAAAACAAACAGAGGCGACGCTTATTCCTCGGTGGTGTATTGAGGCCACTCAACGCTACAGCTATTATTGCCCGCATTATTAACGACACGCCCTGCGGTGGGGCACTCGCGCACGCTGTTACTGTCATTCTGCACGATGAAGTGATCGTCACTGATCTCCTCGGCACGCCAGTAAAGATCCGCGTTAGATTCCACCCGCAATGCAGTCCCATCACATCCCCAGTCATCAGGAATACCGCCGTCTTGCGTTGCGCCCCGCCGCACAAAGCGACACTCACCCGGCGCCAGTTGCGTGCCAAAGTTCTGACCACTCACACCGGTTGCCCCTACCAGACGCATCCCGCTGATGTTGAGTGTGGCGTTCTCGCTGATGTTGACCACCGCTAGAAAATCTTCGTTATAGCGCAATTCCATGTTAGCGTTGACGGGATTGATTACCCCGCCGAAGTTGCCAGTGCCACTCAATACCCCGGATGCCAGAGCAATCGCCAGCGCGATGACCACCACCACGCCGGTAATCGTGGATATGGGGATGCCTCCGCGTTCTGTATCGGGGACGCTATCAAGCTGTGGTTGATCCGCCCTGACTGCTTCCGGTAGAGGGCTGCGCTTCACTGCCTGATCGAGTTCATGATCAGCCAGCGTTGCTGGGGGCACACGTTGCCACGAATCCAGATCCGGTGTTTCTTCGCGTAGGGGCTTGGTTGAGACATCAGGCTTCATTGAAGGCGGCTTGGTGCCGGTATCGTGCAGGTCATAGGCTTCTTTGAGCGCGTTGATGAAATTCATTGCAGTTGTATGCCGTTTGTTCGCGTCCTTCTGCAAGGCTTTGAGGATCTCACGCTGGGCATCGGCAGGAATATCAGGATTGTGGGCACGTGGTGGGCGCGGTGGTTCGGTGATGTGGCTCAGCGCCACCTCCATCGGTGTGTTGCCCGTGAATAACACTTCGCCGGTCAAGATTTCATAGACGATGACCGCCAGCGAATACACGTCGCTCTGCGGCACAGCACTTTGCGAATCTGTCGCTTGCTCCGGCGAGATATAGCGCGGGGTACCGAACGCCGTGCCCAGTGTTTTATCGACATCTTCCCACAATACCAGACCAAAATCGGTCAGTACCGCTTTATCTTCTTCAGCACTTTGCCGACGTAACAGAATATTCGACGGTTTGACATCGCGATGAATGATCCCACGTTTATGAGCGTGATCCAATGCACCGGCCACTTGCGTCAGAATCGTCAACATACGGTCAACGGGCATTTTATCACCGCGCTCTTTGTATTGTTTCATCTCATCAGCCAGATCGTTACCCTCGATATAGCGCATGGCGATGAAGTACAGATGGTCATCCTCGCCGAATTGATAAATCGGCACGATACTATCGTGTTCTAACTGCGCGACTGCCCGCGCTTCTCGTTCAAAGCGATCACGCAACATGTTACTATCCCCTGCATGATCCAGTGACAAAATTTTGATGGCGGCTCGTCGCTTGAGTTTCTCATCATCGCCGAGATAAATTTCCGCCATGCCGCCACTTGTCAACTTCTCGCGCAGAATATAGTCGCCCAGTTTCTTTCCGACTAAATTTTCTTCTACCACGCGCTACTGTCCTTTCGCCGCTAATCATCGATACATCTAACAGTCCTTACCATTATAGCGTGCAAATGGGGCTTAATGACCAAAAAGGTTTTAATGAAACAGACGATTCCTGCACGATTGGCACGATTCAGCGTAATTTTACAGTGCTGTAATGCGAGTTGTAATGCTGTACATGTGATAACAGCGGTGTAAGATACGTCTCGTCGAGCAGGTCTAATAGAAGATGTGTGACCGTGTTTTGCGTCAAAGCATCGCCTGAAACCCTCAGACGGGGTACAATCCGTTTCTAACACTCGGTGGTTATTATCAAAGCCGATTGAGCCAAACCAAATAGGAGGAGACCTACATTGACTCTACCAGCAAGTGATCTTCAAACGTTAGCCATCAACACTATCCGCACGCTGTCAATCGATGCGGTTCAACGTGCCAACAGCGGGCATCCGGGCTTGCCGATGGGCGCGGCTCCGATGGCTTATACCCTGTGGCAAACCCATCTGCGCCACAACCCGCACAACCCGGATTGGCATAACCGTGACCGCTTCGTACTGAGTGCCGGACATGGTAGTATGCTGATTTATTCGCTCTTGCACCTCACCGGTTATGATCTACCGCTGGAGGAGATCAAGAATTTCCGTCAATGGCACAGTCAAACCCCCGGTCATCCCGAATATGCGGAGACCGCCGGCGTAGAGACCACTACCGGCCCACTTGGGCAGGGTGCGGCGACGGCTGTTGGTTTTGCATTGGCAGAAGCCTACCTCGCTTCGTACTTTAACCGCGACAGTTTCCCGATTGTCGATCACATGACCTATGCGCTAGTCAGCGATGGTGATCTGATGGAAGGTGTAGCTATGGAAGCGGCGGCACTGGCAGGGCATTGGGGTCTGGGCAAGCTGATCTTCCTCTATGACGATAACCAGATCACGCTCGATGGTGAAACCGATATGACTTTCACTGAAGATATTCCGGCACGTTTTGCCGCGCAAGGCTGGCACACGCTCAGCGTCGCTGACGGCAACGACACCGCCGCCATTGATGCCGCCATCCGCGAAGCGCAAGCTGTCGCCGATCAACCGACTATAATTAGTATCCGCACCATCATTGGATTTGGTAGCCCCGCCAAACAGGGTACGAGTAGCGCACACGGTTCCCCGTTAGGTGAAGATGAAGTGCGCCTCACCAAAGAGAACCTCGGTTGGAACCCTGACGCACAGTTCTATATCCCCGATGAGGCGCTGACGCATTTCCGCGAAGCCCTTGATAAGGGGTCACAGTTTGAAGCCGAATGGCAAAAGTTATTTGATGCCTATCAGGACGCACACCCTGACTTAGCACAAGCCTATCAACGCGCCTTCAACGGTGAATTGCCTGATGGCTGGGATGCGGATTTACCCGTATTCGACGATGAGAAGCCCCTCGCTACGCGCAATGCCATTGGTGCCGCGATCAACGCCATCGCGCCCCACGTGCCGACGATGATCGGTGGCGATGCGGATTTAGCCGGCAGTACCAAGACGCTCATCAAAGGCGCGAACAACACCGGCAAAAGCGATGCGGCACAGCGTAATCTGCGCTTTGGTGTGCGTGAGCATAGCATGGGCGCGATTGTCAACGGCTTAGCCTTGCATGGTGGCATCATCAAACCCTATAGCGCGACATTCCTACAATTCAGCGATTACATGCGCGCTGCAATCCGTCTCGGATCACTGATGGATATTCCGACAGTCTATGTGTTTACGCACGATAGCATCGGCTTAGGTGAAGATGGCCCCACCCATCAACCGGTTGAACACCTGATGAGCTTACGCGCCATCCCGAACTTGCATGTGTTCCGCCCTGCCGATGCCAACGAGATGATCGGTGCTTGGAAAGCTATCATGACACTCAATCACCCCGCCGCCGTTATCGGTAGCCGTCAGAACTTAGCCGTACTCGGCAGTGAGAATGTCGAAGGTATCCATGAAGGTGTGGCGCGGGGTGCGTATATTCTCGCCGAGAGCGCTAGTATCAAGAAAGGTCGCCCTGAGGTGATCTTGATGGCAAGTGGCTCAGAAGTCGAAATCGCGCTGGAAGCCTTCGCCGCCCTCGATGAAGAAGGCGTGAAAACCCGCGTGGTCAGTATGCCGTGCTGGGAATTGTTCGATGAACAGGATGACGCCTATCAAGAGGCAGTGTTACCGCCAGAGGTTGATGCGCGGGTCAGCATCGAAGCCGGCGTGACGCTCGGTTGGCAGAAATATGTTGGCTCGTATGGCATCACTATCGGTGTCGATCAGTTCGGTGCGTCAGCTCCATATGAGAAGATCTATCAAGAGTATGGCTTGACCGCTGAAACCATCCTCGAAGCAGTGGGCGAACTGGTGGAGTGATACCCTCATAGGATGTCGAGCGGGTCAAGTTCGATGTACCAGCCCGCTCGTCCCTGAATCGCCCCTAAGACCTGCGTCGGGTCAGCACTGCGGATCAGTAATTGCCAGCGATATTGGCGGTCAATCCGTGCAAAGAAGCAGGGCGCTGGCCCGATCAGATGCACATCAGTTAGCTCTTGCTTCTCAATCTGGTGCTTGACCTGACGCGCCGCTACCTTGATCTGTCGTTCGGCTTCGATGGGGTGTGTGTGATGCACCAAGATGCGTCCCAAACGCCGATAAGGCGGGTAGCCCAATTGCCGGCGGGCGGCGCTCTCCTCTGCGTAGAATTGTGCATAATCATGATCCGCCGCCAGCACAATCGCCGGATGGCGCGGTTGATAAGTCTGCACGATCACCTGCCCGCCAAGAATACCGCGTCCAGCACGTCCTGCCACCTGCATCAAAATCTGAAAAGCGCGTTCACTCGCCCTGAAATCAGGCAATGCCAAGCCGGGATCAGCACTAATCACGCCGACAAGTGTCACCAGTGGCAGATCCAGGCCTTTGGCGATCATCTGCGTGCCGATCAGCACATCGGCATCCCCACGAACGAAACGGGCGAGGATCTCCGCGTGTAGATCGGGCTTATCGGCAGTATCGCGATCCCAACGCAGCGTGCGCATATCGGGGAATTCATCGTGTATGGCTTGCTCAACCTGTTGCGTGCCCGCCCCGAAATAGCGAATATGCGTGCCCTGACACTGCGGACAAACTGTCGGCGCATTTTGCTGATGATTGCAGTGGTGACAGCGCATTTGATCGCCAGCACGATGATAAGTCATCGCTGTATCACAGCGGTCGCAGGTGACCACATAGCCACAATCACGGCAAAAGACATAACTCGCCTGCCCGCGCCGGTTGAGGAACAAGATCGCCTGTTCACCCCGCGCCACGATATCACGCAACGCCTGTTTCAGATCACGGCTGAACATACTTCGATTGCCGGCTTTCAGTTCGTCGCGCATATCGACAATCATCACCGGTGGCAAGCCGATAGTCATGGCCTCATCGCTGAGTGCCTGATACGCCAGCCTTACCCCGCGTTGTTGCGCCTGTTTTTCAACACGCTGACGATGCCCCATGATACGGTTGGGCATGTGTAAATAGTGCAGTTGCTCGCGTTGGGCGCGATAGTAGCTGGCAAGGTCGGGCGTGGCACTGCCCAGAATCAGCGTGCCCCCATTGACGCGCATCAGCTGTTCAGCCACATCACGCGCATGATAGTACGGCGGGTTAAAGGGCGGAGCGTGCTTATAACTGTGATCGTGTTCTTCATCGAGGATCACCAGACCGACATCCGGCAAGGGTGTGAACAGCGCCGAGCGCGTCCCCACAATCACCTGAATCTGACCATCCCGCGCCCTCTGCCATGTGTCGAAGCGCTCGCCCGCGCTGAGACTTCCATGTACCACCGCTACCTGATCGGGGAAGCGTTGCGCCACCCGCCGGATGGTCTGCGGGGTGAGCGCGATCTCCGGCACGAGGAAAATTGCCTGTTGTCCCTGTGCAATCACCTGTGCAATCGCCTGTAAGTAAATTTCAGTCTTGCCGGAGCCAGTCACGCCGTGCAATAAGAAGCCCACGCGCTGTGAATAGTCGCCCACATCGGCCTGTGCCTGTTGCGCGATTTGCTGGTGGATCACATCAGCGACGGCCTGCTGTTCGGCGGTTAGCCTTAAGGCTTGCGAGGGCACAAAGTCGGTATCTGCTAATGAATCACGATAGACGATGCGTTCGCCCAATTGCACCAGACCCTTACGGGCGAGCGCGTTGAGATCCGCACTGGTGGCATCGACAGCATCGTAAACATCCTGCACATCAAGCGGATAATCATAACGGGCAATGTGGGCAAAGACCCTGGTTTGCTTGGGCGCACGCTTTAAACGTCCTAACGCGGTTAACACCTCGTCTTCGGGGATCGCGCACACGACGGTTCGCACAGTTTTTTGGCGCACAGATGGCGGGGATAGATAGGCTTCTTGTTCGATATAACCGAGCGTTTCTAAATCGCGCAATACGCGCTCAACGGTCTTGATACCGGCGACAGCACGTAAGGCATCGACGGACTGCGGAGAGTGCTCGCGTAGGGCATCCAGCAGGCGCTGTTGGGTGTCGGTGTTACCGTCGGCATCGTGGGCGATCAGATGCACGCGCTTGCTACTCTTGCCAGTCAAGCCCGGCGGAAGCATCAACCACAAACAAGCCCCCGGCGCAGTGAGATACACCTCGCTCATCCACAGTGCAATATCAATATGTGCCTCCGTCATGACCGGCGCAGGGTGCAATAGGTCAATGATCGGCTTGATGGTGATGTCCTGTAAATCAGAGGGTAAGCTGGCATGAAGTGCGACAACAATCCCCGGTTGCATCGCTGTGCCGAAGCCCACTCGAACAAGACTACCGCGCTGTACCCGCTCGTTCAGGCGCTCCGGTATCTGATAGTGATAAGTCTGGTGAACGGTCGTATTGACCGCAACTTCAGCATAGATCATGAGCATGTTTAGGGGTGACTGACAATTGCTCATATTGTACCGCAAATGGTTTCGGAATCGCATAGGCGGTCTGCACAAATTGGGATATTCGGATACTCTCACCAATCTGAAACGATGGTATAAAGCACAGAATCCCAAGTTGATATACAATGAAACCATTGACAGAACAAAATGTAAGAATTGGTGACAAGATGACAACTCCTGATAACAACAATGATACTAAACGCATGGTGATTGATGATAGCCTGTTCAATGATTTCGATGCGCTAAATGCGGGTTGGCTAGTCGGGGCGCTGACCAATGTGGGCGTAGTGCGCGATAACAATGAAGATTCGATATATGCCTTCTTCAGTAAATTGGATGATACCAACAGCTTGCCGGGTTTTGGTATCTTCATTGTGGCTGATGGGGCAGGGGGGCATCTCAACGGAGAAGTTGCCTCTGCCTTGACGATGCGTACTGTGGCCCGCCATTTGCTACGCGAGCTTTACATGCCCATGCTCAATAACGACCTCGAACCAATTGATGACTTAGAAGCCTTAAATATCGGGGATGTCCTTAAGATCGCTATTCAAGAAGCAGATACCAAAGTGCGTGAAGTAGTGCCTGATGGCGGATGCACGTGTACGGTCGGGGTGATTCGCGGTAACACGCTTAACATCGGGCATATTGGCGATTCGCGTTTATACGTCATCAATAAAGATGGTGCTGACCGCATAACCCGTGATCATTCGGTGGTGGGGCGGTTGCTAGAGATTGGTGAGATTGAACCCGACGATGTCAAGACACATCCACAGCGCTCGGTCTTGTATCGTGGCATTGGCATGGGCAGTGATAGCGAAGTTGAAGTCGATATCTTACGCAAACGCCTCAAAACTGGCGATCACGTCTTGCTGTGCAGTGATGGCTTGTGGGATATGCTGAGTGATGAGCAAATTCATAAAATTGTGATGGACGCTAAAACACCTCAAGATGCTTGTCATGCTTTAGTCAATCAAGCGAATCTCAAAGGTGGCGAAGATAATATTTCTGTGGTGATTGTGGTAGGCCCCGAAGACTGATCCTCAGTGCGAGGCGATCCCCAAACGCACATGTTCTACCTTGATACAGAGGTTCATCGCTACGTCCAGTCCAGCTTCGCGGGCGCGTGTGCTGGCATTCGTATCAATCACCCCCAGTTGTGTCCACAGGGCACCTGTCGAGATTGCGATAGCCTGCTCGACAATCTCAGGTAGATGCTCACTGCGCCGGAACACATTGACAATATCCACCGCGACCGGCACCTCCAACAAACTCGGATAACTGGTGATGCCGTCGATGGCGCTTACCGTCGGGTTCACCGGAATCACCGTATACCCCGCACGGCGCAAATAATCAGCAATTCGATAACTGGTACGGTACGATTTATCGCTGTGCCCGACAACAGCAATTGTCTGTGCGGCTTTCAGCACAGTCCGCATCCGGTCAGGGTCATGGTTGAGGTTGCTCATAGCAGGATGTCCTCTTTAGGTCATGTTTGTCAGCCTTAATCTTATCACACATGATCATGTATCAGTGCAGGCTTATGACCTGTATCAGTCAATTAAAATAGGTGTGCAGGTAAGCGCAACGCTTAACAACTCGTCTTGTGTATATCAAAGATTTGTGATGTATGCTGATGGACAAAATCACCCACAGCATCCCTTAACGATAGGATAGGCGATATGGCAACCATTCATGATATGACCGATGCCAACTGGCAAGAAATGATCGGCGACCAACCCGCGCTCATCTTGGTGAGTACCGGCGATGGTGTGCGCGGTGAATTCACATCACAATTCAAAAAATCAGCGCAATCAGCACAAACAGTGTTGTTCGCTCAGTTTAACCCGGATCAGCAACCGCAACTGGCAGAGACCTTCAACTATGCCGGTAAACCGATCCTGATCGGCTACTTACAGAGTGAAATTGCGGTGCGTCGCGTAAGACCATGGGGGAGTGATGTCGTCTTAGCTATAGAATTGCTCGAAAATAAGTATAAGGAAGTGAAACCTATAATGGCTGATAACAACGAAAACCAAACCACTGAAATCACCAACGATCAACCTGTACACGTCACAGATACGGACTTTCAAGAAGCCGTCGTTGATTACTCACACGAGATGCCAGTTGTCGTCGATTTCTGGGCGGAATGGTGTGGCCCCTGCCGTCAGGTAGCGCCGATTCTTGATAAACTCGCAGGCGAATTTGCCGATCAAATCCGCATCGCCAAAGTTGATACCGATGCCAATCAGGCAATTGCTCAGAGCTTCCGCATCATGAGCATCCCGACCATCATGGTCTTCAAGAAGGGTCACCTGATCTTCTCACAACCAGGGGCTCTGCCGGAAGCCGCCTTCCGCGATCTCTTCCAACAGGCGATTGAACTTGACATTGACAAAGCCATCGCTGAACACGAAGCGCAACAAGGCGCTAATGAAAACCCGAGCTAAGTAATTAGCGTTCCATTTTCTCCTAAGTTCTGTCAGATGCCCCACGATCACGCGGGGCATCTGGCGTTCAAGCACCTCACATCACTGATCGCACTTTAATCCCTTGGCGGTCATGTGTATAATCTGCACAGATATTGTGCAAATAAACCATCAGGATAAATTCGTGCCGATTCTACGCGAAGGCGAATTGGATATTATCAGCCATAGTCCAGAACAGACTTACCGCTATGGCATCCGTTTGGGTCGATTATTGCAAGCCGGCGATGTGATCTGCCTCTCTGGCGATATGGGCGCAGGCAAGACTGTTTTTTCCAGCGGGATTGGTAAGGGCTGGGGATCACATCATAAAGTCACTAGCCCGACCTATAACCTCGTGCATCAGCACACCCGCGATGCAGACGACACGCTACTCTACCACCTCGATTGTTACCGGATGCAGAACCTAGATGAGATCGACACCATTGGTTTTGATGATATGATCGATAGCAAGGGCATCGTCATCATCGAATGGGCAGAGCGCATCGAGACTGCTTTGCCCACCGATCACCTCTGGATTGAATTGCGTGTCGTCGAAGAGATGCGCCGTAATTTCATCTTAGAAGCCAGTGGCGACCATTATGAACAACTCTTAAAAGAATTTCGCGCGGTCATTTTCGGCATTTGAATGAGCCAGAACGGATAAATTAGACCTGTTATGTTGATTGCAATGGATACGGCTACAAATTATTTAGGATTGGCGCTCTACCATGCCGACGAATTGATTGCCGAGCAGATATGGCGCACAGATAAGAAGAAGCACACCACAATTCTCGCACCGACGATCACACGGATGATGCAGATGTGTAACGTCACATATGGCGAGCTATCTATGGTGGCGGTGGCGAGTGGCCCCGGTTCGCACACCGGTTTACGCATCGGGGTAGCCATGGCAAAAGGCATGGCTACAGCCAACCAACTGCCTTTAATTGGCGTGAACACGCTCGATATCATCGCGCTGGGACAATCGTTTGTCAATGCCAAGCACCGCCTGATCTGTATCCTGCCTGCTGGGCGCGGACGCATTGTGGCACGGGTCTATCAGGTCAAAAAAGGGCGCTGGACAGCCGGCGATGACCCTGAACTCACCAATTGGGCGGATTTGCTGGCATCGCTCGAAGCAGGCGCATATTACTTCGCCGGTGAAATTGACCGTGACGGCTTAGACGCTATTGACACGATCGATTCGCCCGATCACACCCTGACCGTAATTGATCCAGCTCAGCGCACTCGTCGTCCAGCCATCCTTGCCCGTGAGGCATGGCAACGCTATCATGATGGCGCTGCCGAAGATTTCTTGCCCGCCAGATTAGCCCCCGACTATCTCAGCACGCCGGGATAGGATGACAAGCCCTGATGACTGCTCAAACATCCAGAGAGGGTGCCCTCACCCTGCGTTACATGCAAGTGCCGGATATTTCTGACGTGATGGAGATCGATCACGCTTCGTTCAAACCGCCCTGGCCAGAACGCTCATACCGCTTTGAACTCAATGAATCACAGGTGAGTTATATGGTGGTCTTAGAGCGTCAGGAAGCGCGTGATCAGAACGGGTGGCAACGCTTGTTCAACCAGTTACGGGGCACAGATGAACAGCAAACCGCACTCGCGCCGGTGATCGTTGGTTATGGCGGGTTGTGGAAGATCGCCGAAGAAGCCCATATTAGCACTATCGCCAGTCATCCCAACTATCGCGGGCGCAAATACGGCGAAATTCTGCTGGCAGGTATGCTACAACGGGCGATGGCCCTGCGTGCCGGTTATGTGGTGCTCGAAGTGCGTGTCAGCAATCAAGTCGCGCAGGGGCTGTATAAAAAATACGGCTTTGAGATACACAGCACTAAAAAAGGCTATTATCATCATGATCGTGAAGATGCTTATGACATGCGCCTTGACTTAAATGAGGCGACGATGGCTCAAGTGAATCGATTGGTGCAAGCCTTGCGAGAGCGTGTGCCGTATAGCGACCACTACGCGACTACCCCCCATCCGCGTTTGAGGCGTTAGTCGCCTAGCGCCGTCCCTACTGAACGCGCCATCTGTAGCCAGATATGATCAAGCGGAACGTGGTTACGCTCATTGACGAGTTCTTCAAAGGGAATCGGCACAGCTTGCGAACCCTTGTTGGCGACCAGCACACCATGAACACCCTGATCAATCAAATGCACGCATGCCGAACCGAGGCGTGTCGCCAGCAGGCGATCAGCGGGTGAGGGCGTTCCCCCGCGCTGAACGTGACCGAGAATTGTCACCCGTGATTCTAAACCGGTCATCGCTTCAAGCTGGTGGGTGAGGATCTGCGTGCTGTTGCTGATCTCGGCTTCTATCTCGGCTAAGCGGGCTTTGGCTTTCTTCTTGGCGCTCTTGGCTTGTTTCTTCGCGTCGTCGTCACCATCAGCTTTCGCTTGCTTATGATCCGTTTTGGCTTGTGCCAGTGTATGGTTCACATCTTCTAATTGTTGCGCCATCTCTAGTGACATTGCCCCTTCGGAAATGGCAACGATGCTGAAATGCTTACCGCTATAAGTGCGTTCCATGATCGACTCGGCAACTTTGTTCACATCATAGGGTATCTCAGGGATGAGAATCACATCGGCTCCGCCTGCAATCCCCGCACCCAATGTCAACCATCCCGCACGATGCCCCATAATCTCGACGACGATGATGCGGTGATGACTATGTGCGGTGCTGTGTAGGCGGTCAATCGCTTCTGAGGCGATGGTCAGCGCAGTATCAAAGCCGAAGCTCGCATCCGTGCCGGGAATATCATTATCGATGGTCTTGGGTAGCGTGAGTATGTTCAAACCCTTCTCAGAGAGGCGGTAGGCATTGCGCATTGTGCCCCGCCCACCGAGGCAGACCAGCGCGTCTAAATTATGCTTATCATACACATCCACAATGGCATCGCGCATGTCCATCTCAGTGCCACCGATGGGCATTTTGTGCGGTTTATCGCGGCTTGTGCCGAGGATGGTTCCTCCTATGGTCAGGATGCCGGAGAGTGCTTTACTATCAAGGCGCACGGTACGGTTTTCCATTAAGCCACGGAAGCCATCGCGGAAACCAATCACCCGCATACCATAATCGCCTATTGCCGTTTTACCCACTGCACGAATCGCCGCATTCAATCCGGGTGTGTCGCCACCAGAGGTCAAGATACCAATCACTTTTGCCATGTCACAGCCTTATCAATCATTGTATGCATACGTAGTAGTCTAACTGTAAGACATTGTCATCATCTTCGCCACTGTTGACTATGTTTTGGGTGTTCAGGCTCTACCGCATCACGGATTGCACCTTATCGTGGGGTAGGGCGATCTGGCTACGTGTACCCATCCCTCTAGCGAAGCATTGGGGAACGGATATGCCTTTCAACTCTTCTGACCTTATCAACAGATTGTATCGTGTTGCGTGATCATCGTCTGCACTATCAACCAAACTGTAAGCCACTGTAAGCGTCCAAAGATTGCGATTTACGCGTCCAGCCTTTATCCTTAAACGTATGTTTAGAAATCAACCGGGAGTATTTGGATGAATATTGATCCGATCATTGTAGCAGTCCGTCAGGCGACGATACTATGCCGTGAGGTGCAACATAACTCATTGCGCAGTATCAACAAGATGAATAGTACAACTAACGATTCTGAACCGGTCACGATCGCTGATTACGGCTCACAGGTGATTATCGGACGGGCGCTAGCAGAACACTTCCCCGACGATGCTGTGCTAGCAGAAGAAGCAGGTGCGCAATTCTTAGAATTGACCACCGACAAACAAAAAGCGGAGATTATCAGCCTGTTGACCACCATCTTTGATTTTAACGTGACACAGGATGAGATCGTGCGCTGGTTAGATCAGGGCATGGCACAGGCGGGTAGTGAGCGCGTGTGGATCATTGATCCCATCGATGGCACCAAAGGTTTTGTCGGGATGCGCCATTATGCGATTGGGGTAGGTATTGTTGAGAAGGGTCAACCGACTGGTGCGATTGTCGCCGCGCCGGGCTATGGGGACGGTGTATCCGGTGATGATGACGAAGGCGCACTCTTTTACATCAAAGACGGCATCGCCTACCAAGAACCAATGACCGGCGGCAAAGCACAACAGTTACACGTCAGTGATCGCACAGAATCTCTGAGAATCGTGCAGAGTTATGAGAAGCAACACGCCAGCAAGAGCCGTATGGCAATTGTACGGGAAAAAGCCGGTATGGCAGATGCTCAGATCAGCGAACTGGATAGCATGGAAAAATACGCGCTAGTCGCCAACGGTGACGCTGACGTATACCTGCGTTTGCCCAATCTTGACAGCACACGCCCGCATCTGATATGGGATCATGCGCCGGGGGTGGCGCTGGTGCTGGCGGCGGGCGGTCAGGCTACAGACATCACCGGCGAACCGCTCGATTTCTCCCAGGGGCGCACCTTACCCAATCGCGGGATGATTATCAGCAATGGTAAAGTTCATGAACGCTTGCTGAAAGCAGTCAGCGAATTGCTTGCTGAAGAAGCCGATAACGCCTAATACATGGAATTGCCAGAGTAGGGGCACAATGCATCGTGCCTCTATACCATCCGCCCCTATTTGAAGAATTGGATGCACAAGTGCCTCAAATTGTGTACAATTCCTGTCATACACATTAATATACCGAGCAGGAGCAATTCCCTGATGCATCAGACAATCACGACCAATGGCATCTGCCTCGCCTATGACGAACACGGCTCTGGCGAGCGCACGCTGATCTTACTCCACGGTTTGACCGCCAATTTCCGTAGTTTTGATGGCTTGCTCAATGCGGGTTTAGCCGATCATCACAGCGTGATCCGTGTCGATTTGCGCGGACGTGGGCACTCGGATAAACCGGCGAGTGGCTATCACATGCGCGATCATGCGCTGGATATTCTCGGCTTGATCGATGCGCTCGGATTGGAGCGCGTGACGCTCGTCGGGCATAGCTTTGGTGGTCTGTTGGCGACGTACATGGCGGCGCACTATCCCGAACACTTGGAGCGTATCGTCATCATTGATGCGGGCGTGGAAGCTACTGAACCCGCTGTCCTCGAGAAAATTCGCCCGTCGCTGGAGCGCCTCAAGCAACCGATCACCGATAAAGAACAGGCGATTGCCGTGATGCAAAATGCGCCTTATTTCACTGATGGGCGTTGGTCAGCGGAGATTGAGGCATGGTATCGCTCGGAGATTGTCGAACAGGATGGTGTGTATCATCGCCTGGTCGATGCCGATGCCATCGCACAGACGATTAATCACATTCTGGCGGATGATTGGGCAGATTACTTCAGTGCGGTGCGCGTGCCAGCCCTGTTAATCCATGCCCCCGCGCCCTTTGGTGGTGCCGATGCAGCGCCCGTCTTGAGCGTTGAAGGCGCACAGCAGACCCTCGCCATCATGCCCGATTGCCAGTATCAAGCGGTGAGCGGGCACCACATCACGATGATCTTCGGTGAACACGCGCAAGCAGTTGTCTCGGCCATTCAGGCGTTTGTATCCTGAGAAACAATTAGGGCGCACTGTCAATCAGCACGCCCTGTTCATCAACGATAGGTCTGTATGAGTGTGTGTTACTCACTCACTTCTGTTGCGGGGCGACGAATCGGTTTCACACGACCTTCAAGGATGCGTTCCATTGTCATTGTATACGCGCCGATGCCGTGTGTCTTAAAGTAGCTCGATGTGCTGTTCCACACGCCGTCATCATAGCTGATGTGATGATCTTTGTTATCACCGGCGAAGGTCGCTTCAAAGTGTTTGATCGTGATGCGATCTTGCTCTTCGCTGTAGCGTTGTGCCTTCCGCACATCACTGACGATATTCTGACCGAGCGCATAAGGCACCGGGCTGACCGCCAGCATTGGCTTGTAAATTTTTTCTAGTGTCATGATGTGCGGGCAGATGCCATACTTGCTGTACCCGGGGCATGAGCACGACCACCCATCCGGCCCCAGATGCACATCATAGGTGCTGTTATCACCCTGAAATTCAACGGACAAGGTGCTAAACGTGACACGTTCCGGTTGTCCAGCATATTCTTTAGCTTTTTGAATCTTGTTAATCAAGCTTGTGTCCATATGTACGATCCTTTACAAAGACTATTGACGATTTTATCTTGATAATAAAAAGCACGCGGCGTTAAAAACGGCTCGCGTGCGTCATGAACTATCCACGGAAAAAACTCTATATTGTATTAGGCGCATAGGGCATTACTCCTATCTATCTACATGTTTTAGTTTAAGCTGATGTTAATAATCTGTCAATTAGATTTGCGTCAGATTTTAGGTAAATACGGTATTCGCTGATTGAATTAACACGATCTTAATCGATATAGTGCGGGAGGTGCAGTGACATACTTCCCACAAACACCTGCCATATCACACACGCTGAAATGCACCCATGACAAGAGGTGCGCTTGTTGGCTACAATGCTTATAATGATACTCTTAACCCTGCTTTACGCAATCTCGGCACTGTTGCTGGCGCTGTATACCATCGGTCATGGCGTGTTGCTGATGCAATACCTACGCCATCGTCAACGCCCATCTCCCACACCACCACTTCCGCACACGGATTGGCCGATTGTGACGGTGCAGTTGCCCATCTATAACGAACGCTACGTCGCCTTGCGCGTGATCGATGCTGTTGCCCGTCTGGACTATCCGCCACAGTGCCTGTACATTCAAATTCTCGATGATAGCACTGATGCCACCACTACACTGATCGCCGCACACATTCGGCAGTATCCCTATTTGCATATAGAGCATGTGCGCCGTCCATCACGGGACGGTTACAAAGCGGGTGCGCTGGCGTATGGCTTGCACTTGACTGACGCGCCCTATCTAGCGATCTTCGATGCAGATTTTGTGCCCGCGCCTGATTTTCTACGGCGCACCATGCCACATCTACTCGCAGAGAGTGAGCTGGCGGTGGTGCAAACGCGGTGGGGGCATCTCAACCCCGATGCCAATGGATTAACACGCGCACAGGTGATTTCGATTGATAACCATTTCATCATCGAGCAAGCTGGACGCAACGATAGCGGGTGGTTCGTACCTTTCAACGGTACGGGAGGTATCTGGCGCAAACAGGCGATCATCGACGCGGGCGGATGGTCAGACGACACGCTAACCGAAGATCTCGACCTCAGCTTTCGGGCGCAGTTACGTGGGTGGCGTGCTCGCTATTTGCCACAGATTGTGGTGCCCGGTGAACTCCCGCCCCAGTTAGCTGCTTATCGTCAGCAACAGGCACGCTGGGCGCAGGGTGGCTCTCAGAGTGCGCGGAAGCTGTTGCGGGCCTTGTGGTCAGCGGATCTGCCTTTGATGACACGCTGGATGGCAACGCATCACCTGATGCAGTACGTGCCTCATCTGCTGATGCTGGTAATGCTGATGCTCTCGCCGTGGTTGATCCGTGCTGGCACACTGGGCAGTTTGCCTCTCGCGCCTCTGGGGATCATCGGCTTAATTCCGCCCCTGATGTACGGGATCAGTCAGCAGGCGCTCGGTGGTGCATGGGGCAGGCGTTTGCTCGCATTCCCGATCTTGTTACTGCTCGGTACGGGCTTGATCTGGAAGAACGCGCTGGCGGTAGTGCGCGGGTTGCTGATTCGTAAGGGTGAATTTCGACGCACGCCCAAGTTCAGCACTGACTGGCACAACAAACACTATACCCTGCCTGGACAATCAGCGATTATCGTACAAGTGGCATTGTTGATCTATAGCCTGTGGGGCGCGTGGATTGCTTATCAACATTTGCCGGCACTCGTGCCCTATTTCATCGTACACGTGCTCGCGTTCGCTATGGTGGCGCTATGGGATGTACGCGATCAGCGGCGCATCGGGCGCATGATGTCGCGCCCTGCACTCCTGCCTGAATATGGCAATGATTGACCACGCGCCTCGTTCAGCGCCGACCACCTTGCCGTCGTTCTAACTCACGATCTTCGCGCCAATGCTTGAGCAACGGATAGCCGAGAATACTGGCACCGGCGATAATCACGCTAATCGTGCAGATCACTGGCACGATGTTCAACCAGAAGTTACTGCGTATTGTCACGCTGTCGATCACAATCGGCGCGTTGGCGGTCAGCGTGTAGCGGGCAGTTTGGGGTAAAAACCCGATTGAAACGGTTGCGTTTTGCCAGTTATCGCCGGCGAATTCCGGCACAATCGTCTCGCTGAATACCCCATCTCGCGCCAGTAACAGCGGTTGTTCACCCTGATAACGGATGGTGAAGGATGTGCCGTGTGCGCTGAATGCCAGCGTATCGGTGCGATACGCCTCCCCGAATTCTGCATCACTGGCTGTCAGCGTGTCGCTATCGGCATCGAGCGTGAATTCCCAACTTTCAACCTGATGTGTGCCCCGATACAGTATCGGCATGTCACGTTGTTGGGTGATGTAGTCACGGGCGCTCTCGTAGACAGGCAAAGGCGAGAATGTCGGGTTTTCGGGGCTATAGTCAGCTTCTACCATACGGAACCAGTAGGCGACGCCATCGGCTTCTTCGATGGTGCGCCGTGTGAAATGCCAGTAGCTAATATGCCCGACCCACGACCATTCAGTTTGGGCACGTTGATAGGCTTCAGTTAGATAGCGGGCGGCTTGTTCGTTGGTCACAGAGCCAAAATTGCCCACACCGTTGATGGTATCACGCGGGATGCACTCGCCGGTTTCGAGGCACGTTTCCTCAACCGGACTCCACGCGACTTCGCTCAACCAGATTGGCTTGTGCGCGTCACCATTAGCCACCATCAGATCACGGTACAGCACATGACGGGCAAAACTCAGGTGGGTGATGCGTAGGCGTTCATCACTGGGGCCACTGTTCAAGCCATAGCCCTGTGCGGATAATACGTCGAAACAATCGCCCACGCCGTTGTCATACAGGTTTTGCAGGTAAATCAGATCATGATAGCCATAATACCCATCGAGTGATGATGTGGGCGCAATCGTACCACTGATGACCACAATCGACGGATCAACCGCTTTGAGCGCGTCATAGGTCATGCACAGCAACCGTACATAATCAGCCGGACTAACGGCTTGCTCACCCCATTCAGGGTAGATGTTCGGCTCATTCCACACCTGATAATGGTGAATTTGCCCCTGATAGCGTTCGGCGACAGCGACAGCGTAATTCACAAAATCTTGATAATCATCAGGGGGCGCGGTTGAACCACCGGCTGTTGGCGGGTTATTTGCCCGTGACCAGTCCGGCGGGTTGCTGAGGCGCACGAGCATCCCTAACTCGTATTCTTCGGCAAGGTCAACGATGGTATCGTATTTATCCCACGCACTGATCGTATCATTGACACCATCTCCGTCATAATCCACACGGCTATCAGTGAATTGTCCGCGCCCATCAACTTCAATATCTTCCCACGGAAACTCTTGCCGTATCCAGCCGAAACCGCCATCGGCAATCATCTGGAACTGCACGCGCATCTTATCCAGCTCGGTCTCTTGCTCGAAGAAGGTATTCACGCCATAGGGAAAGAGATCATTGTGCTGAATGGGCGTGAGGGGTGCGGTGTTCGGGCGGTTGCGTATCCAGTTCCCGCTCCATTCCACCATGCCCTGTATTTGCCCGACGGGGCTTTCCTCACCGGTGCGGTCATAGAAGAACTGCCACGCTAAGCCACGATAATACAAATCGGCAAGCAAAAGAGCGCTGAGAATCGCGATCCCTGCCACGATGATGCTGACTGTTTTGAGTGTGTGTTGAGTTGTTCTCTGTTGTGTCGTCATGGCTCGTATTCTAGCGCAGGTTATGCCACCGTCTAGGGGGATGATGCAATCAGGTATTGATTGTAGCCAGTAGCTCGGTCATGGGTATCGCAAGTGGCAACCACAGGGTGACATTGACCGTTCCGGCTTGTTCGTCACAGTCAAAATCAATGCGTCCGCGATATTGCTCGACGATGTGCAGGGCAATCGGCAATCCCAGACCCGCGCCCGGCACGCCCATCTGTAATGCTGCTTCTCCACGCACGAAGCGATCAAAGATGCGCTTACCCTCAGCCGGGCACTGACCATCATTGCTGATGCGAATGCCAACCAGTGCCGGTTCGTGATGGTCATCACGCACAGGCTCAAAGCGCACTATACCGCCTTCTGGCGTGTATTTGACGGCGTTGTCGATTAAATTGGCAATGGCGCGGTCAATGTGTTCAGGCGATGCCAGCGTCAGATAAACCGCGTCTGTCTCTTGCATCGCCAACGTCATCTTTTTTTGCTGTAAGTCGTCTTGATAATGTGCTACCTGCTGACGCATCGTCTGGTTGAGGTCAATATCAACCACCGTAATCAGTGTCATATCATACGTATCGCCGGAAGCATGTAACATCTGCTCGACAATATAGCTCAGGCGCTCGGTCTCTTTCTGTAACGTGGGCAGGTAAGATTCCAGGCGATCCCCACGCATCGCTAGCAGTTGATGATAGAGCTGGATATTGGCAATCGGGGTACGCAGTTCGTGTGAGACACTATCAATGAAATCATCTTTGAGACGGTCAAGGTCTTTGAGGTTATCGACGACCTCTGCCAGACGTGCCTCGGTGTCTTCGCGCCGTTTGATCTCGTCGGTGAGTTGTTCAGAACGTTGGCGATATTGCTCTAACTGGCGCGTCAGGATGACAATGATACGCCCGACACTGGCAACCAGTGTTGCCCATATCAGCACAATCACAATCATACGCGATACGAGCGCGTTATTGGTTAATATTGGCGGGTCAAAGCGCGTGCCTTCGATCAAAAACCCCTCGCGGGTAGCAAGGCTCACCAGCACAATCGTCACCACCAGCACAGCATAAGCGGCTACGCCAGAAGAGAACTTACAGAGGATCATCGTCAGCAAGAGTGTGAGGCTCAACCAGAGTACAGCCGATCCATTCAAGCCGGATTGTAATAGGCTCAACACACCAACGGTATAAGTACAACCCAACATCACAGCCACTTTGAAGCGATACGGCAGGTGTTTACGCCAATAAGCCCCTGCCAGCACAATCAGCACGATGATGCCAAATTCATAGTCACGGATTTGCCACTGAAACCAATCACGAAATAGCGTCGAGAAGAAGAACGTCGACATTCCGAAGAGTGCAGTGATGATGAATACCGCATCGACGATCTGATTCTGCACATCTTCAATGCGCTTAATTTGGGAAGGATGCGATGCCGGGTCGTGGTCAGTCATATTGAAATCATATTATTTTCGAGTGATTAACAGTGTCATCATACAATCAAATGTCATTTAAAACCATTAAAGTCACGATATTTTGATGGGATTTTTATTCGACCTGCCAGGCATGATCTTGTCTCTGTGTTTTTGGCAGGCTCTGTGGTTCAATAGGCGCATATGTGACCGCATGATCTATTGGCTTATGACGCGCAAATCGGTTTTACCGTTCATCCTCATCATTCTGATTATCTGGCTAGCGAGCGCGACGCGCTTCTATCAACTGGGGGCGCAATCGCTCTGGTATGACGAAGGCGTGGCGTTCGGGCATAGTCAACGTAACCTGCTGGAGTTGATCCCACGTTTACAGAACAATGTGCATGTACCCGCTTATTTTGGTTCGCTGGCGCTCTATGAAGATGCGGTGGGCGCGACAGAGTTCGGCTTGCGCTCGTATTCGGTGCTGTGGAGCGTGTTGGGGGTGGCGGCGGTCTATGCGCTGGGCAAACGCCTGTTTCACCCGATTGCCGCGCTATCAGCGGCGCTGTTGGTAGCGTTGAATGGCTTCAGTGTATATTACGCGCAGGAAACGCGCATGTATGCCATGCTGGCAACTGTTGCTACACTGAGCATGTGGGCCTTTGTCGGTTGGGCACGTCTTGCCTTTCACGCCAGCAATCCCCCGACGACGCGCCGCCTGTGGCAGTGGGGCATCGCCTTCAGTGCCTTGAACACGCTGGGGGCGTATACGCACATCAGTTTTGCACTGGTGATGCTGAGTCAGGGCGTGCTGGCCTTGTTCTTGCTGGCGCATCTGCTGAACCGTTCCCGTCAGAGTGCCACCGGCTTCGGGCAGGTGGGGCGCGTTTTGCTGACTTATGTCGCGGTCAATCTGGGGTTTCTGGTGCTGTTCCTGCCGTGGATTTTCACCGCAATTTCGCAGATCAGCGCACAGCCCAACATCAGCCAGACTTATGATCTCGCCAGCATCATCCGCATCATTCAAGGGTGGTTCGCTTTCGGCATCAGCTTTGAAGCGGGTACAGATGGCATGGCAGTCGTCATGTATTTCTTGCTCTTATTCGGCTTGTTGAGCGTGACCGATGAACGCCCGATTGCGTGGTGGGCGCTCTTGTTGCCGGTAGTGTGGGTGTTGGTATCGGTGAGTTTGTATCTCTATCTGGAGTTGTATGCGCGCTATTTGCGTTTCTTATTGCCGGCACAGATCGGCTTTGCGCTGTGGATGGGGCGCGGGGTGTGGGTGTTGTGGTCAATCGTCCCGCGCACGCTCGAAGACCGTGTCGGCTGGCAACGGACAGCCACCGCCGGTCTGCCCCGCGTCGCCGCGCTGGTGGCGATCCTCGCCTTTGGTTGGCAACAGTTCACCTTGCTGAACCCGCTCTATCATGATGCGACCTATCAGCGTGATGACTATCGCGGGTTGGTGGCGCAAATTAACGCTGAAGCCCGACCTGATGATGCCATCATCTTATCTGCGCCGGGCTTGCAGGAGATTTTCGGCTATTACTATGACGCGCCTTTCCCTGTGTACACGCTACCGGCTAGCCCGAACATCGCTGACGATACGCAGGCGATCATCGACGCGCATGAACGGCTCTATGTGGTGTGGTACGGGCAAGCGGAGCAAGACCCTGATGGCATTGTCAGTGCCACGCTCAACCAACAGGCTTTTCCGATCAGTGGGGAATGGGTGGGCGATGTGCGCTTTGAGCGTTTCGCCACGCCGGCAGAGTTCAGCGAGATACAGACACTCGATCTCGCTTTCGGGGAGGCGATCACCCTACAAACACTGGCGATTAACGGAACCACGTTCAGCGCCAACGATGTCGTACAGCTTCAGCTGGAATGGATGACCGATCAGGCTTTAGATGTGCGCTATAAAATTTTCTTGCATCTAGTGGACGAGCAGGGTGTGCCAGTGATTCAGCGAGATAGTGAACCCGCCGGCAATCAACTGCCGACCATCATCTGGCAGGCGGGGCAAACGGTGCAGGATAATCACGCGCTGACTATTCCATCTGAGTTGCCTGCTGGCGAGTATCGCCTGTTGTTGGGGTTGTATGATAGCAACCAACCGACAGATCGCCTGCCGGTTGTCGGGGGTGATGCCTACACCGTCGCCATAATTCGCATCGAGTAACGCCTCACGAAATCAGCGTGCCGACGGTGAAATCACCCTGTACCGCGTGTAACATATCATCGCCTTCCCAGAAATCAACCACCATGATCGGCATGTTGTTCTCCTGGCAGAGCGTGAAGGCGGTCATGTCCATCACGTTGAGGTGATCGTTGAGTACCTTCTCATAGCTGAGTTTCTCGTAGCGCACAGCATCGGGATGTTTCTTTGGATCCGCATTATAAACCCCGTTAACTTTCGTCGCCTTGATGATGATGTCGGCTTCGATCTCATTGGCACGCAGGGCGGCGGCGCTATCGGTGGTGAAATAGGGGTTGCCCGTGCCACCGGCGAGGATCACCACGCGCCCTTTTTCCATATGGCGGATCGCACGCAGGCGGATGTACGGCTCAGCAACTTCGTTCATGGCAATTGCCGTCTGCACCCGTGCTGGCAGACCGCGCCGTTCGAGGGCATCGCGCAGGGCTAAACCGTTAATCACTGTGCCAATCATCCCCATATGATCGGCAGTCGTGCGATCCATCCCGCGCCCTAAGCCCATATTGCCACGCCAGATATTACCCGCACCGATCACGACGGCAATCTGTATGCCCAGTTCATACACCGCGCTGATCTTCTCGGCGATGAAATCAACCTTATCAATATCCACTGATGTGCCATCGCCACCAAGCGCTTCACCACTCAGCTTTAATAAAATACGTTGGTACGGGGATGTTTTGTGAGTCTCTGTTGCCATATGCGCTCCTAATGTGCTGTTGTTCAATAATCGGCTATTTCGGCTGATCCTGCCTATGATCGAGCAGGAGGCAGGCAAAAAAAAGGGACTAGCCAATAGCTAATCCCTCACATGGTTTATCGATCATGTGGCGTGATCATCATACGGATATATCGTAGATGATGATTATTCATCGCCAGCTTCATCGCTTTCGTCGTCGCCATATTCGCCCAGTGCGAAGCGGCTAAAACGCCCGATCTGAATGCTCTCACCGAGTTCTGCCACTGTCTCTTTCAGCAGTTCGTCGATGGTCTTGCTGTCGTCCTTGAGGAACTCTTGTTCCATCAGCACAACTTGCTGGAACCACTTATCGAGGCGACCTTCGATGATCTTCTCTTTGATGTTATCCGGCTTACCCTCAAGATCGTCCATCGCGGCGAAGGCGGCGCGTTGTCCAGCGACCACGTCTTCTGGCACGTCGTCACGGGTGATGTAGAGTGGTGCCATACTGCTGATGTGCAGGGCAATGTCTTTGGCGAAGCTCTGGAAGCCATCGGTAGCGGCGACGAAGTCCGTTTCGCAGTTGACTTCGACGATCACACCCAGACGACCATCATGATGCTGGTAAATCTCGACTTTACCTTCATTCATGGTGCGCCCTTTGTTGAGCTTCTTGACAGCACTTGCCATGCCTTTTTGGCGCAAGAACTCGGCGGCTTTTTCAACGTCGCCGTCGTTCTCTTCGAGGGCTTTTTTACAATCAAGTGGGCCGGCTCCGGTCATCTCACGGAGGGCTTTCACATCTGCGGCTGTAACTTTTACTGCCATGGGTTCTCCTAATTCTTTGTTATACGGTGGTTATTAAAGTGGGCGCGTTGTGGCGCTCATAAAAAAGGCGCAAACTCTCGGATGCGCCTTTACAATTCACTTAATCGTCTGAATCATCATCATCGTCGTCGAAGTCAAGATTGGTATTGCGTAACTTGCTGAGTGTTGATGCACCCAACAGGTCTTCATCATCGGCGTCATCGTCGAAATCAACAACACGTCCGGACGGTTCATCATCATCGGTATCATCGTCAATGTCCCCACCCTTACGGATCGCTTTGCCTTCCAGCACGGCATCTGCCATAGCGCCCACCAGCAAGCTGATCGAACGCATCGCGTCATCATTGCCGGGGATGATATAGTCGATCACATCCGGATTGGCGTTGGTATCCACAATCCCCAGAATCGGAATTCTCAGGATGTTGGCTTCGTGAACAGCGGTGTGTTCGCGATCAGTATCGACGATAATCAACAGATCAGGAATGCGTTTCATGTCGCGTAAACCGCCGAGGCGAATTTGCAATTTCTGAATTTTGCGTTCGTTGATCAGCGCTTCTTTTTTGGTCAACAACTCGAATAAGCCTTCTTCGCGGTCTTGTTCCAGCTGTTTCATGGTTTCGATACGGCTACGGATCGTTTTCCAGTTGGTCAGTGTGCCACCCAACCAGCGCTGGTTGACGTAGGGCATTCCGCAACGTTTGGCTTCAACCTCAATGGTCTCTTGCGCTTGACGTTTGGTGCCACAGAATAAGACCGTACCGCCATCGGCGATGAGGTCACGCACCATATCATAATATTCGTTGAGGTTGACGAGGGTCTGTTGCAGATCAATGATATGAATACCATTGCGTGCAGTGAAGATGAATTCGTCCATTTTCGGGTTCCAACGATTGACGCGATGCCCGAAATGCACGCCTGTTTCGAGTAATGTCCGCATCTTAACGGGTGACGGCATAAGCATTTGCTCCTATAACTGTTGTTGGTGTTTAAGGTCTCGCACAGTATTCGTCCTCTGGCAGCAATCGAGCGGGTTGCTCGACAACACCCGCCTAAAGTCCTACTGTGTGATATTAGGTTGATAGTTGTTCAACTCAGTCCAGAATTTTAGCATAGTGCTATGTTGGGGTACAGGGTTGAAAATCGCCGGTGGGGTTGTTTTCAACCCAATTGAGGTGATGGTCGCGCTGAACCGCCTGAGCGGACACGCCCTCACTCACCGTCTGAATCGCCCGCCAACGTGACCGCCTGCAACCTGACCGTGCCCGCGTTGTCGATCGGATCGCGCCCGCTCAGTGTGAGGTTCTCCAGCGTGAGTGATGCCCCATCCGCCACACGGAAAATGCGGACATCCGATGCGCTGGTATCGTGTGTGATCGTCGCGCCATTGCCGATAATCTTGATCTCGCCTGTGATGGTTGGGAGTGCGTTCGGGCTGAGGGTGTAGGAGGAGCCTGCGGTATTACCTGTGGTGATGGCTGAGATGAGTTCAGTAGTGTTGCTTGTGGTAACGTTGGTATCACAGGCAACTTCTCCTGTATGAAAAATATTAAACGTATTGGCATCAGAATAAACAATAGTTGCTTCATCCAACCATACCACATCTTCGGCAGGTTCGGGGAAGGTCTCGAAAATAGGCTCGTTATCCAAATCAATTACAAGAACTTCAGTTAATCCATTGACTACACCTTTACTGGAAATGATATCAATATCATATTTATTGGTCAGCGAACCTGTGTTGATCGTGTGCGTTCGATTTCCTGTTATGCTATCCCAGACATAAATAGTACGCTCATTATCGACTGCAATAACATTTAGACCATTATCAGTCCAGCCAACATCCCATATAGGTCCATCAGCAACAAATTCTATTGTTGATGGAGTCCATGATTGTGTATTCCATAGCATAATAGTGTTTTCAAAATGTGCGCTGACAACTTGATTGCCATCAGGACTCCAATCCAAACCAAAGGGATTGATATTTGCTCCCAAATAGTTATCGACGATAAGATTACCTGAGCCTATCTCCCATACAAGCAAGGATGTAGAGGTCGGGTTACCTTGCCCAATAACTATTTTTGCTACAATCAATGAACCATCAGGACTCCATGCAAGGTCTCCTACGAATGTGCCTTCATTAAATAAGTGAAATATTTGACCATTGGTTGCGTCTACGATTTGTAAACTTCCTGGACTGTCATAACCTCCATAACTAATAGCGATGTAACTGCCATTCGGGCTAAAGCTCATATCCTGAATAGCGTAAGTTAGGTTTGCATCAGGTAATGGCGGTAAAACGGTTGCAATTAATAGATTATTTGAAGCATCCCATAATTCAACTACGCCATTTGAGAACCCAATTGCTAGTATAGTATTTTCTGGAGTGTAGGCTATTTGAACAGTTTCCAAAGTAGATTGAGACTGTGTAGGGCCAGCACTAATCATCAATAAGATCAATGATAATAGTGGAAAATAGATCAGAAACTTGAACTTCTCACGAATCATAATTTTATGTTCCCTGATATTTTTATCGCAGATAACTATGATCTCTCCCAGTTGAGCGAAACCATCCTCACTCACCGCCTGAATCGCCCGCCAGCGTGACCACCTGCAACCTGACCGTGCCCGCGTTGTCAATCGGATCGCGCCCGTTGAGTGTTAGATTTTCCAGCGTGAGCGTCGCGCCATCTCCCACACGGAAAATGCGGACATCCGGTGCGCTGACATCGCGTGTGATTGTCGCGCTATTTCCTATGATCGTGATGGCGCCTGTGATGATCGGGAGTGCGTTCGGGCTGAGGGTGTAGGAGGAGCCTGCGGTATTACCTGTGGTGATGGCAGAGATGAGGGAACTTGTGTCGGAGGCAGAGATTGTTAAGTCGCATACCATGCTCGATGGTGCCATTATAATTTTAAGGTCATTATCGGGATTAGCATCTTCATCAACCCCAACATACGCTATTGCACTACTATCTGGATTCCAGTCGACACTTAGGACAGGGTAATTTGTTGTGATGGTATCCAGAATAGCCCCTGTATTGGCATCGACAATGTAGACAAAGCCATTGTCAACTGCAACAGCGATGAGAGTTCCATCAGGACTATAAGCGAGTTCCTTAATCAAACCATTTACACTTACCTGTGCTACTACACCTAAATCGCTCAAGTCACTGGCATCCCAAAGACGTATTTCTCCGAAAGCATCGCTCGTTATCACATGACTATTATCGGGATGCCATGCGACTTGATTTAGAGATGTTCCATTAGGTGTATTTGCAGAACTGATATTTTGATAAGTTGTAGCGTCGGCGATATAGAGATTATCATTAAGACTGATATGTGCCAATCGGATACCATCAGGACTCCAAGCCATATCCATAGTCGTACCACTAGGTACAAAAGAAATAAACTGTCCTGTCGAAGTATCCCAAATATCCAAGATGTTAAATCCTAACACCACGATGCGACTACTGTCAGGATGCCAATCAATTTGGGCTATTTCATAACTTGTGGCAAATGACGATAGCAAGTTGCCTGTATCATCCCAGATTTTGATGATATTTTCGGCACCACCTGTTGCTAAACGCGATCCATCAGGACTCCATGAAGCTGCACGGGTGCCATCGGGATGAGCAACAAATGATGTAACTAATTGACCTGACACATCCCATATTCGTACTTCTCCGTCAGGATTAGCAGTGACTAAACGGGTGCCATCCGGACTCCACATTACCTGACGTGTTCCTTCGTTCGCTTCCAGTCGGACTTGAGCGAAGACAACCTGTGTGAAGCTAATGAAAAGAAACAAAATAGCAAGTTTGAGCGTGTTTGTATATTTCATTCTTATATGCTCACTTATCGTTGGTGTTTTAATGACTTTGAAACAACGTCATGGCTAAATTTGCTATCATCTTCTCTCAGTTTGGGCTAGATTTGTGCAAACAACATCAAAACACCCATGACCTCAGTATAACCGATCTCTTACACCTTACCTGACGGATACCATCTGCTGGGGCTACGCTGTCCCTCACAGGATGGCAATTCATTTCTTAAAACTTGGCAGGTATGATAGAGAGCCTATCTGCATCGTATAAATAGAAAGACTTTGCTGTATGATTCGTAAATTACTGCTGTTTGATATTGACGGTACGCTGTTGATGTCCAAAGGGGCTACCCGCGAAGCCAAAGCACTGGCAATGGAAGAGGTATTCGGCACGGCGGGCGACGTGCGCACCCATGCTTTTGGTGGCAAAACGGATTGGCAAATTCTGCGCGAAGTGCTCGCACCACACGGCGTTAACGGCTTGCAAATCGGTCAGAAGATGCCGATCTTTGAGCGCATTTTCGCTGAGAAATTGCGGGCGATTATCGCTAATTTCAACGTGCAAGCCTTACCCGGCACGCAAGATTTGCTCGCTTATCTCGATCAGCGCGATGATACGATGCTCGGTTTAGTCACGGGCAATACATCGCGTACCGCACCGATCAAGCTCAAAGCCGCCAAATTCAATCCGGCAATGTTCGTCGTCGGGGCTTATGGGAGCGAAGCAGATGACCGCAACGAGTTACCGCGTCTCGCGTTGGATCGTGCAATTGCCTATGCCCGTCAGGACATCCGCCCGCAGGACGTATTCGTCATTGGAGACACAGCGAACGACATCGCAGCCGCACGGGCAATTGGTGCCGTCGCCGTCGCTGTGTTGACCGGTTTTGAAGACCGCGAAACGCTCGAAGACTGCCACCCCGATTACCTGCTGGAAGATCTCACCAGCTTTCGCACAGTGGTTCCCTTGTGAGTGATCCGCGCCTTTGGTGAGAATTTTGGAATACAAAATTGATTTTCAGGCGCGTGCCCTGTGTTATAATGCGGGAAAGCGCCTGCGGGCGTTCGCATGATATAAAATGACGATGAAGGAACAAATCCTGTGGCAGAACAACGCTTTTCCCTCGATGAAGTCCGTGATATTGCCGACCTTGCCAAGTTAGAGCTATCTGACGCTGAAATTGAGCGTTATGCACGGCAACTCTCGCAAATTCTTGATTATTTTCAGCTTTTGCAGGAAGTGGATACCAGCGCAGTCGATGTCACTGCTGGCGTAGCGCCCATGCGTAGCGTGATGCGTGCGGACGAAAACCCCATCGCGCTCACCCCTGAAGAAGCTGTCGCCAATGCTCCCGATGCCGAAGCCAATCAGTTCAAGGTCAGTGCTGTTCTCGGTAATGAGTAAGCATCATGTAAAAGAAAGCAAACGACAATGTCAAACAATCATCGCCTGTTGTTGATCGAAGACGATTTTGATGTGGCAGAGATGCTACTGATTTATTTCAAATCGCAAAATTATGAAGTCCTTCACGCCGATAACGGCGCAGATGGCATCGAGCTGGCGCGTACGCGCTTCCCCAGCCTGATCTTGCTCGATGTGATGTTGCCCGATATGGACGGCTACGAGATTTGCTACCGCTTGCGCAACCTCTCGCTCACCAAATACATTCCGACATTGTTCCTGACGCAGAAAGACGAACGCGCCAGCAAAGTCAAAGGCCTAGAGCTAGGTGCGGATGATTACATCACCAAACCCTTCGATATTGACGAGCTACGCTTGCGCGTCGAAGGTGGGATTCGGCGTGCCACCCGCGAGAACCTGACCGAAGTGCGTTCTGGTTTGCCCACGGGCATGTTGATTGAAGAAGAACGTGCCAAACGCGCCCATCAGACTGAACTGGTCTTTCATCTACACGGCTTCAATGCCTATACCGATGTTTACAGCTTCATCGCCGCCAGCGACGTGCTCTATCACGCCGGGCAAACCATCCGTGACGTATTGAGCGAGCGTGGGCGCAACGATGATTTTGTGGGCATCGATGATCAAGAACGCTTCATTGTGCTGACCGGTAGTCCCAAACCGCAACAACTCGCTGAGCTGATCGCACAAAATTTCAAGGACAAAGTGCGCACATTCTATTCATTCGCCGATGCAGATCGCGGTGGGGTAGAACTCGCCGATGGCAGCTTCGTGCCAATGATGAGCCTCACTACCGGCGCACCCGATCCAATCAGCAATGACTCCGACGAAGCCAGCAGCGCCTTCAGCTGGTGATGCACCCGCCATTCATTCGGATTGTTGGCGCCGGTTAGCTGTCTCGCGGGCTAACTGTGCCAGATAATAGCGCTCGTCTTCAGTCAGGGAGGCAGTGCGTAAGAGTTCAGGGCGATTGTGCCATGTACGGCGGATCGCCTGTTGCCGCCGCCACTGTGCCACCGCGCCATGATGTCCACTCTTGAGAATATCGGGCACCTCTAAGCCACGGTAACTGTTCGGGCGCGTGTAGTGTGGCCCTTCAAGCAAGCCATCAGCATGGCTATCGCGCTCCGCGCCACCTTGCGCGCCCAGTACCCCCGGAATCTGTCGGATAACGGCATCAATGACCACCATCGCCGCCAGTTCACCACCGGTCAGCACATAATCACCAATCGAGAGTTCTTCAGTGACGACCAATTGACGGATGCGCTCGTCGAAGCCTTCGTAATGCCCGCACAGTAAGATCATGCGCGGTAAACGCGAGAGCACCAGCGCTTTCTCATGGTTGAAGACCGCGCCCTGTGGTGACATCAAGATCACCGGACAATCATCCTGCCCTCTGACTGCTTCCACCGCCGGCACAACGACATCGGCTTTGAGCACCATGCCACCGCCACCACCATAGGGTAGATCATCCACCTGCCGATGCTTGTCCGGTGCCCAATCTCGGATATTATGCGTGTATAGATCCAGTATCTGGCGATCTTGTGCTTTCCACATCATGCTCTGGTTCATCGGGCTATCGAACATCTCAGGGAACAGCGTCAGTACGTCAACTCGCATGATGATGCCTCCTCACTCTGTATCCGGTGGGTTGACTGTTTGCCCGCCTTGCTCCTCGAATACTTCCGAGAAGAACACATCAAAACTGCCCTCGGTGAAGCGTGCCAGCTCGTTGCCGGCTTCCTGACCGGCTGTAGACATCAATGATGCGCGTAGGGTCTCTTGATCGGTGAAATAGATCTCTAACCCGCGCTGATAGGGGGGATCACCCTGCGGGCTACCGAGTACATGCAGGGCTTGCCGACGCTGAATGTTCGGCATACGTTCCACCAGAGCTAAGAAATCATTATAGGCATTGTCGAAGGCTTCGTTATGGGGCGCTTCACGAAACATGATTACAAACTTAATCATCAGGCTCACTTTTTAACTCGTTGGCTAACATGCCCGCATTATAGACTAATTGCTACACGCCTCGTAGGGATGATGCGTGTATCGTTTGTCAAGTGCGTTTCTTTGTTCATTCTGTCCATGAATTGCTGGCACTTTTTGGGATAACTTGTGCATGATTCCCTTACAAGATTTGTTATGATGAGAGGCAGATGATCGCTGATCATCATTCACCAGATAAGATTATGCGCTCCGTGCAATATGCACGAAATTCACTCATTTTGGTGCATATGGGCAAAAACCACGTTGCAGTTTTGCATCGTGTGCGCTAAGATCATCAGTACGCTTAAGATAAGCGTTTGGTGAATAATACTTGTTACTCATGCAGTGCATCACCATGCATTGCGTTTAAATATATAGGAGTTAGTTACATGATCAAACTTCGTTTTATTAGTCGGGTGGCGTTGATTGTCGCCCTCTTGTCGGTCTTTGCGCTCAGCATCACCGCGCAATCCGAAGAAAACGTTCTCCGCGTCAACTGGGGCCCCAACGACATCCCAAGTCTTGATCCCTCCGACGCAACCGACGTATCCTCCATTCAGATTATTGTGGAATTGTTCCCCGGCTTAACCCGTATCAATGAAGTCACACTCGAAAATCAACCGGGTATGGCGCTAGACTGGACAGTCAGCGAAGACGGCTTGACCTATACCTTGAACCTCATCGAAGATGTTCCATGGGTCAAATACAATATGGAAACCGGTGAAGTTGAAGAAGTCCTCGATGACGACGGCAACGTCCGTTATGTGACCGCTGCTGATTTCGCTTATGGTATGCAAACCTCGATGGATCCACGCACCGGTAGCTACTACGGTGGTATCTTAGCGACATGGATCGAAGGTGGTGCTGATTTTAACGGCGCACTCGACGGTCTGGCAGAAGATGCCAGCGAAGAAGAAGCTGCTGAAGCAGTTGCCGCCGCCGCTGAAGGCATTGCAGTGACCGTCATCGACGATTACACCCTCGAAGTTGTGGCATCACAACCTGCTGGTTTCGTACCACAGATTCTCGGTATGTGGATGTCCACCGCTAAACCACAATGGGTAGAAGAAGAATTTGGTGATGCATGGACTGAGCCTGAGAACATCGTTTCTTACGGTCCATTTGCTCTCAGCGAATGGCTCAATGGCGAACGCCTGACCATCGTCCGTAATCCATTCTGGCCAGGCACCGATACCATCCCAGTGCCAACACTCGATGCCGTCACCGGTGTGATGTTAGAAACGTCTGCTGCTCTGGCAAACTACGAAGCTGGCTTGCTGGATACCACTGGTGTGCCAAGTGCTGATCTTGACCGCGTGCTGGCTGATGCAACCCTCAGCGAAGAATACAGCACAGGGCCAGATACCTGTACCTTCTACTTGATGTTTAACACCACGATTGAACCAACCAACGATGTGCGTGTGCGTCAAGCACTGTCGATGGCAATCAACCGTCAAGACATTGCTGATTTCATCCTGCGTCCGAGTGAGCCGGCATTCTTCTTCACCCGTCCGAGCCTCGCCGCCGCACCAACCGCCGAAGAATATCCAGAACTGATCATCGGCGAAGATGATGAGATGGCAAACGAACTGATTACCAGTTACCTCGAAGAAAATGGTCTGAGCGAAGTCCCGACCATCACCTTCATGCACAGCGCCGGTTCCGGCACAGGTCCATTGGTTGCTGCTGCTGCGCTCGAAATGTGGAATGATGCGCTCGGTGGCGTGGTCAATATCGATGTGTCCACCCAGGAATGGGCTGTCTACCTCGAAACCACTGACTTCCCAGAAACCGCACCGAATGTCTGGTATCTCGGCTGGTGCCAAGATTATCCTGACACCAACAACTTCCTGTTCGACGTGTTGCACAGCAGTGTTGCCGTCAACGGTAGCGGTTGGTCAGATGAAGAATTCGATGCATTGCTGTCAGAAGCGCAAGTGCTCACCGACCTCGAAGAACGCGAAGCGCTCTACGCACAAGCTGAGTACATCGCCACGACCCGCGATGCAATGATGATCAATCTGGTCTACGATCTCACCAGTAACCTGACCAAACCATACATCGAACGTCCGTATGGTAGCCTGGGTAACACCTACTACGAATACTGGAGCATCAGCAACTAAACCAGTTGTTGAAATGCGATCCAACACAAGTGAGGGGACACACGTCCCCTCATTTGAGTCTGGCTATGGTGTGCTTGATCACCCTTACAGAGCGAATCGCATCAAAACGCCATATTCGTTTGGTAATATATAACGGTTAGTGATATACCTTGATGGTAAATAGATTGCATCATTGTTGTGACGAGTTGACCACAACCCGAAATAGTTTGAAGGTTTTTTGTCCATGACCAGTTTTATTATCCGCCGAATGTTATCCATGTTTGTCGTGTTGATAGCAGTATCGGCATTAACATTCTTCTTCATGAAGCTCATCCCCGGCAGTCCTTTCGACGGTGAGAAGAATGTGCCACAAGCCGTGATTGCACAGCTTGAAGCCAAATATAACCTTGATGCGCCGGGCTGGGTGCAATATCTCAATTATATGGATGACCTGCTCATCCCACGTATCACCGGCGAAACGATTCCACCAACTTCACGCGGCGTGGTTGAAGACTATCTGGTCAACATCCAGATTCCTTTCACAGATCGTGTGGTGCGCTGGATGAATTTTGGTCCCTCGTATCGCTCATCAAGCCGTACTGTGAACAGTATTTTCAAGGCACACTTGCCAATTTCATTTCAGTTAGGTGTTGCCGCGTTTACGATCGCTGTTGTGATCGGCATCCCGACAGGTGTTGCGGCGGCATTGCGCCGTAATACGTGGGTTGATTATGCCAGTATGAGCATCGCGTTGCTGGGTGTATCGATTCCAGCGATTGTATCAGGACCAATCTTGCGCTATATCTTCGGTGTGCAGTTGCAATGGGTGCCGCCAACGGGCTGGGGCACACCGGAGCAGGTGATATTACCGGCAATCGCACTCGGATTTGGCTCATCGGCGATCCTTGCCCGCCTGACCCGTGCCAGCTTGCTACAGGTGATGAACGAAGATTTCATCCGCACCGCCCGCGCCAAAGGCTTATCGGAACGGGTGGTAGTCAGCTTGCACGCGCTTAAAAACTCGATGATTCCAGTTTTTACTGTGATGGGGCCCATGCTTGCGGCACTCGTGACAGGGACATTCGTCGTTGAGTTAATCTTCGGCATCCCCGGCTTAGGCGAATATTTTATCACGTCAATCGGCACACGCGATTATCCAGTCATCATGGGGACAACCCTACTATGGGGCACCTTCCTTGTGGTGGCGAACTTGCTCGTGGATATTTTGTACGGATTCCTTGATCCGCGCATTGTCTATTAGGAGGCACACATGGCGACGACTTCTCCCAATCCTCAAAGTGAAAAAACTGGGATTGCTAACTTGCACGACGACCATTTACCTCTGAGCAAGAGCCTATGGCGCGATTCCTTCGAGCGTTTGATCCGTAATCGGCTGGCGATGATTGGCATGATTGTCATCATACTCAATATCTTGATGGCCGTGTTTGCATCCTCTATCGCGCCACACAGCTATTCCAAGCAAAATCTGCTCCAGACCAATGCTGCGCCACAATGGGTCATTGACTTGTTCCCCACGATGCGGGCACAGGGCACTGAAGGCGGTTATGTGCGCGTGGTTGATGCCGAAGAATTCCCGCTCGGTACGGATCCGCTAGGGCGGGATTTGCTCTCACGCATCATCTACGGAGCACGTGTTTCGCTAGCGGTGGCGTTTGTGGGGCCGTTGTTTGCCACGGCAATCGGTCTTACTTTAGGCTTGATTGCAGGTTACTTCGGCGGACGGATTGATGATCTCATCATGCGTATTGTCGATACGCTCTATGCTTTCCCAACCTTGCTGGTGATTATCTTGATGATGGCGTACTTCCGTAGTGGCGCGTTTGCTGCGGCAGAAGCACAGGGCACACTCGGTGGTTTTCTCTATCAAGCAGATCGTTCTATCGGTGGTATGTTGTTCATCTTCATCGGCATTGGCATTACCTCGTGGCTCGGTCTGGCACGTCTGACACGTGGACAAGTCTTATCCGTGCGTGAGAACGAGTACATTCTTGCCGCCCGTGCACAGGGCGCAAGCCGCTTACAAATCATCACCAAACACGTACTGCCCAATATCATGGGGCCATTGATCGTCGCCGAGACACTCACGATTCCGGGCTATATCAGCTCGGAGGCGTTCCTGAGCTTCATCGGTCTAGGGGTTAGCCCGCCCACACCGAGTTGGGGGCAGATGATCTCGGATGGCTCGCAGTATATCAGCTCGTACCCGCACGAGGCGATCTTCCCGGCGTTGGCGCTATTCTTCGTCATGTTCGCCTTCAACTTCCTCGGGGATGGCTTGCGTGATGCCTTTGACCCGCGCTTGCGTGGTGTAGACTAGGGCACATGATACGGTGTTTGAACCGAACAACAATGACGCACAGAACGGCTCTTCGGAGCCGTTTTACTGTGCACTAAACCGACTTTTTTTAAAATTAGCTATATACATCACACCCTTTGTGATCGCTGGTTTGATGGTGGTTGCTGTGGCATGGCATAATGGATTATTCTTATCGTTTAGTCACATCGCGGACATGATGGCAGAGGGTGAACCGTTATTATATGATCCGCCTCTGGTTGAAAGTGCTATTTACAAAAATGAAGCCATCCGTGCCCGTCAACCTGATGTGATCCTTCTGGGTTCTTCGCGGATATTGGGTTTTCGTGAAGAATTTTGTCACCAACACCCGCAACAATTTTACAATGCAGGTATTCGCACACTCGATATCAGCAGCATGGACTATTATGGGCGTATGTATATTGATACAGCATCGCCTGATGTGCTGATTCTGGCACTTGATCAACCCTCCTTTAATGCCGATTATCGCCGATTTTGGCCCGATATCATTTCTTTCACAACAGCACATCCGCTCGTCCAGAATTATCGCAATATTTACAACTTACTCCGCGCCAGTTTGACAATGACACATGCTGACCGCCTACGCTTGCTTCGTCGAGAAGATCCGGTCTTTGGTGTGCGCACAATCGGTTTGAATGCGGTACGTGCAGGTATTGGCTATCGCAACGATGGCTCTTACCAGTTCGGTATAGCAGAGTCCGAGGTGGATCGCAACCGGATAATGCGCATGTTCGGAGTACCCAATGCGGTTTATTTGCCGGGTGATATGGTGAGTGATGATGCTCTCACTCAGTTGGAAACGTTGCTCAACTATGCTGATTCCAATGATGTGGATGTGATCGGATTCTTTCCACCATTCGCACCGGACACTTATCAGCGCTATTTCGGCAGTCAATCCGATGCATATCGTTATTTGTCACAAGCAAGCACCCAAATCATGCAACTTTTCGAGACATATAACTTTTCGTTTTACGATATGACTGATCCGAACACATTAGGCATTACAGATGATATGATGTTAGATAGCTGGCATCTATCCGAGCGCAGTGCATTGTTGGTCTATCTTGCATTATTGGAACAAGAAAATCAGGCTCTGGGCGCGTGTTCGGATGCTGATGATTTACAGCAACCCTTACTCGCCTCCGAGCATCCATTCCAGCTATTCAGACCCGATCAGGTTGACTGATGTCTTTTATATCGTTTGAATTCATCGTGTTTTTGAGCATCGTCATCCCGCTTTATTTCGGGTTACCTGTACGTTGGCGTTTGCCCTTGTTATTGGTCTCCAGCTATATTTTCTATGCCTTTTCGCGGGTTGAGTATGTTTTCTTGATCGCATTCTCCACACTAGCCGATTACACAATTGCGCAGATGCTTGGCAAAACCCCTGACGAACAAATTAACCGACGGCGCTGGTTGTTGGTTGCAAGTATAGTGATTAATCTGAGTGTGCTATTCACATTCAAATACTTCAACTTTTTCAGTGAATCGTTACAAGGTTTATTTTTGAATCTGGGTATGCCGTATCAATTGATTACGCACCAATTGATTTTACCTGTGGGTATTTCTTTCTATACGTTTCAGTCGATGGCCTACACGATTGATGTCTACCGCAAAAAGATCCCGGTGGAAGATAATATGGGGATATTCGCCACTTATGTGGCTTTCTTTCCACAATTGGTTGCGGGCCCTATTGAACGGGCGCAACACATGTTGCCCCAATTCCGCACGTCATATCAGTTTGATTATGATCGCGTGGTATCAGGCTTACGATTAATCTTATGGGGCGTCTTCAAGAAAGTTGTGATCGCAGACCGTCTGGCATTGTACGTCAACGGGGTCTATAACAATCTGGATGCCTATTCGGGTTTACCGTTATGGATTGCATCCGTATTTTTCGCTTTTCAAATTTACTGTGATTTTAGCGGATACAGCGATATTGCGATTGGGACTGCCCGCATCATGGGCTTTGACTTGATGGAGAACTTCCGAAGACCTTATTTAGCCACCTCTATTCGTGATTTTTGGCGACGCTGGCATATTTCACTATCAACATGGTTCCGCGATTATTTATATATTCCGCTAGGGGGTAACCGCGTCTCATTCGTGCGGAATCTATTCAACTTGATGATCGTGTTTGTGGTGAGTGGTCTATGGCATGGGGCAAGCTGGACGTTTGTGATCTGGGGTGCTTTACATGGTGGTGTGATTGTTCTGGAAACGATGATGAGCCGTTTTCTCCCTATGCGTGAATCAGGCGCATTAGAGCGCTGGGTTCAACGTGCTATCACGTTTGCTATTATCGTCTTTACGTGGATTTTCTTTCGTGCTAATAACTTGGATGATGCATTTTACCTGATTGGCTCATTATTTGATTTTTCTGATGGACGAACAACCCTTCTCAGTCCCTTACAGGCTATTCCCGGAGAATTGATGCGGTTTGAAATATATTTATCGCTGTCTCTCATCATTTTTCTGATGGTTGTAGAGTGGGCAAATGAGGTGTTTAATCTACAACAGCTCATCTTACGCTGGGTTTTCCTGCGTTGGTCACTGTATTATACGAGCACAATATTGATCATATATAGTCTGCTCGTCAATAATACTGAACAGCAATTTATTTACTTTCAATTTTAGTGCTGTTCGATAGCTAATCAGATTTAAGCATTTTGTATCCATCGTTTATGTTCTGTGAGGAGTTTTATTGTGAGATTGAAAGTAATAGTCTGTGTATTGTTCGTGATCAGCCTTATCAGCATGGGACAGGCACAGGAAGAGACGCTACGTATCGAAGCAATCGCCAGTGATCTGAATAATCCGCGTGGTGTGGCTGTGATGCCTGATGGGCAACTGCTGGTGATCGAAGCCGGTACCGGAAGTGATACGCCGATGGAAGTCATCGGCAGTGGGCGCGTGCTACAATTAGCCGATAACAACAATGATGGTGATTTTGACGATAGCGACGATCAGCGGTTAGTGCGTCTCGACGCACAACCGAGCTTCAACAGTCTAGCAGTGTACCGTACCGGGCACGATGAACCCTTCGGCTTGAGCGATGTCGTCATGCTCGATGAAGACCGCATCTACTTCACGCTCGACCATCCCTTTGCTGAAGCCGGGCGCAATACTGGCGGGGAAGGGTACTATGGCAATGTGGGTATCTTCATCCTCAATACGGGGCGCGAAGGCGCAACGCGCTTTGTTCAGCGCAGTGCCACGCTCAATTCTTTCGCTTATGATCCACAACGCGACGTATTCTTCGCCACTGAAAGCGGATTCAATCGGATCATGGCAGTGGATATGACAGGCGACGCCGAAGTGGTGGTGGAGCTGCCAACACTCGCCAATGATCAACAACCGGTGCCCGCTGGCATCGCGGTTGACCCCAACACAGGTGATTTGCTGGTGGCGCTGTTTTCCGGCTTCGTCTATGACTACTACGACACACAGATGGGCTTCATGCCCGGTGATGCGAAAGTCGTGCGGATTGATCCCGATACCGGCACAATCAGCGATGAAATTACTGGCTTGACTACCGCAATTGATGTCGCTGTTGCGGAAGATGGCACGCTCTTCGTCGTCGAACTGACTACCACGTGGGAAACTAACCCGATGCCTTTCGATTTTGACCTGTTCGACCCGGAGCAACCGCCTGACCCCGGCGGATATGCGCGCTATAGTGGGCGCGTTACCATGCACACCCCTGACGGTGAGATGCGCGTACTCGCACAGGAACTAGACGGGCCAACCAACGTCACCTATCATGAGGGCGAACTATATATATCAACCGGCTTAGGCACGCCCGGACGGCGCGTGGTCTCACATCTTGGGATCAGCGAAATTGAAGGCGTGATCTACCGCATCACGGGTTTTTAGGGCGCGAGTGCTGGACTGACCACGACGAAAATTGCAATCACAAAACCGATGATAATCAACAACGCCACCCCTAATGCCCACAGTGGATTAGGGGCACGTTGTTCTTGCTCATCTGTGGGTGGTGATTGATCGGGCATGGAGGCATCTCCTTTGCTATGATGCGCGTTCTTGATCACCTGTTTATTATCCAAGAACTGTGTGATCGTTGCAACCAGCAACAATTCGCGGTTGTGCTGACATCATTTGTCTTTGCAATTGCCCTGACAACGAATTTCATTACGCTTACCCACTGATTCGCATCAGCGATCGTTGCGCGTAGGCCGTTGTGGGTTATACTACTATCTGCATCACATGACTTGTACTTGTGTTGAACTGACTGTGGATTTGATACCTGATGATGAAACGATTATCTTTATGGCTTCTCCTGTTATTATTTGGCTTGATGGCGTGCAGTAGCCCGTCGGATGACGCGGTGATCGAATTACCGGCAACCGATACTCTGCAACCTATTCCTAGCCTGACACAACGTGTTACGGCGACTATCCGCCCAACCAGCACCGATATTCCGACTTTCACGCCGACCTCAACCGTGACCGAGATCCCGCCCACACCGAGCGATACCCCGACCCCGACCCTGACCCCGACCGTTGTCGGCATTGTCAGTGCGGTACAGTCGATCAATGTGCGTAGTGGGCCAGATACCAGCTCGCAGGTTATCACGGCATTACCGGCAGGCACAGGCGTGCAAATTATCGGGCAGAACGAAGATGGCTCGTGGTATAACATCCGCTTGCTAGAAGACGGGCGCGAAGGCTGGATGGCATCACGTTTCATCCGTGTGGAGAACACGCCAACCCCCTTCCCGACAATCACGCCATCGCCAGATTTGACCGCGTTGTTCCTCGGCACGCCTTTACCGCCGACGGAACTAATCCCCGGACGTGCCACGGCTACCCCACCGACGCAAGTCCAGTCACAGGGGGCGGATGATGACGATGACGACGATGAACGCGCTACGATCCCGCCGATTGCAACCGAAGGGGCGTTGCCGGGTGTACCCACCATCGACAACCGCGCCATCTTCCAGACCGCGACGGCGCTCGCTGGCGGATTGCCCTCGCCGACCAGTGATCCAGACGATGCTGAATCAAGCCCGAATCGCCAGATCACAGTTGCACCGACGACTATTGGTACAGGGGGCGGAGCCAGCACGACTGCGACACAGGCCACATCTTCCACAGCAACCCCGTCAGGGCGTGTGGTGCGTGTATTCGCCTTCTGCGATGATCCGCAGTTCGGTGATCTGACCAACGTGCCGGTAGTCCGTGCTGGTGATCGCATTCAAATTTGGTGGGGATGGATTGCCGGTAGTGAAGATCAAGTCGCTGACCATATCGACGCATCCAATCTGGAGTTGTCGGTCAACGGGGAAGCGATCGCTGATGCCAATGATTTCGTCGGGGAGATTCAACCGCTCGGCGGTTCATCTTATATCGCGTATTGGGAAGTGCCGTTCGGGCCGGTCACCAGTGGTGAATACATCATCGCTTATCAGGTGACGTGGGATCGTGCCATATACGACGGCACCAGCTTCTACGGGCCGGAAACCGCCAACCCCTTCGAGCAAGAGAGTTGCACTTTCACTGTCAATTGATGGGTTAAACGCAAAGAGGGCCGATCACAACCAATGAACCGACCCTCTTCCTTGAAATTGAGTGATAGCGTATGGACTCAGTCCAGCATGTTCTTAATGATCCAACCGAAGAGCAAACCGACAACGAAGGTCACCATGATGGTTCCCCACACATTATCCTGCGCGTTCTCGGTGACATCGTGCAAGCCTTTTTCGGCACGTTTTTCGATGTCTTGTGCGATGGCCTCTAAATCTTGTGCCAGCTTGTTGGCTTGCTTCTGTTCCTCACGGTCAAAAACATGTACCAGACCGGAGCGCAGATCATCAGCAGTGTGGTTGAGGCGCTTGATCAGTTCCTTGCGCGTCTGATTGGCTTGTTTGTTCACCACACGGATCTGCTTCTCAATATCAGCGCGTGCTTGCTCAACCCGTGTTTTCTTCTTACGTTTGAACATGGTTGTCACTCCTCCTCACCATTTAATACCCATTATAGCATCTATCATAACCTAAAATCAGCAGAAACGGATAGGGACATTCAGCGCGAAAGTTAGGCATTATAACATCACTTGATGGAGGTCGATGGTTCAGGGATGCGTAGCGCTTACTTTAGGGCATCATGTCATAAACAGCCTTTTAGATAATGGTATAATACGCCCACAATGCCCACGATAAGGACACATCATGACACCACAAATCATCGACCGTTTGAACGCCATCAACCGCCAATTTTACGAGACTACTGCCCAAAAGTTCGATCAAACACGCCAGCGCAGTTGGGCGGGATGGCAACCGCTTGCCGCGTATCTCGCCGCGCCCTTGCGCGTGCTGGATGTGGGTTGTGGCAACGGGCGCTTTGGCTTGTTCTTGCACGATGTGTTAGACGGTGAAATTATCTATCATGGGGTGGATAACAATGCGCAACTGCTGGCTTATGCTCGCGAGGCACTCGCCCCACACTCACGTTTGCAGGTGACAATCACCGAACAGGATGTGATTGTTGATCCTTTGCCGACAGGCAACTATGATGCAGTGGCGCTCTTTGGTGTGATTCATCATGTGCCGGGCTTCGATAATCGGCGGCACTTCGTGACACAACTCGCCGAACGGGTGGCGCAGGGTGGCTTGCTCATCATGGCGATGTGGCGCTTCTACGAGTACGAACGCTTTCGTCAACGCTTTGTGCCCTTCCCCGATGATTTACCCGTCGAACAGCACGATTATTTGCTAGATTGGCGCAGTGGCGAGCGTGCCCTGCGCTATTGTCATTACGTCGATGATGCCGAACTGGAGGTGCTAATCAGGGCATCCGGCTTGCAAGAGGTCACGCGCTACCGTGCTGACGGAACCGATAACGCCATGAATCAGTACATCATTCTGCGCCGATGAGCGCGCTCACAGCCTGGGCTTGCGCCGGGGTACAGGGAACTGGCGCTCATGGCGTGGAAAACGCTGGAACGATGCCAGGTCAAAGTCGATGAACGGCGGTACACTCTCACTTTCGGTGGCGGTGGGTGCTTCTGAGCGCGTGATGAGTACCTCATCTTCCCCGCCGAGACGCGCAATCGCGATCAGCTCGACATCAGCAGGAACGGGTTTATGATGCTTGTCGGCTAATTCCGAGAGGCTAATCACCCGTTTGAGTTTGAATTCGCTCTCTTTGAAGAGCGTGATAATCTCGCTCAGATCATTGACTGCCCCCCGTGGTTCGCTCACAATACGGCTGAAGATTGCGCTGTTCTCCTGAAAATTTTCGATACCCTCTTTATTGGGGAAGATACTGACGATATAGCCATCCTGTTTGAGCAAATGAGGCACATAGCGCAGAAGATCAGCATAAGCACCATGATCGACATACGCGCCCAACAGCACCATCACATCCACTGGATTAGATTGCACAGTGTGTAAAGGCGTTGTGCTCAGATCAACCGCGTGGAAACCGAGGTTCTGCGCTATGCCGAAAGGATCAAGCGCCTTGTGCTTCCCGTCGATCATCTTCTCCTGATCCATCTCAATGAATTGCGTATGGGGTAATTGTTGTGCCAGCCAATAATACACCGGACTATATCCCGATGCCGGATCCAGCACAATCTTATCACGCGGGTGTTCACCTAATGCGAAGCGTATCGCTTCCATCAGCGCATAAGGGCGAAAAGCAACATAATTCAAGAGCGGTTCTACCGAACCCCGAAACATATACTGCATGGTTTGTGCGGCGATGCGCCCACCAAACGTGCTGAGTGCCCGCGTGATCGGCGAAGGGATCAATTCAGCGCGTGCCCCTGCTTGTAAGTGTGATCCCGCGCCTTGCTGTTGGTTATGCCCCAACACCCAGGCACCGGACGTATCTATATAAAAAGGTTCAACCATAATACCTTATCAATCAATGTGTTCACGGATCTACACACCGGTATAGATCATGATTTAAGTATATGAAGTACTCCAAGTCTGTTATGAAAAACAAACCATGTCAAGCATCAGCATATGTTAGGAGCATATGTCATTTTGAGGCATCTTTGTTAGCCGGGATCACTCACGATGATCCGGCACACGGCGCGGACTTGGCGGAATGCGGTCAACGTGCCATAATGACGCTTATCAATTGCACACAAGAGACAGAACACAACCCGATGACACGCGATCACAATTGGCCGGTGTGGGGGCACGATTGGGCAGTGGATTTCTTGCGGATGAGCATTCGCAACCATCGCAATCGCCATGCTTATTTGATAACAGGCACCAACAATATCGGCAAAAATCAACTGGCACACGCCTTCGCCATGGCGCTCAACTGCACCGAGGAAGACAGCGAAAACCGTCCGTGTGGGCAGTGTCGCTCCTGTAAATTGATCTATAGTGGCAATCATCCCGATATGCTCTATACCGATCGTGATGAGCGCACTGGACGCTTGAAGATCGACGCAATCCGCGATGTGATGCGCTTGCTGGCACTCAAACCCTACGATTCGCGCTATCGCGTTGCCATTTTTGAAGGCTTCGATTATGCCGCGCCACAAGCACAGGATGCTCTGCTCAAGACGCTCGAAGAACCCTCGGTGCACGCGGTGTTGATCTTGCTGGCAGAATCCACCGAGAATATCATGCCGACGATTGTCAGCCGATGCCAGATCGTGCCTTTACGCGCCGTGCCCCAATCCGAGATCAGCGCGTTCTTGCAAATGCATGGTGCAGATGAAGCGCGGGCGACTTTGCTGGCGCGTCTTAGTAGTGGGCGTATCGGTTGGGCGTTTAACGCACTCCACAATGAGGGCGTGATGGCAGAGCGTGAGGATATGCTGGCAATGCTCAATAATGTGGTGTACGGTAACCGCGTCGAACGCTTCAAAATTGCTGAAGAACTGGAAAAAATCGCCCGCAAAGACTACGAAGCCCTGCGGTATCTGCTGGAAACATGGCAAACGTATTGGCGTGATGTGCTGTTGCAAGCATACAGTAGCCCCGTCAAACCCTGTAATAGTGACCGCATCATCGAGATTCAGCAGTTGGTGCAGATGATCCAACCTGATGAAGCCCTGCACGCTTTACAAGCTACCCGCACCCTGCTGAACGAAACCAGCAAAACCAACGCCAACATGCGCATGGCGTTTGAAGTGCTATTCCTCGATTACCCTGGCTTACGACGCTGACCGTGCCTCGAAGCGCTGGATCACTGACGGCAATTCTTCCAGCGAGATCACTACGGCATCCGGTACAATATCGGTCTCCGTATCGGGGTAGGTGGGGATGTCGGCGCGTAGATCGGCGAGTTGTTGCGGACGCTCGAACGGGTCAAATATCTCCAGCGCGGGTAACGGCGCACGCATGATACTGTAGAAGCCTTTCGCTCTGGCACAGATCACATCATCATAATAATGATCGCCAATTTGTATCTTGAGTGCATCTTGTGCCTGATACCGCTCGAAATATGCCGGTGTAGTCTTGAGATAGCCGGTAATATCAGGCGTGAGGATGTCATCGAAGAACGCGCCCAAACCGGTCACATCCAGCACCGATTCTTGATATTTGAACAAACCTTTGGTGGATAAGATCAATTGACGGTGCGGGCGTTGCAACATCTTGAGAACTGCCGGCGCGTTATCCAGTATCTCCACATCATCTGCGTGGGCGTACTCTTGCCAGCGCTGATCAACAGTATCCGATAAGGTCACATCATGTTGACGGGCGAGATGCTGTAAGATGTCGTCCCAATCCATCGTGAGGACATTATCGGGATCCACTTCCTGACGACGTAGGTTCTCTGCCATGAATTCATGATAAATCGTTTCAATCGTGCGATCTGCGGTAGTTGCTAGCTCTTGCAAAAGGGGCGCAATCGCTTTACGGCTAAACCGATTCTCAACCAGCGTGGCGTCCAGATCGAAAAAGAGTAAGGTCGGTTTCATCAAAGCTCCGGTTTCATAGATACGTTAGCTTCAGATTGTAACGGTTATTGCGTGCAAAATATCAATGTTTTGTTAAGAAATTATAAATATTCGCATGATTTATATATCTTAATGCACAAAAAATCAATTTTTATATTATGATGGTGTCAGACGGATACAGTAAACGTTGGGTTTTTAAACGGCGCAGTTCCCCTGTAGCGACTAACCAACGGTACTGTGTGAACGTGTGATTTCCTTCCTATATCCCGATAGTAGAGGGTGGCGCTCCGGCGTGACCCTCTACTGCGTTCTGGCATCATCACACCCCCCCACTTATCAGGGTTGTTGTAGGGGCAATACACATTGCACTTTCGTCAGATTGCCATTACTATGTGAGAGGAATATATCGAATCGTAATAAGCCTTTAATCGCATAAAGCATTATATTCAGTGTGACACTTCCGTTTGAATTTAACAGGCTTGTTCACTATTCATTGTTCTAAACAATTACTAATGATACAATGCTTTAGATTCAACAGTTACACGTACAGGATGAGTCGAAACACGTTTTAATTACGGTTGGATAACGATAGGGCATAATGGATACACAAAACCCGAATTCAGATAATCCTTCAACAGAACCCTCACAGGATTCAAATCATGCATCGAACGATTTGAGCCAGGCGGCAGAAGAAGCCAGACGCTTGTTGAAGCAAGACAATCAAGAAGCACTGGAAGTGGAGGAGGAGAACGGCAACACGACGAATGACCTTCAGCAAGAGGCGTTGAAAGCCTTACATGCTGAAACACAACGTCAGCGTGATGCCGAAGAACAGGCCCAACAAACGACCGATGAACAAAGCACGTTCACCGCGTCAATGCGCTTACGGTTGACCTCGACCGAGTCGTTTGATCCAATCGTGAAGGTGGTACAGGGCGAGATGATTGTCGGGCGGTCAGATAATGTGACGGATTATGTGCCAGATATTGATTTAACGCCACACGGCGCGTATCGACTGGGTTTAAGCCGTCGCCATGCGGTGATCTTGTGTGAAGATGAGCGCCTGTTTGTTAAGGATTTGAACAGCCGCAACGGCACATTCGTCAATGGCACTATTGTGCCGGGTAATACCAAACAGCTTATTCAGCATGGCGACGAACTACGCTTTGGTAATCTCGCAATGCAAGTCAGCTTCGAAGGCTGAATGCCTGTATTATCCCCCCAGAATTTTCTCAATTTCAGCGGCAGCTTGTTTGGTGGCGTATAAAACCTGCCCCATATGTGCGTCTTTTTCTACCAGCACGGCAACCGAAGCGCGTCCCGCAGGATAAACCACCATCGTTCCTTCTTCAGCTTCCATCAACAACCGTTCAAGCTCACCCTGCGCCAGACGACCGAGTGTCTTTTCAGCAAGCCCGATGAGCGTAGCAGACATCGCAGCAACCTGTGGGCTACTGGTGGGGTTGTTATGGGGATTTTCTTCATCTTCAGTTGGGTATGCTGAGACTAGAAGTCCGTCATTATTCACGATCACTGTCGCCTTGACACCGTTGACAACACCGTGAAGCTTTTTCAGTTCATCTTCTAGCGCTTCGCTGCGAAATTGCTGTGTCATGAAACCTCTTTCGTCCTTGCATGGGTCGAATTGTTGCGTTTACGGTTGTTTGCGATGCCCGCTGCAAACGACCTCATTGAATGATAGCATGTTTTCATTTTTTTGTGCAGTTATCAGTTGCTTTACCCTATCTTGAAACACAGCAGGATGATCTCATCATAGTTTACCGCATAGCATACCATACGGTGATAGACCCCAACCAAACTTTAACGCATCATGACAATAACCTGACACTACATCGGTCATACGTTACACTCTCTATACCAATGTGTGATAAAATAGACACAATTGGGTTGCATGGGATGCGAGCCTAGCACACCAATAGCGATTGATCTGACCGATATGATGATGTTATTGAGATAAAGTATTGTGACTGATAACTCCAAACCGGATTTCTGGCAAATGCAATCCAACCTCGATATACAGGGCTTAATTGATGCGCTCTCATCCGATGAGAAACACTTTCGTCAACGTGCGGCAACTGCCTTGCGTAGCATGAAAGCTGTTGCGGCAATCCCTGCCTTGAAAGAGGCGTTTCAGCGAGAGGAAGATGCCGAAACCAGTATGGCGATAGCCACGGCGATAGAAAGCCTCACCGATGCGACACGCCGTGCCGCCTCTGATGCGAATAACACACCGGTTGATCAACTCGTCAAACAATTACAACACAGCAACCGCTCCGATCAAGTGATGGCGGCTGCCAATAAATTGGGTGAATTAGGCGACAAAGTTGCTGTAGAACCGCTAATCCTGGCGTTCAACAATCCCAGACACACGATTCATGTGCGCCTGGCGATTGCCGAAGCCTTATTGAAATTGGAGAGCGCACCGGCGACAGTGGCCCTCTTAGCGAACCTGCGCCATTCGGATTGGCATATTCGGCGCAATGGTGCGGCTATTCTGGGGCAGTTACAAGCTGAATGGGCGATTGAACCCTTAGCACGCACACTCGCTGATCCACATCCGGTAGTACGGCGGACAGCATTGGCGGCACTTAAACACATTGGCACACCAGAATCGCGCAAAGCATTAGCGAAATATGTACCTACTAACCGCCAAACAGCTAACACGGATTCGGAAACACCTAAAGAAGTATCGGGTATCGAAGTCAAGCGCCCCGGACAGCAACAAGAAAACGCTGATCAGAGTTCTTTATTGAAACGTCTTCGCGAAAAAAAACAGGGCACAATAGAACGAGCGCGGCGGGGCACACAACCGCTCGAAGATCACTCACAGAAGCCCATTGAAGCCACACAACCGATCCGCGGTAACATGCTCGATCAGTTAGATGCGTTGCTCGATGATGATCTCGACGACGAATGAGCGTACCCTGTGCATACAGGAATCGTTCAAAGCAGGAATTTAGGATAATCCTAACAGGGCGAGCGACTTTCTCGCCCTTTTTGTTAAATCGGGTACAATACCATATAGCACACTCATGATGATGCAACTTGTGAGCAACAGCGTTAAAATGATGATGATAACAACGATGGGAAGGCACTTCACGTGATGCTGAAGGGGGACTTCATGCGGAAATATGGGATAGGGTGGTTGTTTGCACTGGCGATGCTGATAGTGGGTATCCCGATCACCAGCGCACAGAGCGGTGTGCGGGCAGTCGTAGTCAATGAATTTGCCAACATACGCATCACGCCAGCGATTGGTGCGCCGGTCTTAGATACGGTCAATGCGGGCTATGCTTTCGATATTGTGACAGCTCGCAGTGGTGATAATCAGTGGATACGGGTGGATTATATGTGTCAGGAAGGGTGGGTCAACCTCGCACCCTTGGTGATCTTAGAAGGGGACATCACCACTTTACCCACTGCCGATCCGCGCAGTGTGCCGTTCGGCGGGTTCGAGGCACCTCGCGCCGGCTTCACCGAACAAACCGGCACGATTCGCGCCCGCGCCATCGATGGCTTACGCATTCGCTCCGGCCCCAGTACCGGTTATCCGACACTTTCCAACATCAACTTCAATCAGGAATTCACCCTGACCGGACGCAATGGGTGCGGATCATGGGTGCAGGTATCATTTGAAGGCACGCTCGGTTGGGTCTCAGCGACCTTCGTTCAACAGTTGGGTACGGGCAACATTCAGGATTTACCGGTTGGCGGGATTATCGCGGATGCTGCCACACCCCAGATCGACGGCGATGAAGAATACTTCGCCACCTTGCGCTTGATGCTCAGTCGCCTTGATCTGGCGCAATTATCGTTGGATGCGATCCGTGCTAGCTGGACAGACTCAGCATTGACCGGACGCGCTGCCTGTCAGGATTATCCGACACGCCCCAGCGATTTCGTGATCGCCACGCCCTTACTCGCAGCAAATTTTGGCATATTAGAACCTCTGCGCCTTGATTTTAACGCCGCCATGACCGACATTCGCGCCGCGATTGACCTCTTTATACAGGTCTGCAATCAGCCGGGCACCGGCAATCCTGTCGGACAGAGTACCGTCGAAGGGGCGCTGAACACCATCAACCGCGCTGATCAGACCGTGTTGAGCTTGCGTCAGCGCCTGAACGAACTGATCCCTGATCTCACAGTGGGTTTGGATGAGTGCTTGTTGGTCTTCAATCGTGCGGCGGAAGTTCTGCCACAGATACAATTCGGTGTGATCTATGGCGATAGCCTGACGCGCCGTACCTATGCCCGAGGCTACTGCTTCAATGGGTTAGAGGGGCAAATCATCAACTTACAGGTATTGCCGATTCCACCCGCCGAGTTGAAAACTTTCCTCGCGATTAGTGCATTAGATAACCCGACAGATTTCATCGCCATCAACGAAGGCACACCCGGCGTGCGTCAGACCATTGGCCCCATCACGCTACCTGTGACGGGAACCTATCTGATCATCGTTGCTGACTTGCAAGAAGATTCATCCACGCGCAATTCTTTCGGAGAATATGCTTTCTTAATCAGTGATCTGACTTTCGGCACCAGCTTCCGTAATCTGGCTTATGACGAACAGACCAACTCAGTTGTGCTGGATCAATTTGTGGAGACCACCTTCGTACAGACCGATCCTGCACCGGTGACAGCCGTTTGCCCCAGTGTGAGTTTCAGTTGTGCGCAGTTATTCACCTGCGATGAAGCCAGCGCCTGCTTGCAACAGGGTAACTTTAGCCTCGATACCAACGGCGACGGGATCGCCTGTAATGAGCCGGGTAACTTGGTTTCAGGATCGATTGTCTGTAACTGATCGTGCTTGTGCATCATATAGGGTGTTCGTGTGTATCATGCGCGAACCCCTTTTTTGTTTTGCCAGCGTAGGCAAACCGTCGCTACACATTTTTGAGTGGATCGGCTATCATGCGGGCGTTTAGCCAAGTAATTTCAGGATCAGCATGAACGACGACGCAACCCAACCCAAACGGGCGGATGTGATTCCGCCCGATTATGACCTACAAGCACCATATGATGATGACGACGAGGATACTGGCCCCGGTTGTTTAGTGTGGGGCGTGATGGGCGTGTTTGCGCTGATCATTGCGCTTGTGATTGTGATTGCAGCGACATTCATCGGTTTCGATGATGGCTTAGATACCGCTCGTGTGACGGCCGCCGCCGCAACGAGCCAGAACGCGGCGCGTCAATGCGAGATCATCCCGACAGACATCGCGGCTAACCGCTTTGACGTGCTGGATGCCCGCTTTGAATCGCTGACTGTGGGCGGTGAACTGGCGACTTGTGCGCTACCGTTCGTGGAGCAAGCGACCCGTGCCTATGAGCAAAGCCAGATCACGCCGACTGCCGATGTCACAACCACGCCAACAGCCACTGCTACGCTGGAAGCACTGTCCGATACGCCAATTGCCCCTGAGGTTACCGAAACGGTCAGCGATACGGATAGCCCTTATGATTTGCCGGCATTGTTGAATGAGGCGCGGGATGATATCGCCAGCGGCAATTTCATCGACGCGATCAGCACATTGGATGCGATCCGCGCTGTCGATGCCAACTATGAATCACAGACGGTCAATGGTTTGCTGTTCAACGCGCTGACGCAACGCGCCCTCAACCTCTATCGCAGTGCCGATGGCAGTCTGGCAGAAGCGATCTTGCTCACTAACCGCGCCGAGCAATTCGGCAATATCCAGACGACTGATCTGCCCTTTGAACGCTCAGTAGCCGAGTTATATCTGGGCGCACAGGCGAATCTCAGTGTGAATTATCAACGGGCGATCTCATTGCTCAATCAGGTCATCGGCTTCTCACCCAATTACCCGCGTGGTACAGGACGTGCTTCGTCGCTTCTGTTAGAGCAGTATGAAGCCTATGGCGACTCGCTCTTGCTCGGTGGTGATGCTTGCCTTGCCGAAACGCAATTTAACAACGCACTGGCATCTGCGCCCAATAACGTTGGACTTCAGACCAAAGCACGCACTGCTGGCGAACAGTGTATACTCGGCGTGTCGGCAACAGTTGACCCCAACGCCACACCCGATCCGAACGCCACACCATCCGGCGCCGATAATGACCTGCCAACACCGGTGCCGACGATTGCCCCTGTTGGGCAACAGTAGCAGAGTGGGTCATTTACGGAGGTTGCGCCACGATTGCAGGATAATCGCGCCGTCGCTGTTGAACCCACCCATGGTGATCGGAGTCAACGCGCCGAGTGTGAACACAATAATTTGAACGTAAAGTGCCCACCCGATCAAGAACTGTAACATGCCCCCCACTGACCAGAACGCCAGCGCCACTGACCCCCATAGCAGGACAAATAGGACGCTGGCAATCGGCCCACCACTGGCACGTTTGATGTGCGTCTGTGGTGTCAAGCGCCCTTCGTCACGTGGATAGGTAGTGCTACCAAGCACCCACCACAACGTTAAGCCGGTAGAGGGCTTGCCGATGCGCTTCGCGATGAAGAAATGCCCGTACTGATGTACTAGATCCGATAACCAGAAGATCAGTGTTGCCAGCACACCGGCAACCAGGCTATCGAGCAGGGTTAAATCGGTGAAATAGAGCGCAAGCGCGGTACAGATCACCAGCATGATGATCACCCCCAGCTGTGCTGAGCGTTGCACGCGCACCGGCATATCAAAAAACGAGAAGCGCATCACAATCTGATTGAAGTCCATCACGCTATCCTTGTATCATTGAGTATCAATCGACTATACCACAAGCCGATAGCCTTCTGAAATATTTATGTGCTATGCTGAATACACATTAAATTTGGAGTCCAAAGCACGTCCTCATGAGGAAATTTATCTTGCCCATCCTTTATGCGGCGCTGGCATTTGCCATCCTGACGATCTCAGCATGGAGCCGAAGCGAACCGTCCATCATCGCCCCTGTGAGTGCTGTGCCTGATTTTGGCATGGTATTTCCCGCAGATTACCGTGATGCCTTCACGCTCTATCTAGTGGTCGATCGTGTCGATGCGACAGTCCGCCACATTTACGCCCACCCTGACGCGGTGCGTGCGGCGCGTGATGGGGATTCTCTGCCGGATGGCGCACAATTCGTGATCGAAACATGGGATGCGTCGCGGGATTGGTTGGGCAATATTCGACGGGATGCCGATGGGCGTTTCATCACCGCAGACATGCATCCTAACGTGCATGTGATGGAGAAGCGTGACGACTGGACAACTGATCAGCTCCCTTCACCGATTGGCGTGATTGACTGGAATTTCGGCTCGTTCGATGCGCGTACTTTACAACCTAGCGACGAAAACCGTAATGACTGCCTGACCTGCCACGATGGCGGTGCTTTCCGGCGCGATTTCATCTTCTCACAACGCCTCTTGAATCAGTATGCACAGACCGACACCACACAATACCTATACTGTCATCTGCCACGACGTGGCAATTGTATCCGCTGAGTAACCTACTCCTTACTGAAGAAACGTTACAAAACGCTTGAAATGAACCTCAAAATTAAAGGGTTTTCACCGAATTCTTCCTTAATTTTCATTCATGTAAGAGAAACAACTTATAGTTTGTCTATATGATAGCATTGAGATCAGCAAGATCGTCTATAAAACAACAACACACAACAAATTCTTCTACTATTCTGAGTATATCTAGCACACATCACATAATGACATATCGCCTGATGGTAACATACCTATTCTCGACGATTGTCAAATTAGTAGTCGGCTTTAAACACTAAAGAGAGATACAAGATGACACCAGCAACAAGCAATGTAATGACACAAATCGTCGATCCTGACCGCGTAGCAGCACTTCGTAAAACCTTCTTGTTGGATACAAAAGCTGAGGAAGCTTTTGACCGTCTGACCAACATGGCAGCGCGGGTTTTAGGTGCGCCGATCTCATTTATTTCGTTGATTGATGTAAATCGCCATTATGTTAAAAGTGGAATCGGTGCATCAATTCAAGAGTTACCGCTCTCTCATTCATTCTGTAAGCATGTTGTCGCTACGGGTGAACCCTTAATTGTGGATGATGCGCGCAACCATCCCGCTGTGCGCCATAATCCTGCTATCAAAGAGTATGATGTGATCGGTTATTTAGGGATGCCGATCTATACAACAGATGGGCTCAACATCGGCTCATTGTGTGTGATTGATAATAAACCGCGCCAGTGGTCAGAAGACGAAATTTCCATCATCCGCGATCTGACTAGCTCGGTGATGATGGAGATTGAACTGCGCGTGCAGATACGCATGGAGCAAGAAGCCGGGCGCAAGCTCTCAACAGAAGAAGTCTATGGGCATCTGCCGGACGATGGTCAGCGTTTCGGCGTGTATGAGGTCATCGATCAAATCGGCACAGGAGGCATGTCCGATGTATATCTGTCCCGCCATCGCTTTTTGAAGAACGTGGTGGCAGTCAAGCAACTGCGGGCAAACGTGCAGAACTATGAAGAATATACCAAACGCTTCGAGCAAGAGGCGCAGATCATCGCGCAGTTAAAGCATCAGAATATCGTGCGTGTGTTCGATTATGGTATTAAAGACGAGCGCCCTTATATGATCATGGAACACATCAACGGCGTTGATCTTGCTGAATTCTTGGGGCGCAACGAACGCTTGACGTTCGGTTATGATGGGGCGATCTTGCTGGATATTGCCGCCGCGCTGGATTATGCGCATTCCAAAGGCATCATTCACCGTGATGTGAAACCGAGCAATGTCATGTTGCGTCGGCGCTTCAGCGATGGTAAACCGATGGATCAATTCCACGCGATCTTGATGGATTTTGGCATTGCCAGACTAGCCAGCAAAGGCACTAATATGACACAGGACAACCTGGTGGGTACCGTCAGTTACATGGCGCCAGAGCAGATCGAATCGTCGAATAGTCTCGATTATCGCGCTGATCTGTACAGTTTCGGCGTGCTGACCTATCAATTCCTGACCGGTCACCTGCCATTTAAATCGGGTAGCTTTGCCGGTCTGTTACGGATGCACCTGACTGATCCGATGCCGGACCCGCGTCAATATGTGCCCGACCTGACCGATAATCAGGTCGATGCCCTGAGTCTGATGCTCTCGAAAGACCCTGATGATCGTCCTGCTAGCGCCCGTGAATTTGTCACGATGCTGGGGAAGTAGGTAGGTGAAAATCGTTAAATAATAGGGGCAAACATAATAATTCGCCCCTATCAATGTTTACCGTTTTAGTTATTCTGCTTCGTATAACTCAACAGTTGAGCAATACGTCGCCTCACAGCTTACATTAGCTGGTACATCGCCGTTAACGAGTGTCGCAAACCAATCAATATAGCGCGTGCCATCGGCCATGTAGGTGTAAAAATTAGCACTCGACATGATTGCATGGGCATCACCACCAGCAATGAAGGATGTGAAGTTCTCGATTTCTGCATCCAGCGTTGCCATTTTATCGAACATAGCAATTTGCCAGTCTGCTGGATCTTCACCACCCTGTACGCCCCAGAACAACGTTTGAATACCATCATTGGCGGTGGTTAACTCACCAATGAGTAAGTCAGGGAAGGCTTCAGCTGAAGCAGTATAGAGACGATTCGCATTGCGTGTTAATTCCGTTGCAGGGTCAATGCTAGCGAATGGTTCAAGATCAGTCGGTAAATTATCATGTGCCCCCCAGATTTGAAGCCCATCGAAGCCTTCAGGGAAAACACCGGTGAAGGAATCTCCGATTTGTACCACACTGGCATCCGGATAATTATTGGCAATATACGGTGTGTGATAGATCGAACCCACAGAACCAGCACTTGCACCGGTAATCACCACCTGCTCAGCGTCAGGATAAGTGGCATAAACCCAATCAAGCACGGCACTGGCATTGGTGAAACCTAGGAAGTTAAATTCGAGTGGTTCGGTCATCGTACCATCTTCGAGTTCAATCGGCTCAAAGGTCGTGGTATAACTGCCGAGATGTACATCTGCGTTACAGGATGGAATGACCACATGCGAAAAACCTGTAAGCGGGTTTTCTTCATCCGTCATATCGAAAATACCAACAGGTTCGTCAAATGCTGCGGGATTGATAGACTGTGTGAATAATCCGCCCGGTTGGCAGGTCGCCGCATCCCAACATCCACCACCTACCTGTAAATGAATCGTGAGACGTGTCTCATCACCCGGATGCACGAAGAAACCGAAATCATCACCGAATGCACAGACGTTCTCGCCACCGAGATTGATATAATTCCAGCCTTCATCAAGATCGGCGAGCGTTGGTAATTCCTGTGTGGATGCCGGTATGGCAACCATTAACAGCACGAACAGAAAGATGAACGGGGCAATTGACCGCTTCATAACAAATACTCCTCAATAGATTTATTAAAACAAATACGAAACCGCAAATGTATTTAAATTGTATCTTTTGGAGTACTTTTTGTCCTTTTATTCTCATGCCACACTCATTTAAGCGGGGCATCGTCGCTTGCATCATCCTCATCGCTGAACAAATCGCGGAACTCGGTATCGCCCATGTCGGCGTGCCATTCATCGGGGAAGGCTTGACTGCGCCGTGTGACCAGATTCCCGCCTAGATCACGCGCGATACGCTCGACCATGCGCGGTTTGATCCACGCCACACTATCCACCTGCACCGCCACCGCACCGACCTCCAGATAATCCCGCGCATCTTGTGTCGAATGAATGCCACCCGCGCCGATGATTGGCACATCGCGGATACGCTGTGCGAGTACCTCCACCAAACGCAAGATCATAGGCTTGACCACCGGGCTATAGACACGCCCACTGACCAACTGGCCACTGCGCGGATCGCGGGCGGTTCCGCGGGGTGGGGCGGCCACCACTAGCGTTGATGCACCGGCATCAGCAACAGCAGATGCGATCTCATAGGCATCGTTGGCGGGCAAGCGCACCAGCACGGGTTTTTCGGCGGTGCGCGTGGCAGTGCTGACGAGCTTTTCGGCTTCTTGCCAGGTGATATCGTCGCCTAAGCCTAATTCTAAGGCACTCAGGCTTTCTTCGTAGTCGATCATCTCAACAGCCCGTTCGATGTGTTGTGATTCGGTGGCGACAAGATGTGCAATCACTGGAATGCCCATATCGCGCCAGATCGTCCGATATTCTTTGATGGTCTTGCGTAAGCCAGCATTCGGCAAGCCGGTGTGCATCAATACCCCCGCATCGAGCGGAACAACCCGCGTGCCCGATGCCGGTGACCACGGCTCATAGGTGATCGGGTTGGTGACATAGGCGCCGAGCTTGCTGATATTAATCAGGTTGAAATATGCATTGGCGAAGCCCATCACGCCAGATGCCGTCATCACGGGTGAATCCAGCATGAGGGCGTATTTTCCGGGGCGGGTGATGCGAATCATGGATTATCGCTCTCTACTCAAATCAGGCTTGATGGGCGCGTGCTGATGCCAGCAGGCTATCAATAACACGCATGTTATCCACTGCATCTTGTGGATCGAAACGCGGTGAACGATCATGAATCAGCGCATCGGCGAAATCTTCTACCATCAACTGATACTGATCGACTGCTTCTACATGAATTTCTTCATGCTGATCACCATGCCAATAGTGAATCACCGTGCTATCACTGGTATCAGGAACGTAACTCATCGGCAAGAGCAAACGCCCTGTGGTTCCGCGCAGTTCGTAGGTGTGGACGCGGAAACTGGTCAGGCTAGCATCAAAGTGACCACGCACGCCAGACGGAAACTCTAAGATGCCGGTGATTTGCTCATCGACATCAGTCTCTGCACCAAAATGAGCGAAGGCGCTGGCGCGGATCGGTTCTTCGCCGGTAATGAAGCGCATACTGTTTACACAATAACAACCGACATCCATCAGTGCCCCACCTGCTAAATCTTTGCTGAGGCGAATATTGTCAGGGTCAGTCAGGCGAAACGAGAAGGTGCCGTTGACGATCTGCAAATCTCCGATTGCGCCATCCTGCACCATGTATTGAGCGCGCTGGTTCTGTGGATGAAAGCGGTACATGAACGCTTCGGCAAACAGCAGATTGCGCTCTTTGAAGGCATCCACCATCATCTGTGCTTCGGTGGCATCGACGGCGAGTGGTTTCTCGCAGAGCGTCGGCTTGCCGGCTTGCGCACATTTGATCGACCATTCCGCGTGTAGTTTATTCGGTAAAGGGATATAGATCGCGTCGATTGCCTCATCAGCTAGCAAATCTTCATAACTGCCGTAAGCAGTAGGGATGCCGAACTGATCTGCAACCGCTTGTGCACGTTCTTGATTACGGCTAGCAATCGCGGTCACCTTGCCATTGTTGGATTTCTGAATAGCGGGGATCACTCGTTTGATACCAATATTAGCTGTGCTGAGGATGCCCCAGCGAATCGTCTCTGTCATCGTTCATCCTTGTCTTTATATTCAATCATCTTTTCCATTGTACCGTGTCTTGCCGGTTGTGTAGGGGATGATTTACCTGTCGTCCAGACACCGCGCCGTCCCTACAAACTCAACTCAATGTCCAATAATGTGAAATACACCCATCACCATAGGACTGTGAAGGCTTAAATGATTGTCAGCGCGGTCTTTCTCCATATAATGAAAGTAAGATCGAACACCAAATGTAAAAATTTGTAAAAATGTAACACTATCGACATGAGCACGGTATAATGTGATGTCACACATAGCACACAAATGAGAGTAAGCGCATGGCAACCGGAAGTTTACAGGTCAATCGTGATATTATCCTTGCGACCCGCAAACAACATCTGAAACAACAGATGAAATATACGCCGATTGATGCGGTGCTGGCGCTAGCACAGATGCAACAACGTCCGCGCAGTATCCTCAATTATAGCAGTGACCGCCACGCGATCATGCTGATTGTGCAGATTAGTCGGCATGAGGTGTATGATCCAGTGACCAGTGCCTTGCATTGCCTGTACAACGGCGCAAATGCAGTCAGTTTCTTCACCGATCACAGCATCTATCACAATGACCTTGATGATATGCTCTTATTGGCACGTGCGATGAGCGATGTACCCGTCCTCTATCAAAATTATATCACGGATGAATACGAGGTGATGGCGGCACGGGCGGCGAATGCCTCCGGCGTTTTCTTGTATAGTGGGCTGGTTCCGCCCCAACAATTACGGCGGATTGTCAGCATGGCGCAACGCTGGAAGATGACCACCATCGTGCAGGTTGCCAGTGATGCAGAGTTGGACTACGCGCTGACAGTTAGCCCGCACGCGCTCGCCTTTGGCGATAACCTATCGAGCAATGTACCTACGACTGCCGCATATCTGCAAACGGTGCGCGATGATTTGCCATCCTACGTCAAGACGATGCTGGTCAACACGATTTACACGGTTGACGATTTGCGTCTGGCGCTGGATGCACGGGTGGATGCGGTTATCCTCGATGAATCACTGATGAAAAATGAGCGCCATGCGCGTGCTGTCGGTGAGATGATCAGTGCCGAGGAAGATGCTCGCCGTAACTGAGGCTCACTCTGCCTGTTCTGCTTGCTGGCGTTGCCACCAATTCGCCAGACGCGCTTCTAAGATGCTGGCATTGCGTGCAAAATAGCTTTCACTGATCGGCAAGCCCCAACCCATCAAGCCGATGCCGAACAAGATGCCAGAGATCAAACGCATGATGCTGTTGAACGATCCCCAATCATCGCCAACATAGAATGAGGGTGGCAAGCTGTTGACCGTCAACGTGGCTAGCCAACCATTATCCCACCGAAAACCCGCGCTCAAACTGCCGAAATCGCTGATATAGTGCGTGATGCCATCTAACAATAAGGGTGTGACTAAGATCAGCATACCCACACGCCCCAACGGACGAAAATTCGTGTTTCGGCGCAACTGCGCATACATGTAGGATGTCACCAGCGCCGCGCCAAACATGCTCACCAGCCGATCTGACCATGCGACTTTCCAGCCCATCTCCGCATTGCCGATGAACTGCCTCAGTGCGGTGCTATCCGGCAAGAACTCGCCCACCAGTTCCAGCGGAAAGGCTTCCAGCGGATAGGTCACCTGTTGACCGAAGAAGAAGAATGAACGATGTGCCAGTTGATGACTGATTGTCCCGTAGAGCGTGTAAATCACGCGGGCGAGTGGTTCCCAGCCCAGCCACATCAAGACAGGTGCGAGGTAGGGCAGAACGTTGAAGAGCGTGAACGCGCCCAACCAGATCACCAGCCAATGCTGGAATACCCAAGACGCGCCCATTACCACACGGACGCGGGGTGGGATGCTCACCTGTGCCTGGTCGTTCATTCCCATTCGATGGTTCCCGGCGGTTTGCTGGTCACGTCATAGGTCACGCGGTTGATACCGCTCACTTCGTTGACAATGCGCGAACTGACCTTCGCCAGTAGATCATAGGGCAGGCGTGCCCAATCAGCTGTCATGAAATCATCCGTTTGTACCGCTCGCAAGACGATCACTTCTTCGTAGGTGCGGTTATCACCCATCACACCGACAGCTTTCACCGGCAAAAGCACCGCGAAGGACTGCGCGGTATCCCCGATTAGCATATCGGCTTGGCGCAATTCGTCGGTGAAGATCGCATCGGCTTTGCGTAGTTTTTCGAGTCGTTCCCATGTCAGATCACCGAGACATCGAATGCCTAGCCCCGGTCCCGGAAACGGTTGCCGCCAGATAATATGCGCGGGTAAGCCCAGCGCCTCACCGACACGGCGCACCTCATCCTTGAACAGATCACGCAGGGGTTCCACCAATTCAAAACCCAATTCTTCCGGCAGACCGCCCACGTTATGATGGCTCTTGATGACCTTTGCCGTCTTACTGCCGGAGGCGCTCTCGATCACATCAGGGTAAATCGTACCCTGTGCTAGAAAGCGAATCCCCTGTAATTTGTCGGCTTCGGCAGTGAACACGTCGATGAACAAGCCTCCGATCTTTTTCCGCTTGGCTTCCGGCTCGGTCACGCCCTGCAAGGCATCTAAGAATTGTTCGGTGGCATCGGCATAGATCAGGCGCATCCCTCGCTCATCGCGGAAAACCTGCAAGACCTGTTGCGCTTCGTTGAGGCGTAACATGCCTGTGTTGACGAAGATGCTGGTCAGTTGATCGCCGATGGCGCGATGAATCAGCGTGCCGGCTACCGCACTATCCACCCCGCCGGAGAGCGCCAGCAAGACCTGCTCATCGCCCACCTGCGCCCGAATCGCCTCGATACTGCTCTCGATGAAGGCATCGGCTGACCACTTCGGCTCACAGTCTGCGACTTTGAAGATGAAATTGGCGAGTAGCTCTGCGCCATGAGGCGTATGTTGTACCTCAGGGTGAAATTGCACTGCGTAATAATTCTGTTCAAGGTTGCCGATCACGGCGAGGGGCGAGTTTTCACTGCTGGCGAGCACGACGAAGCCTTGTGGCAAACGTTCGATGCGATCACCGTGAGACATCCACGCCATGAGCGACGGAGGCAAGCTGTCCATCAGAGGGCTGTGCGGAGTATGCGTGATGATGGCGCGTCCGTATTCCCGATGGCTCGATGATGCGACTTCACCACCAAAGGCGAGTGTCAGTAGTTGCATTCCATAACAGATGCCCAACACCGGCTTGCCACTATCAAGGATGAAGCGGGGTAGTTGAGGCGCACCGGCTTCATAGGCGCTATTCGGTCCTCCTGATAAGATGTAGGCCTTGGGTTGGTGCTGGTTAATCCAATCAGCACCGGCATCGTGTGCGAACACCTCGGCATAAACATTCTGTTCACGGATACGGCGGGCGATCAGTTGCGTGTATTGCGATCCGTAGTCAATGATCGCAATCCCACCCTGTTTGAGTTGGTCTTTGGTGGTCAATGTGGCAGGCTCCCGTTAAGTTGATGAGTTTGCCTGTTAGGATACTGTCTTTTCAGTGTGGGGAACAGGATACTTTCCTGTGAATTAAGTGAATATCTGTACGGATGCGGTTATCGGCGTCATCTAGCAAAAACTGTTTTTCCTGCCTGTATCCATCTTGGTAATCTGTTTGTTCTTATGCTATACTGTGCGTGAATTACAAAAACCAAACAAATCTGACAACAAACGCTAACAGTCAGATTTAGAAATTTGTATATACTTTAGAATAGAATCACATCATACGATACGCCTATTGCTATAGCACACCTGCTGACAGTACACTGTCTGATGAGATAGGCGCTATCCTATGTCAGTCAACTCACAAACTAGTCAGGTAAAATCGGAACAAGATTATGGCTTCTTTGCCCCGCATTATCACAGTAGATCCAACAGGAAATATACCGACACAAATTCGCGCGGCCTTCGATTTGATGGATCGTCTGGTTGTTCAGATTGATGTGCCCGGCCCGCAGGAAGCAATTGAGGAACTCCAACGAGGCGGTATTGATACCGTCGTCGCGGCGTGGAACCTCGGCGGGGGCACACAGGGTTGGGAACTGGCCGCGAAGTTGCGTCAGATTGATGAACAAGTGACGATCATGTTGCTCGGCGATTATGACGATACCGACCTTGACGAAGAGATGCGCGATCAATCACCCTTCGTTTATCTCAAGCGTCCCTTTGACATTCCACAACTGATTAACGTGCTCAAAGCGGCGCTGGATGGTGGCGATATTTTCGCCGCCGCTGATGCCGTCGATTATACCCCTGCTAGCACAACAATAGACCTAGGACCTGTGCCGGGCATCAACACCGAGAAAGCCAACGAAGTGATGCAGGGTGTGATGTATGATATCAACCCTATCGCGGCTGTCCTCGCCACCCGTGAAGGAGAAATTGTCGCTGGACGCACAGATATGGGCGATATGGATTACGATTACATGTCGCGCCTGATTGGTGGCTCCGCGTCGCTTAACATCAGGATGCGTGATGTCATTGGCGGCAATATACAAACCCTGCAATTGTATGATGGCTCTGATTTTGATGTGTTCATCTTATCAGTGGGATTGCATCATTTCCTCGCGATTATCTTCGATGGCAAAGATGGCGCGGCTCAGATCGGTGCAGTGCGTCGTTATGGTAGCAAACACGCCGAAGACTTGATCGCGGTCATCGGGCCTGCGGCGTTCCTCGTCCAACGTGTCGACCCGATCCCCGAACCCGAAGACGTGCGCCGCAAATCCGAACAAGCGCAAAAGCTCGCCACGTCGGAATTCAATACCGCTGAACTTGCCCGCGCTGAACTCAATGTCAGCACTGAGGACGACACGCATGAATCTGCCGTCCTCAAATCGAACATGCCGCAGCTTGATGCAATTGATGATGCGTCTTTCGATCCTGATTTGCTCTTTGGTGATGATTTCGACGAAAATGATGCGGATGACATATTCAGCCTCGACGCGCTCAAAGGGCTTGATATCGACGATGACAATAAAGGCACAATTGATTACGACGGCGCGATGCAACTGGGCATCATTGACGATAAATAAGCGTCACCCTACGCGCATCAGCGATTTTATCAGCTCCAATATTCTACTGATAGAGAGTATGTTATAATGCCCCGTAAGGGGCGTTGTTATTCGCAATACCCCAACCAACATAACACAGTTAAAGGTATAAGTGAGATCATGGCAAAAGAAATTGCAACGCTGGGTGGTGGATGCTTCTGGTGTGTAGAAGCGGTATACGACCAACTCAAAGGGGTGCTGGAAGTTGAGAGCGGGTATGCGGGTGGGCATGTTCCCCATCCGACCTATCAACAAGTCTGCTCAAAAACAACAGGTCATGCCGAAGTGGTGCGCGTGGTCTTTGATAATGCGATTGTCAGCTATGATGAGATCCTCGACGTATTCTTCACCGTGCACGATCCGACTACGCTCAATCGGCAGGGCAATGACATCGGCCCACAATATCGCAGTGTGATCTTCTATCACTCTGATGAGCAAAAAGCTCTTGCTGAAGCCAAGATTAAAGCCTTCGACGAAGCTGGCATCTGGTCGGATAAGATCGTCACGCAAGTGACCGAGATCAATAACTACTACGTCGCTGAAGATTACCATCAGGAATACTTTGAGAACAACCCCAACGCAGGCTATTGCCGTGTTGTTGTTGCGCCCAAAGTGGCGAAGTTCCGCAAGAAGTTTGTCGATCGTCTCAAGAAAGATTATGCCTGATCGCCCTTAGCCGGCATTTAGATATCCCTTCATCCTGCGCGAGCGTTTTGGGGCGAAGGGATTAACCATCATGCAGAGGCGTACTGTTGTGCTTCGTCATCAGTTTGTCGGGTATGCAGTTGCGCTGTGCTCGTTTCGATCTCCAGCGTTTTGATCGGCAAGGTGAAGATGAAATCCGAGCCATTCTGCCCATCGCTCTCCACCCAGATACGTCCACCATGTGCCTCTACTGCTAGACGACAGAAGGCTAAGCCTAAACCCACACCTTTCGGTGCATCCTGATACTTTACCCGACTGAACTTGTTGAAAATACTATCGAGCATGTTCTCAGGGATGCCAGGTCCCGTATCTGAGACCGTGATGCGTGCAAAATCATCATCTTGCTGAGAATAGATCGTGATATGACTGCCTGTTGGGGTGTATTTGATGGCATTTTCCATCAGGTTAATCACCACCCGCGTGATCATGTCACTATCGACATCAACAATCGGCACTTTCTGAATGTCGAGTTCGAGCGTGATATCCGCTTGATCGGCGATAGGTTGTACCAGTTGGAAAGCATCCGTGAGGAAGACGTGAACTTCGCTCGGTTGTTTGTTGAGGATGGTTGAACCGCTTTCGAGGCGTTGAATGTCGAGCAAGGCTTCTACCAGACGCGATACTTGCTGGGTACTGCGTAAGCCCAATTGCAAAATCTTGAGGACAGCCGGGTTATTGTGCCCGCGTAATAACTCTGCCAGTTTCAAAATCGCCATGTGGATACTGCTCAAGGGCCCTCGCAGATCATGATAGACCATCGCGGTCAGATCACGCCGTAACTGCTCCAACTCCATCTGAACGCTCATATCTTGCAGAATCCACTCGATGCAATCTTCGCCATCCAGCACAATTCGACGCGCACGGATCAGTGTCGGGATGCTGTTGCCATCAATATCATAGGTATTGGTTGGCAGATAACACTCCCCCTCACCAATCGCGCTGATCTCCTCGTTGCTCACGATGTTGACATCATGCAGGGGAATGCCACGCAAGACCACACGCTGGAAACCCAAAAATTCACAGGCTTTGACGTTGGCATCGAGGATCACCCCTTTGCTATTGGTCAGGATCACCGGTACAGGCGTATGTTCGAAGATTGCCTGATAGCGCGTATCGTTGTACGCATCAAGCTCTTGGGCAGTATGCAGGATGTGGGTCAGGGCAGAGGTAGCCAGATCGCACAACTCATCGAGCAGGGCGCTTGCCTCCTCACCGAAGTAATCTAACGCTGTGTGCGAGAACATCATCACACCATACACTGCATTGCGAACGATCAACGGAATGGCGATCACTGAACCGACGCGGGGCATGTCGTCAGGCATTTGCGAGGCTGTCCAGCGTGGATCCGCTTTGATATTGCGGATCACAAGCGGACGTTCGCTGTGATACACATGACCAATGACCCCCTGATCAACCAGTTGTTGCCATAACAGGCGGTCTTCTACTTTTGGTGTGATGCGCTCACCGACGAGGTAAATGTGTTCAATATGGGTCTGGTCTGCGAATGTCACGAGACAACTATAAACCGCTTGCAAGCCTTTTGCAGTATGGCTCAGCAGATGCTGTAGTGCACGGTCAAGATTGTTGTGTTCTTGATGTAACCCTTTAGCAATGTCATATAATAATCGTTCATGCATATAGAGTTCTCATATCCCTTATTTTCTCCATCGGTATTATAGGGCAATAAGGTCTATCATAGCAAGTACACCTCTATGAGAGGCGTACAGGTCAGTCGGGTGCAAAGGGTAAATTCAATTGTGAAAGAGGGTTTGACGATGGGTGCGGTAGGGGCGCATCCTGTGTGATCGCCCGTTTGACAGGTGCGGGAGGCACACGGGCACCCCCCTACAATCGTTGCACGAAATAAACGCTCTGCTGACGTTGCGAAAACTGCTTATTGTACGAGCAATCGACTTGGCTCAATTGCCAGTGAAGGTCACGGGTAAACCACAATTTGAAAGCGTTTCGCCCCGATTATCGTGCAAACTCAATTGCACAATATAGATGCCAGCCTCGTAATCTGTACCATTAATCTGTGCTAAGATCACCTCTGTTCTTGGCAGATCATTTGAAATCTCAACTATGGGTTGGAAGACATCCTCTGTCAAGAACCCGCCAAAAATCTCAACCTTTAGCTGATCGGTATCTGGATTCAGTGCCGCCCCACTGATAATCAGTGTCTCGTTTGTATTAATCTGATTTTGATTGATTCGGAAAACTAATTCCCCATCAAATACACAATTCCGTCTAATATCAGCCGCCCGTGTTGCAGAAATGGCTCCTGATGCGTTACTGGTATCCTGTGTGCTCCGCATAAAAGGTATGAGGGTGGGGGTTGGAAAGAGGGTGCTTGTCACGAGCGGAGGTACCGTTGGCGGAAGATGTGTCGCACTGACATTCTCAATCAGGGCGGTCGCAGTCAGCCTAAATGGATCAGGCGTTACTGATGGCGTTTCTGTGCTGTAGTGGCTAAGGGCTGTATGGGTTGCATCCACAATGAGTTGTGTGGCTCTCAGTTGAAATTCATTGGGTATGCCTTGCGGTTGATTGGCAACTGGCGGTCTATTGCTATTGCGCAACATCACAATTGCCAATCCTAAACCAATAATAATGGTAAAGATCGCCACGCTAGCTAGAGGCATCCAGTGTTTACGTCTACGGCTTCGCTTTTGTTTTTCAATGCGCTTTTTCATGTAAGGCTCCATTTCTTGAGTTTCTGTTTGAGATTGCGAGGGTATCTTCTGAAGTTGTTCCCAGACACGGAATTTCGCCATGCTGGACTCGGCTTGACTGTGTCTGTCACCGATCATCATACGAGCAAATTCTGCCATCTCAGGGTCAATGCCCTGTGGGATTGGTGCATTGCTATCTTGTTGTAAGGCGCTGAGATAGTCATCCAGCAATTGGGCTTGATGTTCTTCATGAGTCATGAGTGATCTCCCATCACAGCAGTGTAACGATCACGTAAGCGTTGCAGGATACGGTAAACTTGCACCCGTACTGCATTCGCTGATTTACCTGTCAATTCGGCTATTTCCGGGGCAGTGAGTTCCACATCAAGCCGCAAACTGAGTAACTCTCGCTCCGATTCACTCAGTTCAGAGAGCAATTCCTCGACTGCCATTTGATTCGCAATTCGTTCAGTCATTTGTGTATCACCTCTGATTAGATCACTGTCCAACGCAATCACTTTTTTGTGTCTGCGATAGTGATCAATGACGCTATTGTGTGCGATGCGAAACAGCCATCCTGCAAAATTTCCGCCTGTATAGCTAGCGAGATTGCTCATCACTTTGATGAAAATATCACTACATAAATCTTCTGCTATTTGCACGTCACTGGTACGCTTCAAACAATAGTGGTAAACGCGCTGGAAATAGCGTTCATAGAGCACTTCGAATACATCTGAATTCTTCTGAACCAATGCAATCACCTGATCGTCATCAAGCTCATCATAGGGTGGCTCAGATGAATGTTTCTGCGATTCCATGTCCACTTGTCCTAAATATCTTGGGTAGCTACTCATCTATAGAAACGGATTGACATCACAAACCATTACAAATTGCCCAATATTCATTTTTGAGAGAAACAGCTTTGTCGGTCTATAGTGAGTGTGTGGGGTTGGATGATTACTATAACGCCACGGATGAGTTTGTCCGTCTGGCACAGTCTGATGGGCATACTGTTATGGATCGGCGCGAGGTGATCTTCTCTGATGGGTCATATTAGGGATAATTACATATAGCCCCCAAAAACCCCACAGGGTTGATTCTCATATCGTAATGGGTTAGTAGAAATGGTAATTCTAGCAGTGACTGGTGTACTGTGGGGTGCGGATAGTTGGGTTGGTATTGAAACCGTTGGTAAAGCCACGAAGATGTGGCTCAAATAATTTTTGCAGGTGCATTGTACTAGCTCATCAAATCTCTGAAATTTTTCAGGAAAATATAGATACGCGAAGCTTTATCATCATTCATATCATCGGATAATGAATTTTGGAGAAAGTCGCTATAACCGAGAAGATCAACGGGGGGAGCTTCATCAAGGTCTGTGAAGCCCATTTCCCACTGCTTGAACTCACGCTGCTTGATTTTACGTTTCATAATGGTGTAAACACTATGATGACGCTTATCCTGCTTGATTTTTTCATAGAGTTCATCAAGTGCATCTTCTTCACCTTCTAACACTTGAAGAAAGTTCTTGTTTTTGTAGAGTAACATCCCGGTGATATGAGCTTTTTCATTATTTCTGCGGGATGTTACCAAAATTTTCTTTAAGTCTTCCTGTTTCATTTCATAACTTGCAGTGCTACCGTAAATCAGGGTGGTTAACATCTGTCATCAGTCTCCTGGTAGTTTAAGTTATTGAGATATAGCACATTCAATTAATGAGTAATCCGTGTGAGGAAATGCCTCAACGGAGGTATTGTCGAAAGTTTTTGAGAAGCATATATACTTCTGACGGGTCGCCGGTGTATCTTTCCGTTTGATTGGATTGATCTAAGAAGTTGGTAAGTCCTTCAATATGCTGATATTTTTCGAGTTCAAGGTCACAAAATCCCATTTGCCACTCGCCGAATTCACGTTCTCCAATTTCTTTCTTTAAGTAGGTGATGATACAGGAGTGACGCTTATCTTCCTTGATTGTTTCAAAAAGTTGCTCGACAGAGTCTTTTTCGCCCTCAATCACCTGTAAAAACCTGCAGTTCTTATAGAGCAGTATCCCTGTTATGCCATTGGCTTTGTTATACTGCCGAGTTTGCTCAAGCATGGTGAGTAGTTCATCCGCGGACATTGGATGATCAGTCTTGCTACCATAAACAACTGTGATGAGAATGATGTCACTCTCCTCTCCCCTATTTATTACTGTTTGTTTCAAAAATGACATTATAAGATATGAGATTTACCCTGTCTAGCCCCAAGGATATGCACCACGTCAAATTGGAATTTTCTGACTATGCGGTTGTTTCCACGAGGTAGTATGCAAAAAACCGCATATTTGCACGCTCTGTGCTATGCCAATCACAATCTGCCCGATAACATCGGCTTACGGTTGGTGATTAATGCCAGTGTCATGACACATATCCTGATTAACATCGGCACACGGGTTACCTCCGTCTTATCAGTCGCATCCATCTTGTCGATACCCTCGAAGATGCCTATGCTGTGATTGAGCAAGAGGGGCAAGCCTCACTTGGGTAGTTGCCGTACCCGTCGGATGAAATCGACACTTTGCAGGCGACGTTCCAGAGTATAGGTCAGGTAGCCCATCATGATGCGCTCGGCATCGTGGTGTAAGCTATTGCTGATTTGTAAGTTCGCGATTTGTGCGTAGGCACTGCGCTGTAACACGCGCAAGAATTTGAGCGTCGCCACTGGCAAATGCACCAGACCGGAGGTGTGATCGGCTCCGGCAATTGAGACGGTACCGCCATCATCGAAGCTGAAAAACTGATCGACCGGTTCAATCGGCTCACGCATGATGACGCAATCATTCAACTGTGGGCGAAAGCCTACCTCATCGAGCAAGCGCAGTTCAAAATAGCGGATGATCAGGCGCGTGTCCTCATCGTGGCACAGGCGCGCAAAGGTCTGATCGAGCAGATCGAACAGCCGGCGCGTATTACTCAGATCATCACTATCAAATGTGAAGCGATCCAACAACTCCGATGCATAACTGGCGTAGGCGCCACGCTCTAAATCTTCGCGGATGCGTAAATACGGCTCCAGCATCTCGGCTTGAGTGAGGATGTCCAGCGAGCGCCCCTTCGCAATCAGCACATCGCTCTTCATGAATAATTCGACATGACCGGTCTTCTTGCTCGCGGGTTTGCGAGCGCCCTTCGCCAGCGCATCAAATTTGCCGTAATTGGGCGTTAATAGCGTCACTTGGCGATCTGCTTCGCCGAAGTTACGCCGTTTGAGGATCAGAGCGGGCGTGCGAAAGCTACGCGGACGGTCAGACATACGCTCAGCGTACCTGTACAATCTGTTGGGCACGCCACAAGAAAAACACACCGCTGATGATCATCACGACGCCTATCAACCCTAGCGTCCAGTTTCCGCTCTCTAATTCCAATGAGAACAACCCGCCCACGAGGAACTGCATCACCGCCGCCAGATAAGTGGGGGTGTTTCCGCGTGCCTGAAAACCCATAATCAAGCCATGAATGCGCTCGATATTGGCACTCCACCATAGGGACCACAGACTACCCGCCCCTAATATCAAGGTGGTAGCGATATTGATACCCTGAACAACTTGTAAGTTGAGTCTACTTTCGAACGCACCAAAGACCATGCTCACTAGCGCGATGATCATCAAACTGACCCCGATGAAGCGCATGAAACCTTGTTCAATCTTTGCCCAACGTTGTTTATCAGCGGATACATCCTGGGGTGTCATGCTTGTTCTTCTCCTTGTGTGTCCGTATCAGTTGCCCGTAGCTGATCCAACCGATTAATCTGTTGTGCTTGCCACTGATACCATCCGGCACCCAGCACCAGCAATGTACCTGTGACCAGTGTCAACGGACGAATGCCGACCTGAGTCACCAGCAATAACGCTCCCAGACCTGCATAAGCAGAGCGCATGATTTGATCTTGTGCTTTCAAGAAGTGTAAGCGCATCCGTGCCTCTCGAGGTTGGCGGTGCATCATGAATAATGTGGCGCTCCCTGCGACACAGGTCACAATCCCTAGCAACGTCCATTGGTCGCCATCCGGTTCATAAACAGCAATCAAAGCTGCGGCAAAGAGCAAGATAACGCCACCAATACGCCATGCTGATTTCTCTAGTTTATACCAGCGTTCGATAAACGCACTGCGTCGTTTCATTTGTTCGTCGGATGTTTCGTTCATTGTACATTTACTCTCACTATCTGCCTGTATCATAGCACAATTTAAGCCTGTCGATGAGTCAAATTTTATGCGTTCGGCTCGTGCTATCGGGGTGTATTTCAGTCTAGGGGCATATTGGGGTAACTTACGCCTAAAGTTCAAAACTTTAGGCTATACAAAAGCCTGAAAACCCACTGAAGGGGTTTTTTAGACGAGACAGAGCACCTTTAGTGTGCTTCCCGTGCTAGATAGGCGGAAGTTTTAACGTCTGACTATCAATGCCTACACACGCCCCGTTTTGAAATGCACCCGTGCTATCATGCGGTCTATCAGGATTCTCACCGAATAGGTTATGGTTTTTAATCGGTAGCATGTTATAGTTGATGTATTGATCAACCAATCTATTACTGAGCTGAGCCTGACTTATGACAACGGTCACCAATTCAGAAGATCTGAAACAATCGGGGCAACCTGATGAACAACCGACACGGAAAAAGCCCCGTCAGCTATCTAACTTGTTGGTGCGCTTTTTGACCGGTATGCTCATCTTGCCAGTTGTCCTGATCGTGATCTTCCTTGGCGGTTGGTTCTTAACCCTTACACTGATGCTCATCATGCTGGTTGCAATTTTAGAATTCTACTTCATGGAAAAACGTCGCGGGTTACAGAATAATGCCTTGCTCGGTGTGGTGGCGGCACTGATGGTCATCCTCGCTTTTCATTATAATGAGCCTTTGTTGTGGCAGGTTGCTGTCATCAGCACAATCATCATCACCTTCGTTGTTGAATTTGGGCGCGGGCGCGAAGTCAAACCCAGCCTAGCCCGTATCCTGACCACCATCGGCGGGATTTTTTACATTGCCTTCCCACTCTCATTCCTTGTCGCTATTCGGGATGGTGTGTCCGGTTATCACTGGTTCTTTGCTTATATCTATTGTACATGGGGCACGGATACCTTCGCTTATCTAGTGGGTAGCCGTTTCGGGCGTATCAAGTTCGCGCCGATACTCTCGCCTAAAAAGACTATCGAAGGCGCGGTAGGGGGGATTGTCGCTGGCTCGCTCTTGCCGCTGGCGGTGCTGTATCAGGGACAAATCCCGATCACTGCCAGTGCCGTTGTGCTGTTCATCGTCTGTGCCTTCGCCGCTACGGCAGGCGATTTGTTCGAATCTGCCGTCAAACGTTTCTTTGGTATCAAAGATTCACACATTCCAGGCTTTAACGTGTTACCCGGGCATGGAGGGATGTTAGATCGTATCGATTCAACGTTGTGGGTCGCGCCGATCATTTACGCTTATCTGTTGTGGCAGGGCAACATCACCCTGTTGATCTGATAGAACACCTAGTCCCCACTTGATTACCCTCTCATCTGAGACGCTTATGCAGTGAGTAACCTTTAATCGCCTGTACGCGCTTCGACATACAATGTGTGTTCAATTCGTTCTGGCAAGGCTTGTGGGATCATCTCAAACTGAAATAAACGTTGTTCCCCAGCTGCGAGTGTACCCGCCACATTCTGAATACTGTATCCCACAATTCCCCACTCTATACCATCTAACGTGGCAAAAAGCCGAATGTCACGTACTGCCTGACCTGATTCATTGCGTATTGAAACAGTCAATCGGTAGCGTCCACTGTCGGTCAGCGCACCCCGTGCATCACTCACAGCTAAACGGGATAATTCCGGTGCGGGGGGACCTGTAAAGCTGATCGTAGCGTGCATCCTGCCTGCTGTGATGGCATCTGCCAATGCCGGCGCGATTTGCATGTGATAGGGTGCACTGCTTCCGGCGGGGATCAGGCGTTGTGCGAGGGTGGCGCTAGTTTGCCCCAACAGCGTCCCTTCAGCATCTAAAAAGCGCAATTGGAGACGTGTGTCACCTAATGTGCTGGTATCGTCGTTCCAGAACAACCCTAAACAGCTATAATTGCCATTAGCGAGGCTATAACATTGTGGGGTATCGACCCGAAACGAAACAGGCTCAGTGCCGATCGTCACACTGAGTGTAGAAAAATTGGGATTGGGGTCATCGCGCAGAGGTGGCGCGGCACTTCGTTCGTCAAATGTGTTATTGTGCTGAAAACGCGCTGTAAGCGTATCGATGTATAATGGTTCAACCGGTCGGAATGTGGCGACGTGCATTGTCGGATTCACGCTATGATGAGGCGTGCTAGACGGGCTGACCGTCGCCAGGCGTTGCGATACCATCGTACACCCTGCAATCATAATCAACAAAACAGCGCAAACCATCAGCCAGAATCCGGTGGATTGCCATATAATTGCCATCTATGGGTGTGCCTTTTAAATGATTTCTAAAATAATAGCTTGTAGCCAGTATACATCGAAACAAGCATACTGACCAAAATTGATTGGAGATATGATGCAACAAAATACAAACTCTGTGCGTTCGATTGGTGAATTGCTGAAAGCACGCGCTTATCATTTTTGTGCAGCAGAATCTTGCACGGGTGGCTTGTTGCTCAGTACCGTAACCGATGTACCTGGCAGTTCGGCTTATGTGTTGGGTGGGGTAGTCACCTACAGTAATGACGCCAAGCAACAATTGGTCAATGTTCAAACACAAACCCTGCTCGATTACGGTGCAGTCAGCGAGCAGACCGCGCTGGAGATGGTGCGCGGGGTGTGTGCGCTCTTTGGAGCAGAAGTGGGTGTGAGTGTGACCGGCATCGCTGGCCCCGGTGGGGGCACGCCGGAAAAACCGGTTGGGCTGGTTTATATCGGCGTGCAGGTGGTGCAGGACGTGCGCGTAGAGCGCTTCTTATGGCGTGGCAATCGCACTCAAAACAAAGTTGATAGCGTCAACGCTGCCTTCACGCTCTTGCGCGAGATGTTGTGAGGGGTAGTGCATACTGCGCCGCTCGCTGGCAGTTACACCAGTGTGATCGTGTTACCTTCCATGCTGGCAATCGTCGCCAGTGCATGAATCGGCATGGTGTAACCGGCATCATGTAAAGCCTGGCGACCATGCTCGAAGGATTTTTCGACTACCACGCCCACGCCGACCAATTCCGCATGTGCTGCTGTCACCAGCCGCGCCAGCGCTTTCAGCGTCTCACCCGATGCGAGGAAGTCATCAATGATTAGTACGCGCTCGTTGGCTTTCAAAAATTCGCCACTGACCAGCAAATTGACCATTCCACCTTTGGTGTGGCTGGGCGCGGCTTCCATATAGATCGGCCCCCGCATGGTGATCGGTTGCTTCTTGCGCGCGTAGACTACCGGCACATTGAGTTCAATGGCGGTCATCAGTGCCGGCGCAATCCCCGAAATCTCCGCTGTTAGGATGCGATCTACTGCGATACCCTCAAAGCGTTGTGCGAACGCCTTGCCCATATTCGCCATCAGCACCGGATCCAACTGATGATTGAGTAAACTGTCAATCTTGAGAATGCCATTGCCGAGGTTCAAGCCCTCTGCCAGAATGCGTTGCTTGAGTTCTTCCATTGTGATTAGTCCCTGTGTCGTCCTAGGATGAATGTCCCCGCTATTGTACAGAATGCACCGACGATGACAACAGCGCACTCGTGCGGATTGTTGTCAAGATGATGGGGTAACAATGTGGGGGCAAGTGAGAGCAGACGCACAAACTATGCGCCTGCGAGTGAATCAGGGTGTAGCGATCACATGAAGGCTTGAATGCCGGTCTGAGCGCGTCCGAGGATCAGCGCGTGAATGTCGTGTGTGCCTTCGTAGGTGTTGACTGCTTCGAGGTTCATCACATGGCGGATAACATGGAACTCATCCGAGATACCGTTGCCACCGTGCATATCGCGTGAAACGCGGGCAATATCCAGCGCTTTCCCGCAAGAATTACGCTTCACCAGTGAGATCATCTCCGGTGTAACTCTGCCTTCATCCATCAAGCGCCCGACGCGCAACGCGCCCTGCAAGCCTAGCGAAATCTCGGTTTGCATGTTGGCCAGCTTGACCTGAATCAGCTGGGTGGCGGCTAGTGGTCGTCCGAACTGTTGGCGATCAAGCGTATACTGACGCGCCGCGTGCCAGCAGAACTCCGCCGCGCCCAATGCACCCCACGCGATGCCATAACGCGCTTTGTTCAAACAACCGAAGGGGCCTTTTAGCCCTTTGACGTTCGGCAACAGGTTCTCATCAGGCACGAAGACCTCATCCATCACAATTTCGCCTGTGATGCTCGCCCGCAAGCTGAATTTGCCATCAATCTTAGGAGCGCTCAAACCGGTCATGCCTTTTTCGAGGATGAACCCGCGAATGTCACCATCGACCGCGCCGGCTTCGTTGTTGCCTTCGCCGTAGGCTTTCGCCCAGACGATGAACACATCGGCAATCGGTGAGTTGGTGATCCACATCTTGCTACCGTGCAATATCCAGCCGCCATCGGTCTTGGTGGCGCGGGTTTCCATCCCGCCAGGGTCACTGCCGTGATCGGGTTCGGTCAAGCCGAAGCACCCCACCCATTCACCACTAGCTAATTTCGGTAGATATTTTTCGCGTTGTGCGTCTGTGCCGTAAGCGTTGATCGGATGCATCACCAGCGAACTCTGCACGCTCATCGCACTGCGGTAGCCACTATCGACGCGCTCCACTTCACGGGCGATCAAGCCATAGCTGACGTAATTCAAGCCCGCGCCACCGTATTCTTCAGGGATGGTGCTACCGAGAAAGCCAATCGCGCCCATCTCATTCATGATCTCACGATCAAAGGTCTCGGTGCGGTTGCCTTCTAGCACGCGGGGCATCAACTTATCCTGACAATAGTTGCGTGCGACATCGACGATCATGCGCTCATCATCGCTGAGTTGTTGCTCGAGCAAGAACGGATCATCCCATTTGAACTTCGGTTTGCTGATAGTTGCTGTTGCCATGAGTACCTCGTCTAAAAATTGTTGGTTGTGTCTGTAAAAATGCTATTTATTCATCCTCTCATGTTAATGCTTTTTTTCACAAAACTGAATACTCATCCCCATCCTGTGCGTTTCACTTCAGTGAAGTATGGGTCTTTTCACCTGAGTTCAGGCTTCGATTATAGTGGTTTGGGGCAATAATTCGTTGAAGATGTGGGTAAAGAAAAACCTTCCTAAAACTAACATGCAGATGCTAGAGTGCCCACCTAACACTTCGTCCACAAAGTGCGGCAGGCATTCAGTTAGAAGGCAATTGTTTTATTCGCCGGTTGTGGGGTCGGTCTCTGTCACCACTCTGGAAATTCGGGTGGCCGGAAAGCCACTGCACTGGGCATGTTCCAGAATGATGTTTTCATTAGTGGCATTATACTCGCAGTAGATTTTGTCATCGGTGATGTAGCTTTTCACCCACTGAATATCCGGACCAAGTTCGCGTAGTACCGCGTTCGACTCTCTTGCCCCTGCCCGAATCTGCTCCACCGTAGACTGTCCCACATCAGGGATGTCACGCTCAATAATATACTTAGGCATGATTTGCTCCTCTCTTTACATTTAGTACGACAGCATGTATGATACATACTGTTGGTATGTATTATACATACTAGCGGTATGTAAGTCAAGCGGGGAGGATAATCTAGTTCTTATGGTGACAAAATCAAAAAAAGTTGAGCAAGGGAATGCGACACGCGCCGCGCTGCTACAATCCGCACTCCATTTATTCGGCCTGCACGGCTATGCTGATACATCACTCGATGCTATCGTGCAGGCGGCCGGCATTACCAAAGGCGCGTTTTATCATCATTTTTCCAGTAAGGAAGATGTTTTTCTGCGCGTATTTGAAATGGTCAAGCAGGAACTAAGCCGCGCCACATTTACGATGCACGTGGACTATCCTATTAGGCTAACTGGTGACGCGCAGCAACCAAGGCAACTGCCTATCAAAAAATTCACTGAACAAAATAATGAAGAGGTCTGGCAGGATTTGATTGATCGCTGTCGCAAGTACATCGAACTGCACACGGATCCACAAATACGGCGTATTGTACTGGAGGATGCACGCTCCGTTCTCAAATGGGAAGACTGGTATGAGGTTGAAAATGCCTATGGTGTGGTGATCCTGCGGGCAAATTTGCGCCGCGCCATGCATCGGGGTCTGGTCAAACAACTGCCACTCGAAACTCTGGCATCCATGCTGACCGGCGCACTCAACGAAGCATGTATGCTGGTTGCCAATGCAGAAGATCGTACCCGGACACTTAATGAGGCGGCGCTGATTGTTGAGCAATTCTTGGACGGGATTCGGGCTTCAGATGCCTGTCCCTAGCCCATCATGTACGGTTGATATCATCCCATCAAATTGAGTTATTGAGGGCAAATGCAGCCCGAGAGGGTGTATTCCACTTCAGCACGGTGTCGGTCTTCACGTGAGTTCAAGCTCAATAATTCATTGAAGATGCACGAACACCCGACTAACGTCTTTTCTAGAATGTGATTTCGCACTAACTTGAAATATGACTATCCCGTCCAGCTAGCAAATGCTCATAATTTGTGCCGGGCGTGATTTGCCCCAACACCGTGGCATGACGTGCGCCGGTCAGTTCTGGCAAGGTACCAATGCGCCCGTACCAGGTCTCATGGGCGAGCACCGCAAAGACCAACGCTTCTTTAAAATCACTGCTGAGTCCGATCGCTTCGTGGGGTATGACCTGCGTCGGTGCCACGCGCTCGCTCAACCAGCGCATCAATGTCGGGTTATGCTGACCACCCCCGCCAACGATCATCGCAGTGATGGGTGATGGGGCAAATTGGGCATAAGCCCCGGCGATGGTGCGGGCGGTGAGCGCGGTCAAGGTGGCGATGATGTCATCACCGGCTAACCCGCGTGCGATACCCTCAGCGATGTAAGCCTGTGCAGTCTCACTGCCGAATAACTCGCGTCCGGTGGTCTTGGGGTAGGGGCGCTGGTAGTACGGATGCTGGCACAGCGCCTCTAGCCACGTCTCATCGACTGTGCCCTGTAAGGCTCGCTGACCGTCACGGTCATAGTGTGCGTGTCCGTCGCTGAAATGTGCCACAGCCACATCGATCAGTGCGTTGCCGGGTCCCGTGTCGAAAGCAACTGCCTGTGCATCTTGTGCCTCGCGCGGTGGGAGGAAAGTCACGTTGCCCATTCCGCCGATATTCTGCACCGCACGCCACTGCGACGGATGACGCAACAGCAACCAATCGACGTACGCGGTCAGGGGGGCGCCCTGCCCACCGGCGGCGACATCTCGCGCACGGAAATTGCTCAGGGTAGTGATGCCAGTCTGCTCGGCAATCAGCGCCGCTTCCCCGATCTGGAACGTCGCATAGACCGCACCATCCGCACCGACATCATGCCATAACGTTTGACCATGTGATCCTATCAGATCGACATCACTGAGCGTATAATGGGTACTTTGTATCAGAGCGCGGATCGCCTCTACTGAAGCCTGAGCGAGTTCAACATGTAAACGGGCGATATGATCGACACGGCTCTGTGAGGGATCACAACTGGCGAGAATGCGCTGGCGCAAGGGCGCATTATACGCATAAGTTGCGCCGGCGATGATCTCTGCTTGCAAACCGTGTTCGCTATCTTCAATCTGGCACAGCGCCACATCCACGCCATCTGCCGATGTGCCCGACATCAAACCAATGATGAGCATAATAGCTCCTATTGCTGTATCACTATTCAAACGAGTATAGGCGACTTGCGCCGACTGTCAAGAAACGAGAGTGTCATGTCACAAACTAAACTAACCGTGCTGGGTATCGCTATGCTGATCTTCATCATGCTGGGCGTTGCCGGCGGGTTACTCAATATTGCGTGGACATATATGCAAATCAGCTTTGATGTGTCCGTGGGGGCGATTGGTATCTTGCTCTTAGTTGCCACCACAGGCAGTTTGACCGCCGCCATGCTCAGTGGCACGTTCATCGGGCGCTATGGTATCGGGCGTGTGTTGCTCGCCGCCGTGACGGTCGCCGCGCTGGGATTGTTCGGCATCGGCTTGAGTCCTTCCTGGTTGATCGTACTCGGTGTGATTTTCTTCATGTTCATCGGGCGCGGGATGATTGATGCCAGCCTCAATAACTTCGTCTCTGAAAATTATGGCACCACTGCTATGAACTGGCTTCACGCCAGTTGGGGCTTGGGTTTGACGATCGCGCCCTTTGTGATGACCTTCGTCCTGATTGGTCTGGGGCAATCATGGCGTGTGGGCTATTACCTGATCGGTCTGGTGGCGCTGATCTTAGCTGGCGTGCTGTTGCTCACGCTTCGTCAGTGGACAGTCCAACCCGACGATGACGACAGCTTTGATACACCCGAAAAACCCAAGATCATGCGTGCCAGCGCCCGCGAAGCCCTTCAGCAACCGGCGGTGCTGTGGAGTATGGTCTTTTTCTTCTGCTATGGCGGGGTAGAGATCGGCACCGGGCAGTTAGTCAACACCTTATTTGTGTTAGAGCGGGGCATCCCACAAGAGACCGCCGGCTTCTGGTTGAGCATGTACTGGGGCAGTTTCACCGTCGGACGCATGTTATTAGGGGTGATCGCTCTGCGCGTGGGCGATACGCACCTCCTGCGTGGTGGCTTACTGCTGGCGTTGTTCGGCGGGTTTCTGCTCATCCTAAACCCGGCACCGATTATCAACATGCTGGCGCTGATCGGCATCGGTGCGGGTCTTGCGGGCGTGTTCCCGATCTTCATCTCACAGACACCGTCCCGCGTGGGCAAACGCTTCTCGGCACAGTCGATTGGCTTTCAGGTGGGGTTTGCCGGTTTAGGCGGTGCCATCTTGCCCGGCATCATCGGCGCGCTTAGCGAGCAAATCGGCTTAGAGATGATCGCCTATGGCATTTTTGCAGTGGCGCTGATGGTGGTCGTCATATTTGAGATACTCACCGGACGCTATCCAGTTGCTGTGCCTGCATAAGTCGTTTAAGATGAACAGATGATTGTTAAAGCGAGTTGAGGATATGGCATGTCGCATAAAGAATTGGTGATGTATTCGCGCTCGTATGGTTGCCCGTTTGTATCGGTTGCTAAGCGTGTGCTTGACGATCATCACGTTGCATATCGTGAGATCATGATTGATCGTGACGAGAGCGCCAAACAGCGTGTGTTAGATTGGACAGGCTTTCTGAGCGTGCCCACGATGATCATCGCCGAAGCCGGCAGTGATCTGCCTTATATGGCGGTTGATCCGTTGCCGTCGGGCGCGTCACCACGCGGGATTGATCGCGGGCCGATGCTGACCGAAGCCAGCACCGAACAAGTCGAGGCGTGGTTGCGTAAACATGGCTTGATCGACTGATGCTCACTCGCGCCCTTTGCGCCGTTTGAGCAAATCACTGACTGTGCCGGATGCGTCCGGTGCAGGCGTATCAGTGCGCGTCGGTGAACGCGGTGGCGTGTCGTCTGTGGGGGGGGTAGCAGGCGCTTGCAGATCACTGCTACCGGTAGCCGTCTTGCGCCGTGCGCGATCTCTCGCCGCCATCAGCGAACTGATGCGCTCGGTGGCTTGCTCGTCCCCATCACCACCGCTGAGCCACGTCCGCAGGCGTTGCCAATCGCGCCGTGTCACAATGATACGCCGCGCCGCAATATCGAGAGGCAATAACACCATCGCCGCAATCAGCAACCAGTGCCAGATCGCTGTGGTGGCGGTGCGTGGCGTTTGTGTGATGGCGAAAGTATCTTCGGGCGTAGCCGATAGATCACGCCCGCCACTGATCTCTGCCAGACGAGTTAATAATGCCTCATTCGCCTGAGTGATGGCGTATTCTGCCGAGTAACTCATCACCCACCCGCTGATCTGGTTGATTGTCTGTTCTCCGTCAGGTGCTGTGCCGTTGATCGCCAGATAATACGCGCCTTCAATTGTCGGTGAAAAGCTGGCGCTATATTGTCCGGGCGCGATCTGTTGCAAGCGCACGTTTTGCGTCTGATTATCGGGCGCGATGATTGAGGCCTGCAGGTTGAGGTTGTTGAGAAAATCGCCGTCCTCCGTGCGGGCATCGACAGCAATCGTCGCTATGCCATCGTCCATGCTCACCCGCGTTTCGAGCGTGTTCCCGCTATTTTCCGTGATGCTATAATTGACCACCTGCCCCCAGAAGCGCGAAAACTCCGTCCAGTTCACCCAATCTTGCCCCCAGCGCCCCGACGCATCACTGCTGAACGCCACACTGCGCCCTAGCCCATATTGCCACGTCGTCAGGATCGGATCATCGTAGGGTTCCGGACTGCGTAAGATGACCTGTGCCGTGTTGCGCGGACTGGTGGCGACATACCCGCGAATCGTCGGTAACGCGCCAATGCCCTCTAAGATCGGGTGATTGCCCACACGAGCAAGGCTGAACGTGCCTTCTTCGATGTAAGAACGGGTCGCGAGGATCGTCTCCTGAGCGAGGATGCTCGGCAGTTGGTTGATGTTGCGCACCTCATGATAATTGCCGTCAGCAACAACCGTCATCTGTTCGAGGAAGGGCGGTGGACTGCTACCAATCGAGACCACTGAGAGCGTGATGCCGGCTTCGTCATACAGGCGTTCGCTGGTCTGTACGAGGTTGCGCGGGGATGATCCGCCATCGGTGATGAGGATCAAATGTTGGAGATCGGTGGTTTCTTCGAGCATGTAGCGTTCCGCGGTGGTTAAGCCGGCGAGGATGTTCGTTCCGCCACCCGTGCCGAGGCTATTCACACCCTCAACGAGTGCCACGCGATTACTCACATCTTGAAAGGGCACTACCAGTGCGCCCTGCGCCTCAAAGGTCAACACAGCGGCGCGATCTGTCGGTTGCAATAATTCCAGCGAGAGCGTCACTGCGCGTTTCGCTAAGTCAAGACTGCTGAACAAGCCATCATTCGAGAACGCCATACTGCCCGAACTGTCGATCAGGTAAGCAAGGGTTAATTGTGGCAGGCGTTCTTGATCGCGGATTTGTGTCTCAATCGGCAAAACTTGCTCCAGCGTGGTCTGATAATATCCGCCCGGCCCATAAGACTGTGGCCCGCCGATCATCACCAAACCGCCTCCGAGATCGCGCACATACGCTTGTAAGCGTGTCATCTGTGCCTCAGAGAAATCGCTGGCGGGCACGTTGGCGATGATGACGCTCTCATAGGTGGCGAGCGAGCCAATATCCGCCGGCAAACTAGCTGGCGCGATGGTATCAACAATTAAGCCGGCACCCTCTAGCGCCGGTTGTAAGTTGAAAATTTCCTGTGTATCACTGGCGATCAATAGCACACGCGGTTCACCGACAATCTGACTAAAACTGCCCAGCGTGTTGTTCTGCGTGAAGGTGTCGCGGGCTGTATCGACGACAATTTGTGCTGAAAAATTCAAGAAGCCCGTGCGCTCGCTGGTCTGGCGCAGGCTGTAATTATTGCGTCCTGCCCGCAGATCAACTGGCGCTTCATCAACTAACTGATTGCCAGAGTAGATCAATAAGGTGGCGGGGGTGGCTTCATCAGCCTGTATCGTGATGTTCAAGTCAAATTCTTGCCCCGCATTGACCTGTGCCGGCGAACTCAGTTCCACGATACGCACGTCAGCGCTTTCTGGGCGGGTGAACAACACATAACTGATTTCTACACCGGAGGCTTGCGCGAGCTCTGCTTTTGCGGTGGCATCGCCCAGCGTCTCGATGCCGTCGCTCAAGATCACAATACGCCGACGAGCATCGGCGGGAAAGAGCGAGAGTGCCGTCTGTATCGCGCTTTCAAGATCAGTCTGTGTGCCGTCTACCGTCGACTGAATCCTGTCGATCTCAGTCAGCGCGGTGAAGGGCGTATCGACTGCGCTGTTTGCGCCAAATACCACCACTGACCACAGATCATCAACCGGTTTATCAGCTACGGCTTGCTGAAGATATGCCAGTTGTTCAGCTTGTACGTCCGCGCCGATACTATCCGAAGCATCCACCAGAAAAACCACCGCGAGCTGATCAACTTGCCGAACCCACTGCGCTCCCGCCAACGCCAGCACCACAAGCACCATCAGTATCGTGCGCAATAGTAAACTGAGCGCATCGCGCCGACGGCGGAACGCATAGCGTGGAAAGCCGATGTACCACACGAGCGGTAATACGACAATCAGCAGGGCGAGCATGTTGGGTGAGGCAAAAGACATAAGTCACTCTCTTAAACTCAACGGCGGGCAGTGCTACGGCGCAGATCAGTCGGCGTGCTGTCCGGCAGGCGGGCTTGCTTGAACGATACATACCACTCTAGTATCAGCACTAGCAACGCCAGCAGAACCACTGTGGGCCACCACTCGCGCCACCCGACTTGCTCCTCGGCATCGGTGTCTGTGGATATCGCGTTCACATCGGTGTCGGCATCCGTCAACGGGGTGATGTCGCTCTCACCCAGACCGAATACGTTGACGGCAAGCATTTGCTCGGTTAGCACTGCCTCATCAGCATCCATGAGCGCGATGCTGTACAAGCCGGCCTGTTCGGTATCCGTATAGGTGAGTGTTTCGCTGGCGATGACCTGCGTCCACAGGCTACCATCGGGGCGCGTCACGCGCACACTTTGCGCCTCATTGGCAGGATTGATCCGCACACTATCGCCGATGCTCAGGTTGCTCTGATTGATCAGGGTTGTCGGCGTTGACCATTCTACCATGTTGGCAATCAAGATCGGGAAGGCGATCTGCAAGGGCAAATCACTGTTAAGCAGGTCAAAGCCCATGATGGCAATCTGCCGTCCGCGATTCTCGCCAGCTAGTAATACATCTCCACCGGATGCGCTCACAATCGGACGCGCCCACTCAACGCCATTAAGTTGACGGAAACGAAGCAGGTTCACACTCTCCACGTTGAGGAAACTCGCCAGAGGATGATCGCGGTTGCTCACACTCAGGTTAGCTGTGTCGGTGCGTTCAGCGCCTAGTGTGAATAATTCACTGTCGCGGGGCGGGTTGATGATGAGCATATCCGCATCGGGTAGCGTCGTCGGCAGGTAGCCGTTGAATACGTACAGATCATAGGGTGTGGCAGGCAGTGTCGGGTTGCTGGCATCCCCGCGGAAGCTTTGCACGCCCGGCAGACTGCGTAGTACTTCCTCAATGAAGATATTGCGCTGATTGCTGAGCAACAACACGCGCCGTGTGCGGGTATCGCTAGCAACTGCATAAGCACGATTATCTACCGCCAGATGATCGACTGTGCCTGCTGGCAAGATCAACTCCGCCTGCACAGTGTCGAAAGTCTGGTCAACCTCAAACACAAAGGCGCGTTCACTGCGAGCGTTGAGCGTGCCTGTCACCGAATCCCACAGGTTGCCATCCAGACGAACGACCAGCGTCACCTCGTGCGCGTCATCGCTGTAATTGTGTACCTGTGCGAATAGTTGCGTGTTCGCGCCGGCTAGCGTGCGTGGAGCCAGCGCCGTGATGGCTACATTTGCTGAAGATGTGCCCACAAACCGATATTGTGGCGCCGGGATGTTCTCCGGCAATTCTTGCGCTTCCGGCACGGTGTTATCACTGATAATGATAATGCTGAACTGCTCCGCACCCTGAGCGCCTGCTACAGCTAGCGTCAAAGCGGTTGACCAGTCAGCGCGTCCCTCTCCGGTTTGTGCGCTGGTGATCGCGGTGCGTGCATCGCGAAAATTGCGAGTGTAGTTGGTGAGCGTCTCGACTTGATTGCCCACACGGATCACTGCCAGTTCATCATCCACACCTAACTCATTGAGCAAGAGTAAGGCTTCCTGTTGCGCCTGTGCAAAACGGCTCGCGCCGTCACCGTCGGTGGCGTTCATACTGGTTGAGGCATCGAGCAAGATCACGGTTTTGCTAGCGGTGATCGTCGGAATGATCTGTGCCGGGCGCATCAACGCCAGCACCAACAGCGCGAGAATGATCAGTTGCAGGATCAACAGGATATTCCGGCGCAGGCGTTGCCACGGCGTGTTCGCTTCGTGATCGCGCAGGATTTGTTGCCACAAATAATGACTGCTGACCACTGTCTCACGCCGACGTAAGCGCAAGATATACAGCAGGATGATGGGTATCGCAATCAATGCGCCCAACGCGCCAATCGGTGTGAGAAACGACATAAGCGATCCGTTAACTATCGGTCAAATCATGTGGGATCTATCGGCACTTGCTCGGTAGACTCCCGCATAGTGTATCTCATGAATATCAAGTTTTTATCCGTTCACGGTATGCCTACTTAACCGCGATCAACTCCACCTTGAAGATCAGCGTGCTGTAGCCGGGGATTGGCCCCATGCCACTTTCGCCATAGGCGAGATGATAGGGGATGAACAGCTCATAGGTTGCGCCTTCGCTCATCTTCTGTAAGCCTTCTGTCCAGCCAGCAATCACGCCGTCTAGGCGAAACTCGATGCTCTTACCGCGCTTGTAACTGCTATCAAAGACTGTACCGTCAATGAATGTGCCTTCATAATGTACCTCGACTGTATCGGTAGCGTTGGGTTGTTTGCCTGTGCCGGCTGTCAATACGCGATACTGCAACCCGCTTGATGTAACTTCGACATCATCCCGTTTGAAGTTATCCTGCAAAAACTTCACGCCTGCTGCTTTGGTGTCCATGTGTTTTCCTTTTTTGACTCTACGTACAGTGATCGTTATAGTATTGTGCCACAGCATACAACGATCATCGAGAGGATACCAGACTATGACCCCCGAACAAGTGATTGAGCGTCAGGTGATCTGCTACAATGCCCGCGATCTGGACGGCTTCATCGCCCTGCATAGTCCGACCGCACAACTGTTTAATTTAGCAACAGGCGAGCTGATCTGTGCAGGGGAACAGGCACTGCGCGAACGCTATCGTCAGCGTTTTGCTAACCCTAACCTGCACGCTGAGATCATCAATCGCATTGTGCACGGTAACCGCGTCATTGACCATGAGCGCATCATCGGTATGGAACCTGATCGCGCTGTGTCGGTGGTGGCAATCTACGATGTGCAAGCTGAACAGATTCAGCGCGTGTGGTTCTTGTTCGAGTGAATCGCATTATTACGACTCGGAGTTGGCTTCTGGTGTGATTTCGGCTTGCGTGTCGGGCACTTCCGTCGGTTGATTGAGCGGGTTCTCACCATTCAAGAAACACAGAATACCGTCGATGATCCCCTCGGCAATCAACGGTTGCTGATTGGTCAACAAATCCCGATCATCTTTCATGAAGCCTAATTCGATGATCGCCGCCGGTGTGAGAGGGTGAATTTCACGGAAGGTATGGTAATCGGTCATATCGATTGTCAGTGAGAAACGCCGTTCGATTTGCACCGCATCGCCATAATCTCGTGCGACACATTCCGCCAGCACATCATCCAACCCACCCGCCGGACGCGCCGCCGCCCGCGCTACTAAATAACCCGATACGTATTCGCCATAATCACGGCAATCATTGGCATGGATTGAGACCAGTGCTGCCGCCTGATAGGTATCAAGGCGTGGATCGAACTCATCCAGTAAATCGACCGAATAACCGCGTTCGCGTAGTCCACGTACTACCAGTTGTGCCACTGCAAAATTGATCTCGCGCTCGGTTAACCCATCGGGGCAGACGGCGCCTGGATCATTTTCTGGCCCCCGATGACCGGAAACAATGCCAATGCGTCGCGCCCAATTGGGGGTGACAGGAATCGCGGATGGCGTGAGAGGCGCTGCCGCCATCACGCTGGTGGATTGCGCCACTTGCAACCCGCTGACCACATTGGGCGTGAAGAATTCCGGATCGGTGAACCATGTGAAGACCGTCGCGCCCAGTGCCGCCGCCACAATCGCCACAAAAGCCGTCCGTAAGAATCCGCCGAGGATGCCCACGCGCCGCCGTTGTCGCCGTTCGCGCCGTCGTTTCAAGCGTTGGATGCGTTGTGCTTCTAATTGTGTGAGGCGCTCGCCGGCAGGTGCATCATCATTTGTTGGTGCGGTGTAAATCGGCACACGCCGCGTGTTATCGGGCGCGGTCGGGGCGTTGTTTGCTGTATCTGCCGGGCGTGGTGGTGCTTTGTTGTCTGCTGTTGCAGATGATGTGTCTAAATCAGAGGGGCGCACGTCCTGTTCGGCGCTGGTGGGCATGTCGAATAACTCGGCTTCTGCTTGATAGCGCGTATCATCGATCTCAGCGTCATCGTCCGGCAACGATGGGTCGTTGTCGGGCACATCGTCGCTGTTTGCATCATAATCATCATCGCGCACGATATGAAATTCGAGCGCGTTAAAGGATGGTTTCTCACTGATAAGATCGTCAGATGGAGATGCTTCTCCCTTGCGCAAGGCCGCCTGACGCATCATCTCTAAGAACATCGCCGACGGAGAAATCTCGCCGTGATCGTTTGATTCGGGTTGCTTGTGGTTGTCCTCAGCCATGATGACGTCTATTTCCCTGCTTTTCCTGCTCTGCTGATCGCTCTTATTCTATGTCATCCTGCTTCAATTGACTAGCATCTGCTGTTGTTCGGGTGCATTTCAGATGAGGGCGTTTGAAATTGTTTACCACCAGACGTTAAAACATCCGGCTATCTAGTGCGGCGGGAAGCGCACTAAAGGCGCTCTGACCCGCCTAAAAACCCCTTCAGTGGGTTTTCAGGCTTTTATATAGCCTAGAGTTTTGAACTTCTAGGCGTAAGCCTGTTTCTTCATCAGAATCACAAGTTGTTGGTATATATTGACAACGCAAACCATTAATCTTTTGTGCAAGATTCTTGGTGTATGCTAGTAAAGCATAATACATGAGGGCGCATCAGTTGATCCCTACACAAATAATATTGTTACGAGAATGGGCAGTTGCAGTGATCTGCAACGCCTCCCCCGTGAACAACGTGCAAAATCACCCGGTTTGCCAAGCGCGGGTGATTTTGTTTAATGGAGTGTTCATGATCCCAATGCTGATTCAATCAATTGGATGATGGTCTGTGGACTGGCACTATAGACCTGTTGTCCGTTGACAAACCATGTTGGCGTGCCACGAATGGCGAGGGCTTCGGGGCGTTCCATATCATAGCGCACTGTGCGGGCGTGTGTGTTCGCGTCGAAACACTCACGCAGGGTATCGCCATCAAGTGCAGGATTATTCGTAATCACTAAATCCAGCGCATCGGCGGTGCTGGTGCGCCCCAGTTGCGTATCCTCAAACAGCGTGTCATGTGCTGACCAGAACGCTTCGTTGCCCTGATCAAACGCGCATTGTGCAATCTCACCCATGCTCTGTGACCACCCCGGCAGAATGATCGGCATATCGCGGTAAATCACGCGCACCTGATCGGGATACATCAGCAAAATCTGATCAATAATGCCGGCTTCGTGCCATTGACGGCAAGCATCGCATCCATACGCCGCATATTCAATGACGGTTACCGGTGCATCGGGGTTGCCCAATATAGGGTCTAACTCTAACCGCTCAGCACTCACGTCGGGACCACTGTTACCCACCCGTAATGTGAAAAATCCGATCATCGCCAACACTAGCACAGTGACCATCACCGCACCGATTTGCACCATGGCACGCTGACGTTGTTCGCGTTGGCGGGTATCGCGCCGATCTTTGATCGCCCGTTTGTTCCGTTCTCGTTTCATATCGTTCCATTACCTTTATTATTTGTAAATCGACTTAAGGTTGATAAACCAGCGTGTTGGGGTGTGCCGATGACCACGCAAACCAGAAATGCGTGAAGCACTGATATGCCTCGAGCGTTTTACCCTGCAATTCGCCGTCGATTGACTCGCCGAAGATGTTCCACTCGCTGTCCGTCTGTTCATCGAAGATACGTCCATCGTTGCTGTAAAAACTCAGGGTGACGCCGTCTAAATCGCGTCCGAAAGCCGCCGCCTGACCAATCTCTGCCCGTTGATTGCTCAGGCTCTCCAGCGCACCAATCGCTCCAGGTTGCCAGAAGATCACAATATTCGCCCCGTTGATTTGGTCATTGACCACGCCGACTTCGCGCAAAATGTCAAAGGGATAAGCGATAGGTGTGCCGTTGACGGTTGTCGATAGCACCTGTGCCATCGCCCCTAAGCGTGGATCGTAATTATCATGTGTCAGCAGGGGAGATTGGTTCTCCTCATAGTCCATGAACAGCGTCATGTTGTAGTTGATGCGCGGTTGTCCCTCATCACCAACCAACACCATGCCATCCGGATAGCGCGTGGCGAAGCTATAAAAACCGACAACCTGCGAGGGTACAACATCCAGCATCTCGCCGGTGAAATCTCCGATAATAGCTTCCCCTGTGAATTGATACCACCAGCTCTCGGTGAGATCGTCGTACATCAGGAAGTTGTTACCGTAAAAATTACCACTCACGCCCATGCGCAAGACCTGCCCGTTTACCTCACGCCGATACACAATCGGGCTGTTGCACAATGGGCAATAGGTGACGGCAATCGGTATCTCGCCGATCTGATCATTGACAATCTCATGAAAGGCGAGAATCCTCAGTGGGTAGGCGCGTTCTACACCGCTATGGTCGATCACAATAACCGGATCATAAACATTGAAGCGTTCCCTCGCATCCGCCACTGAGCTGAACACCGGGCGGTCAATCGGCACAATCCGCCGATCACGCCCCATGCCACTAGCGATCACGTCGGATGGATTGACGCTGTAGATGTTGAAGTTGGTCTGCCAGTATTGCTCAACGATACGCCACTGTGACCAGAGCATAACCGCACCGATCACCATACCGAGGATCATCGCACCGAGGAAGATGCTATCACTATGTTTTCGTAAATATTTCATCATGCACCCTGTGCTTATCAATCGACGGATGACCAGTGTTATGGACGCACACACGGTGTGCGTCCATAATGTGTCCTGATTATTGTGTCTCTAATCCGTATACATCAGTATCGGGGTGGAATGCTGCCCATGCAAACCAGTAATGTGGTGCGGCTACGCGCAGGCGCAATTGTGTGCCTTCATAGTCACCACTGATTGCCTCACCGAACAGGTTCCATGTGCTGCCAGTTTCAGTATCGATCAACACACCTGCTTCTGCATCCCATTCAAATTCCAGTACCGTACCATCTTCCAGCGTGCGATTGTAGAGCGCCGCCGTACCAATATCGCGTCCCTCATCAATCGTGCGGGTATCGAGCGAACTAGCAACGCCCGGTTGCCAGAAGGCGACCACCGGTATGTCATTGATGGTGTCGTTAATCACGATCTCCTCGCGCAGAAGCCCGAAAGGATACGCCATCCGCACGCCATCAATCTCAGCCGCCAGCACCCGTGAGCGATCCGGCAAGCGCGAGTCGTATTCGCCGGTGAATAGACTGGTCACCCCGCCCGCATTATCATCCAGACCCGTATAAGGGTTCACGCCATAACTACGGCTGAGACCTGTCTCACGGCTCATCACCAGACCATCGGGGTATTGCTCGGCAAATTGCCCGAAGCCGATCACCTGCGACGGTACAATATCCAATAAAGTTTCATTATACTCACCCACGATGCCCTGACCGGTCAATTGTTGCCACCAACTCTCTGTCTCACGGTCAAACATCACCATATCGCTGTTGCGCAATAAGCCCGATACGCCGAAGGTCAGCGTCTCATCGCCCACACGCCGATCAAATACGAGACTGCTGTTACACAACGGGCAGAAGGTGACCGCTACCGGCACACCGGCGATCTCATCATTGGCGATCTCGTGCCACATCAAGATAGCCTGCGGGTAAGCGCGTGCTTCACCATCAATTTCAACGGCAATCACCGGAGATTGCTCAACCAACCATCCTTGCGCCTCGGCGATACTTTCCATCTGTGGATTATCTACCGCCGGAATACCATCACGTGGTGGCCCACCGGATAACACGCTGTTGAACTCAATCGATGTGTTGCAAAAATCGGTGTCCGGCCACTGCCGACTAAATTGGTTTGGCGTGCAATTGTCGTCATTGGATTGAGCATGGCTCAAAAGTGCTGGCAAAATAGCCAGTGCGGTGAGTAGTATGCCAATCGGCACGAGTAAAGATGTGCGTAAACGGTGCATAGTTGGTTCCTTCTGTTTGTTTAATACGATAGCTTCAGGATAGAGAACCCACATTACACACTGATTACACAGTATAAACACGCATGATGCAACATCACGTAATGCTTGTGATACTCGTAATCCTAAATGCAATCTTTCCTGAGACTTATTTCTACAATATTACAACTCGTATTATACTCATGGGTAATGGTCAGGTATTGTTGGTGTACAAGCCCTTGAAGTGAGAGGTCATTAAGATTATGGGGATACAACTCAACTGGTACAACGAAGAGCGCACGCGCTTGTGGATGACATTTGAGGGTGATTGGACAATTGATGAGTTCCAGCAGGCGATCATCACATCAAGCCAGATGATCGAGATGCAACCCCATATTGTGCATACCATCTCAGATTTTCGACGCAGTAGTATGCCATCGACAGCCGCGCTGGTTAACATACCAGTTGCCATACGCCACATCAAACCTAATCAGGGTATTGCCATCGTGTTGACTCATAACGAAACGGTGCAGTGCCTGGCACAGACAGCTACTGCGATGTATCCTGCTCTGCGTCGGCGCGTGTATGTCGTCAACTCGCCGGAGCTTGCTGAGCGAATGCTCGCTCATTTTGAGAAACAAGTATCCATCAGCGCTAGCTAATCCCACATCCTGAGCATTCTATGACCATTGCGACCATTTGAATTGACAGGTGCGCTGTCGTGCGTCATCATACGCGCATTCTCATCAAATGGCATATCAGGATTCATAGGATGTATCTTCCACGTAAACGGCAATTCTGGTCAGTCTCGGTCGGGCATCTCACCAATGATATTTTCATGTCGGCGGGGATTGTAGTGCTGGCATTCCTCAGTGTCACCATCTTGCCGATGAGCAACACACAGATCGGTTTTGCAGTCAGTATGCAACAATTAGCCGGCGCAGTGACGCAACCATTCTTCGGCTTGCGTGCTGATAAAACGGGTGGGCGCTTGCTCGGTGCAGGGGGGCTTGCCTGGGTGATCGGTGGTTTTGTGCTAGCATTGTTGCTGGCATTGCTCACGCGCAATTACTGGTTGATGCTGATCCCGTTCATATTGCAGGGAGTGGGCAGTGGTGCCTTGCATCCGGTAGGCGCATTACACGCTTCTAATGCTGAGCCACAACGCTCTGCGACCAGCACCGCTTATTTCTTCATGATGGGGCAGCTCGGTTTAGCACTCGGCCCTACATTGGTGGGTATCTTGCTAGATAGCGCCAATTTTGGCTCTCTGATTGCTTATGGTGATTGGATCGGTTTCCCTGCTGGTGACAGCTTCAACGCTAATCTACTACCTCTGTTCGCGCTGGCGCTGGTCGGTCTGCCGGTGGTGGTGTTCATGTTCGGGGGCATTCCTATTCGCTCCCTATCCGATTCAGCAGATACTCGCACATCCTCTATCACCGATAAGAAGAAGCCATCGCGCACTCGCTTACAAGTGTGGATGCCCTTCATTGTGATTGGCCTGATGGTCATGTTGCGCGGATTGGCGCAACCTGGCTCGGTGAACTTCATTCCAGTCTTATTTCAGCAAAAAGGGTGGACAGCCGCGCAATATGGTGCGATCACCAGTTCTTTCTGGATTGCCTCGGCGATAACAGGCGTGATCTTCGGCAACCTCGCGGATCGCTATGATCGGCGCTATGTGGTGCTGGCGAGTCTGGCGTTCTCTGCACCCGCGTTCTTCTTCTTACCAATTTTCGATGGGGCGATGGCATTCACGCTGGCGATCATTGCGGGGGGCTTTAGTGGAGGTTCACACAGCATCATCGTGGTGCTGGCACAGGAACTGATCCCCGATAGCAAGGGCTTCGCCTCTGGCGCGATTCTTGGCTTTATCTTCGGTACGGGGGCGCTCGGCAGTCTGGCGATTGGTGTGACAGCCGATGCGATTGGGCTAGGCGCAACTTTTCAGCTGGTATCAGTGGCAGTCTTTGGTGCAGGGTTAATGGCGCTGTTCTTACCCCCGCGTGTGAACGGGTAAGGGTGTGTTTGTCACTATAACAGAAAATAAAAATTGATCTTAACTTGAATAATTACAATTAATTAAATACAATCACAAGTATTCATCTATTATTTGTAATGAAGGATACGTTGTGATGTTTAGAAAAATAAGGCTTTATCTCTCAGTCTCATTGATCATGCTTTTTGGTATATCTGCCATTGTGTATGCATGGTCTGGCTCAATTTCAAATCTTATCAATACGGATGGCGGTTGCGAAGGTATCTTCTTTGATGTGACGGCTTTGCAAAACGATATTCCTATCACAGGTTTCGATAGTACGTTTGTCGGTAATGTGACTGTTGATGTGTATTATACGCCACAATCCCATCAAGGTAACGAGACGAACGCAGGAGCTTGGCAGTTATTAGGTTCTGCACCTGTTGCAGGTGGCTCAGGATTTATTAACACGCTTTATAGAGTCAATGTAGGCGGTGTGGTAATCCCTACCGGTGAAACTTATGGATTTTTGCTTTATACGGGTTCTGATGAGGGTACAAGTTCTCTTGCAACTCGCTATCGGGTAGATGATTCATCTATCATCCAGAATAGTGACGTACGACTGACTACCAATACGGCATCATGTGACGGTGATCGTTATAACCCATTTGATGGCATCTTAACTGACAGAGCATTTCATGGTGTGGTCTATTATGGCTACCCTGAGGCAAGTGAAGCGATCCGTCAGCAATTCGTGGATGGAAGGCTGAACCGCTTTGATTTTGCAGGTGCCTTTGTGATCTATCCACATGAAGATATATCAGGCGAACAGGGCTTGATCTTCTATGACTGGTACGATGATAACCGTGCGTTGTTAGTTGTATCAGCGGATGAGATCGACGCTATACCAGAAAATCCTGAAACCAATACCTTAATTGCTTCTAGCGCTGATGGGCGAGTATCGCTCTATCGCTTGACCACCGGCGAATTTCAAGCTCAAGGCCCCACGCAAAATGGTAAGACGTATGTTGTGATTTTTGATCGCCTGGTACAGGATGCAACCTATACATCTTATGAAGAGTGAGTGTTAGACTGCTTACAATCGATCGGGGGCGCTCACAATCTATCACTTGTATGGGGTCGATGTGTTAAGGTTCCAGTGTAAGAATAAGCGAGTGCATCATTGTGCCCGCTCTGCTACACGGGATGATTGCAGGAGCCTACCCCATGCCATTAAACCATCAGAGTTATACTGATAAATTATTTATCTGTAACTTATATGATCGTGTCAATGAAGAGGATGCCCGTCGTTGGGCAGAACTCGGAAAAGCCTATGCCGATCGTGAGCAATATCCGCTGATCGCACTGCTCGATTTACAACAGGTCACCTACGTAACCGCTATTGCCCGCCGGATATTTGCCCGCGCTTCGGATAGAGATCACCTGCACATTGTCGCGGTTGCTACGTCAGATTTTGTCGTCGAGCAAAACATGCGCCTCACTGCGATGATGTCTGCCAGTAAGTGTTTGTATGTGTTCACAAGCTGGCAAGATGCCCAGCAACACGCCCGTCATCACGCCCACCTGTTGAACGAGAATCTATCATGGCGCTGACTCTAGCCAATCCTTTCCCCTGACGCTACACTCAATCTCGATACACACGATAACACAAGTAGATGATCTCACATGCCCCAACCTATTCTTGAACTCGGCGGACACGCTGATAATCCGCTCATCAATCTCTTGCCGGCGAATGGTTTTGTGCCGGAGACCTATCACCCGCTGATGGCATCCTTCACCGATGCTTACCGCGTGATTTCCACCCCACCCCGCGCCCTGTGGGGGGATGGCGCACCGCCTGTTAACACCCTTGATCACTCGTGGTATAACGTCGCCGATGACCTGCTGAACGCGCACAAGCATTTTGATCTGCCACCATCTATTTTGATCGGACATAGCATCGGCGGGGTGCTGGCGATCCTCGCTAGTTGTCAACGTCCGTCTGCGGTGCGGGCGCTGATCTTGCTCGATCCAGTCATTTTGCCCCGCGCCGCCTGCGATTGGATGCGCGAGCAACGTCAGCAGGGTGAGCCACTCAATCCCCAACTGGCAGAGCGGGCGCTCCGTCGGCGGGCGCAGTTCGCCAGCATCGAAGATGCCTTTGATCATTTTCATGGCAAATCGATTTTCGCGGATTGGGCAGATGATACCCTGCGACTCTACGCTGAACACGGCACAATCCCCTGTGAGGGTGGGCGTTGTCTACGCTGGTCACCGCAGTGGGAAGCCTTTTACTTCAGTACCTATTACACTGAAATTTGGGACGAATTACCGCGCTTGAACGCGCTCGATCTGCCGATTTTGTTCGTTGCCGGCGGTGCGAGTGACACGTTCCTGCCAGACACGGTGCAAGCCGTGCGCGAGATCGTGCCCCTCGCCGAGTACGCCACCCTCGCCGGAGGTGGGCACCTGTTCCCGCACTCCGCGCCACAGGCAACCGCACAGATCATCGCTGATTGGCTCGTCACTCACACATCCTGACGGGTGGTATCGGGCACAGATAGCGTGAAATCCACGCCGAAGGCTTGCGCGGGGGTCAACGCACCGATGAGTTCGCGCTCGCGGAATTGTTCCACCGCTAGCACACCGACCTTTGCGGTGTACTGATACGGTTCGAGCGTCTCTAGCCATGCAGATGCTGATTGTCCGGCATAGTTCGTCGCTTTGGCATAGATGTAAGATCGGCTTTCCTGGCGCGTTTGTTCATCGGGGCCGTCGACGAAACGGTCAACCATGCTCAGTGCGAGTTGTCGCACCGGCGCGAGCTTGAGTAACTGTGTGCCGATGGGGTATAAGATGCGCCCAACGTTGACCATCGCTGAGGGCATCGCCAGATAACTGGTGATGTTGGGGATACCTGTCGTGCGGTACGCCACCGCGAGATCCCCCCACGGCGCACTGACTGCGTGTCGTTTGCGTCCATCTGGCAGAGTGAATGTGGTGCGACGATCACCGAACGACGTATTCACCAGCACCCCATCGCGCCGTGCGAGCCAACCTTTGCTCATCATCTCCAAGGCAGATTTTGTCGTGCCGGCACTCGCCCCCGCCAAGCCAATGATCCCCGTCTCCAGATGGGTGGCACCCGTGATCTCGTTAGCGACATAGGCGCTCAGACAATCTGACGGCACCACGTCGAAGCCCGCGCCACTGATGAGCGCCACACCCACCTTACGCGCAGTATCATCATACTGATAGGTACGCTCAAAGACGTTGATTTCGCCGGTGATATCCAGATAATGCGTGTGGGTAGCCAGACAGGCGCGAATCATCGGTTCGCTGGTGTGGATGAATGGCCCCGCCCCATGATAGACCAGATCCACATCGGCGATAGCTTCCGCGATCACTGCTTCGTCATTAAGCCGAAACGCAACATAGTCCAAGTCATAGCGGGATGCTAAAACGGCGAGTTTTTGCGGATTGCGTCCGCCCAACAACGGACGATGTCCGCGTTTGATTGCTTCTTCTACCACCAACTGACCGGTATAACCGGTCGCTCCATAAATCATCCAACGCATCGCAGGCGCTATCCTTTCTGCTCACTTGCTTAGATCATACTACAGGCACACGGTCACCGTCAGGGGATCAATCAACGCTGTCCCATGTTTAGAAGACTGCTGTTCTCATCTGGCATAAAGCATCGTCTCTTATACTGGGCTGGAACTGAACTGTAGTGGTAAATAAGGACGTTACAACATCATGCAACAAGCAATCCCGAGAGCGACTGCACCGAAAGGTCGCAATAATGTTTTGTATCATTTTCAGGAACCCAATCACGATATTTTAGGCTATTTCACGCATTTGGCGTCACAGGGCGATATCGTACAAATGGGAATATTACCGGCCTATGTGATCAACCACCCTGACTTAATACAGGACGTGTTTATCAGGAAAGCCAAATCATTCGATAAACAATTTCAGGTGAAGTTCAGCACCGATCAGATTTTTGGCACACAGAACACATTCAGTGCGGATGGGGATGTCTGGCGTGTACTTCGTAAAGCGGAACAACCTGCGTTTCATATGCAACGGATTCAGAGTTATTTTGATGTGATGCTCGATCGCACTGCGCTGATGATAGATGGTTGGTCAGATGGGCAAGACTTGAATTTCACTCAACTCATGCTGGAATTGACTTTACGTATCACGGCGATGACGCTGTTCGGGAAAGACATTACCAATGATCGTGCGGGTGAGGCAATCATCAAAGTGCTTGATATTTTCACAGACCGCATCACGAATCCCATACCGATACCGATCTGGATACCCATTCAATCCAATCGAGAGATGAAATCTGAAATGGACATTTTGAATTCGCTATTGCAACCCATTATCGAAGCCCGCAAGGCATCTGGCGAAGATACGGGTGATATTCTGTCGATGTTGCTCAACGCGCAAAAGCATGACACATCGGGCGTGCTAACGGATGCTCAGATACAGAGCGAAGTGTACATGTTGTTCGCCGCGGGTTATGAAGTGACGGCAAACACCACAGCATTTACCCTCTATCTGATTTGCCAGCATCCAGATGTGTACCAGAAATTACAAGCAGAAATTGATACAGCATTATCGGATGCCAACCCGACACTAGAAGCACTCAATCAGATGTCGTACTTAGAGCAAGTCATCAAAGAATCCATGCGTTTGATGCCAATTACGGCGATCATTGGACGACAGGCAAATGAAGATGTTGAAATTGGCGGCTATTCGATTGCCAGAAATGTACAGGTCTTTGCTGCTCCCTGGACGCTCCATCGTTGTGAGACGTATTTCCCTGATCCGGAAACATTTGACCCTGACCGCTTTTCGTCAGAGCGTGAGAAGGATATTCCGAAGAATGCCTATATTCCTTTTTCGACAGGCCCACGCATTTGTCTCGGCAATGCTTTTGCTATGCTCCAGATGAAAACCACTTTATCTAAGATGTTGTACTCCTTCCATTTTGAAATCCCTGCTGATTATAGTTTTGAACCCTACTGGCGCTTCAACACACGTCTGAAACATGATTTACAGGTGATCGTCAACCGACGATAAGTCATCGGTTCTTGCGCAGCGCCTTAACTAGCCAACTTGCACAGACAAGATGAGTATCCCCTCAAACTGTGCGTAATCTTAAGGGTTATGTGCAATTTTTAGCATAAACTGAATGAATAAAGCATTCGCGATTCGGCAATTTAACGTACTGTATTAACTATTCGTATAGGTGTCTGTATTATGTCCGTTATCACGCACGTTAGGTTAGAACACGATCTGCATGAGATCATCTTCACTGAAGCCAGCCACAGTGCTATCGATCAATTTCTGGGCTTGCTGGAGCAACTCTATCAGCGTGCGAATTACAACAAGCTGTACGTGGTGCTTGACCTGCGCGATTCGGGCATGTTGCCCCTGCGTTATCTGACGAAATCGGTGCGTTACCTGTTCGATAAATACCCCGAACAGCAATTCGCCACGCTAGCGTTGGTGCTGGAAGATGTGCAGATGCTCAACGTGACGCGGGCATTGCTCAACACCATCATGCACCGCGAGACCGTGCAGTATTTCACCCGTCAGGATAAGGCGCGTCTGTGGTTGCAGATCGAAAAGCGTCGCCGTTCGGGTTAAGCCAGCGCCGATTTTCCCCTGTTGCAATCACGCCCTATCTACTATGCTTCAGCGATGTGTGTCTGCTCGTTCATCATCTTCCGGAGTGATCCCCCATGCCAAAACGCCATCATCTGATCTTACTAGGCCTGTTCATGTTGTTGGGCGTTGGCCTGCGCTTTTATGGGCAAGCAGAGATGCGCTGGCTCTTGCACAGTGACGAAGCTTATTATGGGCTGGATTCACTCTCGCTGATCGATCAACCGCGTGTGCAGGTTTACTTTCCGGCGAACACCGGACGCGAAGGGCTGTGGATGAACCTGCTCGCCCCGATGATCGCCACACAGGGCGCGACACCTTTCGCCCTGCGCATCACGTCAGCGCTGGTGGGCATCCTGACGCTAGGCGCGGTCTATGCGCTGGCACGGCAAACGCTCAAGACGGGCGCGGTGTGGGCAGTCGGGGCGCTGGCGGTGCTGTATTGGCATGTGCATCTCTCGCACATTGGCTTTCGTGTGATAACCCTGCCATTGATCGGGGCGCTGGCGTTTGCGAGTGTATTACGCGCCCACCGGCACAATCAGCAGTGGGCGCTGGCAGGCGTTTTGATCGGCTTGATGCTCTACACCTATGTCGCCTCACAGGTTTATGTGGTGTATGCGGTGCTGTGGTTGATGGTATGGGCAGTATTTGACCCTCAGCGACGGCGCGGGGCATTGGTGGCGCTTGCCTGTGTGGCGCTTACGGTTGCGCCACTGTTGATCAGTATGGCACTCAGTACCGCGCCCACAACCGAATCTATCGGACGTGCGGCCGCTTCCGATTGGGGACAGGTGTGGGATAACTTACTCAACTGGCGCGATGCATGGTTACTGCGTGGCGATGCCAATCCCAACCATAATTTACCCAACCGCCCGATCCTTGATGCGGGTTTAGCCTTGCTGGCCTTGATCGGTCTGGGTGCCGGTTGGTGGGTGGTGCGTCGGCGTTGGTTGGTGCTGTGGTGGGGCGGATTGGTGTGGGTCTCGCTGATGCCTACCATCCTCAGCATTAATACCCCACACTACCTGCGCGGTGCGGGCTTGATTGTGCCTCTGGTGTTGGTGATCAGTGCGGGTGGGGCATTCGTGGCGCGTTGGCGCTGGGGCTGGTTGATCCCTTTGCTGATCGTGGGTGCGTCGGGTTGGTTGACCTATCAGGATTTTGGGCGCTGGCTACAGGACGAAGCGCCTACATTTGGCATCACCTATGATTACCGCGTCAATGAGGCGATGCGTCAGGTTGACCAATACGCCTCACCCGCACAACCGATTATCATGCCTACTGACGATGGTTTCCGTGCGCCGGCTTTGTTTCTAGCGCGGGGGATGGGCTATGACCTGACTTTCTATCGCTGGTCATTGGGTGATTGTTACCTCTCGCCCCGCGTGACCTATACGGCGCTCGATTTGCCGATTGTGTCTAATAGCTTCTCGGCGCGGGTTTTGCCTTATGCGGAGCGTTTGCAGACGCTGGTTGAGCATCCAGAGCAACATTACAACGTCTTCAGTGTCACACCGAATGCGATTCTGCGCGATACGTGGGACGACGCGCCCACATTTGGCGGCCGCCTACAGGGGCGCATAATTGCTGGTCAGAACCTTGCGATTGTGGAGACCGAGCAAGGGCGTGTGCAAACCAGCATCATCAGTGATGTGGCTTCAACGGTACGCGCCGGCGATACAATCCAGCTCTATTGGGCGATGCGTCTGAGCCAACCCCTGGCACATACGGATTATCGCGTGTTGGTGCATTTACAGGGTGATCCAACCCCTTACGAAGGCGGAACACTTTATCAGACTGCCGATGTACCTCTGTGTGAATTGGCGTATACCCCACAGGCGCTGGATGAGGTGTCAGTGGTGCAGACGCTTGCCCTGCCGATCCCGCTTGATTTACCTGCAGGGGATTACCACGTGGCATTGGGCTTTTATCGGGCGGATGATGGCACACGCCTGAGTGTGACCCCTGCTGAAAACGCCCATGATTATTATCGCGCCTGGCAGGTGACAGTCACTGAGTGATTCACACGGGCGTGATCTGTGCCTGTTGTTTGCCGATCGGGGCATTGCCGATGCCGGGCCACACGCGCACCACACCAAACACCGAACGCACGAAAATCCAGACCACTGTCGCGCCCCAAACCCACGTGAACGCGCCCTCTGCGCTGGTATCGATACCTAATAGAAGCGCACTCGCGAGCAGTGAGGCGATGATCATGCCGTTGCGCATGTAACGATAATCACCCGTGCCCCAGTGAATACCATCGGTCACGAAGGCGACGGCGCTTAGGGGTTGTGAGATAGACGCGATAATCCACGCTGGCATGAAGACTGCCACTGCTCCGGCGGGCACAAATGCCCGGATCACCAGATCGGTGCTGAGTAACATCGCACCGGCTAACACCACACCTGTGGCTACGCTCCACCACAAGCTGAGCGTGGATACGCGCCGTGCTGTGGGCAGATCACGCGAGCCGACGAAATAACCGACGAGGCTCTGCGCGGTGACGGCGAAGGCTTCCATCACCAGCGTTGAGAAGAACCACACTTGCCGAATCGCCTGATGCGATGCGCCACTGTTCACCCCGATCTGTGTGGCAACCCGTGTTGCCAGCAAGATGAACAGCGTCAACAAGCCGGTGCGGATGAACAGATCACCGCCAATGCGCAGGAGCTTGACGGCTTCGCTCAGGTGTAGATCGAGCGTGTAACCGAGCTTCTGACCAATCGCCCACAATGTCCAGATCGTGCCGATCCACTGTGCGATGACTGTCGCCAATGCTGAGCCGGCTACGCCTAGCGCCGGTATCCCGCCCCAACCGAAGATCAACGGATAATCCAGCACCACGTTAATCAGGTTGATCGCCACTGCAATCAGGAAGGGGGTACGCATATCTTGCATCCCGCGCAATACCCCAAAACCGGTGAAGGTGATCAGCACCGCCGGCGCGGCAAACAAACGCACCTGAATATATTGCGTGGCTTCGATGAGGACAGCGCCTTCTGCGCCCAGCAAGCCCGCGACGCGCGTCGAAATCGGGAAGCCCAGCACGAACATCAACGCGCCGAATAACACTGATAGCAATAGTGCCAGACTCGACGCTTTGATCGCTCCTGTTAAATTTTGCTTGCCGAGATTGTGCGCGACTTCGGTCTGTGCGCCGATCCCCAGAAAATTGAACACCCAGAAGATGCTGGAGAGTGCCACTGTACCCACACCCAGCGCCGCCAGTGGCACGGCGCCCAATTGCGCGATGAAGCCCGTATCCACCAGACCTGTGATGGGTTCAGCAACTAGTGAAAATAAGACCGGTATCGAAAGTGCGATCAGCGTGCGATGGGGCTTGTGTAAGAAAGCGTGCTCGTCAGGGCGTTTTGTCTTGCTCATGAAACCTCTTATGATGGGTGTGTGCCCGATCATTCTAGCTTGCCAGCCCGCGCTCTAGCAAGGTCCGCCCCGATCCAATCTGCACGCAACACTGGACACGCGCCCCTACCGAAATGCCTGCCCACATGCGATAATTAATCCTCACATAAACATCACAAGAGGAGGGGATGAGACATGCTCATTGATGCGATTCGTAACTGGCAGTTAAGCCAACTAGAGAAGAATATCGCCACCATCAAACACACTGTGCAAGATGTTTCTGAGACAGCACTCAAGAGTTATCGTGATCAGGGCACAGGCTGGACAGCCCTAGAAGTGCTGTGTCATCTGCGGGACTTTGAAAAGTTGTTCTTAGAGCGAATTCACCTGACTGTCAACCGCGATAACCCCCCGCTACCGTTCCCGGATCCAAACGCGCTCGCTGATGAGCTGAACTACAACGCCGACAATCCATCGCTGGTATTCTCGCACTGGTCAGCTTTACGGCGCGAGCAACTCGAATTTTTGCAAAAACGCGCTGAGAGCGATTGGGAACGACCCGCACAGCATCCCACACGCGGACACTTCACCCTGCACGATCAACTGTTCCTCACCGCGTGGCACGATGCCAACCACATCGAACAGATCACGCGCATTTTGTACGAAAAACAAGTGCCACAGGAGCTATAATCGGCGATGCTCAACAAATTCTTGCGCTTTGAACAGATCATCTATCCCTTATGGCGACGCGCTGTGCCCGCCTTCGCCAAACCCTTTATGGCGACAGCCTTTAATCGCTTTGCGCCCGTCTATGCCGATCAACGCCCACCGCAATCGATACCCGAGATGGCGCGTTTCTTGATCGACTGGGAGATCATTCCCGATGCTGATTTGCAGAGCGTCTGTGATGCGCTGGAAGCGGTTGACCTGCCAATTGCCATCGCTGACCGTGATGCCCACCCGCGCCAGCACGATGGCTCACCCCTGCACATCCCCGCCCAATGGGAACCCACCGAGCGTGTGCTGATGAGTTGGGGGCGCATGTATCCGGCAATTTGGGAGATGCACGCACAAATGGCAGAGGCGATCAGTCAGGTCGCAACCATCGAAATCCTCGCCCCGACTGAACTATGGGCGCGGGCAATCGCCACCTACTTACAACGACGCGGGCGGGCGAAGCTCGCGCAGGTGCAATTGCTGGTCTTACGAACCGACGATATTTGGATTCGTGATTATGGGCCGATTGTGGGCATTGCCGCCAATGGTCAGCGGGTCGCGCTCAACGCTACCTATGATGTACTGCCACAATACCCGCAAGCTGATGACAACGGCATGACGGCACGCTGGTCAGCGCATCATGATCTCGCGGTGCAACCGCTTGACCTGCACACCGAAGGCGGTAACCTGTGGAGCGATGGTCAGGGCACGCTCATCATGTCCAGCCAGATTTTCTATAGCAATCGCTATTACACCCGCGATACCTTGCTGGACTATTTGCACCGTGTCTTGCAATTTGAGAAGTTGATTATCACCCCGCGCCTGACACTCGAGGAGACCGGTCACGTTGATCTGCTGGTCAAACTCGGCTCAGCCGATACCGTGTTCGTCAGCCGTGCCGATTCCTTCAGCACAGAAGAAGTGTTACGCAAGACCAAACGCCTGTTCGAGCGCGAGACCAACGCGCACGGCAATCGCTATCAGGTGGTTGAACTGCCCACACCGTCCCTTTATCTGAACTGGTTCACATATACCATTCGGCGCGGGTACACCAACGCGCTTACGGTCAACAATCAGGTGCTGGTGCCGGTCTTTGGCATCAAACAGGATGATCAAGCCTTGCGGATTTACCAGCAACACATGCCCGGCTATCGCATCGTGCCCATAGAGAGTGCGGTAGGCATCAACGGTGGTGGGGCAGTGCATTGCATGACCAAAGAAATCCCGTCCATTCCCTGAAAACGATGTATACTGGTCATGATCGTACCGTGTGACAGAGGAACCGTGATGACTAAACAACGCGATGATGGTGAAAATCTGGCGATGGCATTTTACGTGTACGCCGCCCAACTGATCAAAGAGGGCAAGTCGCGCCAGCAGGTGATCGATACGCTGATGGAACGGGGCATCTCGCACGAGAATGCCGAAACGATTGTGACGCGCCTCAATCAATCACGGGATAACGTCACCCGTCGCAGTGGCTATCGGCATCTTGCCTTTGGCTCGGCGATCATTCTACTCAGCTTATTGCCACTGTTCGGTGTGTTCGTGGAGCCAGTGACAGGCTTCTCGGCAATCGTGGCGATCATCGTGCTGGCAAGTGGTGTGTTGATTGCATGGCGCGGGGTGATGCGCGTCTACGTCACACGCTAACACCACACTCATGAAAGTAATTGCGTTACGATATCATCCAGCACGCTGTCATTTTCATGAATAAGTTGCCCTGCTAATGTCTTGAGACCGATGAAATTTTCGGGTGCGGTGTCGTCCAGGTCATCACTCGCACCATTCAAGCGTGTTTGAAGGCGATAGTAGTGTTGTATACCATCTTTACAGACAGGTAAGAGATGACGCAGTTGATAATCAACGGTGCTAGATGTCGCATCAAAAACCATATCCATAATGTGTTGTGACCAACCTGCCAATCCCCAACGACGGGATTCCTCAAAATCAATGGGGCGTGTATGGTCACCTGTGCCCAGAGAAACAACCATGAACTCTTCAACATCCGGGTTTTTATCGCGAGCTTCAACGTAGGCACAAAGTGCCGGATTATTCGCTTGTAGTCCACCATCAACCAGAGCAAAGTAATTCGGCTCATCCGGATGAAATATTTGCGCGGGTTCAAAGAAAGTTGGCGCAGCCGTTGACGCCCGAACAACATCGCGCATTTTAAAATCACATGTTCTCGCAATGCGTGCTTTTCTACTGCGGAAAAACCACGGTTTTCGACTCTGAATTTCATAACTCGTAATCAAGACATTGCCAATAGCTTCTGATAGGTTTAGATCACCGAAACAATAATCTAATACGGTGTCCAAACCTTCTGGGGGATATTTGGCGCGGGCTACATTGTTTAATACCGTCAGTGAATACCAATTACTTCGAGAGAAAATAGTCGATCCGTGTGTTTCGTAAAGGTTGGCAACATCTTCAGCTGTATAACGAAGATTCCCCTGTTTATCCGGGGTGACAAGTGCCATCGCTAACAACGCCCCTGTTGAGGTTCCTGCAATCAGGTCAAATAGCGAGCTTGTTGGTTGTTGAGTGCGTCGCTCAATTTCCGCTAAAACGAGCGCCGGAATGATACCGCGAATACCCCCGCCATCAATTGCCAGAATTTTTATTTTTTTAGTCATAATGAGAACCTTTTTATTTTTCATTATACGCAGTGATGGTCATCGCGCATGTTACGTAATCCTTATGTCTTCATGACGATCAGCCCGCTAACACCACTCGACATTTCTGGTATTCTATTGTACCCTTGGAGGGTCATAAAGTGTCTTGATGGAGGTGAAATGTCCAAGAAACGGCATAAGGTATTTGGCGATATAGACGATGCCAAACAGAAAATGTACGAGCGGGAAGTCCGTTTACAGTACGATCCCGACCTAGTCAATGAATCGGTGACCCGTTGGAACAGCTACAGTGTGGATGAACAAGAGGCGATCAAAGCCGAGGGCAATCAGATTTATGCTGACTTAGCCGATTTGCTCCGCGCTGGCAAAGCGCCCGATAGTTCCGCTGTGCAAGCTGTGCTGGAGCGCTGGTATCAGCATATCCACTATTTCTATGAGCCGTCGCTCGATATTCTGCGCGGTCTCGGCGAGATGTATAACACTTCACCGGAATTCATGGCGAACTTTGAGAAGCTCCATCCTGACTTGCCTGCTTATTTGCAGTCAGCCGTGGAGCAATATGTCGATGACTTAGAGACTGCCTTGCTGGAGCAAATGCTCGCCGAAGAAGAAGAAGACGATGATGATCTCAATCAGCGTATGAACCGGTTGTCATACTGACGCTAGACGTAACAAAAGCCCCTCAAGAAATAAAGGTGAGGGGCGAAATAAAACTATTGAGTGAGTAAGCAAAAAGTAATGAATCAATCAGATCGCATCATTTATATGAGGGGTGTGCATAATTCATGCGAATACCCCTTTGATATGCGAAATAGTACGAAATGGTAAGTTCCAGATTGAGTTAGCAATCATGGCAATTTGTAGCGATAACACGCCCAAACCAAGATGACTG
>JBNPEE010000072.1:0-28210 GCA_051117475.1 Anaerolineae bacterium | reverse complement strand
TGGCGTGCTGGAACTCAAAGTCATCGGCTATAATCGCGGCGGTTTACTGGTTGAGTGGCGCAACTTGCGAGGGTTTGTTCCTGCAAGCCAGCTGATCAATTTTCCTATTGCTAAAAACGAGATAGCACGGCGTGATGCCCTCATTGAAAAAGTCGGCGATATGCTATCCCTGCGCGTGATTGAACTAGATCGCGAACAGAATCGCTTAATCTTATCGGAACGTGCTGCACAGGTTGCGGCAGGCACACGTGATCAAGTTTTGAATGATCTCAAGCATGGTGATATCATACACGGCCATGTCACTAACTTATGCCCGTTTGGCGCATTCGTTGATCTCGGCGGCGTGGAAGGACTAATACATATCAGTGAACTAAGCTGGGGACGTGTAGGGCATCCAGCAGATATGCTCAAACGCAATCAACAGGTTGAAGTTTATGTCATCAACGTTGATCCAGATAACGCCCGTGTTGCTCTCAGCATCAAACGTCTCTATCCAGATCCATGGGAAACTGTCCATGAACGATATGAGGTGGGTGAGGTAATCGAGGGCAAGATCACCAATGTGGTTGATTTTGGAGCGTTTGCCTGTGTTGAGGAAGGCTTAGAAGGTTTAATTCATTTCTCTGAACTCGCAGAGGGGCACTTCTTGCACCCGCGCAATGTGGTCCAGGAAGGAGAAACTGTGCGTGCCCGTATCCTTAGCATTGATGGCAAAGCACGCCGATTAGGGCTGAGTTTGCGCTTGCTATAATTGACAACTGCAACGCACACTACAATAGGCTGAGATAGATCTCTCAGCCTATTTGTTTTGTTCATTTGTGCGATAATCCCTATAATAAATCACGTCAAGACAACAAAAAAAGGTAAACCATCTGTGGCACAAACACGTTCTACGGATACAGCAACAAGTAAACCCGACACACCATCAACAGAAACCAATCCAATAAACGATGAAGCAAACCTTGACACAGCACTTGCTGAAACTGTAGCACCTGATGATGATTTGCCAAACTTTGCTGGGGCGATTGAACCAACCTTCTGGGATGATCTACGCGATAGCCTTCCTGATTGGATCGATGAAGTTATTGCTATCAGCTTACTTATTTTTGGCATCTTGTCGTTCCTTGCGCTATTCGACACATCAGGCGCAGTGGTGGCAGCGGCATGGGCAAACATCTTACGCAGTCTTTTCGGTTATGGTAGCATCTTAGTAGCCGGAGGTTTATTAGCACTGGGAAGTATTGTTTTATTGCCTAAGGTGGGCATCACAATACAATTGCCTGTTTCGCGCGTATTAGCGATTGAGATTATCTTCCTCTGCTTGCTTGCTGTCTTCCATCTTATCCCTGATGCTGAAGATTTACGCAGTTTGGCGCGTAATGGTGTGGGTGGAGGGGTGATTGGCTGGGGATTGGCAGCTTTTCCACATTGGCTGCTAGGGCGCTCGTTGACATTAGTAATATTCTCGACGTTGACCTTTTTCTCTGTACTGGTAGTGATCGGTATACAACGCCGTCAAGTGATCGATAGCGTGCTGAACACCGGACAAAGCCTACTGATCTATGCTGAGACCTTATCGGGTGCAGCTGACCGTGTGACCATCCCTAAAGCACCACCCGCTACAGAGAAAGTGCTCGAACTATCCAACCGCCATATTCCCATTATGCGCATCGTGCAAGATATGAAAAACCTACCACCCTCGCTACGCAATGCGATCTTACTCGGTGATTTTGATGATGATGATGACCCTATTGACCTCAGTGATCACCCACTCTTTCATGCTGCCTCAGATGAACTAAAGCTAGATTTCAATATTATTGGTGAAGTGATCAAAAAACGCACTGAAGAAGGCACACGCATTGTACGCCGCCCCGACGGACGCGAAAAACGCTATTTCAGCGTTAATGAGATGAAAGAAGACAAGAAGATCGGGCGACGTGCCAAAAAACTACCCTCGCTGGATCTGTTGCGCGAAGAAGAGATGCAACTTCCCGACGAACAGGAAATCAATCATAAGGTTGTACTGATTGAGAACACCTTACTAGAATTTGACATTGATATTGATGTTGTCAGCGTGCAGGTCGGCCCCACTGTGACACGCTATGCCGTACAACCCTACCGCACTAAAACTGACGGTACGACCGAACGCACACGTCTGGGAAAAATCGCCTCGTATCACAACGATCTATCGCTCTCACTATCAGCAAAGCGCTTACGACTGGAAATCCCTGTGCCGGGGCAAAATTACATGGGGATCGAAGTACCCAACCAGAATCCAAGCGTGGTGACCTTACGCAGCGTGTACGAAAGCCGTATTTTTTATGAATTTGCGAACAAAGACAGCACTTCACCGTTAGCGATTCCACTGGGACGCGATGTATCTGGTCAAGCTGTGGCTATCGACATTGCCAAGATGCCCCACTTGCTGATTGCAGGTACTACCGGCTCTGGTAAATCAGTGGCAATTGCCGCGATGGCAACTGCTATCCTATTGAGCAATCCACCTGATAAGGTGCAGATGGTGATGCTTGACCCTAAGATGGTTGAGTTAAGCCGTTTCAATGGGATACCGCATCTATTAGGGCCCGTAGAAACCGATACAGAGCGCATTATCGGCGTGCTGAAATGGTGTACACGCGAGATGGATCGGCGCTATAAAGTGCTGGAAGAACAATCTGTACGAAACATCGATGCTTATAACGAAAAATTTGGCTCACGCCGACGGGGTGAAGAATATATGCCCCATATGATCATCCTAATCGATGAAATTGGCGACTTAATGATGAACCAGCCCGAAGAGACCGAACGCGCAATCACCCGTCTCGCGCAGATGGCACGTGCTGTTGGGATGCATCTAGTAATCGCTACTCAGCGACCTTCAGTGGATGTCATCACAGGGTTGATCAAAGCGAACTTTCCCGGACGTATTGCCTTTGCCGTTGCTTCGGGCGTTGATTCCCGTGTGATCTTAGATTCTGTTGGTGCAGAACAATTGATGGGACAAGGTGACATGCTCTATCTATCACCAGATGCTGGGGCACCAAAACGTGTACAGGGATGTTATGTTAGCGATGAAGAAACCCGCGCCATCGTGGAACACTGGAAAGCATGGTATGAAGAACAGATTGAAGCGGGCAAGATGGAACGCACACGTAGCGGACCCTGGCAACGCGGGCTGACACGCCGTGAGTTCCTCGCCGAGACTGACCCTATGCTAGAAGAAGCGATTGAGTATGTAGTAGATTCACAAGAAGCCTCTGCCTCTCTGATTCAGCGACAGTTGGGGTTAGGATACCCGCGTGCTGCCCGCATCATTGATATGCTCGAAGAATTAGGCGTAGTCGGTGAGCCAGTCGGTGGGGGGCGTGCACGCAAAGTCCTCATTCCTAAAGGTGAAGACCCCTTTAAGCGTATTATCGATAAACGAATCAAAGAGAGAATGCGCCAACAACGACGTGATGATGGCTTTTACAATGATTGAGGTTACACGCCGACTCGCTGACAATGCTGATATACTGGACAACCCTCACAGTGTGGACGTGATGGGTAACAGCGAGTCTTGCCCCAAAACACCAGCGATGAGTTGACATCCAACCATAAATTATGTGGAACCACATCCATGAGTTCACGACTGACGGATTGAGGTTGCTGTGTTTGCGGATTGACCAGTCCCATCCGTTTGGCGATACGGGTAACATGAACGTCCACACAAATTTCAGGTGCGAGTCCATACGCCAGATGCAAGGTCAGCAATGAAGTTTTCCAACCCATACCGGGATACTGCATCAGTTCACCAAGCGTGCGCGGCACAACACCACCATTGCGCACCAGTAGGGATGCCGTATCAAGCAGATGGCGCGCTTTACTCTCCGGAAACTGAATATCATATTCGGTTAAGATCAACACCACATCATCATAGGGGATCTCAAGTATCTGTGCAGGGGTGGACGCCCTCGCAAATAATGCGCGCATGGCAGCACGTGAGGCTTCGGTTTTGGTTCGCGGACTGAACATCGCCACGACCATCACTGCAAACGGATTACGCTTAAATTCAAGCGGATCATGTTGTGACCAGAAAACCTGTGCCAATGGTCGGATCGTTTCGATGATGGCGCGAGCGCGGTGTGTATCTTGATGTGGGAATAAAGGCAACATCAGAACATACGCTGTTGTTGTGGCGGTTGATCGGGTTCGATTAGGGTTGAGTCATCATTTTTGACGTTGTTCACTGCCCTTGAGACAGGATAATAATCCATTTTATCTGGATGAAAAGGCTGAAGTAGACTACGCAATTCGTCGGTATCGGCTTGATCACCTAACCATGTTGTCTGTGCATCTTTATCAAGAATAACGGGCATTCGATGGTGTAAATGCTGAATCTTATCATTGGCATCGGTTGTCAGAACCGTACAGGTATGAACCTCGTCACCGTCGGGGTTACGCCAAACTTCCCACAAACCGGCAAAAGCAAAAAGGTCTTGATCGGTACGATGGATAAAATAGGGTTGTTTGCCCTGTTCAGTCTTAACCCATTCATAAAAGCCTGTTGTTGGGATTAAACAACGACGGTGACGGAATGGGGCACGATATGATGGCTTCTCATGAGCAGTCTCAGACCGTGCGTTGATCATCTTGTATGCCATTTTAGGATCTTTTGCCCAACTTGGAATTAAACCCCACTGCACAATTGTCAGTGCATCCGGCACAGTATTGGTGATGATTGGTACTGGTTGCGACGGTGCGACATTGTAACGAGAAGCAATCACCGGCAACTCAGCTAGATTAAAAGTTTGCTGAAGCGCCTGAGCTTCAGCAGAGAGCACATAACGTCCACACATGATTATTTCTTCCCATCACGTTTTTTGCGCCCACTTTCAGCGATTTGGCGCACAAAACTCAACGCTGATAACGCCAACCCCAGCAAAACACTCGCCGGAATATCAGGGGCATCTTCTTTATTATCGCTGGCATCTTCGGCTTCCTGTGCGAACAAATACGCCGATAACAAACCCATCACGGCGCCAACCACCGCGCCGATCATATACGTTTGCGTTTTCCAGTTCATCTTTTGTGAGATCGGTTTATCTTGGTCACTATTTGTCATGCGCAGATTCCTCCTCAGAACTTGATGGTGTGGGTCGATCAAAGATGCTAAATAATTTTTCGAGCGGTTCCAAGGCACTGCTGAACGAAATCGTCTTCTGATTAACAAACTCGGTAGCCGTCTCGATACGAGAAGCGAGAGATTCTGATAACTTTTCTAACTTGCGCAGAGGACGCTCTGTACCAGAATGTAGGCGCTTCATGCCATATACTCCCAGCAAAATTAGCACATAAACGGGCAACAAACAGAATAAAATCGGAATCACACATAACAGCGTATACAGAAAATCGCCAAGTGCCTGTGCCCGATAACGCCAGAGCGCATCCGTTGGTAAAGCCATCACCAAAAATACGATGACGAGCGTCAGTATACCTAATAAAAACGGGAGATAAATTTGCCAATTGGTTTCACGCCGATGAATGATTGCACCTGTCTCGCGCTCTCTATGACCCTGTGTAGGGGATTGTTGCTCACTCATAATTTACCTTAAGTAGCCTTGAACTTTCATTGTACAGCACAGATGTTTTAACGAAAAGGTAGAGCAAACTGTTATATCACCACTCTAATTGTAATTATTTCGTCTAAAATTAACAAACTTATACAAAAGCCTTGTAACAAATGAACCTCAATCAAGGTATCCTAAATAAGCGGTATAATAAGAAAGTTAAATTGGAGCTATTCTCCAATACTGCTCTTATCATTTATCTCGATGTCAAAAAAGTGGGGAGACCACAATCAATGATCATCACACGAAAATCAATGACGACCTTATTCATCATGGTGTTGTTATTGGTTCCACTGTTATCATCTGTGTCATTACAAAATACCAATGCACAAGAGGCAACAGAAGAACCTGAGATCACGGCAGAAGTCACACCAACTGAAGCGCCTACCAGCGCCGAGGAAACGGCAGATGCTAGTGAACCGACGCCAGAAGTGACCGAAGAAGTCACTGTCGCAGTCACTGATGCACCGGAAAGCACTGAGACAGTCAGCGAAAGCACCGAGACGGTCAGCGAAGCAACCTCCGAAGTGACAGCCGAGGTGACTGAACCTACAGAGACGATGAACATCTCAGATGCTTTTACAGAATTGAACGCTGAGCTGTGGTCTCTGGTCGGTTGGTCAGTCAATGAGGGCACGCTACGCACCGATCAAACGGCATCTAGTGCGCGTATTTTAGGCTTTGAGCCTACCCATTTTGAACTTAATGTTCAGGTACTCATCGCAGAAGATAATGTGCTTGTCATCGCTTTCCGTGCGGATGAAAGCCAATATCGGGTGATGCTGAGCAGTAATGGTAGTAGTCGGCTCTATCGCGATGATGTCCTGCTCGATGCTTATGCAAGCGATGCACCAACAAATGCGTGGGTTGATCTGCAACTTTTGGTAGCCAATGACACGATCGCTGTTACCACAAATCAAATCACTGGTATCGTTTACACAGATACCCCCAGCTTAGCAACAGGTGCAATTGAACTGCTTACCGAAGGTACGGTCAGTGGTGAGATACAGGTCGACAATCTGACCATTAGCACCGTCGATGAAACAACTGTGATCTTCCCTGGCGCTTACGAGCAAACTCCCCTGCCAGAAGTGACAGAGGAAGCTGAAATCACCCCAGAAGTAACCGAAGAAGCTGAAGTTACACCAGAGGTAACGGCAGAAGCTGAAGTCACGCCAGAAGTGACCGAAGAAGCTGAATCGGTTAGCAATCCACTTTATGATAAAACACCAGAAAACATACACAATATTCTCGATCTATATTTGGCAGAAGCGGATTTACCACTAGCGCGTTTACTTCTGGAATATGAAGGATATTTGATCGATGTTGAAGGCAGCGTAGGCATTAAGATTCTGCCAACAGAGAACATCACGCCTGCACAGATCGAACGCCTTGTAATTGATCTAGGTGGTCGTCCGACAGTGGTCGCACAACAGAGCGTGACCGCCTTCATGCCAATCGATAGTCTGTTACTATTGCTAGAAAGCGAACAAGTCGCCTCGATTGTGCGGCCGGATGTGGCACGTTCGACGGGTAATGCGCCAGCACCTAACGCTGCCCCTGCTACTGACACGTATACCGAAGGCTTCGACATGATTGGAGTCACGGATTGGCATAACGCAGGTTTCACCGGTCAGGGTGTGCGCGTCGGCATCATCGATTCGGGCTACAATACCATTTCTGCAGGTGATCCTGAATATGCCTGTTTGTCAGGGCCAATTGAGGTCGGTGTACCGAACAATCATGGTCTGGCGATGATTCAATTGATTTGTGACATGGCACCTGATGCCGATGTATTCGTCTACGAAGTCAACACATCTCCTTATGAAGACTTAGCCAACGCCGTCTATAATGCCATTGCTGATAACATTGATGTATTGGTGATCACACTCAACATGACGGGTCTTGCGCCGGGCGATGGCACCGGTCTAGAAGATGGCGATGATCCATATGTCGCGCTCAACGCTGCCCGTGAACAAGGTATGGTGATCTTCAGCGCGGCTGGCAACTTCGGCGAAACTTATGGCAGTGGCACAGTCAATCGTACTGAACGCTTTGCTGTAATCGAAGTCCCCAGCACGACTCCGGGGCAAGTCGTCGCAGAATTCGAGATCAAACTGACGGCTGGTGATGAGATTGTCGTCACGTGGGATGACTGGATTGATCGCGGTGGTCTGGGTTTATCAGATCCAGACAATATTGAAGATTTTGACGTTGAAGTTCGGCTTGATCCAGCTGGGCGCTATGACGAAGACGACTATCGCGCTGATGATGATTATTCAGCAACCGCATTTGGTACAGAATTTGCTAGCCGCGGAACCATCTTTGACAATCCAACAATCACTTATACTGTAAGTCCTACATTCGATCGTGGCGGACCCGCAGTAGGAGTGAACCAGGGTTGCCCTGTTCTGGACAGTGACGGTAGCACCTATGACGGTGAATGTAGCGTGATTGTGACCATTACCCGTGAACAGGGTGATTCGCCAGTTACAATGCAAGTGGGTGTGATACCGATTGATACACCTGCTGTTAACCCCGAAGACCCCCGTGATGATCAGTTAAATTTCAACTTTGTTGAAGAAAGATTCACTGAAGACATCCGCATCACAAATTTCATAGCGTCTAACGGAACAACGCTCGTCACCACCCATAACGGCACGATTGCACGTCCTGCAGATTCGCCGGATGTGATCACAGTGGGTGCGGTGTGTGCCAATGAGAACGCCAACTTCGCGCTGTCGCCTTCTAGCTCACAGGGGCCAATCTTCAACGCATTTGGCGAAGCGAACCCATCCACAGCACCAACGCGCTTCAGTGACACCAAACCGGAGATACTCAGTCCGGCATATGTCACTACCACCTTTAACCCGGTGACTAGTCCACAAAATTGTGACGGTACGATCGCCGGCATCGATAACACCGGTGGCTTCGGCGGGACATCTGCTGCTGCCGGTCACGCAGGCGCAATGACTACCGTTCTGCTCTCTAATCCGACTTATCGCACGTTACTCAATAGTCAAGGCGTGGACGTGATCAAGCATTACATCATGAACCATGCAGTTGAATTACCCTTAGGTAGTCAAGCGGATGGTCTCGATTATATTCATGGTGCAGGGTTCTTCACACTCGGTTCACCATTTTACAACCCTGTCAATACCAGCAATCCAGCTACCCCGGCAGATCTAATCTCTGATAACAATTGTGTGGCAGATGGTATTCTGTATGTGGGTCAGGGTAACCCTGATAGTATTCAAGATGGATCTTTCGCTAATCCCTATTCCAATATCAATACGGCCATTGGCAATGCCGTCGGTGCGGAATGTATTGTGGTGATGCCCGGCGAATACGTGACACCGATTGTGGTCGATAATCCTGATATTCGCATCTACGGCTTAAATCAAGTGGATACCAATGATTACTCTGCCAGCATCATCTACGTGTCGGGGCAGTACGCCAACGGCACACAGACAGTGGATGGTCGGCTATTCAATGACAATGCTGGTATTTACATCGATGCGACCAGCGGCACACGACTTGATGGCTTACACTTCATCCATAGCAACACGCTAGAAGGTCTATCCCGTCAAGCGGTCTTCTTCAACAACGCAACCAATACCACCTTCGCCAACAATGTGGTTGGTGCAGTGACAGTGGATGGTGTCAGTTACACGGGCTGGACGAACGGCGACGAAACGCCGCTCACGGTCTATCAAGGCAATAGTGTCACCATCAGCAATAACATTTTCAACGGTAACGTCGGTGAAGTTCCGAGCCCAACAACGCAGGAATCCGCCGCGATCAACATTTTAGATGCGGGTACAGCATCACCCAACGCAATTCTGATCCGCAACAACACGTTTGAGAACAACAGCGCACCAGCCGGGAATAATTCAACGCTGATCTACTCAGCGAACAGTTATACCGATGTGGTCGGTAACGAATTTGTCGGTAATACGCTCAGCACAGTGATTGCTAGCCGTGGCAATAGCACACGCTTGAACATCACCAGTAACGTCTTCCTGAATAATGATGCAGGCGTGAGTGGCACGTCAAATCCATCAATCACTTTGGTGCACAGCTATGACACACCGGCTACTTTCGCTAACAACACTGTCGTGCGCAATATCCTGACGGGATCCAATAATGCCGCGATACTTGGGTTGGAAACCGACGGTACACAGTTCGACTTCGCCAACAATCTGATCTATCAAAATACATGGCCAACAGTGGTGCGTGCTGTATCACCCATCCCTGCAATCTGTGATGCCTTCATCAGCAATTGGTGGGATGATGCCGCGACAGCGGACTGTTTCGATACGGCCATCAACGACAACATCATCGGCGGCATGCCTGAATTTGTCGGTAATCGACCCGGCAGCACACTCGATCCACTGACCGACCCGCAATTCTATGCGCTGGCTGTTGTCGATAATGACGCAGGTATCTACAGTCAGGGTATGGATTACAGCGATGAGATTGTGCTAGCAAGTGGTATCGATCTCAACGCAGCACCCTTCAACATCGATGCCGATGGCGAAGATCGCGTAACAGATATTGTCGGCTGGGAGCGCAACGTAGGCAACCTCCTTATTGAAAGCGGCTCCGATCTAGACATCGGCGCATATGAGTTCAAGCAATTGACCTTACCTGATGCGGATCCGTATAGTTATGAGAACCTATCTTATACTGCTGAATTGACCTTCTTGGAAAATCAAGGCATCATCGTGATTGATCTGGGGTTACGTGTATCGGGTGGTCTGGGTAACATCACATATAGTCTGATCACACGCCCTGATAACTACGGCACAAGCTGTGGCCCACAATTCACGACCAGCAATCAAGGGATTTTCTTTGGTACAGGGACGAACGCTTCACGCATTTTCTACTGTCCTCCAAATAATTTCTACACTGGACATAACAATCCTGATGTTGTTGTAACCGACCTGAGCTTCACTTATCAAGTAGAAGACGAAGGGGGTCAGAGCGAATCAGAAGATGTAACCTTCATCATCGAGCCGGTCAACGATGCTTTACTCGATGCGGTCACTGACGGTGTACAGTTCACCTATGTGGGTAATATCGGTCAAGAGGGTGTGGAATTGCAATTGCGTCCATTTGTGCGCTATAACAACTTCTCGTTCTCAGAAGCCAACAACCCTAACTTCTTCATCAATGGTGTAGCGGCGGCGGACTATCCGTTTAGTTACACCTACAATGGCTATCAAGGTGATGATATTTTTGCCACTGGACCAACCCTCAATGGTGACATAATCACATTTGACTTAGATGCTGTTGAAGGTGTTGCCATCATCGAATATACCGCAACGGATGCTCGTGGTGGCACGCTCACCGGTTCGATCACTGTTAGCAATGTGAGCCGTGTGCCCTCTGAAGCCGGCATCTATGATGACAGCAGTTTTGCTTTCGATTACACAGGTAATTGGGCACCTATTGCGGATAACACAGCCTTCAACAACACGCTTCACACGTCAAACACCGCCGGCGATGTCGCATCATTTGGCATTCGCGGGGCGGGCTTCACCCTATATATGAATAATGACCGCCGTGGCGGTCTGTGGGATCTCGAAATTGACATCAATGCGAGTGATAACTACCAGACACTAACAGGATGGTCACTTATCAGCGATAGCAATAGTGTCTATGAGGCAAGCATCACTCAAGGCAATGTGACAGTTACCTGTACCACAACCAGCATCTTCACCAATACGGCAACACCACCGACACTCACCAGCCGTAATGCACTGGACTACACGGTGAAGTGTGATGCTTATGACGATACCGATGAGCCCGCATCTGGTGTTCATCTAGTCAATGTGATCAACACCAGTGGATCTGAACTGAGTGTAGATGCCTTCTCATTGACCGACTCTAATAACAACACCGATATGCCATTAGGTCCCGGCGTGCATGATGTCGATGAGCTGGTTGCCCGTGATGCCTTCGGTAACAGTTGGAGTGAGAGCATCTTCCGCACGTATACCAGTCAAATTGCCTATCAGTTAACAGGACCTGTTAGCGCACCGAGTGCCAATAACACGGTCAGCTTCTTAATCAATGGCGGCAGCGGTTTTGCAATCGGTACAACCATCGAACGCACGCCGATTGACTACACGATCTGTGTCACAAACATAGATACTAACGCGATGACCTGTCAGGACTACGATTACAGCGTGAATCCTGTCATTACACGTCCGGCTACGCAGGTTTATCGTCCGTTCTATGGTCTCAACCCGGATATAACCTATCGTGTTGAAATTCTGCCAACTTCGGTTGCGGATGCAACATCGTTCATCATCGACTCCGTTGTGGTCTATGAACCTGTCGATACGACGACAGAGCTGTTATCCGGCGCAACTGACGATGTCGATCTCGACAAAATTTTATACGGTAGCTTCACAGTTGATGGTTGGGATCTGAACACCCTATCCAGAACTGCAAACGAAGCAACGTTGACCTCAGTTAGTCGTCGTGTGCGCACACCAGGCCCTTACGTGGCATTCCAAACACCTGCTACTGTGGATACTATCTACTGGACATTCGAAGCACGCGGGGCAACCCGTCAGGCGATGGTCTGTGTGGATCGTGGGCAAGGTATTGCCACCAGTAATGGTGACATCGTGAACTTAGCCGATGTGAATATAGCGCATGGTAACTGTCTGGTGATTGACTTATTCACTGGCGAATATATGCAAATTGAAGCAGACGGCTCAACCACATCCGGCACAGATAATATCCGTATTGTTGATAATACGGTCGTCATTGCTGAGAATACCTTCCGCACGAACTGGGATGATAGCAACAGCATTCACACAGTCGAGATCTTCTCACTCTATGATGCTTCACTATCTGTCGATCAGATCACGGCGATTGGCGATACCGAGCCACTACGTGTCGGACGCTATGAAGAATACACCACAAGCATCACTTATTACGATGCAGCACTCAATCCGGTTGAACCAGAGGTGAACGATAGTCCGCGCACGATTGACTACACCGGCACCTTCACGCAGGTCTTCGGGCGTACGGTGCGCGACTTCGGCGGGGGTGTGATGTTCACCAACGATGTCGGCGCAACGATCAGCTTTGAGTTCACCGGCACAGGTTTTGCGCCGGCTTTCCGCCTGGCAAATTCCGCAGAAGAAGTTCAAATCTGCTGGATAGCCGGTAGCGAGTCCGTTCAAAATACGATGGATAACGGCGATTGCGTGCGATTCGACAACGAGAACCGTGTGACCACCTATAACGCGCTTCGTCCGATTATGGGCTTGGCACAGGGCACCTACACCGTCGCGATTCGCTTTGAAGGCGATAACTATCTACCGACAGCGAACCGTGCTGCAGAACCTGAAATGTGGTTCGATGGCGTCTTCATCTACGATGACGACCTGACGGCACTCACAGCACTGACTGTGGGCACAACCTATCAGGGCAACTATGATCAACGCCTTGAGCGTAACACCTTCGCTTACTTCGGTGAGGGATGGGAACATCTGACAGGCCCACGTGGGCGCTTATACAACAATAGCGATGTAGACAACATCCGTCGCGGTGAAGCGGGTGCGACGGTGGCGTTCCGCGTGAATAATGCCAATGTTATCCGCTTGAGCCAACCGCTCGGGCGCAACAATACGCCGCTGCTCGTATGTGCGGATGACGACACAGATCGTTATTGTCAAACAATCGATGTGACCGGTATTGGCAACGATGCTACATTCAGCATCTCACTGAGTGAAGATCGACAACCCGGTGATTATACTGTCACGATCAGCGCCCTCAATGGTGGTGCACTCTTCTTCGATGCGGTGACACCCGAGTTGATCACACAACCGCTGACCGAAGGCACCTATGACAATAGCGATCCAAACATCAGCTATACCTATAATTGGCGTAATCTCATGCCAAACGGTGGCTTTGAACGCACACCGAGTGGTGAATGGTTGGCTATCAACGGCGCGACTTTGCTACAAGCACGCGGCGGATATAGCGGGCTAAACCGCTTACAAGTGAGCGGGACTAATGCCGGTGTCGAATCACCAACTGTTGAACTGCTCGCGGGTCAAACTTATACGGTACTCGCTTACGTACAGGTGGATCGTATCACCGGTGGTGAAGTGACCATTGATGTCAATGGAGAAATTGCTACTACTGATGCGAATCGCATTGGTACGTTTGAGCCATTCCGCTTTGATATCACACCAGTTAGTGATATCACACTCTCCCTGACCTTCACAGGAGATAGTGACACAACCTTCTCCATCGATGAAGTACAGGTGATCGAAGGCGGACAGTGGCTAGCATCAAACAGTCGGACGGCGTATCAAGGTTATACGGCTGTGAGTACCGTGCCCGGATCACAATTCAGCTTTAGCTTTACCGGTACAGGCTTCGCGTTGGGTGCGCCTGTCAGCAGCACAGGTGGCGCCATGCAGGTTTGCTATGATGGGCCTGTTACTGACTGTATCACCTACGATCAAGAAAGCCGTCGAGCAGATAACAACAACCTGCGTGTGATCGAAGGACTGCCGTCCGGCACATACGATGTGGTCGTGCGCGATGTCGAAGATGGTAACTCAACTACCCTGCCGACCAACTTCCCGAATACGCGCAACTCGCGCTTCGCAGTGGGTCAGCTAGAATTGGATTACATCACGATCTTCAATACTGAGGTTGAGACAATTGCTGAGTCAGGCAACTATAATGAATCCGACGGCAACGCGAATGGACGTTACCTCAGTTTGATCCCATCGGATCGTTGGAGTACGATCACAGGGCCAGCAGCACGGCTCTACAGCGAAGAAAGCTATGTAGCAGCTGTGGACTCGTTAGGTCGTCCTGATCGCTTCGCATCCGGCCCAACCGCGATGATCGGACTCGATCTGAGCACTTATTCTGCTAGTGTGCTAATCGACATTCGTGCCGCCAACCGTCTAGCCAGTGATCAACTATTGGCTTGTATCGGTGGCCCGGATGGGGAGGTTGTGCGTGTCCCTTACAATGCCGCAGAACGTAATCTCAATGAATTCGAATTGCAGAACTCCGATAACTGCGCTTTACTGAGCGATCTGCAAACATCAGCAATTATCGCGCTCACACCGGATAACCTGCCAGCATTGGGCGTGACGGGTAGTGAGCAAGTACTCACCTTACAAACACTGACCAGTGGCAGTTTTGTGATTGATGGCTATCAAGTGCTGTATGGTGATCAACTGACATCTGGCTACTATGAAGAGACGATCCTCGACTATAGCGGGGATTGGTCACTCAGTACCAATGTTCGATACAGTGGTGGCAGTGCGCTGACGTTGTTCAACAATGATGGTACGAAACCACAAGCTACCCTGAACTTCGCTTTCTACGGCACAGGTATCACCGTACTCACTGCTGATTCAGTGCGGGGTGGTGAGATCGAAATGACCGTCACAAATGGTGGCACGATCAATGAAGTAATCACGCGAGATACAACGGGTGCTGTCGCTTATGGTGTGGGTTTAACCGTTGCTGGTTTGCCAGAAGACACATACACCGTGAGCATTACAGCAGATGCCGATCAACTAGAAACCGTGGTAGTCGATGCCATTCAGATCTACGGCGAATTACCATCACTCGGTAGTCTCTATGATGATGCGCAAGTGGATGCCAACAACAATTCGCTGATCGCTTACGGACCTGGTCCCGATGCGTGGGCAATTCTAGAAGGCCGTTTCGCATCGAACGCACTGAACCAGACCTTACACGCTACAACACAATACGGTGCAGTCGCTTCGTTTGAAATCGGTGAAACTGTTGAATCAGATGGTATCGTGATCTACTATGACACAGTCCAAACCCGTGTCCCTTCCGTTCGTGTATGTTTCCGTGATGTCGCTACAGGCGCTCTAGCAGGTGATTGTATCGATCAAGCATTGGATAACTCAGGGCGTGTGGATGTAGTGCCAAACATTCCAACAGTTAATAAGAACTACTTCGTCACCATCGAAAATCGTGACACACGCCTGCGCTTTGCGTTGGATGCCATTCAAGTGCTGGAAGATGGCTTATCTGAAGGTATCTACACCGCAACAACGCTCCACAACAATGATGCCGGGGATACCTCCACACTGAACACCACAGTCAATGCAGTTGAGCTAGCGCCCGGTCAAAATCTTATCCTTGATGTGATCGGTGTTGCGTTCAGCTTTGATGTGACAACAGTTGGCGGCACCACACGCGAATACAGCTTATGTATAACTGATACTGTCGATTGTGATGTGACGGATACCACAGGTCAACTGCCTGCGGGTAACTCGGCGCTGACCTATACCGGTATGCAGGATAGCAGTGGTGCTGAACGTGAGCTGACAGTCACGCTGACCAATGATGGCGATACTACACTGCGTGTGAATGAACTACATGTGCTCGGTGATGATGATACACTGACCATCAATGACTCTTCACGCTATGAGAATGACGCGCCGCAAATCCGTTACTTGCCCTTTGGCAGTTACACAGAATCTGCCCTACCCCGCAGTCAGCAATCCGGCGGTAGTGAGCATGTCAGCAATACCATCGGGGCAATGGTCTACTTCGAGATCGAAACAACTGATCCAACTGCAGCTGGTTTCGAAATTGCTCGCCAACTTTCAACACGTAACGGCAGTTCGGAAGTGTGTTATGGTCAAATTGGTGACGGTGTCAGTATCTTGTTCACTCTGTCGCTAGCTGATGCTCGTGGTACAGCTGACCAGTGTGAGACCATCGAACACAACACAAGCAATGCCTATCAAGCTACCAGTGCTATCGCTACCGGTACAACCTGCGCCAATGGATGCTGGGTATCCATCCAAAACTTAGATGTACAAACCAGTCCGTTTGACTTCGTGCGCCTCTACGATACAGGCGTGGCAATGCAAGCCGGGCAATACGAAGAATCTTATCCTGGTTTGAACTTCGTAGACGGTGTAGGTGGCATCTGGGATGTAGAAGCCAGCACAGATCGTTTTGCATCAGGCGGGTTTGTCCGTCAGGCAACAATCACTGATGAAATCGACGCTGAAAACGGTGCAGTGATGTGGTTCCAGATGCAAGGGACTGGTTTCGGTGTCAACTTCCTGGTCGATGCGAACGCCGATGCAGTCGAAATCTGCTACCAAAGCGGAGAACAAACACCAGACAATGTACTGGCAAATGGCATCTGCCAGACCTACGAAAACGAAGAACGACGTCCGCAGATCGCGACACGCAACATCGTCGGCTTACCAGCTGATACCTATACAGTCGCTGTGCGTATGTTGCCTGATAACAATCTGCCTCGTCCACATAGTCCGTTGCGTCCGATCACCATGCGTATTGATGGGGTGCAAGTCTATGATACAGATCTCACAATGCTCAATGCACTGGGTACAGACACACGCTACGAAACAAGCTATGTCAATCGTGATGTGACCAATGACTTCACATTCTATGGAAATACATGGACGAGTCTCGAAGGGGCACGCGCACGCAACAACAGCGCGTTGAACTACGATCAAGCGCGTGAATATGGTGCAACAGTGCTGTTCCGCACGCAGAATGCGGACAGTATGACGCTGTACAGCAATCTCTCACGTGCGAATAGTGATATCCGTGTGTGTGTCGTGCCAGTTGATATCACCGCTAGCACACTGACTGATGCTGACAGCGCACGATGCTTCGATAGTTCGCTGGATGGGCGTGGATTCTCACAACCATTGGGCTTCCGTTTCCGGGATATTCTGGAAACGCCTGCTGACTACTACACAGTGAGTATCACAGCGCTCAATAGCGGTATCTTCCCGATTGATGCTATCGAACTCAGTGCCACTACTCCACTCACAGAAGGCTACTACGAAGCGACTGATGTCAACCTGTACTATGACAGCAATGCTATCAATCATATCGTCAACAGCTCGATGGAGACCGATTCCGATTGGTTGGAGTTGTTACAACCCACCATAACACATAGTGCGCGTTCACGTTTCGCTGGTCGCTTCGGCTATAATGTCATCGGCAACCGTCGTGGTAATGGTTTAGGTAGTCAACTGTTTGACCTGGAAGGTGCGACAATCGATGAGCCGATCAGCTACACAGCGATTGCACGGGTCCGTGTAGCCTCTGGCAGTGTTCGTATGGAATTGGTGCAAGAGACTTCACCGCTCAGCATCAGTGAATTCCGTCCGTTCATTCCAACTGCACAGTCCAATCCGCGTGAATGGCAGACCCTACGTGCTGAATTCACCTTGACGCAAGACTACCAAGATTTGCAATTACAAATCGTTGCAAACAGTGGCAACACTGAATTCGACGTGGATGAGGTCTATCTCTTTGAAGATGGTAATTGGGTTTCAACCTTCTCACCACGTTCCGCAGATAACAATGTGATGGAAGGCATCACGGCTGGTGCGAGCTTACAGTTTGCATTTGAGGGTACTGGCTTCGAAATCGGTACCGTCTACTCTATCGCAGGTGGTGAAGTCGAAATCTGTTATGACAGCGATGATGCGATCTTCGATCAAGCGAATGATGATACCGAACACTGTTTCACCTATCAAAATGAGAACCGTCGTGCATCTTATGATGTGTCACGTACCATCGCAGGGTTGCCGTTCGGCACCTACAATGTGCGCGTACGTAATGTCGATGATGGCTACTCAGTCAATGGGCGCACGCTGAACGCAGCGCGCAACATCCGTTTTGCTGATGCGGCACTCAGTGTCGATTGGGTGCGTATCTTCAACAATAGCAATGTACCGTCTATCGCGTCGGGCTTCTTCAATGAGGATGCCACCGATGAGAACGGTAACCCCTATCTGGTGGTTGAACCCACAAATGGCTGGTCAAGTGTGGAAGGGCGTTTAGCACGTAACTATACAGAAGAATCGTACTTGATCGCCGTTGACCGTAATGGGCGCAATAACCGTTTTGCATCCGGCCCTAATGCACAACTTTCAGTTGATGTGACGGATGCTGGCACAACAGTCATTCTGTACACTGGCCCAACACCGAACTTCAATTCGACACAAATGCTGGTCTGTGCAGGAACAGAACGCTCCGGTGAGATTGTACAGGTAGAAGTACCATTTGGTGTCCGTACTCGTCTGGATTTCGCGCTAGAATCACCAGAAACACCGGGTGATTGTGTATTGCGTGATGGCAAGGCAAGCGGCGCAATTGTTGTCGGGCCAGATGATCTGACAGCACTTGGTGTTGCTGGAAACGATGTACCTGTGACCTTCACACCTCTTGAGCCGGGTCAATTCTCAATTGACGGTTATCAAGTCATAGCAGGCACGACGCTGACCCCGGGTGTGTACGATGAATTCCTGCCGGATAGTTTGTTGAACTTTGACAGTAGTGCTAGTGATCTGCCTAGTGACGATACAACACCGCGTTGTGACAGCAGCAATTTCTGGTGTCGATCCAAGTTACGCACAGCTTATGGCGGCGAGATCATCCGTACACAGAACACCGGTGCTACACTGACCTTCGACATTCGCGGTACGGGCTTCTCAGTCCTGACCGAAGTCGGAACAACTGGCGCTGAAATGCGTATCTGCTACGCTCAAAAACCGGTCAACGATGAGGTAAGCTTCCCATCCCGCGCTGATACACTCAACAATGGTAGCTTCAGTTGGGATAACACCACACAAGATATCGCAGTAGATGGCATCTGGTGTGATTACCAGACCACGAACACCAATCGCTTGTTGTGGGATCAAATTCAGCCTGACCGCGTGAATCCGTCACGTGGCAATCAGTATGGATTCGCATACTATGGCTTGCCTTACGGCGAATACACGGTAGAAGTGATGATGTTCGAAGAACCTGCGTTGCGTAGCCGTAACACAATCGGCATTGATGGCATTGTCGTCTTTGACAACTATGACAACTTGCCGGTGATGGGCACAGCGAACTCCTTGCCTGCTCAAAATCCGGATGTCGTGCTGATGCGTGATGGCTTCTTCGACAATGCCAATGCACCAATCAGCCTTGAACCATCGATTAACTGGCAAAACAGCGATACAGCCCGCTTCGGGCCACCGCGTGGGCCTTTCGCCCTGACTGAATCCAGCGCAAGCAATGCAGGTAGCATCGCTCAGATGCTGGTAGACGGTAATGCGGTCACGCTGTTCCACACGCAATTTGCACGCAATACCCGTGATACGCGTGTGTGTGTAGTAGTGACGGGTGCCGTGATTCACTGTACGCAAGAAGCGTCATCCAGTGCTGCCGAGATCGAAAATCCGACCTCAAATGCACCATGGGCGCTTGCAGTCGAAACCGCTAGCTTTAGCCAGAGCGGGCGCGGACGGACGTACTTTACGCCGATCATGGTCTATGGTCTGGGCAATAACAGCAGTCCAGATCTACCGCATATCATCATCATGGAAAATCGCGATCATGGTCGCGCTCTGACCATCGATGCGGTACAGGTTCGAGACTAACGCCTGAACGCATCTCAAATATCTGACCAGCTTGCACACCCTGTGCAAGCTGGTTTTATTTTTATAGACTCATGCTATTTGTGCACAACCACATGAAATGAGCGATGATGAACTTGAACTTTTCTGATGAAGTGGCACGGGCACTCGAACAAAAAGCGCCTATTGTCGCCCTAGAATCAACCGTGATCTCACATGGTTTACCGTATCCAGCAAACCGTGATACTGCGCTGGCAATGGAAAATGCTATTCGAGAAGCAGGCGCTACACCGGCAACGATTGCTGTCTTGCAAGGGCAAATCACCGTGGGATTAACAGGCGAGCAAATCGAGTATCTAGCACAAGCACAAGATGTGCGTAAATGTAGCCGCCGTGATCTACCGATAGCTGTTGGCTTAGGGCAAGATGGTGCGACTACTGTTGCCGGCACAATGATTGTCGCTCATATGGCAGGCATTCGTGTGTTTGCAACGGGGGGCATTGGTGGGGTACATCGTGGACATCCCTTCGATGTCTCCGCGGATTTACAAGAATTAGGCCGTACCCCGGTTGCAGTTGTCTGCTCTGGCGCAAAATCTATCTTAGATCTACCGCTAACGCTGGAAGTGTTAGAAACACAGGGCGTGCCCATCCTTGGTTATCAGACTGATTCGTTACCGTTATTTTATACCCGCGAGAGCTATCTACCGATTGATGTCCGTATCGATGAGCCACAACAAGCCGCCGCAGTGATCCGGGCGGCACATACCTTGAACGCACAGCATGGCATCTTGATTGCTGTGCCAGTTCCTGAGCAAGACGCGCTGTCTGCTGATTTTGCCGAATCTGCTATCGAACAAGCCACACGAGAAGCCGAAGCACAGGACATTCACGGCAAAGATGTGACACCGTTTGTGTTAGCCCGCGTTGCTGAACTCACCGAAGGACAATCCATACGGGCTAATCGTGCGTTGCTCGCCAATAACGCACGGGTAGCAGCAGACATTGCGCGATCATTGTGAGACGTGGCGCAGATAGTAAATTAGGTCTTGTTCAAATGTCTGTCCGCCATAATCACCGATTAAGCGCAACATCTGCGCCCGATGATCTGTGCCGTGGTTGACCAGATGCAACAGCATAGTACCTATGGTATGTGTAAACCTACCTGATGTAGCGTGTGCTTCAAAGGTGCGCGTTAAGTCGTCATCGCTGAGTGCACTCAGATACGTTCGCCAATCGCGCTCAACCTGTTGCCAACGTGCTGTAATTACTTCCAGGGTAGGATATTTCTGCACATCCCAGCGAAACGCTGCTCCTGATTCTCGGAGGCGTGCTAACCATAACGCCTCCGCCCACATCATATGCACCGCGTGCTGATGCAATGACCCAACCCCATAAGGGTTATCGCGTTCAAAATCTTGTGTGGAAATGGTAGCTAGCGACTGACGCAAGCGTTCATTCGCCCAGTGTGTGTAATCCCATAACATCGTTATGGTGTCGATACTCAACATGATTATTCTGCCTCCTCATTGATACGCCAGATGTCCAAGCCAGTATCACACCCGATAATAAGTGCGCTATCATCGGGTAACATGCGCGTCATATCGGGTTGTGGACGCTCACATGCGCGGTATGCACCTAAATTAGTGCGCTCACCTGTAACGGTATCCCACATGAAAACCTCCGGTGCACTGCCCAAGTTTACCGCGATAATCGTGCTGGCGTCGTTTGTTAGAAAGTACCATTGTGCATAATCGCCATCCAGAGGAGCAATTATGCGGTTCTCTCCGGTGATAAAATCCAACAGATATAGTGTTTGGTTGGCATTATCGCGCCAGACCAGGTGAGTTGCATTCGCGTTGATGTTACCGAATACTGATGGTTCGCCCGTGCCATTATCCACCTGATACAGTGCTTCACCGGTCTCCAGATGCCACAAGGTGACCATGCCATCCAGTGACGACGTGATCACATAAGGTAGTGGAATACGTCCGATACGCACAACAGCTTGTTCATCATTAGCCGGTGCATACGGCTGACGGGGTAAGTCGGCATCGTTGAGCATCTCTACTTGTACATCTGCTTGTGTTGGGTCAAACGCAGGTAGCGTAAAAATCACCGTCTCTGCACCGTCGGTTGCCTCTACATAAGCGTGACACATCTGCGACTCTGTATGCTCATCACAGCTTACCCACAGAGCTGAAGGCATCGCCTGTGAACGCACAGTAACACGCAAAGCACGTGGAGCATCACTGCTTAGGTTATCGTACCAGACAGAAAAACCGCGCTCAGTCAGTGCGAGTATGCCATAGAAACCATTGCTGAAGGTCACCGCGTCAATTACTTCTAAATCTGGCACTGTAGCCGTGATCTCAGCATCTTCAGCAGATACGGCATAAACGTCCTGATTAGTTCCCAACAGCAGAAAGCGATTATCCTGTGCGTCATAAGTAAACCAACCACTGTTAATGGCTGGCTCCAACACATCAAAATCCAGCCTTTGCGTGGATTGTAACTGCTGATAATTATCCGCAGTTATCGCTGACGATTCCTGCGCATTACTGTTTCCTAAACCTGCCCAGACGATCAGAATCATGATCCAAAAACGCATATGTATTCTCCATAATTTACACAATGCTTTCATGATACTCCCTGTCATCACACCTGCAAACCTGCTATCATGTCGCGCTATGAACGATTATGACTATCAGATGACGACAATTAATGCCCTATCCACAGCCGAGCAAATCAGTGGCGCAGGTGATGCGATACTCTATTTACATGGATGGGGAGCAAATATTGGCTTGATTGTACCACTGGCGGAGCGCCTTACTCGTTTCGGCTATCGAAATTATATCGTTGATTTACCGGGCTTTGGTCACAGCGCACCACCTTCAAAAGCGTGGACGGTGTATGACTATGCGCAGTGGGTTATAGCCTATCTTGACACACACAGACTTGAGCAAGTATATCTATTCGGGCATTCATTCGGTGGGCGCCTGGGATTAATACTAGGCGCACAGTATCCACAGCGCATCAAAAAGATGGTGTTATCAGATGCAGCAGGAATCAAAGCGTCCACACCACTCTGGTTACAAATACGGCTCAAGAGCTATCAAACCATGCGCGATACCCTCTATCAGGTAGGCTTAACATCGCTCGCGGATCGTTTACGACAGGCGTATAATCAGCGCTATGGTTCCAGCGATTTTCAGCAGGTGAGTGGAGTCATGCGCGAAACATTCATCCACGTGGTCAATGAAGACCTGTTGCCTCTAGCCTCGCAGGTGCGTGTGAGTACCTTGCTCTTCTGGGGTGATCAAGATACCGATACACCCTTATGGATGGGTCAAAAACTCGAACAAGCTATCCCGGATGCAGGCTTAGTGGTACATGCGGGTGCAGGACACTACGCATATTTGGAGCAAGCCGACGAAACCGCCCGCGTGATGCATTACTTCTTCACACATGATTGATTGTCAACGACAGCCAAGGAACAAACGAAGCCGATGCAACTTCCAACTATTCTGACAACGGTCATCTTCTTAATCTGGTTGATTGGTACATGGTTGCGAACTTACCAGCAGATTCGCTTTTATCAAATCGAAGAATACATGAGCCTGCGTTATCTGCGCTGGTTATTGAGCGAACGCCAACGGTGGTTACCTGTGCGTGTGCTAGGGGTCTGGGGAGCGGGTAGTATCTTCGCACTCATTAACGACAGCATTCCGGGCGAAACAGCGATCTTGCCGTATTTGATTGCCAGCATTGCCAGTATCATCGCTGTCATACCACCCCGCGAGCAAGAGATCAAAAAAGCCTTTGTACGCACACAACGCGCCTCGCGAATGCTAGGGACAGCACTGATACTCGCGCTCATCACCCTGATCTTGAGTACGCATGGTCTCAACTTGGCGAACTTCGGCAGCGATCGACTTAATGCGGTTTTGAGCATGGGTATCGGCTTTGCTGTGTGGGTGCTATCACCGTTATGGTTGATGCTCGGCAATCTACTGATGACACCTATTGAGCGTGCCATCCGTCAGCGATATATCCGACAAGCAAAAGAGGTCTTAGCCACTATCCAACCGAAAGTGATTGGTATCACCGGCAGTTATGGCAAAACAACCACTAAGAACTTCTTACGGGATGTCCTCAACGGACGCTATAAAACCTATGCTACACCCAAAAGCTATAATACTATGATGGGTGTGACGCTCGCCATTAATACGGATCTTGCCAATGATTACAGCATCGAATATTTCATCAGCGAGATGGGCGCTTATGTTGAGGGGGAAATTACGCGTATTTGCCAACTCACACCGCCGGACATCAGCATTGTGACCGAAGTCGGCCCCCAACATCTGGAGCGTTTCGGCAGTCTCGAGAACATCGCTACTGCCAAATACGAGATTATCGCTAATTTAGCCCCACATGGTTTAGGGGTATTCAATTGGGATAACCCCTATGTACGGCAAATGTACGAGCGTGGGTATCCGGATAACCGTCTTGCAATCAGTCGTACGCTATCGGTGAAAGAAGCGTCACAACAGGGAGTGCGTTTCATTGCCACAGATATTAAAGAAACCCTCAACGGACTGAGTTTTTCTGTACATGATACGCTAACAGGCACAGAAGAAGTATTCAGCACACCGGTTGTCGGTGAACATAACGTGACCAACTTACTCCTGACTACCGCCGTTGCGGTGCATGAAGGAATGTCCCTGCATGAAGTCAAATTCCGCGTGAGTGCCTTACAGCCTGCCGAAAGCCGATTGGTACGCAAGACCACATCCGCAGGTATCACTATCATCAACGATGCCTACAGTGCCAATCCAGTGGGCATTGTCAGCTCATTGAAGGTACTGGGGATGCATCAGACGGGCAAACGCTTGCTCATCACACCCGGCATGGTTGAACTCGGTGAATTGCATAAGGTTGAAAACCGCAAATTAGGCGAGATCGCTACCCAATATGCCACAGACATTATTTTGATTGGCAGTAAACAGACACAACCCATTCAAGACGGCATCCTCAGCACAGAGTTTGACCGCGAACGCCTGCATATTTTTGAAACATTGACTGAGGCGACAGACTGGTATCAGGCACATCTCAGCGCCGGCGATACCGTGCTATTCCTGAACGATTTGCCCGATACTTACTGATAAACACGTCACTATCAGGCCAAATATGACGCTAAGCTATATCCAACAGAAGCGCGTTATACTTATTGCAATAATAATCATCAGATAGGATACGCATGGCTCTCTTTATCTTACTAGGACTCATTCTGCTCAATGGCGTGTTCGCCATGTCTGAACTAGCAGTGGTTTCTGCTAGTCGGTCGCGCATCGCACAACTTGCCGAAGATGGTGACAAAACTGCTCAGATTGCGCTCAATTTGATTGATGATCCGAATCGCTTCTTAGCAACCGTGCAGATTGGTATCACACTTGTTGGCGTATTTTCAGGTGCATTTGGTGGAGCTGCGATTGCCGGTGATCTGTCCAATTGGATTAATGCACAGTTCGGACTTGAAGAAACACTGGCTTATCAAGTGAGTTTAGGCGCGATTGTTTTATTGACCACCTATCTATCATTGGTGATTGGTGAATTAGTGCCTAAACGCATCGCACTCAGCAACCCTGAACGTATCACACTGAGCATTGCTCGCCCAATGCAATGGCTCTCTAAAGCATCTGCGCCGATTGTCTATTTTCTCAGCAAATCTACTGAACTTGTTTCACAGGTTTTGAGGGTACAGGGTGATAGTGCCGAATTCATCACCGATTATCAGGTGATCTCGATGGTGCGCGATGGCTTGACCTCAGGCGAATTTGACGAACAAGAACATGAGATGGTCAAAGGGGCGCTGGAATTGGATGATCGGCGCGTGCGCGAAATTGCTACGCCTCGCACAGATATTATCTGGTTGAACATCAACGCACCCGATGAAGAGATACGGCGCATCCTGCGCGATACATCGTTCAGTGCTTATCTAGTCGCTGAAGATGAGATCGATAATATTATTGGTGTGGCGCGTACCAAAGACATGCTCACCAACATCATGGAAAATCGTGAGCTTAACTTACAGGCTATCCTGCGCCAACCAATCTATGTGCCGGAAACTGCAATCATCAGCGATGTGTTGCAACAGTTCAAATCTAACCCGCTGCACCTCGCCACAATCATTGATGAATATGGCAGTTTAGAAGGCATTGTCACCCTCAATGACATAGTCGAAGAAGTCCTGGGGGATGTCGATATGGGTGATGAACAGCCTGTGCAACGTGCTGATGGATCATGGCTCATTGACGGGCAGATGGCGATTACCGATTTAAGCGATCTTTTGCCCGATTTTGATTTGCCCGAAGATGAGCTATCCGATTATCAAACGGTTGCGGGTTTCGTCCTCAAGCGTCTCGATCATATTCCTGAGCCAGCAGAACTCACAGAGTGGGCAGGATATACTATCGAAGTTGTTGATATGGATGGGCAACGAATTGACAAAGTGCTCATCAGCTCCACAATAGCACGGAATTAATATATGGGTTCTAATGAGGGTGTCTTATTATTATGTGACGCGCTTGCGCTTGCGCTTGGGCGATGTGATGGCAGATTGATCGTCATCCTCTGCCATCATCCGATGCGGTGAATTACCATCCTAAGATGGTGAGTGGAGAGTCTCGTCATATGAGGCTGTTGCCTCTGGTGTAGATGCGTCTGATTCTTGTATGTGGCGGTATATGTGCATCGCTACAGCGTGAATAGCATGTTGGACTGCCTTGAAGAAGCGCCTTGCTCGGCGGGGATAATGAAGTGTTATTTCATCGGCTAGTCGGCACATTTCAGCATGTTGTAGGTCTTCTTCATGGCGGTTTTTATAAATCATGTATTCTGTTTTAGGATGTGTGTTCATAGCTCACCTCCTGATAACTCTGTACCGCAAGTAAGACGTAGGCGAACACCTATTAGTTATCAAAGTAAGGCATAGGGCAATAGGTTTCGGTACAACTCAATTCACGGATGTAGCGTCTTATTTCAATCCGTGTTGACAAGTTGTTTATCGATTCCTTATCGATCACTTTCTTCTATACTTTAAGTGTAGCACCTTAAATTACTATTTATTGATAATGTATGTCATCGCAAATTAGTGACTTAGATAACTTGAGTTCCTGCACATTTTCCCCAGCCTGCTATGTAAATCAGTTCAAATATATCATCTAACTCATGTCTTTTACTGATGGCAAAAGACGCAATTAATTGACACTGTGCAGGACAGCGTGTTGCGACTATCCTTTGCAGGGCATTTGACACACAAGAAGGGAATGCGAATCCTATGGTAATGAGACGTAAAACAACGGTAGGTGTGATTTTTGGGGGGCGCAGTGTTGAACATGATGTGAGCATCGTCACCGCACAACAGATCATGGATGCCTTCGACGCTGATCATTATGATGTAGTCGCGATTTATATTGACCGCGCTGGCAAATGGTACACGGGCGCTCCCTTACGTACCTTGAAGAACTTTCAAGATGATGCAGTTGCATCAATGGAAGGGATAGAGGATGTGATCTTATCGCCTGATGTACGGCATCATGGCTTAATCCGCAACCCACTCGCTGGACGCTTTCAGAAAAGCGCTATCATCCGCCTTGATGTGGTCTTTCCTGCGGTGCATGGCTCGCATGGTGAAGATGGCACACTTCAGGGATTGTTTGAACTGGCAGATATTCCTTATGTGGGCTTTGCGACCTGTGGCAGTGCCCTGACAAACGATAAAATACTCACTAAACAAATCCTGCAACAGAACGCGATATCCGTTGTGCCGGGCATCACAGTGCATCGCGATGAATGGTTACAACACCCACAGGCGATCAGTGAACGCATCGTTGCCGAACTCAAATTTCCGGTATTTGTCAAACCGGCGACACTTGGTTCGAGCATCGGGGTAAGCCGTGCTGACAGTGCCGAAATGCTTGAGATGTCGCTGAATATGGCAGTGAATTTTGATCGGCGTGTGCTGGTTGAGCAAGCTGTCGTCGGAGGTATTGAGATCAACTGTGCTGTGATGGGTTACGGCGCTGATGTCCAAATATCTGTGCTGGAACAACCGCTCTCATGGTCTGATTTCCTGGCATTTGAGGATAAATATCTACGTGG
>JBNPEE010000039.1:0-29017 GCA_051117475.1 Anaerolineae bacterium | reverse complement strand
CCCATCATTATCCATGATCGTGTGGATGGTATCCCAATCTGCATCATACTCGTTGTATTCGCTTAGATGATCAATGGTAGCATCTGATGCGTTATTGCTGAGGAAATTATTAACTAACGTCTCTTCTATGCTTTCATCGTCTTCGTAAGTTGTCGGTGCATGCTCCCCTTCTGATAATAACGAATGCCAATAACTCTCTTCAACTTCTGTTTGAGACGGTGTGCTTTGATTATGTGTGGTATCTGATGACATCATGTCTCCCCCATGACGTTACACTTACAATACAAATTTTACGATACGACTCCTTGACTGTCTGATTATAGAATTTCATGAAATCATTGTCAAATGTATCCTAGTTCCTAGTTCCTAGTTTTCACAGGGTCACGAGGGGTTTTTGTGGGTGATAAATTCTCTTTCCATGGTCAAGATAACCTGTGCCATTTCCTCGATAGCAAGGCGCTGTTTGCGGTAGAGATCGGGTTCACTCAAGCTCATGCGACGGGCGACATCGCGCACTTTTTTGCCTTCGATGAAGCGCAGATCAATGATGTTATAGAGGGTCCACTCGGTAGCGGTGAAAGACCGTTCACCTTCAGGACGGAGTTGTTCCAGTGCGTTTTGTAACATATTACGCAGAGCTTGTACGGGCGAATCTGCATTACTCATCGCATCTTTGACAATCGCCAGATCAATCAAGCGACTACGGGTAATGCCCGGTCCACCCCAATAATGGCGCAATGCGGCTCGCAATTGTTCGTAGAGTTCTTCGGGATCCGGTAAGCGATTGGTTGGCATCGGAAGGCGTCCGGGGCGATATTCAATTATATCATCCCGACTGCGTGTGGTAGTCAGTTGTGGTAATAAGCCCTCCAGTGCCGCATAAATTTCGTTTTGTAGCAGAATATCATCTAAGGTTTGCTCGACACGAAAAACATGGGTGTTGTAAAGTAAGTTTGTGTCGCGCTCGTCAATGAGGTTAATAGGGTCATCAGGTGTTTGGACGCCCAGCATTCCGATCAGTATAATATCACTGCTACCATTAGCACGAGTGCTGTAAAGTGGCACGAGATACCAATCTTGCCATTTTTGAAACGCTGACCGCCCTGTTACGCGATCAGCACTAATGGCTAGTTGGCGTAATTCTTCAGCGTGTTCGGGCCATTCAATGTCTTCTAAAGGGCTTTGGCGCGTACTCTGTAGTAACTCTGCGTTTCCGTTGTTGAGTGCAACGACAAAGGCGAGGTCTGTTTGTAAGTAATCGCACATCGCTTCGAGGGTAGCGCCCAATAATTGCAGTAAATCACTGCGAGTTAACATCTTATCGCTGAGGTTTTGTAATTTGGATAACTGCTCGTCATCTTCATCAGCGTAGATAAGCCAATTCTCAACATAAGGTAAGCTGAGGTGGATTGTCCATTGCCAGAATAAGATAACAGCAATTACCCCAAATGGCATGAATTCATCAGCCGGTAAGCTGAGAATATCTGATGCACGACTAGCGGACACAATTACACCCAACACTAATAAAGCGGTGCCGGGTCCTCGTAGCAGGAAGCGTAATAGTTCAAGCTTAACCACGCGGTTCGGCACGTCGGAGCCAAAGAACGACAGCGGGTAAGACAGAAACACCAGCATGATGATCACGATGATGTTGTTGATAATCACTAATATTTGTAAGAGTAACGAAAACTGATCGGTGCTAGAGAAGAACGCCGAGTAAGGAAAAATGCCAATAGCTGGCGTTAAGATAGCGCTTTGCAAGTAAGCCATATTACGGCGTGTGCCGGTTGTTAAACAGCGTAGACGCGCCCGATTGACATTGATGAAAGTCACCACACAACTGGTTATGAAGAAAGCCGTATAAACTGGAAATAGTGACACTAACTCTGCATCCATGATGATTCCGTTGACCGTTTCGACGGGTACAGCAAGGGAATCGGTTAACGTACCTGCCAGCACGAAGAGCGTACTGATCATGTAAAGAATACGCACTACCGCCCGCCGCCGACCTCGTGAGGGTAATCCAGTCGTTGCCAGTAGGGCATCTGATAGGTGGAATAGGGTTGATGGGATGAACGCTACGCCAATCCACTGTAGGCGAGCGATGATCAGTGCGGCCTCTGGACCTGGACCTAATGCCAGATACACATCGACTACATAGGCGAAGGTCACACTAGCAAGCACTGCTCCTGATGTACGCGCTACTCGATTATTGAGATTGCGCGTCAGGTTATATAGCAGTAGCGACGTAGCAATGATCACAATTCCTGCGGCAAGGATCTCATTGATACCGGCTAAGGCTGTGGTGATGAGGTCATTCAAATTCATAGATTAATAGAGCATCTGTCCGAAAAATACGGATATATCCTGATTTCTAAAATATTGATCGTTGAAGCCACAAAATTGAAGCCCTTGATTTTGTGCAAAACGAATCGCGGGATAATTCTTAGTCGTTACTTCAACCATTAGTTGTTTCGAGCCATTATCCTGTGTCCAACGACGAGCAACATGTAACAACCGCGTGCCAATACCCAATTGTCGAAAATCCTGTGCAACTACGATGTCTTGAATTAACCCGATTTGATGGATAGGATCAGGGCGTAAGGTGAGATAACCGATTACCAGTGGATCGTCTTTTCTCACAGCTACTAAATAGCATATTTCAGAGGGTAAAGCAAGTCTAAGGCGTGTCTCATCAACCGGATGAGTGAAAGATGTGGTGCGAGGCAGACGCTCTCGCCGAAAGTTAATTTGATAACCGTCCAGTGTGTTTTGTATCATCATACGCCAGACATGTTCACTCTCATAATGATGTTCGAGCGCCAGGCAATGCGGTATATCGTCGGCAATTGCATCCCGAATAACGAAGTTGAAATGATCCATCATGTTACGCTCTTATCTTAGGAGAGATAGGCATCGCCGAATGTGCCACGGATGACGACATCCACAACAGGCAGATGCTCATCGGCATTCAGGCTAAGGTAAGCGCCGTCATCTAGCATCTCATAGCGCGTTTCATCGACGTGTATGCCGAAGAAATGCCCATTGTTTACTGTGATGCGTACTGCGTAATTCGGCGGGGTGATGACAGTGATATTGCCGAATAAAGAATGTAGATAAATCGTCTCAAAGGCTTCTGAAGGACTGATTAGTTGAATATCACCTAAGCCGGTATGAATGAGCGCGTTCTGCACGATGACTTGACTGCAATCGACACTCACTTGCCCGAGGGACGTGCTCGCGACAATCTGCCACGGTAAATCTTGCGAAATACCCATTTCCCAATTGGCAAAAGATAACCAGGGGGTATATTGACGTTTCATTGACAGATAGGCATGAACATCTTGCACATCCAATTGTGGACGCGCTTGATTGGCATACTGCCCGGCGATCAGGCGCTCGGTATTACGTGTTTGTAAAGCGCGGATCATCACATCAATTTCACCCGCATCAATCGTCAAAGTTGCAGATTCGATGCTACCGCGTGTAATACCAAAGGTTCGGAAGTCATTACTTGGTGTGAGGTCACCTCTCAGCAAGATCTGCGCCCCGATGATCACCAGTAGAATGGGCCATAGCCCTAACAGATTGAAATCACCTAATAGGAAGAAGTTGCTTAACAGCAACAGAAGACCCACTAGCACCATCATTAATGGCGCGATGAGTGGGCCTTTGCTTGTGCGTGATGTCTCACGATTACTCAAGCGATTATCCTTCGAAGAGATAATCACGCAGAATAACGTGTGCGCTGGATTGGCGCAGACGATTGAGAGCTTGTGCTTCTAACTGGCGCACACGTTCACGGGTTACGCCAATAGTCTGCCCGACTTCTTCGAGGGTGTATACGCGCCCATCTGCAAGACCGTAGCGCAAGCGCAAGATTTGTGCTTCACGCGAGGGCAATTTGTCGAGCGCTTGTTGCAATTGCTCTTGCAACAGATGTGTGGCGACTTCATCGGAAGGGGCAGGGCTATCTGCATCCTCGACGAAATCACCGAAAGTGCTATCTCCATCATCGTCAATCGGTGTTTCAAGGCTGACCGGACGACGACTGATCTCAAGCAGATTCTCGACCTTCTCCGGCGTAGTTTCCATACCTTCTGCCAATTCTTCGATCTTGGGATCACGCCCTAACTCTTGCAAGAGCTTGAGCTGAACACGGCGCATCCGGTTAAGCTGATCACCCATGTGCACCGGCACGCGGATGGTGCGCCCTTGATCGGCAACGGCACGGCTGACTGCTTGGCGAATCCACCATGTGGCATAGGTGCTAAACTTATGACCACGTTGATATTCAAACTTATTGGTGGCACGGATCAAACCGATGTTACCTTCCTGAATGAGATCAAGGAAAGGCACACCACGTCCGATATATTTCTTCGCTACACTAATCACTAAACGAGCATTCGCACGGATCAGGTGTTCTTGAGCTTTGTCACCATCCATGGCAACTTCGCGCAAAGATTGCTCCTCAGACCAATCCAGCTCGATACCCATTTCTTGGGTTTCGGTAATTTTCTTGCGTGCCCATTCTGCCGCTTCCATGCGCTTAGCCAGTGCTACTTCTTCTTCGGCATTCAATAATGGCACACGTCCGGCTTCTTTGAGATATAGACCAACAACATCATCTGTATCAAGGGCGGCTTGATACCCCGCATCGTTGGTCAGCTCGTTTAGGTTTTTAAACGTCTGGCGCGTAGATGTGAAGATGTCTTCTTCATCCTCATCATCACTATCATCTTCGTCGAGTTCAGCGCCCATTTCGTCAATATCGTCATCAAGATCGCTCAGCAAGCTATCATCGTCTGCATCGTCATCGCCGGCTTCAGCTTTGCCACCGGGAATGATCTCGATACCTGCTTCGAGCAATTCATCCATAATGTCATCAAGCAAAGATACATCCTTCTCGACATCCGGGATCGTCGCCAGAATGTCATCATAAGTGATGTATCCTTGCTGATTTGCTTTCTCAATCAACTTCATACGGAGTTGATCTTTTTGAAGAGTTGTTGTCACCATATTCACCACACCATATCTATTGTTACTCGTTACGTGTTTAATCGTCTCATCACAAGTGTGCTCAGTTATTGGACGTTGCAGTTATTCGTTTGTGGAAATTATTAATCATTTCAATTCCACATTGCAAAAATGCAATCTCTTAATAAGTAGTCACTGTATCACATCATTTTGTAGAAACCGCGTACAAGAATAACCGCGCACAAAACACACTATTTAACAGTATAACGTAAAATAGCCAAGAAATAATAAAATCAGACTGATTATGATGTTGTTTAAATGATTGTTATGAAACACCGGAAGTGAAAAGACACAGAAATATACATTAACGAGTTTTTGACATTCTGTCAAGTTAATGGAAAAAGCGACAATCAATTGCATGATTATTCGCCTAGCAAAATTTGTTTCACAATACTAACTCTACTGCATCAACATAAGAATGACCTTAAAATTATGCAAGATGCACAAGGTTTTCGAAAAAGTGCCTAAAATTTATGTCAGTCATTGACGGACAACTTGCTCTAATTTAGACTACGTGCTATTCAGTATATTTGGATGACATTGATATGTTTTGTGTTGCACGCTTTGACAACTCAATCCGTCGTCGCCCACCGACATCTGAGGTCGTGCTGGGTGCGCTGTGCTATTGAACTGATAAGCTACAACTGCAAACCCGATCAAAAAGCCCTGACCTCAGCAACGTGAGGTGAGGGCTTTTTAGTTATACAGCAATTGCTATGTGAGATGAGATTTGTATGATCTTACATAACTTGTTCAATAGATTAAGGAGTGATCGCTAATGGATAGCATACGTATAGGAATCTATGGTGCTTCAGGCTTTGCCGGGCAAAATTTAGTCGAGATTTTAGCCGAGCATTCGCATGTTGATCTGGTCTTTGCCACTTCAAGCACTTATGCGGGTCAAGCAGTGAGTGGGACGGATTTACGCTACATACCACCGGATGAAGTAAGCCTCGATACAGTTGATGCGGTGTTTTTGGCATTACCGCACAAAGCCTCGGCAGTGGTGGCACAACAAGCAGTTGATGCCGATAAGCGCGTGATTGATCTCTCGGCAGACTTGCGTTTTGATGATGCCAACACTTATCAGCAATGGTATGGTATCCCTCACCCTCATCCTGATTTATTACAACGTGCGCCGTATGGCTTGCCGGAAATTCATCGTCATGAGATCGCTGAAGCTGAGTTAGTAGGTGTGCCGGGTTGTTACCCGACTGCGACTCTATTGGGCTTATATCCTTTGCTCCAGATGGAGGGCATTGCACTGAATACACCGATTATCGTCGATGCTAAATCCGGTGTATCCGGTGCAGGGCGCTCCGCAAGCGAGACTACACACTTTGTGAACGTATATGGCGACATCATTCCCTATAAAACAGGGCGCAGTCACCGCCATGTGGGCGAGATTGAGCAGGAGATCAATCGTTTTACGCCAGCCGATAGCCGTATTATCTTCACCCCGCATTTAGTGCCGATTGACCGCGGATTGATGGCGAGCATTTATATCACCCTCAATTACAATATCACCAGCGATAAAGTACACAGTCTCTATCAGAATGTGTACGCTGATGAGCCTCTCATCACTGTTTTGCCACCAGGGCAACAGGCGAGCTTCAAAGGTGTACAACGCCAGAATACTGCTCATATCAGCATTACACCTGTGGGTGAGCATTATGTACATATCACCAGTACGATTGATAACCTGCGCAAAGGCGCGGCAGGCCAGGCGGTGCAGTGCTTTAACTTGATGTACGGCTTCACCGAAACCGAGGCACTCTTATGAGCAACGCGCAGTTAGTCGTCAAACTGAGTGGTCATCAGATTGATGATCCTGATTTCTTGAGTGATTTTGCACACACTATTGCTGACTTACAACAACCAACGATCATCGTGCATGGTGGTGGTAAAGAGATCAGCGCCCTTCAAGAGCGTCTGGGTATCACTCCGCAATATATTGATGGTGTGCGTATCACCGATGCAGAATCACTCGCAATTGTGACCATGGTGCTGTGCGGTACGATCAATAAACGTTTGGTGCAAGCGCTGTTGCATGTAGGTGTTGATGCACAGGGCTTATCAGGAATTGATCGCCGTCTGATTCAGGCAAATAAGATGTCTCATCCGGAACAGGATATGGGCTTCACCGGTGAGGTGATTGCAGTCGCTGGCGAGGTTTTGCTGGCGATGTGCCAGCAGGGAATCACACCCGTGATCGCGCCGATTTCATGGGGAGCAGATAGCCATTATAACGTCAATGCTGATCATGTCGCGGGGGCAGTTGCAGAGTCCGTCAAGGCTGAGCGCTTGGTTTTCCTATCGAATGTCGAAGGGGTAATGGTAGATGATGTGGTCATTCCACATTTGAGCGCAACCCAAACCCGGGCACTTATCACAGAGGGAACAATCTTTGGCGGGATGATCCCCAAAGTACAAACAGCTTTACAAGCACTAAATGCCGGCGTAGAGAGTGCTGTCATCACCAATTTAGACGGTTTACGCACACATGGCGGCACACGCTTTACCCTGCTTGCTGAACCATCCGTTTAATAATCACACCTATTCATTAACTACGATTAGAGAAAGTACAGAGCGATTATGTCAGTGAATAACACCATACAAGATGAACATGATTTTCTGGTTCAAACCTATGTCCGCCCCGATTTTGTGCTAGTGCGTGGGCAAGGTCATCTGCTCTATGACCAGAACGATAAACCTTATCAGGATTGGGTAGCGGGGATTGCTGTCAATTCTTTAGGGTACAATGATGCAGGGATTAATCAGGCACTACAAGAACAAGCCTCAACTGGTATCTGGCACGTGAGCAATCTCTATCATACTGATCCTCATACGCAATTAGCACGACAACTGGTTGAATCTTCATTTGCTGATCGCGTCTATTTTTGTAACAGTGGTGCCGAAGCCAACGAAGGTGCGATGAAATTTGCTCGGCGTGTGGCGTATACCCACGGCAAAACAGAGAAAATCGAAATTGTGACCTTCACCAGCGCTTTCCATGGCCGCACGATGGGCGCATTATCTGTCACGCCGAAGGACAAATATCAAGCGCCATTCAAACCTCTGATTGGGGGGGTGTGCGTGGCTCAATTCAATGACATCGTCAGCGCCACCGAAGCCATCGGTGCACAAACGGCAGCCGTCATCGTTGAACCGTTGCAAGGTGAAGGTGGCATCAATCCGGCAACACCAGAATTTCTTCAAGCATTGCGTACTCTCTGCGATCAATACGGCGCACTCTTGATCTTCGATGAGATTCAGTGTGGTTTAGGACGTACAGGGACACTGTGGGCACACGAGCCATCTGGCGTGACGCCCGATATGATGACACTCGCCAAACCACTCGCCAATGGTTTGCCGATTGGCGCAGTGCTGGTGACACAGGCTGTTGCTGATTGTATCCAACCCGGCGATCATGGCTCAACCTTTGCCGGCGGTGCAGTGGTGACACACGTTGCCTCCCATGTGGTTGAGCGCATCAGACAACCGGAACTACTGGCACATGTACAAGAAGTTGGTACGTATTTGATGGAGCGTTTACAGGAAATCAACAGCCCGCATATTGTCGATGTGCGCGGGCGAGGTCTAATGGTTGGTATGGAGTTAGATATCGACGCGACACGGATTGTTAAGCAAGGCTATGAACACGGCTTATTGCTGGTCAATGCCGGTGCGAATGTCGTACGTTTTGTTCCACCACTTATCGTAAATAAAGATGATGTCGATTATTTAGTTGAGCATTTAACCGCAATTCTGGAGGCAGTTGATGCCTGATCTCAAAACAACCATTGAAGCAGTCAACGGGTTTAAAGTAGCGGGTGTTCATGCCGGCCTGAAGAAGAATGGTGCGCTGGATTTGGCGCTCATTGTCTCGGATATACCGTGTGTCAGTGCCGGCGTGTTCACTAAAAATCGCATCAAAGCTGCGCCGGTGTTGGTCAATCAGGCGCATCTGGCGAGCCATGGCGAACAAATGCGAGCAGTAGTGGTGAACACCGTCAGCGCTAATGCGGCAACGGGTGAGCAGGGTATGCGCAATGCGCATCGTATGGCGGCAATCACCGCAGAGCAAATTGCTTGCGAGCCAGAGCAAGTTTACGTCATGTCTACTGGCGTTATCGGTAGTCACTTGCCGATGGATAAGATTGAAACCGGTATCGCCAGCGCCAGCCAACAACTCGGTGATGATTGGCAAGCAACAGCCCATGCAATCAAGACTACAGATTCCTTCGAAAAACTGGCATCCATCACGGTACCGACTTCTACTGGAGAGGTCACGATTGCGGGCATCACCAAAGGCGCAGGGATGATTGCCCCCAACATGGCAACGATGCTCGGCGTGCTGGTCACTGATGCGAGCCTGTCCCCACAGACTGCTCAACAGGCACTGACAGAGGCGGCGAACCTTAGCTATAACTGTATTGTGGTCGATGGTGATACCAGCACCAATGATATGGTAGTGCTATTGGCGAATGGTGCGAGCGGTATCACGCTAAACTCCGAAGCCGATCTGGCGTGTTTTACAGATGCCCTGACAGCACTCGGCACCTATCTGGCGCAACAGGTGGTACGCGATGGCGAAGGCGCGACGAAGTTCATCACCATCGACGTACAAGGTGCATCATCGGTTGACGATGCTGAGAAGATTGCGCATACCATCGCCTCTTCGGCACTGGTCAAGACAGCGTTTTATGGGAATGATGCCAACTGGGGCCGGATCGTTGCCGCTGCCGGTCGTGCGGGTGTACCCTTCGATGCTGCTACTGTCTCTCTGGCAATTACACAGGGGGAGACGATCACTGATAATCAGCGCGGATTGGTTTTGTTTGAAGCTGGCGCTAAAGCAGACTATGATGAAACTGAGGCGACTGCTATCATCAGCGCTGATAACGTATATATCACACTAGATTTAGGGGCAGGTTCCGATCAGGCAATGGTCTGGACATGTGACCTGAGCCACGATTATGTTAGCATCAATGCTGATTACAGAACTTAGTGAGGAGACCTATGAGTAAAGGCGTTCTAGTATTAGAAGATGGACGCAGTTTTACCGGTGAAGGATTTGGTGTCGAAGGTGTGCAAGCCGGTGAAGTTGTCTTTAACACATCCATGACCGGCTATCAAGAAATCTTGATGGATCCGTCATACCATCGGCAAATTGTCACGATGACTGTGCCCCATGTCGGCAATACTGGCATCAACCCTGAAGATATCGAATCGCGTCGGGTGTGGGTATCAGGCTTTGTGGTACGTGCACTCAGTCCAGTGGTCAGCAATTGGCGCAATCGAGGTGATCTCGATGGCTTCCTCAAAGAACAGGGCGTGATTGGTCTGAGCGAAGTCGCGACCCGTGCGCTGGTGCGTCACATCCGTGAACAGGGCGCGATGCGTGCGGTCATTGCCCATGGTGCTGTAGCCGATGATCTCGATGGCTTGCTGACGATGGCGCGTGAATCCTTATCAATGGTTGGCGCAAATCTCGTCGATGAGGTCACCACGACTGAACCCTATAATTGGACACAGCAGAGCGATCCGCAGTGGTATGCGGAACATCATTATGACGAAAACGGCCCCCTGATTATTGCCTATGACTACGGCATCAAGAATAATATCTTGCGCTTGATGACTGATCGTGGCTTGCGTGTGACTGTTGTGCCAGCACAGATGCCTGCCTCGGATGTGATGGCGATGAATCCTTCCGGCGTTTTTCTTAGCAACGGTCCCGGCGATCCGTCTGCGGTTGATTATGCGATTGATAATGTCAAAGATTTGCTGGGCGAAGTGCCAATTTTTGGCATTTGTCTGGGGCATCAAATTCTATCGTTAGCGCTCGGTGGCAAGACCGAGAAGATGCGTTTCGGGCATCGTGGAGGTAACCAGCCGGTCAAAAATTTGCTGTCAGGTAACGTGGAAATCAGCGCACACAATCACGGCTTTGCTGTCTCGGAAGATAGCGAACTCAATGGTGGAGAGGTCACACATATTAATCTCAACGATAACTCTATCGAGGGCGTGCGCCATGAAGCCTATCGTGCTTTCAGCGTGCAATATCATCCGGAAGCCTCGCCGGGTCCGCATGACTCACTCTACCTCTTCAATGAATTCGTGAATGCAGTTAAGTCCAACATCAAACAGAGTGAGTCTTAGCACGTATGTGATGAAAGGATGATGATGTCAATCGAAACAGAACAGAAATGGCAATTAGGCGGGTGGCTCTTGTTTGTCATCTGCGCGATGTTGTTCATTGTGGATAGCCTTCAGCATGATAATTTCGTCTTGCTGATTGCAAGTATCCTGTTCTTCGTCGCTTGCCTCTTTTTTATCGTTCCACTGATTCAGAACATGCGTAACGTAGATCAATGACTGCTTGTTCGTGATAACTTGCTCTAAACATGCTTAGAGGATACTATGCCAAAACGTACAGATATAAAAACAATTATGGTGATCGGTTCCGGGCCGATTGTGATAGGTCAAGCCGTAGAATTTGATTACAGTGGCACGCAGGCTTGTAAAGCCCTGCGTGAGTTGGGGTACCGTATTGTGCTTGTGAACAGCAACCCTGCCACCATCATGACCGATCCTGAATTTGCCGACGCAACTTATATTGAACCGCTCACAGTCGAAATTTGTGAGAAGATCATCGAAAAAGAACGCCCCGATGTGTTACTGCCTACAGTTGGTGGACAAACTGCACTTAACCTTGCGCTGGATTTGAAGAAAGCCGGCATACTCGAAAAATACAAGGTGGATCTGATTGGCGCCACACTAGAGAGTATCGAAGTTGCCGAAGACCGCGAGTTGTTCAAAGAGGTCATGGAGGAGATCGGCTTAAAGTCACCTAAAAGTAAAGTTGTGGGGTCAGTCGCAGATGCGCTGGCATATGCTGAGGAGATCAACTATCCGGTGCTGGTGCGTCCCTCATACACACTCGGGGGTTCCGGTGGTGGGGTTGCCTATACACCTGAACAACTCAAGAAAGTTGCGAGCAATGGCATTCATCAGTCACCAGTGGGACAGGTGCTGGTGGATCAGAGCTTGCTCGGTTGGAAAGAATACGAGCTTGAACTGATGCGGGACGGCAAAGGGAATTTTGTCGTGGTGTGTTCCATCGAAAACCTTGATCCGATGGGTGTCCATACCGGTGATAGTATCACCATCGCTCCGGCACAAACGCTCACTGATAAAGAACTACAACGCTTGCGTAATTATTCCCGCTTGATTTTTGACCGTATCGGCATCACAACTGGTGGTGCGAACGTACAATTCGCCATCAGTCCGGAGACGGGTGAAGTGTTCGTGATCGAGATGAATCCGCGTGTGTCGCGCTCATCAGCATTGGCGAGCAAGGCGACGGGTTTCCCGATTGCTAAGCTGGCAGCGCTGGTGGCAGTCGGCATGACGCTCGATGAAATCCCCAACGATATTACCCGCGTCACGCCGGCGAGCTTCGAGCCATCGCTGGATTATGTGGTGGTCAAGATACCGCGCTGGGACTTCCGTAAGTTTGAGGGTGTCGATCCCATACTCGGGCCACAGATGAAAGCCATTGGCGAAGTGATGGCAATAGGGCGCACTTTCCCTGAAGCCTTGCAAAAAGCGGTGCGCTCACTGGATATCGGCATCGAAGGCTTAGCCAGCAATCCTGAATATGTACAATCATCGGAAGTACTCAGCACGCCCACAGCACAGCGCCTCTATCAAGTATCAACCGCCATCCGTGCAGGTTTAAGTGTTGATGAGGTCGTCCAGAAAACCGGCTTTGATCGCTGGTTTGTGCGCCAGATGTATGAGACAGTACACATCCACGATACCATTCTCAATCGCGATCTCAACTTGAGAGATCTCAATCGAGAGGATTTCTTGAAGCTCAAGCGCTATGGTTTCGGTGATCAGTACATCGCGCAACTGGTCAACGAGGACATGATGACCGTGCGCGCTTATCGCAAATCATTAGGGGTGATTGCAAACTTCTACCGTGTGGATACCTGTGCGGCGGAGTTTGAAGCACAAACCCCTTATCTGTACAGCACCTATGAAGAAGACGATGAAGCCTTCCCAACAGATCGCAAGAAGGTGATGATTCTCGGTGGTGGACCCAACCGCATCGGGCAGGGGATCGAGTTCGATTATTGTTGTGTGCACGCTTGTTTTTCGCTCAGTAAATTGGGCTATGAGACCATCATGGTTAATTGTAATCCTGAGACAGTCAGCACGGATTACGATACCGCAGATCGCCTGTATTTTGAGCCGTTGACCGCCGAAGATGTACTGAATATCATCGATGTAGAAAAACCCGATGGTATCCTCGTGCAATTTGGCGGACAAACACCGCTCAACATTGCCAAACAGCTCGAGGACGCAGGTGCGCCGATCTGGGGTACAACGGTGGATACGATTGATCTCGCAGAAGATCGCGAACGCTTTAATGTGCTGATGCAACAGCTTAATATCACCCAACCCGCTGGCGCGACGGTACTCACCCGCGAAGAAGCCTTGATCGCTGCCGCTGAGATTGGCTATCCGGTGCTAGTGCGCCCTAGCTATGTACTCGGTGGGCGGGGCATGGCGATTGTCTTTGACGAAGATCAACTCATACGCTGGCTAAACGAGCATGTGGAGTGGTCAGGGCATCCGGTGCTGATCGATCAGTTTCTTGATGATGCCTTTGAAGTCGATGTTGATGCTATTTCCGATGGTCAACATGTAGTGATTGGTGGCATCATGCAACACATCGAGGAAGCGGGTATTCACAGTGGCGATAGCGCCTGTGTGTTGCCCCCATACAAGATTAGCCAATATCACATCGACATCATCCGCGATTATACTCAGCGTATCGGTCAGGCAATGCACGTCAAAGGCTTGTTCAATATTCAGTACGCGATCAAAGATGAAGAAGTCTTTGTGCTGGAAGTTAACCCGCGTGCCAGCCGTACTGTGCCCTTTGTCAGTAAGGCAACAGGTGTGCCTCTGGCGAGCTACGCCGCACAGATTTCAAGCGGGATAACGCTGGAAGAACTCGGTTTCCTTGAAGAGCCGAAAGTCGAAGGTTTCTTCGTCAAAGAGGCGGTCTTGCCCTTCCAGAAGTTCCCCGGTGTGGATGCACGCCTCGGCCCTGAGATGCGCAGTACCGGTGAAGTCATGGGACATGCCAGTAACTTCGGTCATGCCTTCGCCAAGGCACAGATGGCGGCGAAGATGCCTTTGCCGGAATCCGGTACAGTGTGTATCAGTGTCAATGACATGGATAAAGCAGCCGTGACGCGCATTGCACGCAATCTGGTACGGATGGGTTTTACAATCATGGCGACAGGGGGCACTGCAGAATGGCTCAATCGATTCGGTGTAGATGCGGAGCGCGTTAACAAAGTGCGTGAAGGCTCCCCCCATATCGTTGATTTGCTCGAAGAAGGCAAAATTCAACTGGTCATCAACACGCCCTTAGGGGGGCAGGCGCATGAAGAAGGCGCACTTATCCGCAGTAAATGCTATGCAGTCGATGTGCCACTCGTCACTACGATGAGCGCGGCGATGGCTACAATGGAAGGCATCAAACGCCATCACGAGAAACCGATGAAGGTGCGTAGTCTACAAACACACCATAAGCTCAATCAGGTGCTTTGAGTGCATTTGCTCAGGCGCTATATGTGGGCGTTGATGGGCGGATTTCTTGCGATGTTCGCCCACATTTACCTGCTCTTTGGGCGCGGGGATTGGCTCGCACCACAACGTCTCAGCAGTGTGCTGGGTAATGCCCTGATCTTCGCGCATTTGTTGGCAGCAGTTGTCATCGTTGCCCGTGACCTTATGCCGTCTCGGAGCTATCTCTGGCGAAGCTTAATACTCGTGACTGCCAGCCTATTGGCGATGCTGATGTGGTATGCCCACATCTTTTTATTCCTGTACCAGACCACTATCGATCATCGGGTGATGGCGTTCGCCGGTTTCAGTATGGCGCTGGGCTTTTGGTTGGTGCGCTGGCTTGATATGACTCAACGATTGGTACGCGCACTGCTTGCGATGACGATCACAGCAATTATGATCTACCTGCCGATTTATATCACTTATCAAGCATACCTTGACGATCCATCTGCGCAGGCATTGCTCTATTTCGCCACCGATAACCGTTATGATGTTTTCCTGATTGGTGTGCCTTTTGCACTGACTATTGCTGTGCTGAGCCAGATACCCTTGCTATTTGCGCCTGTGATTGCCCTCAATGAGAATACCCTGAACGGAAATTAGTCGGCAAAGCATGATCTATGGACATAGGTTAATCACGTTCGCACCTTCTGTATATATCAGCACGATGATCATGATGACGATTGTCTCTAAGAATACACACCGTCACCCTTGACCAAAACCTTTTCAATAGATGATTTCACAGGATTGGCTACAATATTAAGGGCTACGACCTATAGCCAGATCAAACCGCACAGTGGGCATAACAGATTGCTAGATATTCACGTCAGGGTGATAGTTCTCTAAGATTGACCTGCCGATGAACTCACGCAATAAGGATGTATCAGGAATGAGCGCACTTTGACCGGGTTGCAGAGGCTCTACCCATTGTAAGAACGAGAGTAAGCGGTTGGATTCCAGATGAGGGCGTGTGTGTGGCTCAACCTGCAACAACAGGGGTTCAACGACAGGGCGCAATGCTGCTAATTCATAGGCTAAGCCGGAATTGAACATCACATCGGCGTTTTCCTGATAGGGGAAGATGTTGCGTTTCTCGCCGGAGCGCACACTATTCCAGCGCTCAATAGTATCGGTTGCAGAATAACCCCGTGTGGTGGCATCACGCACGATGCGTCGTAATAGGCGTACATCGGTGGTCGGCACGCGATTATGACTATCAATGTTGACCTGTGATAATACCGATACATAAATGCGGAAAATGTTATCAGAGGGTACGTGTTCCAGCAGGCGCGGGTTCATGCCGTGGATACCTTCTAAGATGATGATCTGGTTGGGGGTGATCCGCGCAATTTTACCCGTTTCAGAGATGCCTGAATGAAAGTTAAAACGAGGTAATTGGACTTCTTCGCCACGCATTAACTGTAACAGGTGCTGATTGAGTAGTATGCGGTTGAGAGCATCGATGGATTCAAAATCATATTCGCCATGTTCATCACGCGGAGTTTTGTCACGTTCTACGAAATAATTATCCATCTCAACGGTATAGGGGCGTAATCCCAGCGCCAACAACTGAATGGCAAGGCGCTTGGAAAAGGTGGTTTTTCCTGATGATGATGGTCCCGCAATCAGGATGATACGTGTACCCTGTTGGTGTTGCTCTAAAATTTGCATCGCAATACGAGCGACATTTTGCTCGTGCAAGGCTTCTGCAATCAAGATCAGTTCTTGAATATTATCCTGACGCACCAAGTGGTTGAGTCGTCCAATATCTTCGATTTCTAGCTTACTCAGCCAGTCATCTGCCTGTTTGAATACCTTATGCAGTTTGTCATATAAGTTTAAGTTGATCAGGCGGTCAGGATGCTCACGGCGCGGATATTGTAAGACGAAGGCATTATCAAAATGTATTAATTTGAATAGTTGCAAATAGCCGGTTGAAGGAACCATATACCCGAAATAGTAATCATCATGCCCATCGAGTGAATAGACTGTCAGCGTATCGTTGACACGTGCTTCGAGCAGACGTATCTTGTCGAGATCACCACGTCGACGAAATACCTCCCGGGCATCTTCTAGCAAGATTGTTCGCTTGATAATAGGCTTATCTTGTGCGATGAGTTCGCGCATGTGACTATCTAACTGTTCGATGTCTTTTGCGGTGAAAGATGTGCGCTTTGATAGCTCGCAGTAAAAGCCCCCATCGCGCACTGCATAATTGACATTAACCCGTGTGCCGGGCCATAGGTCGTCGATGGCTTTGACCATCAACAAAACTAGAGACCGCCGATAAATACGTCCGCCATCGCTATCATTGAGAGTAATCGGATCTACAATAGCGTCCCGATGCAATGTAAAAGTGAGCTCGCGCAATTTGCCGTTCACTACTGCGCCCATATAAGGCGCAAAAAAGGTGATTAAGTTGTGAGCTTCTGCTTCTTTGAAAAACGTTTCGATGCTTGTTCCGCTTTTACTTGCCAATGTGGTTTGATCAGGTAGTGTGATATATACATCCGAGCGGGGTTCGGCTTTTCTTACCAGTGTGTGTTGTGTATTCATCAGGTTCCTAATTTGTTTGTAAATATAGTTGTGTCAAGTCGTTGCATGACTATTTTATGTTATACTAGAGCATAATACATAATCAATATCTGAACAGGCAACTGCACTATGTCTGAAGAAAAAAACGATAACAAATCATTATCTTTAGATAACGCTGATAATGATACCATCAATCCCCCATCATCAACGAATCAAACAGATGATGACCATACCCATTTATCATCTGATAAGACGCATTCTACAGGTACACGCCGCGCCATTGATCCGATGAAAGATACGACCGTGTTCTCTCCGAATGATCGGCGTTTGAAACGTATTCTAAATCATCAGAACGATGATAATCCCGGAACTGTTGCGCTGGGGAATAAGCATGAAGTGATCTTATTGATTCGAGGCATGATTGAGCGCATCGTTTTAGAAGTTGGACATACGCACCGCTTAGGACGTTTCGAACTGGGTGCGACAACATCCGAGACGGATCTCACACCTTATGGTGCGCAGGATCGCGGTGTGTCGCGTATTCATGCCGAGTTAAAAATCATTGATGGTGTTGTACATATCGTTGATCTCGGCAGTACGAATGGTACGTTTGTTAACACGCGCCAGCTCGAATCGGATACACCTGTTCCTCTGCGTAAGGGTGATGAATTACTGCTCGGTCATCTGGCGATGCAGATTCTTTTTCAATGAAATTATACGCTGTATTCACTCATGATTTTGACGCTTTACGCATCCTGTGCGGTTGTTATAATCCTCTGTGATTAACTTGAACTACCAGCAAGGTAGGTATGATGCCAACCTCATATGAAAAGTACCTCAAAGAGATCTTGATCGATGAACAGACTCTACAAGAGCGTGTCACGCAATTAGGGCATCAGATTTCACAGGATTATCCTGCTGATGCTGATCTTCTGCTGATTTGCATTCTCAAAGGTGGGGTGATGTTCCTCACTGATCTGACGCGCCATATTGATATCCCTCATGAGATTGATTTCATGGCGGCTAGCAGTTATGGTGTTGGTAAACGGCACAGTAGTGGCACAGTCCGCATTGATATGGATATTACAACTTCCATTGAAGGTCGTCATGTGCTGATTATCGAAGATATTATCGATAGTGGATATACGTTACGCTTCGTGATGGATACACTGGAGGCGCGCAAACCTGCGAGTCTTAAACTATGTACCTTGCTCAACAAGCAATCACGACGTATAGTGGAGATCCCGCTCGATTATGTAGGCTTTGAGATTGAGAATAAATTCGTCTTTGGCTATGGTCTTGATCTAGACGAAAAATACCGCAACATTCCCTTCATCGGCGTGGTTGATGAAAAAGTACTCGCTCATGACACATGATTTAACGCCCCATGCACCTAAAACCCGTTTGCTAGGCTGGTCTGAGAATATGCTGGATTTACAAGACCGCTTATCAGGATTGGCGCTATCACAACCACTGTATCTAATTGGCGGCGCTGTGCGCGATGCCTTCCTACATTTGCCCATAAAAGATATGGATCTAGCCGTGCCTGACGATGCCGTTGCTATCGCTCGTCAGATTGCGAATGCGTTCAATGGTGATGTGTTTGTAATGGATGAAGAACGGCAGGTGGCACGGGTACTTTTAACTATAGCAGATCAGCCTTTGACGGTTGATGTCGCTAAGTTCCGTGGTGATGATCTGTTGGCGGACTTATTAGGACGAGATTTCACAGTCAATGCTATGGCGGTTGATCTATTGACCGATCCCGAATTGCTGATTGATCCGCTCAATGGGGAAGCCGATGCGACCCAGAAAGTGATCCGCCGTTGCGCCCCGAATGCCATCGCGGATGATCCCATCCGTGCATTGCGAGCCGTCCGCCAGAGCACACAACTCCAATTCCGTATCGAGCCACAAACCATCGCTGATATTCATCTATATGGCTCTGAACTGATCAAAACGTCACCGGAACGCATCCGCGATGAGTTTTTCACAATTTTGAGCTTAGGACGTGCACACGTTGCTCTCAAAGTATTGCACACACTCGGTTTATTACAGCTGATCGTGCCACCGATTCAAGAACTTGAGAGCATGTCTCTGCCAACACCACATGTTTTTGGCGCTTGGAAACAAGCTATTGAGACGGTACAACAGCTGCATGGCATCATTGAAACCATTAGCTATCGCCGTAATGACAGTACTGCTGCTACTTTCGCCTTTGGTATGCTGGCTATGCAGTTGGATCGCTTCCGGCAACCTTTGAATGATCATCTGGCAAAAACTCATGCTAATGGTCGTCCACACACGACGTTGTTGATCTTAGCAGGGTTGTTGCATCGTATACCTGATGCCGTAATTGTTGCCGGTCAGATTGCTGATGGGTTGCGCTTGAGCAAACCAGAGAAGAATGTGCTGATGACGATGATCGCGCATTATCAACAAGCGCAAACACTGGATTATCGATCACCTTTGTCGGTGCATCGTTTCTGGCATGCGCTGAAGGAGGGGGGCTTGGATGCGATTTTGTTGGGCTTAGCAGATGACCTCGCGACCTATGGCCCACAATTAAACCAAGATTGGTGGTTATCGCAGGTTGAGCGGGCGCTGATGTTATGCGTTGTTTATTATGAACAACAGGAGACAGTGGTCAATCCGCCTCTTTTACTGGATGGTAATGATCTGATGGCAGAATTGTCTTTACAGGGTGGGCGGATTATCGGTGAATTGTTAACCCTATTACGCGAAGCGCAGGTTGTCGGGATAGTCAAAAACCATGAGCAAGCGCTGGCATTAGCACAACAATACCTTGATCAGCACGATGCTGTATGACTAACTCGAGCTCAGTTCAGCTCAAGCAAACGGATTTCAGCGTCACTTTCCGGTATTTCAAAATGATCACTCAGTAGAGTGGGTGTGCGCATACTACTGGTTAAGCCGAGTACCATATCGCGGGGCATCAAGATCATCCGTGCAAAGGCGTTAATCATGTTTTCGTCACGTTTGATAGTTGCTAGCTCATATTGCTTGCCCCATTCGCTAACCATTATATGCCGCACTAATAGCCGAGCAATGGTCATACGGGGTGAGTAACGCTCGCTGATACGCCGGAAGCTACCGGACATCTGTGCGATATCGACTTCTTCCCACATGCCATCACGGGGTTGCCTCAGCATGAGTTCAACCGGAACAGGTGGCGCATAAACTTCAAAGTTCTCGCATAAGTCCTCTACGATTTTTTCCAGATGTTCTATATTCATTAGCTGTCCTCGGTTAAACTCTCAAAAAACCATAATAGCGTGTTGCCATAACGACGTTGATCATAATCGCGCAGATTGCGGAATAATACGTCTTCGTGTTCTTTGGGATCAATCTGAACGATCACAATTGTTTTTGGACTTAACCATGTTGACTGGTCGTCCAGTGCCCGTAATACATCTAACCAGATTCCCTTATATTGTGGAGGCGCAACATAGATATAATCAAAAATTTGTGATGGCGCTTGTTCGATCACTTTGAGCGCATCGCTCATTTGTACTGTAGCGCGTTCTTGCAGGCGTGTGTGTTTAAGGTTCTCATGAATGGTTTGAATGGCAAGCCGATTGTACTCATTGAACAGCACATGACGCGCTCCACGGCTTAAGGCTTCGATGCCGACTGCTCCTGTGCCCGCAAAGAGATCAAGCAAAGTAGCGTCGATGATATTCTGGTTGATGATGTTGAACAGTGATTCTTTCACTTTGTCGGTAATGGGGCGTGTGTTATCCCCTGGCACCAGTTGCAAACGTTGTCCTTTCGCTGTACCAGCGATGACACGAGTTGACATAGCATACTCTCTTTCTATCTGTGGATGACGTGCGGTTAGCGCATTTAACGCAAGAACAGATCGACGACCTCGCGCGTGGCACGTAAATTCGAGCGTGGGCTTGTCATAGGCACAGTGCGACCACTGCTCAGGATGAACTTGCGGCGTCCCATGATGTTCATGGCTTCGCGAGCGGCATCGCGGATTGTACCAGGCGTGCCTAATTGAATATGGCGCGTCTCGCCCAGGCCACTGCATAACGCGCCGTTGAACTCAATCTGAACGCGTTGTAAAGACGGGCGTGCCTCCACGCACGACCAGTTCAGTGCCTGGATAGGCAATCCGGTGAATAGATGCAACATCGGCGCTTCACCATTTAATTGTACCATGTTGAACCACCAATCTTGAGCGAGCGAATCCAGCACTTTAATATCATAAGGTAAACCGAAAGTTTGATATTCGCTCTCACTCAATAGGGTATATGAGGCGCAATCAATTGTGTACAGGATGCCATCAATGCGTGTGTTGCGCCGTAGTGCCTCTAAATAGCGCAGTGTGGTCTCAGTTAAACTGTTCAAGCCGGTGCGTAATCGATCCGGTTGGGTGCGTAGACTGCGCAACAGTAGATCATCTCCACCGAGTAGCAAGGCTTGCGTCAAAGGGCTATGAATTACTTGAATGATTGGTGATTCCGGTGTGAGTGTGTTGCAGATTAGTTGAAGGCATTGTATTTGCTTGCCAAATTGACCACGGTTAGGATCAACTGGGCGTAAATCAGTCCAATGTAGAGAGCGTTGGATAGGCGTTTTAATGATTTCACGCCGCCCATCGGATGCCCCGTACCACGCATCTTGTAAGCCGTAATCGGTGACCATGTATTGATTGGAAGGCACCACAGCTAAAAAATCCCAATCATAAACCTGCATGAACTCGATATGACTGCGTGCGAGATCTGCAGCACGTTGATCATCCCCTGCCCAATGTTGCCAGAGCGCAACCGGCACGCGGTCCGTTGACTCGCCGGAGAGGGTTTTTTCGAGCCGTTCACGTTTCTGCATGATGGGCAACTTTCAAATGTAGGTGTGTTGCAGGGCGTGTTCACGCCCCGAAACAAATTATTCAGCGCTGAGTTCTTCTAGCCGTTGCGAGATCATGTGTTGTAACATCAGGAAACGATCGTCTTCGTAGCTGTCAAGATCATTGGCGACACGTTGTCCTTCGACGTTTGAGGTTTTCTCAACGGCTTGCAGAGCGTCATTGGTCAGTTGGAGCGCCTTATTAAACGAGGCGACTGCATCGTCATTGCTGCCGTGAGCGCGTTGTGCCAGCCCAAGCCCATATAGCGCATCAAGATGATCAGGGCGTTTGCTCAAAATATCCTTGAAGATGTCGATTGCATCGACATTGTTGCCCATACGGTGTTGCTTCCAGGCTTCGCCAATACGTTCTTCAGTTGGTGTAGTAGCCATATTCAAATCCTTTCATAAGAATTAAACGCCATTATTGTACAGAGCGATCTCTATAAAAACAAGCACACCGATCAGGGCGCTACGTTGATAGAACGTGAGAGACTTATTTGTCCGCTAACTTGTGTGGTGCGCCATTGCCAATCTGTACAGGGTGGGTCACAGTTCAATATATCAAATAATAAGATGTAATCATCGGGGTTAAGCACCTGTGTGATAGGAATGTCATAGCGTTGTATCATTAAGTTTGCAGGTTGCCAGCGGTTGACAGGATAATAAGCAGGGTGTGTATACGACGTTTGATGAACAGTTTGCTCAAGTCGATGATCCATCATCCTCAAGCGTACCAGATATTGAGTATTCGTGGTTTGTGTGATGCGCCAATACACAGTGAGAGACAAGTGTTCACCATGACGAACCAAGGTTGGTAGGGGATCATACCCGATCAGATTTAAGGTGTTATCGTGTGTATAATGATCAAGGAATACATCGTCTAGGGCACGTTCTTTCTGGATAGTAAACCATTGGTTGAAAAAAGGTGTTGTACCAACGCGCACCACAACTAGCACAATCAGTAAACTTATTAAGTAACGTGCGCTATTTTTTGTGAGTAAATTGCTCTCGTCATAATCAGGAATAGCACGACGCCACTGTTTCCACCAGACTATTAGACAGATGACCAGCGCAATCAAGGTGATGCTCCATGCTGTCCGTGTTAGTAGAGTGCCTGTCAAACGGAAAGTAAGGATTGTATCGGTATTTGGCGGAATGTCCACTGTAATGAAACCTTCATCAGAGGGTTTAACAGTTAATTGTTCGTCATCGTCGGTGATGGCATGCCACAGATCTGAATAAGCGCGCTGATAGATGAGCGTTATCTGATCTGTGCTGGTCACGTTGTAACGTCCGCTATAAGGGCTTTCATCAATCAATGGTGTGATGAAGGCACTATCAGAGAGGCGCGAGGGCGCATCTGTAGAGGGGTTGCGGTATGCTGCCGTCAGTAAGATATTCGATGGCATTGGGTGTCCGTCTGGTAACACACTGTACCCATAACCGTTACGTTCGTAAACCGCCTGTGTGATGATCGGCTCTGCGACAGTCAACTCAGCATCCGGTAGAATCCACAACGGCAAACTACTGAGCGGTATCACAATCAGGAGCGTACTGATTGCCAGATGACGAATCACGCCAGCGCGTTCAATAACCCGTGCAATGTGACTGCTGGCAATTGCCAGGCAGAATAAGATTAACACTAACCACGAACTGCGCTCCGGCGCGAGGCTCAAAATGAGTAGCAATAATGTCGTGCCAAGGATTAGATAACAGGCGCTGAACCAGCGATTTTTTCTTTGGTACCACATCGCTGGTAGATTGATTAACACGGCGAACAAAGCGCCCCAACCCAGATGATATTGTGGTGTTATGGTAGCGAAACGTGAGTCAAGTGGTAGAGCGGGCATAAGTAATTCCCAAAAACGGAGTGTAGTTGGGCGAGCGGCGATGACCGGAGCTTGCCACAATAGGGTGTTCAGCTCAAGTAGAGCTGGCAACCAGTAGAAAGCACTCAAAGCAAATCCACTTAACAGAGCAAGCCCCACGCGCCGGAGTGCATGGCGCGGAATGTCCTCACGTGTGTCGACGATGATGAGCGTTAGGATAGCGAAACTAGCTTGTAAGAAGATGATCGGCACAGTGACAATCGTCAATGCCGTGAAACAAGCAATCAGAAAGAAATCCACTGCCTGATGACGTTGGATAGCGCGATTGACCGCCCATAGTAATGAGGGTAACAAAGCTACACCGAGCATCAGAGGTAGATCCCCTTCAACATATGAAACAGTGACCATCACATAGGGGCTAAAGATGTAAACTAGGGTGGCTATCACACCGCCGAGTGCGCTGGTTCGCTCTTTGACAAAAGCATACATCATACTGGATGCGATCACCAGTGTGCCCACCAGTAGAATCTGAATAGCCGTAATGGGATTATTGGTAAATAAGTAACTGATAAGCCCGCCGAGGTACGATGCGCCAGAGGGATAAAAGTGAGGGACAGGTGCGCCATAGCCATTGAGGGTGTGTGGTGACCAGCGCGGGTAGAAGATGCCGTCACTGAAAGCATCCATGTAATCAGCACTACGATAAATATAAGATTCGATAGCGTTGGTAGCGGGTAATCCGTTTAACGTGATGAATGACCATGCCACAAACAGTGCAAACCCGATTACCAATAATGCACCCCAATCAACACCGCGTTGCGCTTGTTTCATCCATGTTGGGAGTGTGGCTTCGTTTAGACGATCGTTGACGGACATGTGATATGCTTATAATATTTTGTTCAATCAGCCTATATTGTGACACAACTTGGCAAAAACGACTATGACTGTTCGGCCGACTAACCCATCTGATATGCCACTGCTAGCTGAATACTGGTATGACCAGATAGCGCTTTACACACAGAAGCATCAGCATGCACAATTATTGCCTGATGCGCTGATACGCTGGCAAGCATACGCTCAACAATTGTTGAGCGGAGATGCCATCTTCCTCACAATTGAGCGTGACGGTGATGTTTTCGGTTGTATTATCGGGCGGATCATCAATAATCAAGTGGGACTTGCGCCATTGCAGATCGGTTGTGTGGAACACATTGTCTTAGATTTACACAGCCCACATAAACGCCAATACGCGGTACATGATTTATTGGAGGCGCTGATGCTACAATTCCGTGCACGTGATATCATGCGCGTCATCGTGCGCGTTCCAGCTTATGCACCGGTTGAACAGGCTTTCTGGCGTGGTTTAGGTTGGGCACATTTAGAAGATACATTTGGAATGGATTTAGTGTGATGATGATTCGACCTGTTAAACGCGAAGAAGTGGATGCTGTTGGTCAGTTGTGGTTTGAATTAGTTATCTATCACCGCGAAATATCCGACCTGATGCCTATACCGGCAGAAGACGGTGCCAGCCGTTACGCAGCGCGTATTCGCTGGAGCGTGGATGATGATCGTACACAAACCTTCGTCGCTGTAGAGGATGGGCGTTTGATCGGTTATGTGTATGGTACAGTGGTTGACCTGATGCCAGAGATGTTCAAGGATGAGCAAGCGGGTATTGTCGGCGATATTTTCGTCACACAAGGCAAGCGTGGTGCGGGCATTGGTTCTGCCTTGATGGATGCTATGAAAGATTGGTTCAGGTTACGGGGTGTCGCACATTACGAGTGGTATGTGGCGGCGATGAACACAGATGGCTTGCGCTTCTGGGAGCACACTATGGGGGGGCAGGCGGTGATGGTGCGTATGCGTGCTACACTAGACGATTCAGCGAGCGAAGGGAAAGAGTGAACGATGCGACGTTTACATGTAGTTGCACCGCACGAAATCTTTGTGGCAAGTGGTGAATATCGTTATTGGCGCGATGGTGTTCCAAATAAGGCTTTTGAAAAATTCACCATTCACGAGTTGCCCGGTGGCGCGTTCCTCTATCGCGTCGATGAAGATGGGCGTGATGAAGACGGCTTAACCATTCTTTCTGAGGCGCTCATCAACCCTGAACAACGTTTTGAGCGCTTCAACGTCCAATCGTATAACCCGCGTGATCCCTTACTGTTGAATTTCAAAGCGGATTATACGTTTAATCCGGATTATGTACAGATCGGGTCACAGGTACAAGGTGCAGATCGGGAGTATGACGAGTTTGCGTTAATTGACGGGTGCGAAATCTACATCAAGCAGACTTTGTACATGGGTTTGACCTTACGCCATGTTCTCGCAAGGGACGGCACAGCGCACGTATTCACGCCACAACTATTGGCATTAGATAGCAGTCAACTACAAAAGTTGATCGTCAAATCACAGGATATTGAGTCTCTCAATATTGGGCGTAAGACTATCGATGCCCATAAATATCAAGTTGCAGATGAGGTGTTCTATTGGATAGATGAACACGGTATCCCCATACAACGCCAATACATTCATGACGGTGCAACTTATCAGGTACAGGTAACAAACTATGCACATCGCTAGTGGCGTCTATCAGCATTATGATCACGGGATTGATCAAGGTATCCGTGAGCGCTGGCAGTATCAGCGCGTGAATGATGGCTATCACATGCACATCAGTTTTGAAGCTGATTATACTCTACACGCGGATGTGACTTTGGATAAGAACAACCGTATACAGCAGTTTGATTATCGCCTTGATGAACACATGCACGGGCGTTATCGTATTGCTGACGAGCAATTGCATGTGTATCGTACCCTGCCGGGAAACACTCTGCTTGAGGATCAGGTGCCGTGGGCGAAAGATGCCGTGCTTGATTTACCCTTTCTAAGCTGTAAAGGGCACACTATCCTACACTTAGCGCAATATAGTGTCGCGCCGACATTTGCCCCGCTCTTGCGCTCAGGGGATCGTGCTGGTGATCTGGCAAAGCAATCAGTGCGTGATCTGGGTGAAGAACGGCTCACCATCAATGATGTGGTATATGCTACATGGCGTTATCAGTATCGACATGATTACTGGTTAGATAAACGAGGGCAGGTTGTACGCGTACAGAACGGACAATATGAGATGATTTTGTTGGAGTATCAACGGTGAACATGATTCGCAATTTTCGGGTGTGGCTAGGTGAGACGCGCTGGTGGGCGTTGATTGGTATGTTGATCGTCACAGGCTTGGCAAGTTTTATCTTGCAGATTATGGCGATCGAAAATAGTTTAGTAATCCAGAACGCTCTGGCGGCGGCATTTTTAGTCAGCGTGATGGCTACAGTCGGATCACGCATGGACTCTCAGCAACGTACGCGCTGGGCGGCGATTCTCTTGCCGTCTTTCGGTCTGGTTATTCTGGGTGTGGTGTTCTTACCGCAATATTGGGTGATCCTGCTAGGCGCAGCATTTGGATGGGCATTGATTAGCTTGCTCTTACTAGGCAATGAACGTACACCCATGCAGTACCGCGTGGCGATCAAAGCCATGCGCGATCAGGATTATGCTAAAGCTGTTGAAGCGATGGATACACTGATTAAATCTGAACCCGATATGCCCAACCATTATCGCTTTCGGGCGGAGTTGTTGCGCCTGTGGGGCAAGTTGGGGCGTGCCCGCCGAGACTATCAAACGATGGTCGAAAAGAGCGAAAAATCCAGTGATCTTGCTGCAGCGTATAACGGACTCGCAGAGGTTGATTTACAAGCTGGACGTTACGATGAAGCCTTACAATCTGCACATAAAGCCTATGAACTTGCTTCTGATGAATGGGTGGCATCGTATAACTTAGGCATGATTGCAGACCGTATCGGCGATCATGATCTGGCATTGGATAGCTTAGAGACAGCATTGGTGGCGCGTGTGCCGGATTCGCGCCATCGTCTCCTTATTCATCTTTGGCAAGCTCGGGCCTACGCCCGCCGCGATGATCTGGTATCAGCAAGTGAGGCGATCACCCGACTAAAACGCGAGAAGCAAGGTCTGCAAGAATGGCAAAAGATTCTTCCTGATGAACAGGCGAAAGTTCTCCGTGATGTGCTTGCCGATGACGTCGCACTGGCTGAGCGTCTGCTACGAGACGAGCTTGAACCGTCTCAACTGTTACACGTACAGGAACCTTGATGCGCATTCTCATCAGCTTATGGCGTTCAGTGTTGACGTGGGAGCGTACCAGCCAACTGGCGCTAGGTATCGCACTGGTGTTGTTCGTGCTCGATCTCATCATTCTTGCGAATGTGCCTGATTTGCAAACACCGGCATTGATCGGTGTGGTGGGTTTAGCGTTGGCGATACAGGCGATTTTCATGTGGGGCAATCGCCATATGGTGACACCATACACACAAGCACAACGGCATTTTATCGCAGGAGAGTTTCATCAGGTGATTGCCGTATTGACCGATTATCTGGAAAATGAGGCGCATCCAACGCTCGATGCACTAGTTTTGTTAGGCAATGCATACCGTAATCTGGGACAGTTGGCAGAGAGTAAGCGCATTTTAAAGCAGGCGTTGGCACGTCGTCCTAACTATCACTTCACCCTATATGCGCTGGCGAAAGTGGCGCTGGCACAGGGTGATTATGCCGATGCTATGCTGGGCTTTGAGCAAGCATTGGCACAGGGTGCGCCGGATGTCATCCGTTTTGATCTGGCACACGCGCGGTATCGTGCTGGCGATGTGGTGGATACGATCCCGCTATGGCGGGTCTTCACCTCCGCTGAGGAACCCCATCGCGCCTTACTAGCACAGTATATTTTGTGTCGTATTGCTTCTGAAACACCACCTGCTCCGGATTTGCGCGATGCAGGCTTACCCTTTTGGATAGCAGAAGCCGAACGTTTCGCTCATACACCCTATGGACAAGTTGTCGCTAAAGATGTGCATCAGTTACAGGCAGGACTGACAACCTGACACTTCTATTCAAAATACCAAAAAGGCTGAGCAAAAAGCCAATCAGGTAATCGGTCTTGTGAAAGCCGTCGCTTGAGCCAGCGTCTTGCGGTTTGAAACAAGCTCAAGCGACGG